>JAYVPJ010000017.1:0-185885 GCA_043757445.1 Pirellula sp. | reverse complement strand
GTTTGGTAGATCGGAGCGAAAAGCACTCTAGATCCGACGCCGATCGAGCCGAAGTTATGAAGGCTCGGCAGTTAAGAGCGAACATCGCAATTGCCTGCAACGCAAAAGATGTGCATGTCCTTTTGTTCCTCCTTTTGTTCCCTTTTGTTCCCTTTTGTTCCTTCAGAGCCGAGTGCCAGCGCACTTCGGCCAAACCCAAATTGAAGTGGCTGGTTGCCACTAGGGAAGGCTCCGCTCGAAGTGATCTCGAAGGATTACCTGTCGATACTGTTCGAAGAGCGGGTCTTCCCTGCCTTGATTGCCGTAGTAACCATGACGCTTCGTCGCGTCGGCACGGTCAAGGGCTGAATTTACAAAGTCGGCTTGCTCAATGACGGAAAGGGATTTCCAAAATACGTTAAACGCTCGGAATCGAGACTGTACCTGTGCTCCTGCGACTCGCTCGCGTTGCGTTGACCTCTTACGTTGTATCCGTTCCCGATTGCTTTCCGCATCGCGACGCAATTGAATTTGCGCACTGCCTTCAAACCCCTTGGGCAATTCGATCGATTGAGGCTTCTTGATCGATTGAACCAAGAACCCCGCTCCTCTGACCCAATTGCCCCGCCCCTTTTTGACGAAACGTTGCTCGGGTGATAACACACGAAGATCCCAGCGTTGTTCCAATTCCTCTAAGCCTTTGAGCAGGCTGGCTACGGAATTCGGATCATCGGCTGTTTGGCTAATAGTTGCACCCGTTTGGCATCAATGACGGGAGACGACGAAAGGTCCTATAATTTCAACCCATAGTGTTTAATCGCGTTACCGGACCAAAGTTTTTGCTGGTCGGCGGTGGACCGCGAGCTAATGATTTGTGTGAGCATGCTAACCCAGGTTTTGAGCGGACCACCGAGCAAGCACACTGGCCAATCGCTGCCAAACACTACGCGATCCGGGCCGAATGTGTCCAAGCAGAAGTTGACTATTGGGGCGAGATCGTTTGCATCCCCACTCTTTGGTAAGCTTGCAATAACGCCGGAGATCTTGCAAATAACGTTAGGTCGCTTGGACAGTTTTTCTATTCCCGATTTCCATTCGTCTGCCGAATGGGTTGGTACCCCTTCTGTGCCGTTCGTTTTGCGAAACGACTTGGGATCCGCGTTGCCACAATGATCGACGATGAATCGCGTTTCTGGACAAAGCTCCGCCAGCTTAGCGCCGTCGGACAACTCCTTTGGCCTCATGCATAGGTCGAAACTGCGGCCCAGTTCCCCAAGTAGTCGCACGCTTTTCACAAATTGCGGTTGTAAGCATAATCCGGCAGGCGTTTCTTTCTCGTGCAGAACACGACGGGCACCCTTTACCTCCAGATCCGATTTGAATCGGGTGATGTATTCGGAAAATTGTTCCGATTCTGGTCGGCTGCCGATAACCGCACCGATCGTTGGTGTGGACGTATCTCGACTCAGTCCGATAACATGTTCCGCTTCCTCTACCAACTGCGAGACATCCACTGCAACTTCCATGTAGATGGCTTTCACACTTAGCCCCTGCGTGGCTTCGCGATACTCATGCAAATGATAGGTGCGATTCAAAATTTCTGGCGCACCTGCGAGCCACGGGAGTTTCTGTTTCTTTAAGTCCCATAAATGCTGATGCGTATCAATGATCGTCTGCGATGGGATCGTCTGCGATGGCTCGGCAGCCAGTAGGGACTTGCTCAACGCGTTCATTGCTGGCGACATCATTGCTCCAACGGTAGCCCACTTAAGAATATTGCGGCGGTGGTTCATAAGTATTCTCGCAAGGTCAAAACACGATTTAGGCGGGAGGCAGTTGAAATCCTACCTTAGCCATCTCGTGGCACGGGCGTTTCGCCCGTCAAAACATGGGCGGGACGCCCATGCCACTTGGTATGTTTGTTTCTGCCCCTCGCCTTAGGGGTGCCACGAACAACTCGATTAGTCGAAGATAGGTAACTCGTTGTAGTATGACGCATTCACCAGTTGACGACAACCGGCTACGCATTTCAAACGATTGAGTCGATCAGTGATAGAAAACATGCAGAAGTATTTGCAATCAACGGAGTTTCTCGACTTCGAAAACGAATCGGTACGTGAATTCGCCGTTCGAAATACGCTTGCAAAAGACTCAGACGTCGAGAGGGCCAAGAGTCTGTACCTCGCCGTTCGGGATGGATTCCGGTACAACCCGTACCTTTTGGATTTGCGTCGCGAAGGACTGAGGGCAAGTCATTTGCTAACGAGGAATTTTGGGTATTGTATCGAAAAGGCAGTGTTGCTTTCGGCAACCGCCCGAGCCGTTGGCATTCCAAGTCGCCTGAGTTTCTACATCGTCAAGAATCACATTGCAACCGAGCGTTTGGAGCAAATCCTGAAGACCAATCATCTGGTCTTTCACGGTGCTTCAGAAATGTTCTTGAACGGAAAATGGGTGAAAGCCACTCCAGCATTTAACCAATCTTTGTGCAAACATATTGGAGTCGCACCGCTCGAATTTGACGGCACAAAAGACTCCATTTTTCAGGAATTCAATTCGCTGGGAAATGTCTTCATGTCGTACCTGCACGACTACGGTGCTTTTGCTGATTTGCCATACGAAATTTACATTGGGGAACTCGAGAAACACTACCCGCACGTTTTCGGTGACGCGAAGTACACCAACGGGAATCGGATTTATGACTTCACTGAAGTAAACAGCACAACACTAAAGTAAACAGCACAGCGCCAATGGAAGAAAATCGCGGACTCATTTGACTTCATTTGATTCGCAAAAGATCGACTATGTCGTTACCTTACCGGTCGTAATAATCTCGCGATCGACTCCGTGTTTTGAATTCCGTTTGGTCTCAACAACGACAAGATTTGTGATAGGCTGAGAGGACTTCCCGCTTCTTTCGCTGCTATCATTGCAGTCCGAATGGACTCGATCGATTCTGGCTTTGCGTTTACTCTACGCAAGATACTTGTCACGAGTTCCACGGACGGCGTCCAGCGTGTCGGTATTGTGGGCTGAGCGGGCGGGAACAGTTTCGCGACGTCCACGCCAAGTTCCGTTAGCCGAGCAACGATTTGCTCAAAGTTAAATGGCGTCCCGGCGTGTACGCTGGTTCGGAAGTCAGAAACAATTTTCGTTATGACCTCTGCATTGATGCCCGCAGTCCTCAATCGTTGAATCACAGCTTGTATTTGGGGTTCTAATTGTGCTGGTGTTTCAGGACGAATCGGAAACAGCTTCGAAAAATCGACGCCCAGTTCCGTCAATCGCATTTTGATTTGCGTCAAAGAAAGGGGCGTACCTGCATCGTTCCCCGACTTGATCTCCGATGTAAGGGTGTCGATGACTTGTGCGTTGATTCCAGCGGATCTGAGCTTCGTAGAAAACCGATCGAGGAATTCAGCGAAGCGATTTGCATGCTCCTCATCGCGTACTTGCGGAGCCAATTCAATTGCAATTCGTTCCGTTTCAAACTGCTCTACTTCATTGCGAGGATGAACTCGTCCCTCGATGAACCGTTCGCCGAGCTCTGGGCGACCACCATTTTTCAGCGTTTGAAGCAACTCTTGGGCACCATCTGATCCTAACGCGATTGGCAACTGTCCGTTGGCTATCGCCGACTCAAGACGTGCAATTCGAGCTTGAATCGGCACGAAGCTCGGGGTTGCGTCACCATTGGGAGGTTGACGGTTCAAATAGTTGATAACGACCAACGCATCTAGCGGCGAGAGAAGTCCATCTGCATTGACATCTAGCATTTTCGTAGCATCGACGGCGCTAACAGCCTCCGGCCGATTGAGCTCATTGATGACGATCAACGCATCCAACGGAGATACCAAGCCGCTGTCGTCGCAATCCTCCGGCATAGCAAAGTTATGCAGAAGCTGCACATCCGCTGCGAGCAAGGCTCTTGTTTCCAATGACTCAAAACGAAGAAATCGCCTGCGAAAGGATGCATCATTTCTCATGAATTGGGTTGTCCGGAAATGAAGGGTGACATTTAAACAAATGATGCAGTTAGTTTATCACGGTTCGGACAACAGTGCTACGATTCTAACCAATTGGCTGGGCAGGTACTTTGATTTGTTGTTTTGCCCAAATGGCGGCACCCATTGCGCCGGCGTCGTCGCCAAGCTTTGCCATTTTTATCTCAAACATGTCTTCATAGCATTGGAGGACGCTCTTTTTGACGGTCCGCGTCACTTCATCCATATAGATTTCGCTTATGGATTCAACTAGCCCGCCCCCCAAAATAATGACTTCAGGGCACAGCATATGGACCAGATTGGTTACCGCATAACCAACGGTTTGGGCAGCTTGCCTTACCACCCGTTCAACGGACTTGTCGCCGTCCCGAATGGCGGCGGCCAGAACTTTGCTGCGAATCTGGGCGATATCCGTGCCTGCGGCGCGCAAAAGATTCGGAGCCTCACCACGGTACGCGAGTTTCGCGCATTCGGCAGCAATCGCTAACCGACTGGCCTCGCTTTCGAGTGTGCCAGTCATCTCCGTTCCGCTACTGCGATTCGAAGAAGTTATTCGAGTATGCCCAATTTCCATCGCCGAAGAGCGTTTTCCACGAAGGATCTTCCCTTCGTATACAAAGCCACCCCCAATTCCAGTCCCTGGAAAAAGCCCCGCCACACTTCTTGCTCCGACGGCTGCTCCGACGGAATATTCGCCATAGACGCCAGCATCCACGTCGTTGAGAACGGACACTTGGCAATCTAATTCATCTTCGAGCATCGCGCCCAATGAGACGTTCTTCCACCCCAAGTTCACGGCAACGTTGACAATGCCGTTGTCCATATCAACAGGACCGGGGCACCCTATGCCGAGCGAATTTAGGCCCTCTAGTGGCAGATTGTTATCGTTAAACGTTTCGCGGATCAACTCGGCAATCCGCATTACTCCCGCTTGCGCACCTTCTGTTCCTTTGGTTTTTTTACGTTTCCGTGCGATAATCTTCTGTTCTTCGTCAAAGATGATGCAAAGCATCTTGGTGCCGCCCAAGTCAAAACCACACGAATACGAATTCTGCATACTGATTCTCTGAACATTGATCGAGTTTGAAGCAAGGTGCTCGACATAATCGCGTACGATTATAGTCTAAGCCTTGAATCCCGGCAGGGCATCCAAGTTGCTTTGTTTCATTGATGGAATTGGGCTAACAGTTGGTCTACAATAATACTCCTACGGTTTAATTCACCCCACCGCCCAGTTCCGTTCCTATTCCCACTGTCGTTTCTGCCTCGCGAAGAAAACAAGCCGTTGATCTCGTTACTTTCCTTTTATTTCGAAACCTATGACAACGGAACCGAATAGCCTCTTCGGAATGGATGCCAAAACAGGGTTATGGCAGACAATGCTCGGGGCGGCTCGGATGCTGGCAGCATCCGCCACGAAGCGGGTGCCGATTCGGATGCTGGCAGCATCCGCCACGATTTCGTTCTGGATTTGCTCAACCGGCCAATTGGGCACAAGAGCTATTGCCGAGGACTCCGTCGACTTCAATCGAGACATTCGCCCAATCTTGGCAGAGAATTGTTTCTACTGCCACGGCCAAGACGGAGGTAAACGGCAGGCAGACCTAAGGTTAGACATCCGTGAGTTTGCAATTCAATCGATGGCTATCGTGCCAGGTAATGTAGCCGACAGTTCGCTCATTTCTCGGATTCACTCAACCGATGTGAACGAGCAAATGCCGCCACCCAAGTCCAACCGCAAAATCTCCATCGAACAAAAGAGTTTGCTGGAACGATGGGTTAACCAAGGAGCTCCCTACTCAAACCATTGGGCCTTTGTTGCGCCTGTTCGCCCGGAACTGCCGAAACCCTCCAAAGCCGATTGGACGCGTACGCCAGTGGATCATTTCGTGCTATCAAAATTGGAGGCAGAGGGGATCTCACCATCCCCCGAAGCGGATCGACAGACTTTGATTCGACGCCTCTACATCGACTTGATCGGCTTGCCTCCGACTCCTACTCAAGTCGATGCGTTCGTTTCCGATACCGACCCACTTGCCTATGAAAAGCTGGTTGACCAACTGCTCAACAATGAGCACTACGGTGAACGCATGGCTTTAAGTTGGTTAGATGCCGCACGGTATGCAGACAGCAATGGCTTCCAACAGGACGGTGACACTTGGCAGTGGATTTGGAGAGACTGGGTTGTACGTGCCTTTAACGACAACTTGCCCTTCGATCAGTTTACGATTTGGCAACTCGCCGGTGACTTGCTGCTGGATGCGACTAAGGATCAAAAAATAGCCAGCGGATTTAATCGAAACCACTTGCTCAACGGAGAGGGCGGAGCTATCGCCGAGGAGCAGCGGTTTGTTGTTCTCTTTGATCGCATCGATACGACGGCTACGACTTGGCTTGGTTTAACCATGGCATGCGCTCAATGCCATGATCACAAATACGATCCAGTGACTCAAGTCGACTACTATAGTTTACTGGATGCATTCAATCGTGTTCCAGAAACAGGCGTGCCTCAATTCTTCTCATCGCGAATTCGCGTGGCCGCACCCTTCATCGAGCTGCCGACCGAAGAATACCAATTGAAGTTTTCGGAATTCGAATTGCAAATCGCAACTTTAGAAAAGGATGCGACTCCACTGGCAGAGGCTGCTTTGGTAGGTTGGCGGGCAGGACTCTTTGCAGATGGTGAGCCGGCCGATGGCAAGGGGTTACCCGAAGCAGTTACGAGTCTGCTAAAAAAGCCCGAAGCGGACCGCTCCGATGACGACAAGAAGTCAATCGAATCGCAAATTCGAAAGTACTTCGAAGACAAAGTACGCAGTACGTTCAACGACAAGATTCCAGCGATCGGGAAACTGGCCGAGGTTCGAAAGCAATCTGCAGATTACAAAGCAAATAACTTGCCACGCGTCATGGTGATGAGCGACGACAAGCCTCGTGAATCTCATGTCCTGTCCCGTGGTGAATACCTCAAGCCCGGCCAGAAAGTGACGTTCAACACGCCGGCTTTTTTACCGCCACTGCCAGCCGATGCACCTCGCAATCGACTGGGCTTGGCAAGATGGCTGATGTCGCCCGAGCACCCTCTAACGGCTCGCGTACAGATCAATCGTATGTGGCAAAACCTGTTTGGTATCGGTATCGTCAAGACCGCGGAGGACTTTGGCGTTCAAAGCGAGTACCCGATTCATTTGGCATTGTTGGATTGGTTGTCCGTCGAATTCAGAGAATCCGGCTGGGACATGAAAGCAATGCAACGGATCATTCTTAATAGTGCGACCTATCGTCAGGCCAGCCGCGTGACTCCAGAGCTTCGAACTCGCGATATTGAAAATCGATTGTGCGCGCGAGCAAGTCGTTTTCGCATGCCATCGCTCATCATGCGAGATTGGTCACTGTCCGCAGCACAGCTTCTAGACACACGCATCGCAGGCATGCCAGTCTATCCCTATCAACCCGATGGCATTTGGGAATCATTGGCCATAACCAAAGAACGAGATTTTACTTATCCGGCATCGAAGGGGGACGATTTGTATCGACGCAGTCTTTACACATTCTGGCGACGCACTGTCGGGCCAGCTAACATGTTTGATGCATCGAATCGTCAGACCTGTCGAGTGCGCCAATCGGCTACTAGCACACCGCTCCATGCGCTCACGACTCTCAACGATCCGACATGGGTCGAGGCCGCTAGAGTGTTGGCAGAAAAAGGCATGCGTCATTCCGGTTCGCATTCGGAGCAGATAGCCTATGTATTTCGCTCGGTGCTAGGTCGAGCTCCTCGTGAAAAGGATTTAGAGACTCTTCAGCTCGCAATGCAAAAGCAACTGGCCATTTATTCCGACGATCGTGCCGCCGCGGAGGCGTTCGTCGGAGTGGGCAATGCTGCGAGAGATAAAACTTTGGACTTGCCCAATCAGGCTGCGTTGTCCGCTGTGTGCTTGGCAATTTTCAACTTAGATGAAGCGATGACGCGCGAGTGATGGTTTCGTAGCGCCGTCTCTTCGAGGCGCGGGTGAATTGCAAGAGACAATAATGGAAAACCTATTTCAGCAAAACTTGGCTCGAGTCAATCGGCGTCAGCTATTTGGCTCTGCCGCAAGTGGCGTTGGTGTCGCTGCACTTGCATCGATGCTGGGCCGGCAATCGCTGGCCGACGCTCCATTGCTCCATGGTGCAATGAATGGCCTTCCCGATTTACCGCATCACCTAGTCAAGGCAAAGCGTGTTGTTTTGCTATGGCAAGGTGGTGGACCATCGCACGTCGATTTGTTCGACGACAAGCCCACGTTGCGAGACATGGCGGGGAAAGACATTCCAGATTCGATTAGGGGCTCGACGCGACTTTCCACCATGTCGAGCGGTTACGCAAAATGGCCCTGTGTCCCGGCCATCAAGCCCTTTCAACAATACGGTCAGTCGGGCATCCCGCTCAGCCAGATGATTTCTAAGATCGGCGGAATCGCGGACGAAATGACTTTGATCAAGTCGATGCACACCGAAGCCGTCAATCATGCTCCTGGCGTAACATTTTTCCTAACTGGCTCTCAAGTGCCCGGGCGACCAAGCATGGGCTCTTGGCTATCGTATGGGCTCGGTAGTGAGACGGAAAACTTGCCAACATTTGTCGTGATGACTTCGAGCGACAAGTCAAAGACCTGCGGACAACTCTTTTTTGACTACTATTGGGGTAGCGGTTTCCTGCCGAGCCGCTTCCAAGGTGTTCGGTTTCGCAATACTGGCGATCTGGTGCCTTATCTCGCAAATCCTGCGGGCGTCAGTCAGCTGGCGAGGCGATCGTTGTTAGACGATATCGCTAAGATGAATGCAGAACATTTGGCGGACTACGGCGATCCGGAGATCGACACGCGGATCGCACAATATGAAATGGCATTTCGAATGCAGACAAGCGTCCCAGACCTGATCGATTTTTCGAACGAGTCTGTCTCGACGATCGAGCGTTACGGACCGGATGCGTTAGCCAAAGGGACATTCGGTAATAATTGCCTCATCGCTAGACGGTTGCTGGAACGCGGAGTTCGATTCGTCCAATTGATGCATGCTGGCTGGGACCAACACAACAATCTGTATACGCAATTGGAGCAACAGTGTGCAGACACCGATGCGCCGGCGGCCGCGTTGGTTCAAGACCTCAAAGAGAGAGGCCTGCTCGAGGATACGTTGGTGATTTGGGGCGCGGAGTTTGGTAGAACGCCATTTGGCCAAGGCGATCCAGTCAAGCCTACAGGACGAGATCATTTCGGAAGGGCGTTCAGTTGGTGGATGGCTGGAGGGGGTGTCAAGAAAGGGAGTGTTTACGGTGCGACCGACGAATATGGCTGGAACATTACCGAGAATCCAGTGCATGTGCACGACATGCAAGCGACGATTTTGCATCTATGTGGAATCGACCACACACGACTCACCTACCGATTTCAAGGCCGTCAGTATCGACTTTCCGATGTTCACGGTGATGTAGTAAAGGGAATTATTGCGTAGGAGCGATCGAGCGAGTGCGGACACATCACAATTGTCTGCAGTAAGAAACTCGCGTGAGCGCAGCGACAGCAGAATTCGGCTCGCGTTCCATAGTCAATCCCGCAACGCAAACGCCACCAGAGTTCCTCCGCGTGGGCGGCCACCTTTGCCTCCTCCAGCTGAAATAACCACATACTGCCGGCCGTTGACGATATAAGTGCTCGGGCTGGCGTTGCCGCCAAAAGGCAGTTTCGTTTTCCAAAGCATTTCACCGGACTTCTTATCGAACACACGAAAGGTTTCGTCTGCTATCGCTCCAATGAAGATCAGGCCTCCGGCCGTCACCAGTGGTCCGCCGTAGTTCTCCGTGCCAGTTGGCGGGATCCCCCGGGCTGTCAGTTCGGGATATTCGCCTAACACAACCTTCCATTTGATCTCGCCTGTATTGAGATCGACTGCATTCAAAGTGCCCCACGGCGGTTTTATCGCTGGACATCCTTCACCGTCGAGCCAGCGACGGAATCCGCCAAAGGCATAGCCCGGTCCTTCGTCGTCAGCGACTGCAGCTGCAGCCCGCGTCGCCTGTTTATCGCTTGGTGCCGTCTGCGGCGGACCTTTACTGAGCACATAGTCAATAATCGCGGTGCGCTTAGCCTCTGGCATGTCGCAATAAGAGGGCATCCGCCCTCCGCCCTTCCGCGTGATCTGCTCAATCTCAGCGCCGGGCTTTCGCTTTTCAATGTCGAGCAGCGGCGGAAACTTCAGGTCGAGATTGCCCTGTAGCTCCAGGCCGTGGCAGACGCCGCAATAGACCATGTAATCGCGTTCGCCAGGGATCAGTTTGGAGCCATCCGCATGACGGGTCTCGATCATTTGCATTAGCCACGGTATTTCGTTAATGTTGACGTAGTATATCCCGTCAGGATCAGCCGCGCCGCCACCCCACTCCATGCCACCGTCGAATCCAGGGAACATCACAGTCTCATTCAGACTCGGTGCCGGTAAAGCTCCAAAGTTGGGTGCTGCCAGAATCCTATCCCGAGTTAACTGATGGGTCTCGGTCGAAATGTTCGAGGTATCGTCTTGCGTATATCGCTGCCGCATAAGGGCGGTGGCTTGGTGGGGAATGGCTGAGTTGGCCAAGCCTGCTCGCCGACCAAGTCGGATTGCGGAACTGGCCGCTCCTCAATTGGCCAGAGCGGTTGGCCCGTGACACGGTTGAACACGAAGAGCAGTCCGTGTTTGGTACCTTGTGCGACCGCATCGATTCGCTTTCCGCCGTGGTTGACGGTTAGGAGAACTGGCGCACAGGGCAAGTCTTTGTCGAGCAGATCGTGATGTACGATTTGAAAATGCCATATCCGTTCTCCAGTGGCCGCGTTCAGCGCGAGCAAGCAGTTGGCGAACAGATTAGACCCTTTTCGCTTTCCCCCATAAAAATCTGGCTCCGCCGTCTTAGTGGCTACGTAAACAATACCTCAATTTTATCCAACGACTGGCCGCACCAAGGCATGAGACCTGTCGCGTTTTCGTGAGCGTCCGCGGGCCAGGTGTCATATCCTACTTCGCCAGGCCGGGGGATCAGGTGGAATATCCATCGCTGCACGCCCGTCCTGACATCGAATGCTCGAACCGCTCCCTTGCCTCCGAGTCCACCAACGATCAAAACATCTTTGTAGACGATTCCAGGCGTGTTCAGACCCGAACCAAGATTGATCGAACCATTTTCACCAAAGCTTCTGATTGTTTTTCCGGTTTTCGGATCTAATGCGAAAAGGAGGCCATCTACCGCGGTGAACAATCGCTGCTCAACGCCGTTTTCGTTCGCCCAATAAACCAACCCTCGTTGCCTCGCTCGGCCCGGTCCCGTTTTTTCATTCGCAGGATCCCATTTCCGGAGTTCGTCGCCAGTGGCCGCGTTGAGTGCAACCACCTTGCGAGACTGAGTCGGCGTATAGAGCCGGCCGCCGATAATGAGGTTGTTCGCCTGATATTCGTCCGCATCTCCCGTCTCATAGGTCCAAGCAACTTCCAGTCGAGAGACGTTCGCACAATTAATCTGCTCGAGCGTCGAATAGAGATTGCGTTCTTTACCCCCGAGATACACCGGCCAATCGGCGTCCTGGGCGTAAGCCAAGCTTAGCAAGCAGTTACTAAAGGCGATCAGGACGAATTTGCGGTTGAAAGTAAGTGGCAATTTTTCGACCTTTTTGAAGGAAATGGGTGCTCTCTTTATAACAGACTCGCGGGCATTTGTGGCATACGGGCGCCCGGGCATGGGTGTCGTCCGTTGCGCTCGCGACAGTGAAAACATAAATATCCGTTTTTCTTATCCTCGGAGCATCATGTGCCGTCGATTTCAAATCTATGGTCCAACCCGTTCATAGCGTTACTGTGCTTGCCACTATTTACAATTGGTTGGTATGATCCGTCAGCTGATGATAAAGATCTACAGGACTTGGGATGAGGGGCAGAGCGTTGGAAACGCAACTATATTTTGGGTATCGGACACGTAACTCCCCTCCTTGAATTGCACTGCCGGCCCGCACGCTAGCGCGTTGCGGCTCAGTTCGCACTTAGGACTTAGACGAGAGCTTGAAGCGTGCAATTGGGAGCAACTCTTCGAAATCCCAATCGAAAAACGCCGCATCTGTCGCTAGAGCCAATCGTTTGGCGTGAGACTTAATTGACGTGGACTGATGTTCGGCCCGTACAAGTTGATTGCCATCAACGTTGGTCGCGTTAGAAAAGCTCTTGACTTGATTCGAAGCGCATTGATGTGGGAAATCCACATCGCGTTCGATCTCGATCTTCGCGTCGGAATCGGAATTAACTACTGCGTTCCACATCGGGCAGGTCAACGTAGCAGTTGAGGCGACTTGCAATGAACCAACTGTCTCTTTCTCCCGGCTATCTGCGGCAATAGGAGCTGGTGGGTCTGCGATGCCTTGCGGATTGGTATTGCCAGCGGCAAGTACAAAACTAGACGACGCAGAACGCGATCCGGAGGTCAGGCCCACCGCAGCGTCGTATTGATAGACCTTATCGGTTCCATTGTCGACAATCCAGAGTTCGCTTGGGCTTGCCGGGTTAAGCGTGATGCCGGTTGGACTACTTGCGCCTGGGGTCGAAATCGTCCAACTACCGATCAGTGAACCGGTAAGCGAGTACTTGAAGACCATGTCAGTCGAGCTGTCGTTAACGACCCAGATGCTCGTGCCGTCGGTGACCAAATCCTTTGGACTCGTATTGCTGGCGCTGAGGTTGAAGCTGCTCGCTGGGCTTTGACTGCCCGACATCCGACTGGCAGCTCCGGTGTATTTATAGACTTTATCTTGCTTGTTATCAACTAGCCAGACATCAGTGCCATTGGTAGTAATGCCTTCGACTTGAGCCGTCGAGTTGAGTCCGCTAGCGGTCCATGAGCCGAGAAGCAAGCCGCTCGCGTCATACACATAGACGTTCTTGTTTGCATCGACGACCCACACTTTATCTCCAGCCACCGTGCTGGCGGCACCGCGCGGCGAGGTATTTCCGAGATTGAGTGAATAGTTCTCTACTGCTGCACCGCTTGCAGTGTACTCATACGTAAAGTTGGTCGTTGCGTCGTTGACGACGTAGAACTTTGTGTCGTTATCGATATTAGTGACAACGACCTGTGCAGGATTGAGACCGTTGTAACGCAGATCAGCGCTGCTGGCGGTACCCAAAACAATCGTGTAGGCTATATTGCCATCGGGATCGAAGTCATCCACACCCGTGACCGTGATCGATTGCGGAATGTTCCAGTTGGATGGTGTGAACGTCAAGCTGTTCGTTGAGACGTTGCCTTCCGTCGTGTCGCTCGAGCTTACCGCGAATGAAACGTCTGCCGTCGGTTGTGTATCGAGCTTTACCGAAAAGGTCGCTTGACCGCCTACTTCGGAAGTCGTCAAGCCTGTCGTTGGAGTCACGATGGCCGTCGGAATGGAATCATTAAAGAAACGCATGAGCATCGGAGAGTCGTTGTAACTTGCGTTATTGTGGTGGAATCCGGCTACGACAATGCTGCCATCCGAACGTATGGCAACTTGGCTGGCATTCAAGTAACCTGCCCCGAAAAATGGCATTCGGCCGCTGACTTTGTAGCCTGCCCCTCCAAAGCTTCCGTCCTGGCTGCCGTCCGCATTTAGCCGATAGGCTCCAATCGCCCATGTATCGTCCAAAAAGGATACGTGGCCGGCGACGAGGATCTTACCATCGGGCAGGAGCGTAACGCAGTCACCCGATTCACTGGACCGTGTCGTGGTGCCACCAATATCGAGCAAGGTATAACCCAGTCCGTTGCCAAAACTTGGGTCCAACGTGCCAGAGCTCAGATAACGAGCTACGATGGCGTCACTGAGGTCACTTGAAGTTGCTGAGCTCGTAATCAAGATCTTGCCGTCGGGCTGGAGGGCAACTTTTCCGACCGATAGTGAATGAACAGGTGTAGTCATATGAATGCCGGGTGGGCTAAAGACCGAATATCCATTGCCATTAAAGGACGTATCCAAAAGTCCGTTCGGAGAAAAGCGTGCGACAATCAGCGTCCCCGAAGGGCTCCCTTCGAGGCTATAGGTACCGACAGCAACAATCTTGTTGTCGGGTTGGATGACTGTCGAATGGAAAGAGGCAAAACCTGCTCCGAATGAATTGAGCGTGAACCCGCTGGCTACGCCACCCGTCACTTTCCCAAACCCGCCCACGCCGGTTTTGGCAACGCCTGATGAGGTAAATCCAGCGAGAATGCTGGTCGCATTGTAAACGCTAGCTGCTCCATTGCGTGTCAATCCACCGACGATGACGGAACCATCCGACTGAATTCCAACGCTCCTCGATTGTTCGTAGTCGCTCGAGGTCGAAATACTTGCAACACCTCCCGTTCCAAATCCAGAGTCTAACAACCCATTGGCGGTGATTCTGACAACTCCAAGATTTCCATCGATCGACGACGCGACAACAGCTCGACCCGTGGAATCGACAACTACAGTTCCGCCACCTTGACTGTTGTTACTGATGGTGCTTGACGGAGTCACGAATCCGTTGACTCCGTAGGTTGGATCAACGGTACCATTGCCATCGTATCGGGCTAGTTTTAGGTATGAACCGCCCTGTCCAGGGACGATCTGGCTACTTCCAGCGACGACGATTTGCTGATCGTTTGGCTGAATCGCCACACTGCTATACGACCCGATCCAAGGCTCTACAAAGTAAGCCCCGTCGGCCAGGCCGAAACCCGCAAAAACTTCCCGTGCTTCGAGGCGTTCCAAGAACAATTTTCGCAAGCGTTGCAGGTTGGACTTCGACCGTTGTTTTTTCATAATTGTTTGCTTTCTGGAAATGACTGAAGGGTGGTCGTCGTTAGCCGATTCGAGGTGTTTTTTGATCTGACACATATCAATGCGAGAGTTGTGGCGGTTTCTTCCAAGGAAAATTGGAAAAAGGGGTCAATTGGGCGTACGCCATGTGGCTACCGGCTTTTGAGCCTCAATGCGCTAGCATGAGGGCCGGAACCTCCAAGCAACTCTCGCAGTCCCGGCCCGCACGCTAAGGCGTTGCGGCTGAAGTCGAATCGCAGTTGTCGCAATTGGACGGACGCGACGTTTGGCACACAGCTATTGGTTTTTTGAGCCTCAATGCGCTAGCATGAGGGCCGGAATCGCCAAGGAACTTTCGCACTCCAGCCCGCACGCTAAGGCGTTGCGGCTCAAGTTGAATTCAATCCGGGTACGGATGGACAAACGCCAATCGGCTCAGTCTTGTGCTTCTAGCACGTAATGCGTGGCTGCTTCTAATGCGTCGTCGTCTTCCAGCACTTCGCAATCGCCTCCACGGGTCCAGGTTGGTTCGCAAATCAGCGGATCAATTTGTGTTCTCAGCCGACGCGTGCAATTGGCTTTCAACTGATCCCGCACTTTTTCAGGCTTCGCGTACGCTTGAACAACGACATGAACGTGATTCGTTCGTGCATTCACTGCAGTGATAACCCACCCCCGGATCTTGCAGTGTTCACGAATCGCAGCTTCAACCGTTTCACGATCCCCAGGTCTCAGGAACACGGGTTCACTGTTTAGATTATTGGCTCACCATGCTTCAAGCCTTGGACGGGGCAATTGATTCCCCGCCCCCGCTTTCCGCCATCCTCTTGCATCGCCGGGAAGCCATGTACCGTAGGTAGTCCAAGTGATGAAAAAACCGGCGAATTCATTCATGATGAATTGAGGGGGAAGTAAGAGCAATGCAGTCGAATACAAATGATTTCACATGACAGGACTTGAGCCTCAATGCGCTAGCATGAGGGCCGGAATCGCCAAGCATCGTTCGCACTCCCGGCCCGCACGCTAACGCGTTGCGGCTCAATGGGACCATCATACTGTTTCAACAGTGCAACGATTGATTGCAATTGGCTATTTTTCTTTCGGTGCAACAGATTCGCTCCCTTCCGACTCGCTGCCAATGTTGATTAGTTTCGTCGCCTCCTCCCGGTAGGTTTTAATCTGGTGCTTAATGATCCTGTCAACATACTTACCCGACGCTAATATTGCTTCGGAGTTGGAGTTGGCTTTCACTAGCCACTCGATTGCCTCTGAGGAGTGGCCAAGATTCCAATGAGTCATCGCCATGAAGTAAGGATAGGCAATTGCTGTCATAGCGGGAGGCTCGGGTAATTCCGATAGGCGCTTCATCGCTTCGTCGTAGCGTCCCAATCGAAATAGTAGGTAACCCGCAAAGAGCCCAGTAGACTCAGTTTGAAAACCGTTTTGATACATCGATTTCGCCCAAACTAGTGCACGTTCAGTTTGTTCCCTGGAGGCCTGACTTATAAAGCACGCTTTCACTGCAAACGCTTTTTCTTCATCCGTCGTCTGATCAACAACCTTGTTTAACAGCTCCTCGCGAACCTGACTCGCCAGCGAAGCATCACCTGAAAGCCGACTAATCTCGGCGACAAAAAAGCCGCCCATAATACTATTGTGTTCGTAAAAGAGTATGCGGAAATCCTGGCAAGCTTTTTCTAGCTCATCCATTGACACATAAAGACGCCCGCGTTGCTGGAGGTCTACAGCCTTTTGAGGCGAACCTAATTCGATCGCTTTCGACCATGATGCAATTGCGTCCGAGTTTCGTAGAAGATTCTCTTCTACCAGCGCGCGTTGACTCCAGCCCCGGGCGACAAGCGGCAGTGCTTCGTTATAGCGTTCGCAATCGGCCAACGCCTCGGACCATTGCTTCAGGCCCACAAATGCTTGCGCTCGGTAAAATGATAATTCAGCTTGGTTTGGTCTCGAATGCAATTTCTCGGTGGCATATTCCGCCGCTTTTTGGAAGTTGCCTTTCTGCAAAGATAACTTAACTTCTGCCAAATCTCGCAACGCATTGAGTCTACTGTCGTTTGAAAAAACAGTCAAAATACGGTTGTGGTCTTTGAGTTCCTTGTCGTACTGTCCAAGTTTGGCGTATTGTCCCGCCCTCATTTCCAAGAACATGAACATGTAGCGCTTTAATTCCGGATCATTTAAAGCATCGGTAAGCAGAGTAATCACATCTTCATACGTTCCTGTCTCGCCGAGGATCCTCCTACGCTGAATAAGTTCTGCGAATCTTTTGCTACGATCGTTTTCTTTCGCGATTTTCATGTCTTGGGTTCTTAACACGCTTTTGTCGTATTCGTAGCCTCTTGACGCATTCCAGACCAGAATCTCGCCTTTTTGGTCCCTCGAAACCAACTGCATTCCGTCTGAACTCCAGGCAAGCCGTTTTGTCGTCAGTTCGCCATCGTCTAGACTCAACAGTTGTCCGCCACCTTCGGAATCGACTATGATTGTTTGACCATCTTTCGATTGGGTAGCGATGCGTCGTCCGTTTGGCGAACAAGCAAGGCAAGTGATTTCCGATTCGTGAAGTTTTGACATTGTGAGCTCCTTACCCGACTCAACATCGAACACGCGTAATACGCCTTGCTTCGTACCAGTTAATAAGTGCGTTCTGGTTGGATCCCAAATGCATGAGGTTACCTGCTCTGAATGATGAGCATAAGCCTGAAAGAATTTACCACTATCGCTATCTACTATTTGAAAACCTCCACTGCCTACAATTGCGACCCTCGAACTGTCCGGTGACCACCATGCATTATAAATCGGCGAGGAAAATAGTTTGGTATACGTCTTAGAATATAATTGCTTAATTGCTTTGGCGTTCCATAATTCGACCTGCATCGAATACTCATTGCTTAGCCGCATGGTTCTTATCGTCAACAGCTTTGAGTGATCGTTGGACCAGACGATACCGTTAGAGAGCTCATCGGATGTGGCAAGTCGACACAGTTTTGTTGGACGCGGCAAATCGCCAAGAGCGGCCCCTGAAATGTATCGTCGAATACCATTATCATCCAATGTCATCACACCGTTTTTCAGTGCGAGATGCAGCGCCTCCTCCTCTCTTACTTCGTCAATCAAGTCATTGAGGACTGCTATTTCCAACGCGGCTTGCATTCCCGATTTGACGGAGTTGTTGTTGAGTTCTCCATCAGGCGATTTCTCGTCCCATCGTTGAATCGGAGCATTACCCGGAAATGGCCAAATCCTTATGGTGTCATCTTCACAACCGGAAACGAGCTGTTTACCTTCGGGATCCCAAGCGATCGATACCACCGATCCTTCATGACCGTAGTAGCTGGAAATTCGTTTTGCGCTAGGTAAGCTCCAACAGTGAATTGCTCCGTCTGAACCCGCAGTCGCGAATACAGATTTTGCCGGATTCGCAGCTAAATCTTCGACGGCACCCGTGTTTGCCTGAAATTGTTTCAGTTGTTCGTGCGTGTGGATATCAATGATGTCGCATTTTCCATCGGCACCTCCCGCAATTAGGAATGCTCCGTCCACGGAAATTGCGACCGATTTGAAGATTCTTTCAAGAGCGTAGTCGAAGACTAGCTTACCCGACATTGCTTCCCAAACTTGCACTCCGTTTCCTACACCAACCAATAGCGTACCGTCCGGACTCCAAGCAATGTTGGAGAGTGATCCAACGCTTATGGCAATGTCATGCAACACGTCATCGGTAGCCACGTCCCAAAACCGTATTTGGCTGCGCGCGTTACCAGCCGCGATTCGCTTTCCATCCGGACTCCATGCAAGGGCAACTAGATCGATTTGACGGCCATTTTCTGAATTCCAATGCATCGTTCTAACCTTGTCGGATACTGAATCCCAAATGAAAACCCCGCTTTTGTCGCTAAGGGTCAGCCAAGCAAGTTGTTGGTTGTCAGGGCTCCAGCTGACACAGCTATGATTTGCGTTTCCAGAATCTATATCACGAATCGTCGATAAATCGTTCGCTTTCAGAAGTGTCAAACCAGAATTTTCACCACCGGAAGCGATCTTGCTCCCGTCGACAGTCCAATCAACAAATCTATGATTGGGCTTCCCGATCAGCATCGATTCCTGTCGGGTTGAAGCGTGCATGAAATACCATTCCCAGTCTCTATAATCCTCTTGACCGTTCTTGGGTTGTTGCGCATTCATTGTTTTGTGAAGTCTTGGAATGTTTTTACTGCGAAAGTCGATTGATGCAAGTCGCATATCCGCCACGTAGAGATTTCGATGCGCGACCTCACGTTGCCGAACTGCATCAGCTTCGAGTTCCTCCGCACGCTTTCGGCTATCATCAGCCAATCGCCTCTGTTCCTCGGTCTTTATACGCTCACTTTCTGATTCTCGGCGAGCTGCATTCGCGACGAAGGCATATTGAACGCTGATCACTGTGGCCGCGAACATGGTAAGCAACAGCGCGACGGCGATAGCCAACGGCCTTCGATATTGACGAGCCAGTTTTTTCAAACGATACGTATAAGATGGTGGGCATGCCAACACAGGTTCGTCATCAAGATACCTCTGCACATCCGCCGCAAACGAACTGGCCGACTCATACCGCCTTTCTCGCTCCTTTTCCAACGATTTCATGACGATCCAATCCAGCTCGCCTTGAAGTTCCAATTGCGATCGCCTGAGATCGCGCGTTGGATTGCTGCTTTGCGTCGAATCGGCTTGCGCTTTCAGCGTGCTGATGCGTTGACTGGGCTTGAGAGGATCGGTCTCGCGTATCATGCGACGGATCTCTTCGATCCCGACCTTCTTTAATGTGTCACGGTCGAATGGTGTCGTCCCCGTCAACAACTCGTAAAGCAAAACGCCGAGCGAGTAAACATCGCTGCGCGTGTCAATATCCAGTCCGCTCAGCTCCGCTTGCTCGGGGCTCATGTAGAGCGGCGTGCCAATCAATTGTGCAAAGTTGGTAAAGAGCGTTCGCTCGGTCAAGTCCTGGCTGATGGCTTTGGCGATTCCAAAGTCGATGATCTTTACGACCGGCTTGCCGTCGTGCAGAGTCACCAGCATATTGTTGGGCTTGAGATCGCGGTGAATGATTCCTTTTTGATGCGCATGCTGCACACCGTGACAGACGTCAATGAAAAGCTTTAGCCGAGCATCGATCGAGAGCTTTTTACTGATGCAGTATTCGGTGATCGGAATACCACGAACGAGTTCCATGACGAAGTACGGGCGACCTTGTTGTGTGGTTCCTGCGTCGAGCACTCTGGCAATGTTGGGGTGGTCCATCAAAGCCAGGGCTTGCCGTTCGGCTTCGAAGCGCGCGACGACTTGGCCGGTGTCCATGCCAGGTTTGATGAGCTTGAGAGCCACCTTGCGCTTAATCGGCTCGGTTTGTTGAGCCATAAAGACGGCTCCCATCCCTCCCTCGCCAATTTGCTCGAGCAGCTTGTAGTGCCCGATGACCGTCCCAGGGCGTGCGGCCATGTCGGTTGATGGATTTTTGGAATCGGATGCCGAGGGGCTACTTGCGTCGGTTTGAGCGAGTTGCGAGTCGGCGACAAAACCAAAGATCTTTTCAATGGGGCTGCCCGCGTCGGCTTCGCCAAGAAGCGCTCGCACTTCGGCGGCGATCTTCGGATCGCCACGCTCGATATCGAGCAGCTGTTCGTCGCGCGCTAGAGTCGTTCCGACTGATATGCAGCGGATGAATGCGTCTTTGATGGCTTGTTGATTGGAGTCGGTTGGTTTGTTCATAGGTTGGTCCTGGATTGGCATTTGTAGACAATGCGAGAGTTCACCTAAATTCTTCCAGAAAAATTCGAAAGAATATCGAAAATTTCGAAGTTCGCTTTGGCAACCACGAAAACAAACGAGCGGGACGTATATTATTATTGATACGCGAATCGTAGATTCGGCGGCTGAGTCCCAGATTAGCCGCAACGCCTTAGCGTGCGGGCCGGAATCACAATTGATGTTTGGCGTCCCGGCCCTCATGCTAGCGCATTGCGGTTCAAGCTAAGAGTCGTCCCATCATGGCTTTGGCGTAAGTCCAGTGAGCGTAAGCGGTCGAACTGGCAATGCCGAGAGATTGAGCGGCTTCTGGGATCGAAAAACCCGCGAAACAATGAAGTTTCACCAATTCAGCCGCTTGAGCGTCGGCTTGTGCTAACCGATCTAGTGCTTCACTTACTTGTAGAACAAGTTCTGGATCTTGAACTTCTTTCTCAAATTCATTGTTCAATTCAAGTCGTTGCCGGTCCCCACCTCGTTGCTTACCTAGCTTCCTTCTGGCTTGTTCCACCAGAATTCTTCGCATGGCCTCCGCCGCGGCCGCAAAGAAGTGACCGCGTGAATCCCAATGCTGAGCCTCGTCGACATCCACTAGCCGAATATAAGCGTCATGTACCAACGCAGTGGCCTGAAGCGTTTGACCGGGTTTTTCCAGAGCTAGTCGCGCTGCTGCCAACCTGCGCAGTTCGTCGTAAACAACAGGCAAGAGCTGCTCGGCCGCAGTTGGATCACCCGATTCGATCTGGCTCAGGATTTGGGTTACATCGTGCATATTAAGGAAGGCTCTGAAGGAATAAAAATCTGACTTCACTATAACCTTCCCCCAAATTGAATTGCGTTTCTTTGCCCGAAAATTCTTCTGGCAAGTCAGTGCACAGCAACGAGGGGTACGGTTTCATCTAGGGGTTGTATCGATAAAAAGCTCAACTTCCCAGGTTCGTTTTGCCGATTGTAACGAACGATCGCAGAAGCGAAGGAAATTCGATTTAACCGGGGGGTTTATAATGGTCCGCAAGGCCTTTTTGGTCGCCGCACTAGCATTCGTCGCTGGTTTGGCATCGTATGACGACGCCCAAGCCCAGCAGGCTCAGCCTCAGGCTCAGGCTTACGGTAAAGCGTGGGGTGGAGCTGCCAGCAATCGCGACTACGAGCGATTCAATCACTATCCGTACGTTTACTATCCACAGAACTTCTATGGGAACGAGTACTATCGCAGCAGCGATAGCCTCTATCATCGATATCCTGCCGAAATGCAGATCCCGGTTTACAACCGCAAGTGGTACAATTATTATCCAACCGCTCAGCGATATCATTGGGGCCACCATTTCCTGACCGACGTGTTCTAAACGACACTGACGAAGAATGCTCAATTCCCGCAACACTGCGTTGATCGTTTGATCGCGCAGTGTTTTTTCGTTTACCGCCGAGTGCCAAATGGATGAATCCAACCGCTCTATCGCCAAGCGACAGATCGCTAGGCTACTTGGCAGTTCATTCAATCCGATTTGCGTCTTATCCGAGGAAGACACACTTGTTTTTGCTAACGAGGCAATGGGCAGTCTGGTAGGTCGGTCCGTCGAGAGTTTGCTGGGGTTGCGTTGCGGCACACCCGTTCCGGACGATGGAAGCTTAGACGCTCATCTCTCAGCCTTCTTCGCGCTGCCAATCCATTGGTCGCGCAGGGAGCTCAAGATACTGCCTGAAGCCAACCCATTTCCAGCTTTTGAAAATAAAAAGCCCAGTGCAGATACAAAGCCCAGTGCAGAAAGTGCGACGGCTTCGTCCGGTTGGATTCGATGTTTGATTCCTTTGGAGGACGGCAATGGATGCATCCTTTGCATTTTTTGTCAAAACTTGAGCAACGCCCTGCATGGAATCGTAGATGAACAAGCGGCTATCATTCAAAAGATACTGCGGGATAATCGTAATAAGTACCAACACTTGGATGACATGTGGTTTTTGCAGGGCAAATCTGCGGGTGCACGTCGCGTGCTGGAACAAGTGCAACTCGCCATTGCAAACCCTTTGTCGCTCACCATTTTTGGCCAAAGCGGTTCGGGTCGATCCTGGCTTGCGCAATCGATTCAGTCGCATCGACGAGGGATTGGCATCAACAAATCCAGGTTTGCGAGCGACGAGTCGATGGTTCGCATCGACTGTTCCCTGATGGACGTCGAGTTGCTGCAAAGTATGTTGGAAGTCATCGTTGAGCGTACGACCCATGAAAGAGCATCACCAAACGTTTTATTGGACAACGTAGAGGGATTGCCGGACGCATGCACCTTCATTTTGGCGTCGTTTCTCAGAAGACATGAAGGGGCGGTTTGTATCGCTACCTGCGACGCAGAAGTAATTCATTCTTTGCCCAAGGGTAATGTGCTTTGGAGCGAGGTCATGATGCGAACGGGCATCCTTCGAATCGATTTGCCGAAGCTTGTTGATCGAATGGAGGACTTACCAACTTTGATTAGCGCCTGGTTCCTTGTAGAGCATAAAAAGGGCGCAGCAACGGTTGAGATCGGTGACGGTTTTTTGGATGCCCTGATGGCCTATTCCTGGCCGGGTGATATCGAAGAGTTTGCTGGAGCACTGACCCACGCGGCGAGAAACGCCCAAAGCGGAAAGCTCACCGACAAAGACTTGCCCGTAAATATTCGCACTTTCGTTTCTCATATTGAACAAACGAAGTTGGACGAGTCCGTGGACCTGGACTCTATTCTCGAGGATGTCGAAAGGACATTGATCTTACGCGCGTTAGAAAGGTACCCGAACAACAAGACTTCGGCAGCCAAATTAATAAACATCTCTCGCGCAAGGCTCTTGCGGCGTCTACATCAATGGGGGAGTCAATCCGAAAGTGGCCTGGCAGAGGGGGATGACGATTCGCCAGTTTTCAATGAGGTGAAGTGATTTCGTGGCCGACGCTGCCAGCGTCGGATTGGATGATATTTTCATCCGCGGCGGCTATCGCCGCTGTAGAACGCCAAAACCAAGCTGTCGGGGTCAAGCCCCGTACAGCTTTCGAGCAAACGAGGCTTGCCCGGGCTTGCCGGCTTGCCCCCTTTGCTCGCCATTTTGGCGTCCTAAAAACACAACGCAATCTCTCGCCCGTCTGCTGAGGGCTTGCACCTGGCAAACTTCGACCTGCGAAACCACCACCGATCACAACGAATTGGGTTTTGGTAGAATGCTCCACGCTGTTTGTTCTACGACAGAGATCGGATACATAAATAGTTCGTGCCGAGCTAGCTTCGCTTGTTTCGTCGCGACCACAAACGAAGTTCACGTTCAGCAATTCCCCGACCCGATCTTTTTCTCCAACCCTTTCAAAGTAAAATCGTTCAGAATGATAGAAGCCAACGCACTTAAGAGCAAGCATGTGGTCGTGACCGGCGGCGCCACCGGGATTGGATTTGCAATTGCAAAACTCTTCGCACAAAGCGGTGCAAAGGTCGTGATCGGGTCGCGCCGCGAAGAGGCGATAGACCAAGCTATCACTGCGTCGGAGAGCAAAATCACTGGTCATGTTGTGGATGTTGCTAACAGAACGAGCGTGGGAAGTTTTTTTGATTGGGTTGCCAGTTCCCTGGGTCATGTCGATGTCTTGGTCAACGCGGCAGGAGTCAACATTCGAGATCGCTCGATCCATTGCATGTTACCAGATCAATGGGACGAGATCATGGCGATCAACGCGACGGGTGCATACAACTGCATCTATACTGTTCTTCCGCAAATGCGATCGCGGCAATGCGGCATGATCATCAACATCTCAAGCATTGCCGGCAAACGCGCTATTGCTTTAGGGGGTGTCGCTTATTCTGCGAGCAAATTTGCGATGTCGGCACTTGGAACTTGCGTTTCCAACGAAGTCGGTTCTGAGAATATAAGGGTCACCAACGTGTATCCCGGTGAGGTGAACACCCCGCTACTCGAACATAGGCCCACACCGGTCTCGGACGAACATCGGCAAAAAATATTGTTGCCTGAGGATATTGCTCAAGTCGTCGTTGGCTTAGCTTGTTTACCCGCACGCGTGCATGTTCCAGAAATCGTGATCAAACCTGTCAATCAGCAATACTACTAAGGGAAATCGGCTTGAAAGTCTCTATTTTGGTGCCGGCGTTTAACGAAGAGAAAACGATTGAACGGGTATTGCTGAAGTTGCTTGCATTGCAGATTGGCGACCGAGAAATCATCGTGGTCGATGACGGTTCAACCGATTCAACAGGTCAGCTAGTGCAACGAATTGCGATGGACCAGCCCTCAATTCGATCGTTTACGCAGTCCAAAAATTTAGGTAAGACGGCTGCAATCGCCAAAGCTATTTCCGAAAGTACCGGCGACATTCTAATCGTACAAGATGCCGACTTAGAATATGACCCGAACGAGATTCCGGAGATCATTTCTCCGATCGTCGAGGGTGTTGCGGATGTTGTTTACGGAAGTCGATTTTTGGTAAAGCGGGCTTCGAGGGTTTTGTACTACTACCATTATCTTGCAAACAAATCCCTGACCTGCCTAAGTAATATCCTAACCAATCGAAACATGTCCGACATCGAGACTTGTTACAAAGCATTCCATCGGGATGTGATCTTTCCTTTGCAATTGAAAAGCAGTGGCTTTGGAATGGAAGTTGAGATAACCGCCATGATTTGCAAAACGCGAGCCAGAACGTATGAGGTCCCAATCTCTTATTACGGCCGCACTTATGAAGAGGGCAAGAAAATTGGGACCTGGGATGGTTTGGCAGCGATTTGGTACATTCTTTATTTCAATTTAGTCCATCCTTTCACACAAGTTGGCAGGACCTACATCAAAGCCGTCAATGCATCGCTTGCAAACAGGCACTTATAAACCAAATATCGCTCGCAAGCCTGGCTGACGGCACCGACAGCAACGCAGCTTGCAAGCGACGCTGTCACCACAACAACAGAAACGTTCATTCCGCTTGTCAAATAGGCCAATATGGTATCAGGCTTGCATTGTCGCAATCCTTGCTTTCCCTAAACGGGTGCCATCTGCTATACTAAGACGGATCGAGGGCGAGCGGTTCATGCTCTCCCATCCTTTATCTTGTATGACCCGCGGCCACGCGAAAAGATTTCGACATGTCGGACCATTGGAATAGTATTGCAAACCTACTCAAAACGCCCTCTCTGAATCCAACCACCAAGAAATCAGAGCACTCGACTAAACCGCCAAAAGCAGCCACGAATGCGGAACCATTCGCAGCTTTTGAGCCAGCGGTTTCGCCACCGACAGAACCGGCAAAATCAAAACCTGAAACCTCGCGACTTCGAAGTTCTTGGGACGCGGTTGCAACTTTTTTCGGGGTTGCGACTCCAGAACAAACGCAGGATTCCGAGCCAAAACCAGCCTTTGCATCCAACGCAACTTCGGATGCCAATGCGGGTTCAAAGGCTACAGCTGCCGGAAGCAAAAAAGCCAAACCGAGCATGTGGGGCGATGCGGCTGAAGAGGAAAAAAGCGAGCCTGAAGCCCCAAAAAACGAGCCCGAAGCCCCGAAACTTGCAACTCGATTTGCCGAAAAGTCCGAATCGACGAGAGATTTAGGAGCTTCTAGAGGTTCGGGTGAGTCTCGCGGTTCCTCGCACGGACGTGAAAGGGTCGCACGCTCGGATCGCTCTGAGCCTGACCCGAACGCTACTCGGGCGACTCGAGACGAATCCGAAGTGAATGACCCTGAACGACGATCTCGAAGACAACAGCCTCGCAGAGGTCGCCAAGTGGACGTTCGTGCCGACCTCCCATCCGGTGAACTCGTGGACGAAACATTGGGAGAAGACATCCCCAGATTGGAATCAGAACCGGAGCGTGCACCGCGTGGCCGTGGCCACCGAAATCAACCTGAGGATGGAGACGATCGACTGGAGCGTTCCATCAGCTCCGATCAATCCGAACGTCCTGCTCGTCCAGACGGTACTCCTCGTCCAGAGCGGGGGCCACGATCGGATCGAGGGGATCGTCCTGACCGAGGTCCTCGGCCCGAGCGATCGGAACGCCCCGAACGACCGGCCCGCCTGGAGGAAGAAACACGTCCTGAGCGCGCGGAGCGTCCACCAAGGCCCGCGCGCGATGACAGTACCCAGCGGCCGGTACGCGCAGAATCTTCCGATCGACCTACAAGATCGGATCGCGGAGAAAGGCCGCCGCGAGCGGATCGAGCCGCACGAGCCGAAAGGCCAGCACGCGAAGAGGTTTCAAATCCAAGCGATAGGTCTTCGCGCTCAGATCGATCAGACAGGCCAGATCGATCAGACAGACCTCAGCAAACAGACAGACCTCAGCAAACAGACAGACCATCGCGAACAGACAGACCATCGCAAGCAGACAGGTCAGTTCGCGCCGAGGGTACTGCACGCTCCGACACAGGAGAAAGATCAACTCGTGAACGTCCCGAACGATCGGAACGAAGCGGTTCGCCTCGCGTAGAAAGAGGAAATCGAGATGCTAGCTCAGATCGTCGAGCAAGTATTTCTAGTCCGACAGTTGCAAAGAAGTCGTCGGGGTTTGGAGCTGGCATTCATGAAGACGATGATAGCTTTGGATTCGTGGACGATTCACCTGAAATGCTCGACAGCTTCGAGCTTGTGGACGATCAGGATGTCGAATCTGAACCAGAATCGCGTCCTCGCCGTCGACGCAGCCGTGGACGACGATCGGAACCTCACAGCAGCGAGAACGCCGAGGCGAGCATTGATCCACGCGACTCAGACGATGATCGCGACATCGAAGACGAAGATTCCAACGAATTGGTTGGCAAGAACAGCAGGATCCCGTCGTGGCAAGATGCGATTGGAACGCTCGTCGCAGCAAATATGGAAAACCATCAAAGGAACCAATCTCAAAATCGCGGTCCCCGCGGACGCGGTCCTCGACGCGATCGTTAAACCTGGATTTGGATTCAGCCATCTCAAGCGATTCGTTTCAGGGCTTCCAGGTCAAATGGCTGGCATGTATAAAACGGTGCTACTTTACAGCTTCCCTTGCATAACTTCATTCCGAAAGGCCCTTTGAGAGATGGCGGAATCGACCAAACGAACCGACGACGTATTCGACATCGATCGAATTCGAAAGTTGATCGAGCTAATGAAGGAGCACGAACTCGGTGAAATCGATCTTCGTCAAGACAATCAACGAATTCGATTGTGTGGAACAGGGTATGGCCAACCAAACTTATCTGGTGGAATGATGATGGCTCCGGCTATTGCCGCCCCATCGGTCACGATGCCAACTGTCGCTTCTACCCCAGGTCCTGAAGCTGACGGTCCCCATATCGCCTATATTAAATCACCGATGGTCGGGACGTTTTACTCGCGAGCGAATCCGAACGCAAAAAATTTTGTTGAGATGGGCACTTTGGTTCAAAACGATAGCGTAGTTTGCATCATCGAAGCGATGAAAGTATTTAACGAGATACCCGCTGAAATACGTGGCAAGGTCGTTCAAGTCCTCGTTAAAAACGAAGAATCGGTTGATTTCGGCAAGCCACTATTTAAGATCGACACCAGGGGCTAAGAATGTTTAGTCGTGTGCTTGTCGCCAATCGAGGTGAGATCGCGTTACGTATCTTTCGCGCGTGCAAAGAGCTCGGCGTTGAAACGGTTGCTGTTTTTAGCGAAGCTGACCGAGGTTCACAGTATCTCGAGTTGGCGGATCAAGCCATTTGTATTGGCCCAGCTAAGTCCATGGATAGCTATTTGCGAGTCGATCGGGTCATTGCCGCTGCCGAGATCGGAAACGTCGATGCGATTCATCCTGGGTATGGCTTCCTCGCAGAGAACTCCGGTTTTAACGAAGTCTGTCGCAGTTGCAATTTCACCTTCATCGGACCGTCACCCGAAGCGATGGAGAAACTTGGCGACAAGAATACAGCTCGTGAAATGGCGGTCCTCGCTGGCGTACCTGTCGTTCCGGGCAGCGATGGTTTGCTCGAGACGCAAGAGGATGCGATAGCGGCCGCTCGCAAAATTGGCTTTCCTGTGTTGATCAAAGCGACTGCGGGCGGTGGTGGCAAAGGGATGCGGGTCGCTTTGGACGAATCATCCTTGCAAACGTCGATCTCTCAGGCTCAAACCGAAGCCAAAGCGGCCTTTGGAAATGGCGGTGTCTACCTAGAAAAGTACATCGATCGTCCGCGGCATGTTGAGGTTCAAATCATTGCCGACAATCACGGGAACATCGTCCATTTGCACGAACGCGATTGCTCCGTGCAACGTCGGCATCAGAAGTTAATTGAAGAAAGCCCGTCTCCTCGTTTGCCTGAAGCCACTCGCAAGGAAATGTGCGACGCAGCCGTTCGGCTCATAAAACAAGCAAGCTACTATAATGCAGCTACTGTCGAGTTCATCGTTGATCAAAATGACAAGTTTTATTTTATTGAGGTCAACGCGAGAATTCAGGTCGAGCATCCTGTGAGCGAAATGATTTCAGGGATCGATTTGATCAAGTCGCAGATCTTAGTCGCTTCCGGCCAACCGCTTCCGTTTTCGCAAGCGGACATTAAGCCTGTTGGTGCTGCCATCGAGTGCCGTATCAACGCGGAAGACCCCGACAAAAACTTCATGCCATGCCCCGGTCGAATCGAAAAGATGTTTATCCCCGGCGGTCTTGGGGTTAGAGTTGATTCGCACGCCCATGCGGGCTATACCGTCCCGCCTTACTACGATTCGATGATTGCCAAGATCATTGTGCACCGCCCAACTCGAGAGCAAGCCATCGAGTGTATGCTCAGAAGCTTGGCCGAACTCCGAATCACGGGCATTAAAACGACGGCTGGTTTCCATGCAACCGTTCTCAAGCAAAAAGAGTTTCTCAATGGGACGGTCGACACGAAATGGGTCGAACGCGAGTTGTTGCCTCGACTCAAATGATTGTAGAACAGTTGCCCTCAACTGTTCCCGCCGGCATTCCTTTTACAAGGATACTTAAGGGCTCTACACGGATACGTAAGGGTTCCTCGTGACTACGCCAACGAACTTCGTCTATTCAGTAACCCGCAAATTGGATCTTGCAAGTTTGCTCGTATTTACAGCATGTTATGGTTTCTTGTTCGCGTTCATGAATTTGTTGCAATTCGGTCCTTGGGCCTTCGCAGTGGTTGCGGGCTTTTTCACGAGCGTGGGGGTATCGCAAGCAGTTCTTTTTGGCGGCAAGGCTCCGAGACTTGCTTCTTGTGTAACCGGGGTAATCTACTTCGTCGTCTCGATTTTGAATCCATTCAACGTGGGCGTCCGTGCGTTAGGGGTATCGCTTGACGCGTCGGCCCTAATCGTTTTATCAATCTTTGGAGTTTTCTTTGGTTATTGTTCAGGTGCGTGCTTAGGCGGGGTTTTTTTGGTTATTGATTATTTACGAATTCGAGTTCAGGGTGAGAGACGTACCGAGAATGAGTTGCAACGGGATATAGGCGAAAAGGAATGGTAAACGAAGACTGGTCTGGGGTTAAACGGTTCACTCCAAATGACTTTTTTGGCACCTAAATTGCCCCGATGACGGTACATCGTTTGACAGCCGAGATGTCTGGTATTTTAATCAGGGCATCTCAGTAGTGAGTTTTGAGGGAATCACCACATGCATCGTCATTTGCAGCCCGTGCTTTCCGTCCACCCCACCTTTGGAGAATCGTCTCGTATGAAAAGATTATTATTTGTTTTTGCTGTCGTTTTGATGGCAACTGTCACTTCCAAGGCTGCGTTTGCTACCAAGGAGTTCGGCTTGGAGTTTGGCAAGTTCTACGTTGGAGAGAGTAAAAACGACGACTTCAAGAAACTGGTTGCCGAAGCCAAATGCAATGTTTGTCATATCGAGGGTGAAAATAAAAAGAAGCACAATCCATACGGTGAGGCACTCAAGGATGCTGGTTTATTGCGAAAACCGTACATGGAAATGATCAAGAAGGAACCTGAAAAAGCTCGTAAGGAAATCGAGGCGATTCTTAAGAAGTGCGAAGAGAAAAAAGCATCTGGCAAGGACAAGTCCTTCGGAGATCTGATCAAAGCGGGATTACTTCCTGGTGGAGATATCAAGGGGAAGCAGACAACCGACAAGTTGATTTCATTCAATGCCCCAATCGGCGATTTTGTCGAACTTTTCGACGGCAAGAGCCTCGATGGATGGAAGATCAATGAAAATCCCAAAAGCTGGGCCATTGAAGATGGCTGCATCGTCTGCCAAGGCGACCGCAGCCACATTTTTTACGTTGGCGATAAAAAACCATTTAAAAATTTCCATTTCAAGGCCGACGTCAAGACAATGCCCAACAGCAATGCTGGGATTTATTTCCATACAGCTTTCCAAGACGGAGGCTGGCCGAAAAAGGGTTTTGAATGCCAAGTGAACAACTCCTACAAGTCGGACCCAAGGCGAACCAGCAGCTTGTACTCCGTCAAGGATGTATTGGAACCTGCAGCCAAGGATAACGAGTGGTACACTCAAGAAATCATCGTTGAGGGCAAACAGATCACGCTTAAGGTAAATGGCAAAACTTTAGTCGAATACACTGAACCGAAGGATCAAGAAGCAGGTAAAGATTTTGATCGAAAGCTCGGCGAAGGCACGTTTGCTTTACAAGCCCATGATCCAGGAAGCAAAGTTTACTTCAAAAACCTTATAGTTAAGCGTCTCGATTAAGAACTATAATCAATTTGCTCGCATCCAATGTCCTTTCAAAATCGTGCTCTCCCCGGAGAGCACCTTTTTTTAGTACCGCAGTTCCTTCGACGTACTCTTTGAGAATGCTCGTATCCATTCTCTTCTGGATTGCAATCAGCGCAGGTGATTGCATAATCGCAGGAGCTCAGGTTGATTTGGAGCAGATTCAATTTCGCGCGGAGATGGGACTGGGTGGCTTTTGGAAGGTAGGCTTCCCCACACGAACTGCGATCGACATCACGTCGGGGGCGAACGAAGTTGATGGACTTGTAGAAATCCAGACATTTGATGGCGATGGAGTATCCGTCGTTTACCAAAGCGAATTCTGGAAGGTCAAGCTACCGCCAAAATCCACTTTGCAAATCGAAGTAATAGCCAAGCATGGTCGCGGTAACAGGCCAATCTTGCTTCGCCTGGTAGGGCGAGATGGCTCCCTTCTTCGGGAAAGGGAATTGCGAGCGGAAGAACGCGGAACAGTACTTCCTGCGACACAACCGTTGGTCGTTGGCATCGGGGGCGACAGGTTGGAACTTAGCAAGGGAGCGATGAAATCAGCTCGAGGTGCTCTCCCGGAACACTCTACCGTCCAACTTGCGAGTGAAAAGCAATTGCCTTTAACTTCCCTCGGTTATAGCGGAGTAGATGTTCTTATTTTATCGTCAGGCAACGCGGAACTCAATCGCAAGATGGATCCCCTGAGAGCCAGCGCCATTCAGGATTGGATTGCACAAGGCGGACGGTGTGTTTTGTCTTTGGGTGAAAACGTAGAGTCATGGTTAAGGAATAAGGAATTCAGAGCCCTGATTCCAGGTGAATTTAATGGAGTTTCAACCGATTGCGACCCAGGACCGCTCGAATCCCACTTGGGATCGCAAAGCCGATTGGCCAATTTAAGTTGCTGCTTGCTTTCGAATATTGGCGGCACGGTCGATCTCGATTTCAGGAAGAATCGAACGAAGTATCCGATGATTGCAAGGTGGGCTTTTGGTGCTGGAAAAGTGGTTTTCGTCGCAGTTGAATTGGAGAGCGAGCAGTTACTTGCATGGGAAAGCCGCCCTAACTTGTTACAGAAACTGCTCGATGATCAATGGGAAAAAAGGGATGCTAGGACCGACAAACGAGTGTATCTTGGCTACGACGACATCTCGGGGCAACTCCATTCAACGCTCGATAACTTTCCGCTACTGACCCTTGGAAACTTGGCGTCGATTTCGATACTCGTGGGATTGTTCTGCCTAGTGATTGGCCCTTTGGACTACTTTCTAGTTTCGCGAACTTGGAGAAAGCCGAGTGGCACTTGGATAACCCTTCTCGTGTGTTCGTTTGGAAGTTGCCTCTTTGTTGCTGGCTTAACGCGACGTTGGAAGCCAGAAATGCCCAGCATCAACAGTTTGGAATTGCTCGAGATCGACTATCAAACGCAGATGCTCCGAGGGCGTTGCTATATGCATTGCTATGGCGGCAATCGCGGTACTTTTGATTTTTCCGCCAGCCGACGCTCACAGGGCTTGAACTCAGCGACAAAGAATTCGAGTCAGAAAGTCCAACTCGATTGGTTCGGCCAGCCAGGCAAAGGGCTTGGCGGTTTCGAGTCGACGGTTGCCACCGACCGAGGTATGCCAGCGTACAAAATCGACGCCGTGCACCACGAGCCACAGTTGAACTCGGAAACCGTGAAGAACGAGGTCAGTTCAAGCCTTGACGGAGCGTATGCAATTCAAGGCGTGGGCATTCCTGCGGCTGGAACTAAATCGCTTTGTGCAACTTGGCAAGAGGGTATGTGGCTACCCAAAGAGACCAATAGTCTTTCGATGGTTGCTGGATCCATCGACTTACTCGAGGGTAGTTTTGAAAACCCATTGGACGTCGACCTACTCGACTCCTTGCTGATCTATTGCGGCCGAGCCTATACGCTTGACACGCGAATTCGAGTTGGCCAACGCGTCTCTTTTTCCGCGTCGACCGTTCCGAAAGACATTACACGTCGACTGCAACGGCGTCAGAATATTGGTGGCGAAGAACGAAGCACACCTTGGGATCCTGCGGATGCACGCAAACTAGATCGCTTAATGGAATTAATTAGTTTTCACGAATCCGCAGGGAGCAGCAAGTACACAGGGCTCTACAATCGATACTTGAGCGAGCAAGACTATTCCGATGTGATTCGCTTAGATCGTGCAATCCTCATCTGTGAATTTAAAGACTCGTCTCTCGTTTGGTCCATGCGTAGGAACTCAATACCGATCCAAGCGACCGAGGGACAAAGAAAGACATTTTTGCGTTTGATCATTCCCGTCAGCAAATTCAAACCCGCAACGCCCGTTTCGGGTTCTGCCAATCCAGCAATCGGTCAAAATTCGTGATCAAGACCTCACAGCTAACAAAAAAATATGACGATATGTACGCAATTCGGGACATTGATCTCGATTTGGGCCAGGGTGACTTATTTGGATTCATTGGGCCTAACGGCGCTGGCAAGACAACAACGATGCGAATCATCGCAACGCTGTTAACGCCAACTTATGGTGAAGCCTACGTATGCGGCTATTCGATCTACACTCATCCAAAAGAAATTCGGCGTCTTGTAGGATACATGCCCGATTTTTTCGGCGTATACGATGACATGACAGTTATTGAGTATTTGGATTTTTTTGCTGCCGCGTATCGCATAGCACCGCCAGCTCGTCGCAAACGCTGCGACGAAATGCTCGAGGTCGTGGACCTTGAGTTCAAACGGGATGCTTACGCGAACACACTTTCTCGAGGCCAAACACAACGTCTCGGTTTGGCTCGCGTCCTATTGCACGACCCGGCGGTATTGCTTCTCGATGAACCTCTGAGCGGATTGGACCCTCGCGCCAGAATAGAAATGCGATCGCTCATGCGCCGGCTCGGGTCCATGGGTAAGACGGTGATCGTTAGTAGCCACATCTTGCCAGAGCTAGCTGATGTTTGCAACAAGGTCGGCATTATCGACTCGGGAAAAATGATTGCAAGCGATGATGTTGCATCCATGATTCGGCAAGTGCGACCCAACATGGCAATCCTCATCGAACCGGCTTCCAAAACTCAATTGGACGTAGCTGCCAAGATTCTCAGCAATCACGAATTAGTTCAGTCCGTGGACATCGTAGGCGAGTCGGTAAAGGCGACACTCAAGGCAGATGCCGGAGACTATTCTTCGTTAGCGACTCTGCTGGTTAGCAATGGAATTGCGATCAAACGATTCGCTGAAGAGGAGATCAATCTTGAATCCGCATTCATGGCCTTCACCAAGGGCGCTGGCGCGAAGATATAACGAAGAATTAGGTCACCAAGGCGATCTTCTCCACATGGGACATAACCACGCTGGTCTGAATCAGAGCGTGTCTAAACCACAAATTCAATGGAGTAAAAATTCAGTGGAGTATGAGGGGTCTGGCAGGTTGGAGCCTGGGCTTCGCGAGAAAAAGCAGGTCGCAAAAAGTGAGTTGATGCGAATTTTGTTACGTCCTGCGAACGAGCCTTTCACGTTGGTCGGGCTGCCTTACAGGTTGGTCGGGGGCTTGTCCCCCACCAACTTTGTTTTGGCGTTCTAACGGCCGCCACCCGCGATTCGACCTGTTTTCCTCGGCTTTGCCCGCCTTCAGCGGGCAAAGCCGAGGAAAACAGGCGTTGGGACGCCCAAAGGTAGAACGCCAAAACGCATCCGTCGAGGGCAAGCCCCGAACAGATGGGATTAGCTTTAAACGGATCTATTTCTTTTCAGCCTTTGCGAACTTGGCTTTGTCGTAGGCGTCTTCGCCAAACAACTTTGTCATCTTGTCGTCGTCCGACATTTTTTCTGCCTTGCCTTTGCAGTTTGTGCAGCAGAATCCAACGGAAGCACCCTTGAACTCGACCGAGAAGTCCTTGTTCAAGTCGCCACCCGAAAATGGACAAGCTTTTTGTTCCACTTGCTTCGAAGCAATCAATTGATGATTGGCTTGGGCCGCTTTGGCCTTCTTGTCGCCATCGAACTTCTTTAAGCAATTCTCGCAGCAGAAGTATACTTTGCCATCTTTCCAATCGCTCGATTGAGCTTCTTTGGCCGATGCACCTGACATCAAGCACTTTAGTTTGGTGAAGTCAACTTTTGTGTCGGCTGCAATGCTTACAGCGGCAAAGGCAGCGACAAAAGCGAAAAGGCCAGCGATCCATGAGTTCTTCATACTTAAATTCTCCAGTAAGCAAACAAAAATCATTTACACCAATCGAGAGTTTAAATGGTTAGGCGACCCTCTGTCAATCGATCGTAGAAAGTCGAGGACCAATTAACGAATTTGGTAATCGACGTTACAATCCGCAGGCGGTCACCGCCCTCAGGCTAATGAATAATCCGGGTTTATGGCGGTAGCTACGCTCGCCAGAGCTTAGATGGTATGTTTTGGGTTGCAGCCAACTAAAAAACTGAATTATGCCCAAGAACGACTACAAAATGAAAAATGCATGCAACGGACGGCTAGCGAATGAGTGACGAAATCCCAATCAAATCGAAGATCTTAGTGGGTGTGATAATGGGTTCCCAATCCGATTGGGAGACTATGCAAGAGTCTTGCAAAGTTCTGGCGGAATTTGAGATCCCGTTCGAAGCCAAGGTTGTTTCGGCGCACCGCACCCCCCATTTTATGGTCGAGTATGCTTCGACGGCACAGACGCGGGGGATGCAGATCATCATTGCAGGCGCTGGTGGCGCTGCCCATTTACCGGGGATGGTTGCATCGTGTACGACACTCCCAGTTCTGGGTGTACCCGTTCAAAGTCATTCTCTTCAAGGGCTAGATTCGCTGTTGAGCATTGTGCAAATGCCTGGTGGAATTCCGGTCGCGACGTTAGCTATTGGCGCATCCGGCGCCAAAAACGCTGGACTACTTGCGGCCAGAATCCTTGCTCTTGGCGACAAGGTCATTCGAGAGAAGATGGATGACTACATGGCCAATCAAACCCAAGCCATTTTGGACAAACAGAATCTGATTTGATTTTTCCGCTGCGAACGCAAACCCGGCTAGTTTTTATGGATTCCAGACTTCGAATGATTGCCCCGGGTTCTACTTTAGGGGTCTTTGGTGGTGGGCAACTTGGTCGTATGTTTACTCATGCAGCACAAAGGCTTGGCTATCGAGTCGTGGTGTTTACGGACGAGCGAGATAGCCCAGCCAGTCAAGTAGCACACGAAACCATTCACGGTGACTACCTCGATCCGCAGGCTGTTCGGCAGTTCGCAGAACAGGTCGACGTGATCACGCTCGAGTTTGAGAACATCGCACTTGAAGCGGTGGCACGAGCGGCCGAGATCACGTTAGTTCGACCCGGTGTGCAGGTCCTTGCGGTTGCGCAACATCGACTCAATGAAAAACGAACGCTGCAGCAGGCTGGCTTTCCAGTGACTCCGTTTCATGAAATCCGAACGATCAGGGACATTGAGCCTGCAGCCCGAGAACTCGGTTGGCCTTTAGTTCTCAAAACTGTCAGCTGGGGCTACGACGGCAAAGGGCAACGGAAAGTTGCCAATGCAGCCGAAGCCAATGCAGCCGTCGAGTTGCTGGGCCCGGAACCTTTGATTGCTGAAAAGTGGATTTCGTACATTGCCGAGGTATCAGTCATAGTTGCAAGGGCCGCGACCGGCGACACGGCAGTCTATCCGATGCTTACAAATTCCCATTCCAATCATATTCTTGACATCACCACTTGTCCGGCAGAACCATCGTTGCAATCAGTAGCCACGAATGCCGAGTCGGTTGCGCTAGCAGTCGCAGACTCTCTACAATTGGAAGGCATCCTGTGCGTTGAGTTTTTTGTTGTCGGTGGCGGAGAGATCATGATCAACGAAATAGCCCCACGCACCCACAATTCCGGGCACTTGACCATCGAAGCCTGCAGGACTAGTCAATTCGAACAGCAAGTTCGCGCGATTTGCAATTTACCGCTCGGTGATACATCGCTGATCCAACCTGCTGCCATGGCAAACTTACTCGGCGATGTTTGGGGTGACGGTTTTCCGCATTTTGAGCGTGCTTTGCAATGCCCTGCGACTTACTTGCACCTCTATGGCAAGAGCACCGCGAGGCAGGGTCGCAAGATGGGGCATTTGACGAAGCTGTCTTCGTCAACGTCTTTGGCATCATCAGAAGTGCTCGCATTGAGAGAAGCCATTCGTTGCACCGAGGGCAAATTGTTTTAAGGCGCAAAGCATTTTTGTTAAGGAAACAATTGAGCCATGCTTTGCACGTCTTGGTCACACCCGAAGGCGAGATTGAATTGAGACGCAATTCTCGGCTTGCGAAGCTGTCGAAGCGAAACGACAATACCGAAGCGAAAACCTTTTCTATTCCGAAGTAATTGAATCGCGGATTAAATTCGAACGAGACACTGAAGCCTTCAATGGTAAAAAAACCAAAAAAACTCTTGAACGGCCACAGGAGAACGCGCGAGGACCATACCTCGGAAACCGCTTCAGACTACGCCGAAGCGGTGGAGTTGATATCGCAAAACAAAGGAGAATGTCGTCTGTGCGATCTGGCCGAAATGTTCCAAATTAGCAATGCATCCGCACATCGCGCGATCGGAAGATTGAAACGCTTAGGTTTAATGGAATCCGTGCCATATGGCCCGATTCATCTCACGCGAAAGGGGCGGATCCTCGCAAATCAGAGCCAAGGCCTACACCAACTTGTCGTCGATTTCTTGCTCGCAATTGGCGTACCTCGCGACAGTGCGGAGATAGACGCCGAAGGCCTTGAGCATCACATTAGCGAAGAGACCGAACAGGCATTTCGAAATTTTCTGGATAGTCGTCGAACTTAGCCCATAGACTATTTTCGAGGCCAATGCGGTTGCTCGCCTGCGGGCGCCCGGCAGCCGTCGCCTGCGGCTCGGGGTTAAACGGGGTTAAACGATGACGTGGTTGACTACTGCCGCTTGGCTCTTGACAGGAATTTAGCGCATGCTAAACTGTTTTTAGCGCATGGTAAATGATGTTTAGCGCACGGTAAAATAGCCTAGGCATGCTAAAGGTTTTTATGATAATACGTTTTTGTCCTCGCGGCTTCACGTTGGTTGAATTGCTAGTTGTTATTTCGATCATTGGTGTGCTTACTTCGCTGCTCCTACCGGCAGTTCAAGCGGCGCGAGAGGCGGCGCGTCGCATGAGTTGTCAGAACAACTTGAAACAGCTCGGACTTGGCATAGCCAACTACGAATCCGCCATCAAGGCTATTCCACCCGCATACATTACGAACACTCGCCTCGACGGAAACATCTACGGAATAGCCTGCGCCGACATCTATCGCAACTCGTCTCCAGGATGGGGATGGGGAACTTTTCTGCTGCCATACATGGAGCAAGGTCCACTGTACGATAGCATTTTATTCCTTGAACCATGCTGGTCGCCAAAAAACGCTAACGCAGTTCAAACCAAGGTTTCCTCGTTTTTGTGTCCGTCAGCCTCAGGGGGTAGCGATGGCTTTCTAGTTGAAAAAGCGACGGACCACCGTCACGGCACTCCGATCATTCTAAGCAATGGAAATCCCGTTCGGTTTTCTCACAGTCACTATGTCACCAATGCCGGGATCCATCAACCATGGGGCCGCGACACACAATACTGCTACGATTATGAACAAGGCGAGCCCATTGCGGCGAATAGCGGTGCGCCTGCCTTTCTGGACGGACCATTCTTTCCCAACTCGCGGATGCCACTTCGGCGAATCACGGACGGTTTGACCAACACGATCTTTCTCGGCGAGCATAGCTCGGTCCTCAGCAACAAGACCTGGGTTGGAGTCGTCCCGACTGCTGTTACTCCGCCGCGATTAGATTTACGTCGTTGGCAATCCGAAAACAATGGTGCTGGGTGTCTCGTAGGGGTTCATAGTGGACCAGACACACATGATCATCCGGAAGTAATTATTCATGCTCCAAACAATCCATTTGGACACACCGACGAAATGTGGGGTGAGCACGGGCCTGGCTGTTCGATCGCTATGGGGGACGGCTCGGTTCGCTTCACATCAGCGTTCATCGATCCCAAAGTTTGGGTTGCACTCTCAACTCGGAATGGAGGGGAGGTCATTAGTGAGTCCGAGTAGCCAATTGCAAATCAGACATAAGTTGTTGTACATTATCCTGACGGCGCTCGTTGTTGTTTTATCGGTCTGGGGTTGGGCGGCATGGACGAGCGTCCCAAAATTCAAAGCCAACGACGAGGCACTAAAAACCATTGATGCTTTGTTCACAGCCATCAATTCGCACGATGAAAAGCGGATTGCAACCTGCAAGAATCAGCTGGAAAAGCACGCTCAACGCGGAAACCTAAGTCCGCAAGCAATGGCTGAGTTGGCCAAATGTTGCGAGCGGGCAATGTCTGGTTCTTGGGAGGATGCTGCCCGTAGACTCTATCGAGTCATCGAGAAACAGTGAGCTAAACAGACAATCTATCCAAAAACTTTTTTTCGGCTGTCGACCTGGACTCAAACGGCAAGTATGGATGCAAAGGAGTGAATGTACTTTCGACATTCGCCTCTACTATAGGCTGTTGATTCGACTTGTTCCCAATCATGGGATCGGAATCTACTTCCGAATGGTTACTTGCGAACCGCGACTGAGCATTCCGAAAACATCGTTAGCGTCCATGGGAGAAAGGCTAATGCAGCCGAGCCGGCTGTCCGTTGGCCCGCCGCTGGTAGAACCGTGTATGCAAAGGTCTTGTCCTAAATCGATCCAATATCCGCCAAACGGGTTGCGCGGATCTGTTGCTGGAATTTGAACGCCATTGCCGTAATAGTTACGGTTCTTCTGCTTGTCAACAACCTGAAATACTCCTGTTTTGGGGATTGGCTCAGCCCCGAAAGTGACGGGGTATCTACCAGCGTAGAGATCACCCAAAAAAATAGTCAATTCGTTTTTTGCAAGGTCCACTTCGGCTCGGAATGGCCCGGGTACAACCTTTAGTTTCGCGCCGCTTGGGAGAGGGGATGTCGTATCAATGGCATTGATGCGCGCCAAAATATCGGTTGGCAAGTCGTAACGCTTTGCAATTTGTTCGAGCGTTTCTCCGGGCGCCACAACATAGGCCAGGTCGAGAATGTGGCTACGCGAAAAGACGACTTCTCGAGACAAAGCATCCAAGAGGTCCAAAAGATCGTGGCGTTGATCGGTTGTGAGTTCGGGGGCATTGTAGAAAACGGACAGCGTCGCCAGCGCATCCTTTAAATTGCGACGGTCAATTTGTTCCATTGCCAAGTCCTTGGCATTTTCATAAGACTTTGTTGCCGATGACTTGATTGCTATCGACGAAGAGCTGGAGTTGCCAAACGGAGAGGCTGCTCCCGATTCGTTCGAAAGATCCAGAGGCTGAAGTGACCTGGACGTTTCGTTGGATGCAGATAGGTCGGACGAAGATTTGGAGTCGAAGGCATTGCCGCCAAAGCTTGGTGTGTTCGTTGAGACTGGAAAAGACGATTCACTGAGACTTGGAGGGAACTTGTCATCGCGACTCAATGGAACGGACGGATTGAAACTGGATGATGATGCGATTGCCAGAGGAGGCAAGGCGTTGCTCGGCAAGGCGGTTGTGGGCGACGAGGTGCTCGGTGTCGGGAAGCCGCTTGGCGGCGTCAACAAAGGTGCCGGTTGCAGGGGAGCAATTGAAGCCATCGGAAACGCATTCGCTGACACATTCGACTCGAGACTATTCGCGTTCCCAAATGGCGAACTATTCACGCCCGATGAATTGGATGAAAATCCCTTCGGCGGTGTATTATTGAACATTTCGAAGCCCGTCGAGGCGTTTCCAGGACTGCTGGACGGAATTGGCCCTGGCCCTGTCACGTCTGGCATCGTTTGATCAGAACCGATCAGATCGTTCAATCCATTCTTCAGGGGCGTATCCGTCCCATTCATGGCGATGTAGCCTCCGTACAGAACGAAAAGCAAAAGTACGACTACGATGGCTGTTTTAATAGTTTGCACTGCGGTCCTCCCTGACCGAATGTCCAATCTTACATTACACTAAAAATGGGCTTGAACAGATCGAATGAATTCGGCACACCTTTGGGGGTGTGGTCGGAACCAGTTCAATACTTTTTCATAACCACTTGGGATGCTAGGAGTTATTGTGTAGGCAAGTCAATCTCAATTATCCCATCTGATTCGTTGATTTTGAAGGTTTTTAGCATTGGTTTGCAAGTTGGGGCATGATTTCCGGTCGCAAGTTCATATTGCCAACCATGCCATGGGCATATAACCGTGCCGTCAACCACTCTACCGCGAGCCAAAGGTCCCCCCTGATGCATGCAAATTCCGTCGATAGCGTAAAGCACGCTCTGGTGGCGGTAGACGGCTATCACGTCCCCTTGAAAAACGATTTCCACGGATTGCCCCTCGGCGAGATCCCGTGACGCGCAGACTCTGTGCCATGTCATTCTGTTGCCTAGCTTGTTTATTCTGTTTCTTCGTTGAATGTCCAATCTACGAACACTGCGAATTGTATTACAATCTTATGCTTCACGAATCGACCGCGTAGTTTTGCGAGCCTCAGGATCCCGTTCACAATGCAACAAGTCTACTTCCGCGCAGGCACTCGCCTTTTCTTGTTGCTGATAATTCTTAGCTTGATTGCAGTATCGTCAAACGGGATTGTATTTGAAGAGTTTGATCCATCGCCAAAAAACATCGAAAGTCGACTCGTTCGAGGTGAATTAAAGACCGGCATTCCTTATGCATTCCTCCCAAAAAAGTCACCAGGGGAAACGGTGCATTTGAATTTGAAACTTAGATTTGGAGATGAAAAATCGCTGATGGGTAAATCTGCCGCAGTCCGCATTTTGGGGACGCTCATGGAGCGGGGTACCAAGACTCTGTCGCCACAACAACTCTCTCATAGTAAAGAACTTCTCAAGGCTTCAATCAGCATCACGTCAGAGTTACAAACACTTAACATGATCGTTAAAACAAATCGCACGAATTTGATCGACGTATTGGATTTGATCTCAGACATTCTTCGTAATCCAGCATTGGACGAAAACGAGTTTTCCTTTGCTGTCAACCAAACGTTGGCTCGACTCGAGAACCAAAAACAGGAGCCAAAGGAGGTGGCAATTCGAACCGTGTCGCGTGCACTCAACTCCTTTAAACGTGGTGACGCTCGTTACCTCCCTACATTTGACGAAGAACACGAAGACTATAAGAAACTCAAGCTGTCGGAGGTCAAAGATATCCACGCTAAATTTCTGTCGGGGACCGAAGGTGAAGTCGCCGGCGTTGGGGAATTCGACGCAAAACTGGTTGAGGAAAAGCTATCCGCGATGCTCCTCAACTGGAAATCTAAGATTGCCTATCAACGTATTGCTGCATCCGCCACGACGGAAGTGAAAATTCCCTTGCAGTTTCTCGAGACACCGGAAAAGGCTGACAGTTTCTACTTTGCAAGCCAACAGTACGCCATCCGAGATGATCATCCCAAATACCCAGCTTTGTTGATCGCGAACATAGTGCTCGGCGATGACAACTTTCCATCGCGACTTAGCAATCGGATAAAGCTAGAGGAGGGCTTTGCGCACGGCATTTCAAGTGAGTTCGTGGCTAGTCAAATCGACGAGCGTGCTTCTTTTTCAATACAAGCAATTGCAAAACCTCTCAACCGCGACAAGCTCGTAAAGATCATAGATGAAGAGATTCGAAAATTCGCAAAAGATGGCCTTTCGGCAAAAGAGCTGAAGGATAGCCTTCAAAACTACTTGCAAAAACAAATCGTTCGTCGTTCTGACGATGCGCAGCTCGCCAACATCTTGGCCATCAATCTATTTACTGGACGAACGATGGAATACCACGACAAACTAGAAACGGACGTATCTCATTTGACCGTAGAACATGTCAACGACGCGATCAGTGAATACATTGCTCCTGACGGATTTGTTATTGCAATAGCAGGGGACTTTGTTAAACCTACACGGCAAGCCGTGAATGCCAACCCATGAACCCCAACTCGTGAACCCCAACTCGTGAACGAAGGTGGTCAGTCAAAGCACCCTTCGTTGTAAACTGCAAATTGTCCATTTTCTCAACGTACCTTTCTAAAATATGCCTGCCATTCGTAAACTCCTGGCTGCGAACCGCAGCGAGATCGCTACTCGGATTTTCCGAAGTGCCCACGAACTCAAAATTCGAACAGTTGCACTTTACTCACATGAAGATCGATTCGCTCTACACCGATTCAAAGCCGACGAAGCGTACCAAATCGGAAAAGCCGGTGAACCCATCAGGTCGTATCTCGATATCGATGGTATCGTGAGACTTTGTCTCGAAAATGGAATCGATGCGGTTCACCCGGGCTATGGCTTTCTTTCTGAAAATGCAGAATTTGCGAAAGCACTGGCGGCCGCTGGAATCACGTTTGTCGGACCAAGTGTTCGAGCCTTGGAGTTGCTAGGCGACAAAGTGGCGGCCCGTTCGATCGCAAAGAAAGTCGGGGTACCGGTTCTCGAAGGCTCAGCACATGCCGTCGCTTCGCTCGATGAAGCGATTGCAACCGCCAAGAACATGGGCTACCCCATCATGCTCAAAGCCTCAAAGGGGGGCGGTGGTCGTGGAATGCGAGTTGTCGAATCGGAAATCGAACTGGGACCTAACTTGGAACAAGCCCAACGCGAATCAAAGAACGCATTCGGCAGCGACGAAGTTTTCCTCGAGAAACTCGTGGGGAAAGCTAGGCATCTCGAAGTGCAAATTCTCGGCGACCAACATGGAAACATCATACATCTCCACGAACGCGATTGCTCCGTTCAACGCAGACATCAAAAAGTAGTGGAACTAGCACCTGCACCGAACTTAAGTAAAAAAACGGCCTCCGAGCTCCATGAGGCGGCGATCGCCATCGCCAACGAAGTTGGCTACTATTGCGCCGGAACCGTTGAGTTCTTGCTCGATACCGAAACCAATAAATTCTATTTCATTGAAGTCAATCCGCGAATCCAAGTCGAACATACCGTGACCGAAGAGGTCACTGGCATCGATTTGGTTCGTGCGCAAATTTTGGTCTCATGTGGCGAAAAACTGGGTGACGATTCGCTGGGGTTGCCACTCCAAAAAGATGTGCATGTCGTCGGAACTGCCATCCAATGCCGGGTCACAACCGAGGACCCTACCAACCAATTCCGTCCTGACTACGGACGGATCACTCACTATCGTAGCGCCGGCGGGATGGGCATTCGTTTGGATGCTGGCAGCGCTTTTAGCGGTGCTGTGGTGAATCCGTTTTACGATTCGCTGCTCGTTAAGGTCACGGTCCGCGGTCGCAACTTAGGTGAAGCAGCTGGACGAATGGAACGCTGCCTACAAGAGTTTCGTATCCGGGGTGTCAAGACAAACATACCGTTCTTAATTTCGCTCATCACCCACAAGACCTTCCTGGCCGGTGATGCGACGACCCGGATGATTGACAAGACTCCAGAGCTTTTCACGCTGCAGCGACGCCGAGACAGGGCCACGCGTTTGCTTAGCTTTATTGCAGAGACTTTGGTCAATGGCAACAAGATGGTCGGCAAAGCAAACCAAACCATTCGCCGAGAACCCGCATCGATTCCAAAAGTGGATATCACCAAGCCGGTGCCGGAGAGCTATCGCAACCAATTCTTGAAACTGGGCGCCAAGAAGTTTTGCGATTCCATCCGAGGCAGCAAGGAATTATTGTTGACCGATACAACGATGCGGGACGCACATCAGTCGCTGTTAGCAACGCGAGTTCGCACCTTTGACATGATGAAGATTGCGGACGCCTATGCAAGGCTGACGCCGCAATTTTTCAGTTTGGAAATGTGGGGTGGTGCTACGTTCGACACCAGCATGCGATTTTTGAAAGAGAGTCCATGGCAACGACTGGCGGATCTTCGGTCCAAGATCCCGAACATACTCTTTCAAATGCTGTTGCGGGCTTCGAATGCGGTTGGGTACACGAACTACCCAGACAATGTCGTTTGTGCTTTTGTAAAAGAAGCCGCAGACGCTGGCATCGATATCTTCCGAGTGTTCGATGCCCTCAATTGGACCGAGAACATGCGAGTTGCCATGGATGCCGTTGTGGAGTCTGGCATGATTTGCGAAGCGGCCATCTGCTACACCGGTGATATCCTCAATCCGAATCGACAAAAGTATTCCTTAAAATACTATGTCGATTTGGCGAAAGAACTCGAACGTATGGGAGCTCACATTCTTGCCATCAAAGACATGGCCGGCTTGTGCAAACCGGCAGCCGCCAGGAAGCTCGTTTCCACGCTCAAGCAAGAGATCGGTATACCGATCCATTTCCATACGCATGATACCGCCGGCATCCAAGCCGCCTCCATCCTCAACGCCGCCGACGAAGGACTAGAAATCGCTGACGGTGCATTTGCATCTATGTCGGGTGGTACTTCGCAAGTCAACTTGAACACACTCGTCGAGTCACTTCGATTTTCGCCTCGCGATAGTCGACTGGAAACCGATGCATTGACGGAGTTGTCCGAATACTGGAAAGCCGCTCGCCAGTTCTACGCGCCCTTCGAAAGTGAGTCCCTGGTCGCTGGTGGTGACTTGTATCAACACGAAATGCCTGGCGGACAATACACCAATCTGTATCAACAAGCTAATGCGCTTGGGTTGTCGGAACAATGGTCGGATGTATGCAAGCGCTACGCCGACGCCAACCAATTGCTTGGCGATATTGTTAAAGTCACACCGACGAGCAAGGCGGTTGGCGATTTGGCTTTGTTCATGGTAGCCAATCAATTGACAGCCGACGATGTTGTGTCCGGCACGCGCGAGATCGCCTATCCAGGTTCGGTTCTTGACCTGGTTGGTGGCATGATGGGCCAACCGCCCGGTGGCTTCCCCGTTCAAGCAAAGAAGGCCATCCTTAAAAACAATCCAGAGGTTTTGCAACGTCCAGGCGAAACATTGCCACCCGTTGATTTTGCCGCGATTGGGGTGCAATTGAAGCCGAAGTTGGGGCGAGAGGCTACGATGCGCGAAATGGTTACCAGCGCCCTCTATCCTAAGGTTTTCGAAGAGTACGTAGCGCATGTTCGTAGCTATGGCGATGTTTCTTTGATTCCAACATCTGCTTTCTTCTTTGGGCCATCGATTGGAGAGGAATTCTCGGTCGATATCGAAGCAGGCAAACGATTAATCATTAAGTTTTTGGCCATCGGGGAAGCCCGCCCGAATGGAACTCGAACCGTTTTCTTTGAGCTCAATGGTCAACCACGCGAAGTGGAAGTCGTCGACAAATCGATCGAATCGAAGGCTGCAACTCGCGTCAAAGCCGATGCAGCGGATCCAACGCATGTAGCAGCTGGCATGCCAGGCATGGTGATCGGAGTTGCGGTAACTCAGGGAGCCAAGGTAACCAAAGGGCAAAAGCTCTTGGCGTTGGAGGCGATGAAGATGGAGACGGTTATCAATGCGGAGCGAGATGGCGAGATCATGCAATTGCTAGTTCAATCCGGCAGCCAAGTCGAAACCGGCGATCTGCTGTTTGTGCTGAAATGATCGTTTCAGGTAGTCGCGTCTCCTAGACGCGATGCCACTGCGTCTCGGAGAGTCGTAGCTACGTAAAATCAAGGTCTCAGACGCGATGCCGTCGCCTGAGGCTTGGAGTGGGCTGTGCGACAAATAGCAATTCGCAAAAACAATGTTGATGCGCTTTTTGTTCCGCGTTGGACTCAATGCATGCTGAGAGCCCAACGGAATGCAGGAACGAAAAGCCAAGAAAACGAATCGTTAAAAAATAGTCAAAATGGCCCTTGTCGCACAGACCAGGCTCAGGGTTAAACGATGTTTTGCCATTCTAAAAAACATTTCTCAAGATTTTCCCTAATAAACCTATTGCGCCAACGTCTACCTTCATAGCACGACTTAGTTTTCCTGCTATCGAGCCTGAGACCAATGACTATTCTTGCCCCTCCAACATGATGCATCCGGCACCGCCCGAGAGGATCGATCACGATTCCCATCAAAACGGCAACGACCATCGAAAGTGGCTTCAGGCTACGTTCGAAAGGTTGGAGCGTCCGTTGATTGCCTATGCCATGCGATTATTGGGCGGAAATATGGATGTTGCTCGCGACTGTGTGCAGGAGAGTTTTCTGAGATTGTGCCGTGAAAGCCGATCGCATGTCGAGGGACATGTCGATGCTTGGCTCTTCAAAACTTGTCGCAATCGTGCGATGGATCACCATCGCCAGGAGGCTCGAATGATGATTGACTCGAATTCATCTGCATTGGCTACGGCCCCGGCATCGACCGCCGAACCCGAAGGCTATCTCGCGCAGCGGGAAGAAAATGAGCAGCTGCATGACCAAATCGCGAGGCTACCCACCCGCGAGCAAGAAGTCCTATCGCTGCGGCTAGGTCAGGGACTTTCGTATAAACAAATCGCGGAAATCACCGACATGAGCGTTTCGCACGTCGGGGTGATGCTACACGAAGCAATAACCAAGCTAAGAACCGCCATGGCAGGTGCCACCCGCCTCCAATCCTCGTGTACCCCCAAACCGTAGACGGAATGCTCGTGTACCCCCAAGCCGCATGCGCCGGCCGTACGCTGTACCCACCAACACTTCCATCCAACCCATCCATTCCTTCAATTCAATAGGCAAAAAATCATGAAACACAATCCATCCAATCTATCCAACCCAGCCCCACCGATCGAACCGTGGTTGCTGACTGCATATGCACTCAGCGAACTTGATACCGATGACGCATTGAAAGTCGAGCATGCACTTGCATCGAACCCCGCAATGAAAAACGAGTTCGAGCAAATTCAGCGGACGTTGACATCGGTACGGTCCGCGTTAGCCAAAACAACTGCCAATGTGAAGCTAAATGAAAACCAAACGGCACAGGTCGTTAGCCAAATTAAACAAGTAGATGCACAGAACGCGGCAGCGGCTACTTCTACTGTAATACTAGCGGAACGTCCATTTTATCGCCGCAAGCGTTTCGCGGCTTTGTTGGCAACCGCGGTCGCGATTCCGCTAGTTGCGACGTGGTTATATAGCCTGCGCAATGAAATGAACATCGCGGCCGGAACAGGTAATAAAGGCAATATCGCACAGAGATCAATTGCAAATGCAACGCACAACATGAAGAATCGGCCTAGCCAGAAGGACGCCTTGGGCGACGAGCCATTTGACAGTGGCGATTCGTACGGTGCTGTAACCATGGCTGACAGCTACGGCAAGAAAGGAGCGATGAGTAGAGATTCTAGCGGAAAGGACCAATTTGGAACGAGCGAAGAAATGGGGAACTCGCTCGGATTCGCGGAGTCTTCGATGGAATGGTCCATGTCTGATGGCGGCTACCCGGGTGAAGCGGGCGGATCAGGTATGGGCGTTACGGGGGACGATTCTCAAAGTGGTAATGTCGCCAGCGGTGGAATGGCTGGCAGTGGTGAACAGAGTGGTTATGGCGGCGGTGGTTATGGTGGCGGACCTGGCCATGGCAGCGACGGTGGACTTGGCAGGGCCAGTGGATATGATCGGGCTAGTCTGTTGAATGATGATTCAACCCCGATTGAATTGCCAAGGCTTAGCACAGGAACGTACTTGGCCGATAGCCTAGCTCTGCATGACAAACGACTAAGCGACAGAGTTTTACCCGAAGAGCTGCGGCAGAATGCTCCGCATCTTTTCAACGAAGCGAAACGCAATGAACTTGGTACGGATCGATTCGAGAGAATCGTAGAAACTCCTTTCGTCGAAACGCAAAAAGCGCCGCTATCGACTTTTTCTATTGACGTCGACACGGCTTCGTATTGCAAGGTGCGGCAAACGCTCATGGAAGGCAACCGCCTACCTAGTCCAAGCATGGTGCGGATCGAGGAAATGCTCAACTACTTCGAATATGCTTATGCTGGTCCGCAGGATGACCGTCCATTCGCGGCACATATGATCGTCGATAGGTGCCCTTGGAATCCGGAGCATCAATTGGTTCGAGTTGGTCTACAAGCCAAAAAGCTTGACTCGCAAAAGAGAGTGAACGCCAATATCGTTTTCTTGCTCGATGTATCCGGTTCGATGGATGAGCCGAACAAGCTCCCGCTTGTGAAGAAATCTCTTGCGATGCTAGTGAATCAGCTCAATGAAAATGATCGCGTGGCCATCGTGGTCTACGCGGGTGCCGCTGGCTGCGTTTTGCCAAGTATCTGCGGAGCTGAAAAGCAAGCGATCCTTTCGTCGCTTGACCACCTCAATGCGGGTGGCTCCACCAACGGCGGACAAGGTATTCAATTGGCCTATTCGATTGCCAAACAACACTTCATCCCAGGTGGTGCCAACCGAGTTATCCTATGCACCGATGGCGATTTCAATGTCGGAGTGACCGGCGACGATGCCTTGGTTGCCTTGATGCAAGAGAATGCTAAGAGCAATATTTTCCTGACCTGCTTAGGCTTCGGAGCTGGCAATTACAACGACACGATGATGGAAAAGATTTCCAATAAAGGAAACGGCGTCTATGGAATGATAGACAACGAGCTCGAAGGCCGTCGCATGATGGTCGAGCAGCTCGGCGGTACATTGGTTACCGTTGCCAAGGACGTCAAGATCCAAGTGGACTTCAATCCGGCCAAGGTCGCTGGCTATCGACTCATCGGTTACGAGGACCGACGATTGGCCAACAAGGATTTTGACAACGACCAAAAGGACGCTGGCGAAATCGGAGCAGGGCACCGCGTGACGGCATTATACGAAGTGATTCCTGCCGGCAAATGGGTTGGTGTAAATCCACCTTCAGAGGGCGAGGCCTCGAAGTATTTGCAAAAGCCTCGTACCGAGCCCAATTTCGAGACTCCGACCACTGGAGCGTATTCGTCCGAGGTGCTTACGCTCAAGGTTCGGTACAAAGAGCCTGAGGGTAGCGTTAGCACCAAGCAAGAGTTTGTTTTGAAGGATGCCGATCGCGAAGACAGGCCGCTTGTTGATCGCGACATGCGATGGGCGACATCGGTGGCAGAGTTCGGGTTGTTGCTGCGTCGAAGCGAGATGGCTCCTCAAGCAAACTGGACAGAGATGCTCGAACGGGCGGCCAGTTCAGCTGGCGGTGACGCATATCGACTCGAGTGCTTAGCGATGATGCGAAAAGCCAGAAGTATGTTCCCGTAGCACCGTAGCCTATGCTGCCAGCATCCGGGCCGACGCAGAGCACCGTGGCGGATGCTGCCAGCATCCGGGCCGACGCTAGCAGCGTCGGCCACGAAGGTCGGATCCAACTACGCTTTGCGAATAAAGTGCGCTGCATAGCTTCGCACATGTTGGCCGTTCAAGACATGAAAGGTTCGTAGTTGCTGAACAACGGAGTCAGAAAAATGGCTGAGAGGAACATGCACCAGCGCTTTTTTAAACAGCTTTGCTATCTTCTTGAGTGCGATTCCAGGAGCGGACCAACTCAATAACGCGATGTGCCGTGATTGAGCATGCAGGCAAGCAGCAGCGACCAAACGCTGTTCGATGGTATCTGCGAAATCGAGGCGATCGTCTCCCCAAATGTCTTCAATCTTCCGTGGCGGGAACAGAAACATAGCCCCGCCATAGGTTGAAACGGCGACACCTGGACCAAGCATTTCTTTTTGGAACGGAGTTGCGAAGAACGCGAGAGTCGACTCCTCCTCATGTTCTGCAAACCAAGTTGCTCGCCACGAATATTCGCGAGGATCGGGTTCATTGTCGAAGAGCATCACGGCCGCGTCGAGGTGGCCAATTGTCGGCGGCTGGACTTTGACAAACAACGAACCGTCGTACCAGTGCCGCAGCGTTTCGCGAAGATCGATGCCGTCCATCATGCTCGTCGTAAACTTTTCGGTGCGGGCCAAATCGGCACCAATCATCCCTTGCGCGCGTTCGATGACCCGATTGCGAAAGCTCTCAATGCGAGTATCTTCATCGGGCCATGAGCATTGTTGATAGGGATTCCAACGCATCTTCCATTGACGTTGGTCCATTTTTTGAGCCCGTCGATTGAGTTCCAGCGATCGCCATGTCGTTGGCGGCCCAGGCAATCGGCTCGTCATTGAGACCAGGCCGAGTTCGGGCAAATGGGCTTGATCTATACCCATTCGCAGCATTGGCCATGGCAGTGGCTCATCAAAGGGATAGTTTTTGGCGGCTTCGACTAAGTGAATCGTATACTGATCCCCCATCACCTGTTGTGCCGAACGGGCAATAGTGTAGAAGCTAGGGGTGAATCGTCGTTCGAGAAGCGTTTGGTTGCGAATGTATTTTAGGCATTGCGACAACAGGAGCGGGGGTATCTTCCTGGCTCTATTACCCATATCCGCCAGGTAGCTTTGACGTGTGGATATCAACATCTCCTTGATCCCATCGACCACCAATGAAGTATCGTCATCCAAACTCTTGCGGGCGTTTTCGTACAAGCCCGTGATAAATGGAAGTTCACCCATGAAGAAGAGCAGAGTCCGTGGATCCACTGCGTAGTTATTTGCCCATGCTACTTCTTCATTGCAATTCTCTTCGATTTTTTCGTCCAGGTTTTCTATCGAACCTCCCTTTAGCGCTTCGCGCAGCCAAGGCCAATCCTGTAGATCGCAGAGGCAAACAATTTTGGAGAATTTTTGCTTTAACTCCTTCAAGCGATGGCCCATGAACTGGATTCGATCGATACGTTGTCCGCTCCGTGGACTGAGAATGGCTGGCAACGCTGCAGCACAAAACCTTTCAATCGTCGTTTCTCTCAATGCAAATGGGTCCGGGAAGATCGAGGCGTCCGGATCGAAGGACTCGCATTCCTGATCGATGAACTGAAGTGGCGTTCGGTCTGACAGGCCAAATCGGATCGCTGCAATCACTGCTTGGCAAGGGTCAATGGGCACGTAGGAGGCGGAGCGAACTTGGTCATCATCCGACTCCGATTCCAGAGCGGAAACTTGGACCACAGCGCTGGGAGTGGGCAGTTGTTCAACACCGGCAAGTACAGCCAGTCTAAACGAAAGGGGTAGAGGGACCGCAATGCAATCAAAGGAGTGATCCAGAAGGAAACGTCGAACCGCAACTGCGTAAGCCGCGCTCCCATGAACGACCGGTAGTAAGGTCAGAAAATCGTCGACTTGCAGTGAATCCAACATCAACATTATCGCAACATGAGACAACCGGCTAGTTAAGAGACCGATTCTATCAGGGACGTGCACCACTCCAAAGCAGCTAATTCAAATTTCTTTGGCTAGTCGTTTTGCCGTGAAAACACACGTGGAAGCAACTTATCGCTTTTTATCAAACACGACACAACCTTCGACTGAGAGGAAAAAGAAGGGCTTGGCATCGGAAGTGCACTGATGGAGATGAAACATGAATTCAGGTCGTGGAGCCGCAAAAATGAGTGTGCAAATCTTAAGAAAAAGGAAGCGAGTGGGGTTGATCGCGCTGATAGCTGTGGGGGCCGTCTTCGTGGAGCGAGTCTACTCACAAGGTCCTGCTATCGCCCAACCGATTGCCAATTGGTCCTACACAGGACATTCTAGTACGTTGGTCGAGGGATCTTTGAGAGGGCAGGCGGCAGTCATCAGTTCCGTCGGGCAAACCGTTTATTTTGATAGTCTCGCGGCGGTCAACTACGTAGAGGCATACAAACGGGCAATTGAAAACAGCGTCGCCGTTACGAAAGCTTATTATGAACGACGCGAGATTCGTGAAGAATTCATGCAGAAATATGGACCGAAACCATTTATTGGCGAAGCGCGGAAGAAATTCATCGAGTACTACCAGCCTAAGCGTTTGTCGGCCCAAGAGTTCAATCAAGAGCAACGCAAATTGACTTGGCCGCACATACTTCGTCAACAACAATTTGCACCTGTGAAAGAACAAGTTGACCAAGTTTTTGCTACTCGAGGCGCTACAAATAGTGGCGACGGGAGTACGACTCACCGTGAGGTCTTGCAACTCTGCAATGCACTTCAGGGGCTCCTTCGAGAAAACATCGGGAGTATGACAGCCGACCAATACATCACCGGTCTTGAATATGTCCGCTCCGTCGAGCTAGAGGCAAGGACTTCGATTGCGGATTTAAAAGCTGGTCCAGCGGTTCCAGACGAAGACAAGCCGAACGACGCGGCGGCACCTGCACTGAAAAAAGATCCCGACACTTCTGCTATTAAGAACAAGCTGGATCCACTGAAAACATAGTTGAAACATTTGGGAATTTCTCCTCTCGGCTTTTTTGGTAGTGTGTGTGGGGTCGGGAGGAGAAGAGGCTGCCGAGGAGAGGTTTTGTGAAAGCGATTCCTCTCCTCGGTTTTTTTGTCGCCCCACCGCGATATCCGAGATAAGCACTACGGCAGAGGTTCTTTGATTCGATCGTTGTGGCAGTGTCGCTCCGCGACACTGAATTGCCGAGTCGCGGAGCGACGTCGGCTACATGTTATGCCAAAATACTTCGTCACCCGTGCTTATCCGAGATATCCGTGGTTAAAAGTGCTAATGGGAAAGCGTGACAAAGCTAGTTCGCTCGCAATACTAAGAACGCATCTGATTCTTTGTCAAGTGACAGTGACTTTGAACTGCTTGCTGTCGGTTCCGCCATGGCCATCGTTGACTGTGGCGCTTTGGAGCGTTGATGACCATAGGAGGTTCGATGGGTGCGACCAAGTGACATGTGTCTACTCCAAGGTGAACGTCTACAATGCGAGAGAATGCGTAGGGTGGGTTGGGTTGCAAACGGCGAGCGATCGACGATGCCTCTAGAAATTCTAGTCTTTGATGCCATACAATAACGCAAAATCGTCGGATCTGAAATCGATTCCTCGACTCGTTTTCAGCGACCGTCCCAAGAGATTCTATTTCAAACCATCGATCTCTGCGGCTAGTTGATCTAGGCCGATGCCGTAGCGTTCGAGGACTGAAGCGAGAATCCCTCCGACGTGTTCGCATCGGCCTCGTCGTGCTGAAGTGCTGGTGGAAAACGTTGGGACTGTCAGTGGCTTACTTCCAGAGTTTAAACGTAGTTGGACGTTTGCAGACGAAGCGTTGGCAGCCTGCGCTTTTGAAACGACGGGATTGTTTTCAAGGTCATCCCAGTTAAAGGCTTGCTGAACATATTGTGGAGTCGTTGGAGATGTTATGGTCGTCATATTCCAGTTCCCGCGAGTTCAAAGGTTGCATTCGATGGTTTTGGCGTCGGCCAAGTTCAATTCGGATGCTTCTATGATCGCCCGAGCCAGGACACGTCTGGTCAACGCTGATGGAACCGAAAAAAAATCCGGCAAAAATGTTTCGGAGTGCACTCGGTCCGCGAGGGTGCCTGGGAAATTCGATACGATACTTACTTCGCAAGTTGATTCTTTTCCCACCGCAAGGAAATTTGGTCTATGGCTCTCCAGTGGATCTCCGGCACAATTGCAAGCAAGCATGTTTGGTCCGACGGGTTGTTTACACTGTCGATTCGTTGTCCGGGTGTTGGGCTATTCGAATCAGGTCAATTCCTGCAGGTAGGCATTCAATTACCGGACAAACACCTACATCGGCCTTACTCGGTTGCATCCCCCCATTCCGACACATTGGAATTCTTCATTGTAAAAGTAGACGGCGGAGAATTGACGCCACGACTATGGGCCTTGAATGAGGGTGATCCGATTGACGTTTCAGCCAAGGCAACTGGAGGTTTTACGTTGTCGCATACGCCTGAAGCTGAGACGATTTGGCTCTTAGCGACGGGAACCGGCTTGGCTCCTTACATTGCCATGTTGCGAGAGGAGACCATTTGGCAACGCCACAAGAATGTCGTCTTAGTGCACGGAGTCCGGTTCGCTACGGATCTTGCTTATCTGGAGGAATTGGCTACGGTGAAAGAACGGTTCGGGAGCCGATTCCATTCAATCGCTGTCGTTTCTAGGGCAGAAGTTCCCGGTGCAATTTCAGGACGAATCACAACGGCCATCGAAAATGGTTTGTTAGAAAGCAAAGCGGAAAACGCGTTGTCTCCTTTGAACAGTGTGGTGATGATGTGCGGCAACCCTCAAATGCTAGACGATGTTGAGTCCCTATTGAAGGATCGGGGAATGCTACGGCACAAGAAGTCCAATCCTGGGCATGTTGTCGTTGAGCGGTATTGGTAATTCCGAATGCATACTACCTCAGCGGCGCTTTTTGATATCATGATCCAACGCCGCATCGAACTATCCAAATGACTTTAGGAAAGGCCGTGTAATGATTTTGAATTATCTGTTTCGCAGGAATAGTATTCAGAAAATTCGCAGGAATAGTATTCAGAAAAAAAACCTTGGGTGTGAACGCCTCTACATCCAACTGAGCTATATTTCGGTTTTGGCAATATCGCTATTGGCCAACTCGATTACTTATGCCCAAGAGTTAACAAAAAAGGTTCTTCCGAAACCACCCAGCGATACCAAAGTTGTCGCGGAAAAGGAGGCATCGAAATGGAAGCCGCTTTTGGAAAAAGATTCACTCAAGGGTTGGGAAGTTACTAATTTTGGTGGCGAGGGATCGGTTGATTTGAACGAGGGTGTTTTACGACTTGATCGAGGCGAGCCATTCACCGGCATCACCACCATTCGCAAGGACTTTCCGAAAGAGAATTTTGAGATGCGATGGAAGTCATCGCGAGTGGAGGGTTCGGACTTTTTTGCAGGGGTGACTTTCCCGGTTGGAGAAGAGTTCTGCTCGTTGATTTGTGGTGGCTGGGGTGGGGGATTGGTTGGCCTAAGCAGTATCAATGGCAATGACGCGTCCGAAAACGAAACGACAGGCTTCCGCCAATTCAAGAACAAACAATGGTATGTGTTTCGCATTCGCGTGGACAAGAAGCATGTAACGGCCTGGATTGACGACGAAGAAGTGATCAAAGTAGAACGCGAGGGCAAGAAGTTTTCTTTACGAGGCGAGGTCTTTAAGTCGAAGCCGGTCGGCTACTGTGTTTTCCAATCGATTGTGGACGTCAAGGAGTGGGAATATCAGACGATCGAATGAGACTTTTTTGCTAGCCATTGGAGGATCGCGGTGGCTTTGCCGGAGTCGATAGCACGTTCTGCGCGAGCGACGCCATCCATTAGCGAATGAGTCGTACCACTGACCCAAAGTGCTGCGGAGGCGTTCGCCAGGACAATGTCCCGTTTTGGGCCTCGCTCTCCGCTGAGAATGGCAACTATTGCTGCAGCGCTTTCCTTAGGGCCGTCAACTTGGAGATCGTTCACGTCGATCTTCGAAAGACCAAAAGATTGCGGTGACCACGTGGTCTGAGTCAACATGCTTCGTTGGATATGGAGTACTTTCGTATCAGCGGACAACGAAACTTCATCCATACCATCTTCCCCACGAACGACGATTGCAGCTTCGATGGGTAGGTGAAGGAGTGCTGACGCCATTTTGGTTTGCAGATCTTCTTTGCCGACGCCTATTATTTGGTAGGCAGCCCCGGCTGGGTTGCAAAGCGGTCCGAGGTAGTTGAAAAGGGTTGGAACGGCGAGCGAACGGCGGACAGTTGCAACGTGTTTCATGGCTGGATGCAGTTGTGGTGCAAAGCAAAAGCAGATGCCGATATCGTTTAGACAGGTTTCGACAACCTCGCGGGTTGCGTCGATTTTGACGCCGAGCTCGCTCAAAACGTCAGCTGAACCAGTTGCGCTCGTGATCTTGCGATTTCCGTGTTTTGCAACCGTCGCACCGGCTGCGGCGGCCACGATAGCAGTAGCTGTTGAAATGTTGAAGGTCTTAGCGCCGTCGCCTCCGGTTCCGCAAGTGTCCAGTAATCCAAGGCGGTGGGTTCGGATAGGGGTCATCATCATTCGCATGGCCCGGACAGCACCGATCAGTTCGGAGACGGACTCTCCTTTTTTTCGCAAAGCTAGGAGGAGTTGTCCAATTTGCTCATCCGGTACCATGCCTGCCAGCATCCATGTGATTGCCTGCTGCATCTGATCTGGAGAAAGATCCTGATTCGTTTCGGCTAGACTTAAGAATTCTTCGAGCATGTTGGTCAAGGAAGCTAGTCTCGCGGCTAGCAAACGGAGGGTAAGTGACATAAAACTAAGGATAGCTTCTTTATACGAGTTGACTCATTTCAAAGATATTTGTCCAGCATGGCACGTAAAGTCATAATTGATTGCGATCCGGGGATCGACGATGCGGTTGCCTTGATCATGGCTTTGTTTGATCCAAGGTTAGATGTGGTTGCGGTGACTGCCTGTTCTGGGACCGTCGAATCCGATCGAAGCATTCAGAATATCCTCGGGATATTGGAAAAACTGGATCCGCCTCGATTCCCTCGGGTGGGTTCCGGCACCGATCCCGAGGATGCACCGGTATCGGATAATCGCCAGATTCACGGCGAGGATGGCTTAGGCAATCTAGGTCTAGCGCCTGTCAATCGGCAGCACATCATGGCCAGCGAAAAGCTCATTGCCGATCGTTTGAGGGCTGAACCCGGCGATATCACGATCTTATGTTTAGGCCCATTGACAGGCATCGCGAGGGCATTTCAACGGGACCCCAGTATCATCGAGGCGGTGGACAAGATCATTATGCTCGGCGGATCGACCCAATGCATTGGCGACGTTACGGCTGCTGCGGAATTCAATATGCACTTTGATCCATTGAGCGCTTCGTCGGTCTTTCGTTCTCCTACCACCAAGGCTCTCATTCCGCTCGAAATAACCAATCAGGTCGTTTTTGACATCAACATGTTGGGAATGTTGCCGGCAAAGAGTACAAGGGCGGGCGGATTGCTTCATTCGATGTTACCACATTTGTTTCGATCCTATAGGCAGTATCGAGCCCAAGAAGCTATCGCGTTGCAAGCAGCACTTGGTATTGTTTATCTGGTGGAGCCCATCTTATTCAAGTCGGATCAATTTTCCCTGGATGTCGAGGAGCTTGGAGTTCTCACACGGGGCGCTACGATTGTAGACCGACGTCCTTTTGCTTCGTGCCGACGTGATTTGGAAATCGTAACTAGCGTCGACTCGGACGCAGCCCGAGAATGCGTCTACAACGGCCTTAAGTTTGCAGGCCAATGCACGGGAGGACTCTAACTCCGTGACGCGTTCTAAAATCGGACCCCTTGCTTTGGAATCGCCGCTTGGCGGACGCGGTTCGAATGTTTTCCGCGCAGTTCACATGCAACAACGCGCGCAGGTAGTAGTCCGCGTTTTTTCTGTACCTCTGGGTATGACCCCTGAATCGAAGCAAGAATTTGCTAACCAGTTGGAAGGCCTCAAAGCTCTTCGACATCCAGGAATAGTCCGATGCTATGGAGGTGGATTCGACGCCAAGGACGCATATTTGGTTTACGAATTGATGCAGGGAGAATCCCTTGGTGTCTCATTAAAAAGACGCGACAGGCTTCCGTGGGAATCGGTGCTCGACTATGGACTTCAGCTTTGCGAAGCGTTGCAATACGCGCACGAGTCAGGATGGATTCATGGCCGAATTCGATTGGACAAAATCATTGTTTCGCCGGACGCGAACAAAGTGAAAATTTGCGATTTTCGGCGAGGGCCTGGTTCTCCAGCCCCACTGACCGCCGAGCAGTTAGCCTATTCTGCTCCGGAAACGCTGGTCGATCATCCCAAATGGAATGCGGGAACGGATCTGTATAGCGTTGGTGCGGTGCTCTACCATGCTATTACCAGTCACCCTCCGTTTGCAGGCAATACGCCTTGTTTGGTGAAGCGGGCAATCCTAAGCACGAGCCTTGCGCCGGTCGCTTCCATCGTGTTTGATTGTCCGGTTTGGCTCAGCTCCATTGTTGAGCAATTGCTTAACAAAGATCCATTAAAGCGGCCGTTCACCGCCGCCGCCACCGCGATGGCGCTACGTGAGGCTCAGCGACGGACAACCGACGGCATGGGCGTCGCAGAACACGCAGTCTCGGGATTCAGTCCGCTGCAGCTTAACACAAATCGGGCGGAAGCTGAAATTGCGTTGGGTAGAAAGAAAAAGAAAAAACGGCGGTTGGATGACGAAGATGCTTATGACAAACCTGGTTTGATGGAGAGGCCAGTAGTCTTGTTGGGCATACTAGTAACCGCAATCTGCCTCATCACGTTTTTGGTCTGGCCTGCCGGTGAGAAGACAATTCGCGCTCGGGCAGAAAAGCTGATGGCGAACGAAGACTTGAGCTCGCACAATGAAGCCCGCGACAAATACTTGTTTCCTTTGATCGAGAGATTCCCAAATAGCGATAGCGCCATTTGGGCGGAAGAGCAACTGGATTCAATCGCAATGGAAAATGCTGAGGCTAGGATGCTGAGCAATCGAAGATTTGGTCGAGAACCATCCACCGAAGGGGAGCGCAAATACACCGAAGCCAATCGATTTGAGCAGTTCGGCGACAGGGTTACAGCTCTTGAGAAGTACAGCGGGATAGTAAGCCTTCTCAAGGGAGAGGAAAAGGAAAGGCCTTACGTGAATTTAGCCCGACGACAGATTGCCAAGATCGAGTCGAAGCCACCAAGTAGCACCGAAGAATTGCGACGATTTCTGATGGAAAAACTGGATCAAGCTGAAAGAATGTACCAGAAAGGGGATGCGATAGGAGCCAAGCAAATTTGGGATGGGATCGTCAATCTGTACAATGGAAACAAAGAAATGCTACCCATCGTTGAAAAAGCCCAAGCAAGACTTGTTCAAATTAAAAGTTAGCTCTTATGTGCACCGCAATGACTCGATTTGTCCATTCTTTACCATTCGCATCCCTGTGCATAAGCGTGGTCTTCGCTGGCACTGCATTGACAGGCTGCGACAAGGCTGCGGTCAAGAAAGAAACCGCGAGCCAAGAATCAAAGTCAGGTTCGAAAGACAGTCCTGTTGTTGGCGAAACCAGCACACAAGCCAAGGGAATTCTCGAAGCTTGCATCGGCAGGTACAAAAAACTTAAGAGCTACGAAGACCTGGGAGCATTAACCATACGGATACCTACATCCGATCCACTTTCGCCAAAGGTCATTTCCGAGCCGATGCGGATTGCGTTTGATGCTCCTAACAAGCTTGCGATTCAGGCAAGGAATTTGGAAGCAATGTGGTCAAGTAAATCGAATACTTGGGAAGCAGTTGTCCGCAAAAATGATTTCAAGCCATTTGGGAAGCAACGACTAGTGAGGCCGCTTCCAGATACGATCGATCTGACTTGGTTGATTGTCGATAATTTAGGCGCGTTATTGGACGATGCAGTAATCGGCTCACCAATTCCATTGCAATTGCTTTTCGATGCAAAGCCCCTTGCCTACTTGCTGGCGCCCGACTCTAAGTTTTCGATGCTTGAGGCGCGAGAGTTCGATTCTGCAAAATGCGACCGAGTTCAATGCATCACTAAGGAAATGAAATGGGTTTTTTGGATCGACCAAAAGTCTCAGTTGCTAAAGAAATATGAAATGCCTAGTCAATGGATAGGGCTATTGGTTCCGGGTCTGCCACCGAATCTGGATCTATCAAAAGCCGAATTGTGCGTGGAGTATGTTGGTGCAAAAACCAACGACAGCATCGACTGGCGAGTTTGGCAAGTATCAAGTCAAATTGACGATATACCTGTGCGAAGACTCATCGCTGCTCCGCCGCGAAATACACCACCGCTCATCGGCAAACAGCTCAAAGAGTTCGATTTGATTGGAGCCGACGGCAAGAGGATTCTTGATTCTGCTCAACGGACTCAATCGATAACAATCTTGTGCTGGGTGACCAACGATGAAATTGGCGAAAACTTCGTCAAGTACCTTATGGGAATGCAGAATGAACTCAACAAACGCTCACTCAATAAAGCTGAGATAGTACTTATCTCGCAAGCCAACCCGTCCGAGATGGTGGAATCGCTTAAGAAATGGAACTGCGCAATTCCATTGGCAATCGATGCGGAAAACCTGACTCGCACAGTTTTTTCTATCCGAAGCCAACCGGCTATAGTCGTCATAGACAAACAGGTACGTGTCCAGCACTTCGACGAATTAGGTTACTGGAACTTGGTCCCGAACATTGTGGAAGACGTCCAACGTGGCGTGGATATTGCAAGCCGTCGATTGCAGCAAGCCATCGAAGATGAAGAAAGGTTCAATTCAAGACTGCATCGTGCCATGGTGGATAAATCACAAATCGAAACGCTTCCTCCTATCCAAGCATTTGAGTTCACTTACCATTCATTGAAGGAGCAATGGCATGAGTCTTTCAATGAGACGATCATCGCGGCCAGCGGCGAGTCTTTCTTTCCGCAAGTTGGCAAACCGGATGCATCGATAGGACTGTTTGCCACCAATGCCAAGCGTCAGCGAGTTGCGACGGTTCTCGATGAACTTGGACATGTGTATGGTGTAGACAACACAGGTATCAAAAGTCGGATTGCGAGTATTCCGATCGATCAAGCGGACAATGCCATTCGAATTCATGTCTTGCCGGATCCATGGACCCATCGTTGGATTGCAATCGTGCCTGAGGGCTTGCCCAGATATTGGCTAATCGAGGCGTTAGCAAATCCCGATTCTGATCCGGTGGAGGCCACACAGTTCGATCTTGCAGGAGACGGTTCGGCGGTCTCGTTTGTTTGGACCGTCGAGGACGGACAGCCGAGTCTTGCGGTTGCAACGAGTTCTTCGAAACTGCTGGTGCTTGATCCTCAAACGCAAAAAATACGTACGGCGAACGTCGGTTCTGTTGCAGCGATTGTTCCAACTATCAATGATCGTGGCGAATGTCTTGGCTGGAATGTAGTTGACACGAGCGGCAAAATCGAGCAAATCGAGAGCCGTTCCAAGACGTCCTCTTCGAGTGAGGATTCTAGCGATGCGTTCAATAAAAAACTGACTTTTGTACCCCAGACGAGCGCTTGGGCTTGGGGGCGAAATAGGAATGAAGGGTTGATGCTTGGGATGGCAAAACTCCCCAGCGGTGAGGCCGGTACGATTTTACAATCGGCAACGCTTGTACCAAGACTCAGGCACCCGTTGTCGGTACGCCCAGAACAATGCAAAATCCTTTCGACCGCCACTCTACTCGATGGATCACTGTATTGGCTTTCAACGGCTCCCAATCGTGTGTTGCACTTACAAAATGCAGATGGTATCGTCGCGGATCAAATGTCGCTCGGCAAACGCATTGTCGGCGCTGGAATCTTCCCCGACGGTAGCAACATGCGGATTATTTTGGTGGTCGACCACGAAGTGAACTGTTGGTCGATCGCGATCCCGAAAGCGGATACACAGCCTAGACCTGACAAAGCGTCCACACAGAACGATCGGGAGGCTGTTAGTTCCTCGGAGCCACCTCGTGCTTAATCGCGTGATACAGTCAATCGCGACAATTAGTGCTTTTGTACTTTGGCCTGTGTGCACCCAACTGCAGGCATGGCAGTCACTTGACCAATACGAAGGCGAGCTGACTAAACGGGCAATTGCGTCACTCGAAGAATGTTTAGCCAAGGCATCGAAAAAAGCATCAAGCGTTTCGGATGCCAACGATGCTGACTCGATTTCATCTCTTCGACTTCTAATCGACCTCCATCCATCTGACCGACACCGATTCGTTTTGCCTCGGCCAATTGCAGCATCCAAGATCAGCGCGGACCACATTAGGAACTTGTTCGACACCAAAGAAGCGTGGACCGAGTTTCAACGGGCCTTCGAATCGTTGATGGACTCGACGGAAAAAGCCATCTCTTCGGCCGAAGCAAAGCAAGATTGGGAGGCCGGATACCGATTGCGATGGCGATTAGCTGGCATGCAATCCGTGGTGCCGATTGCCTTAGGACATAAGCAAACGACGAGAGTCGGATGGTCCCACTCCGAGGCCTTGGAATCACCACTCGCTGTACGAAAGGCGTACACCAATCACCCTAAGACTTTATGGCCAGCTGGTTCTTACTCCATTACAAACTCTCCGCATTTTGAAATTGCTTCGCAGTCTGAAAGCAGGGCGACCTCGGAAGTTGCGGTACTCTGTGAGCAAGCGTTTGCCATATGGAAGCAGATGTTTTACAGGGCTTGGGCCACTAAACACGTTGTTGCACACGAGTATGTTGAAGCTCTTGATCACCGGTTTTCTGTCGTGTTGTTCCGGAATCGCGATGCCTATGCAAAAGCCCTGCGCTCGATCAAGGATATTGGACTATCGACGGGCTACTATGATCCAAATCAGAAAGTTGCTTTGTTTTATTGGGATGGAGTCAAGACTCAAAATACAGTCATTCATGAACTGACTCATCAGTTTTTTTACGAATCCAATGCCAGGCCGGTGTTATTGGATACCGATCGCGGTTCGGGTTTTTGGGTCGTGGAAGGGGTGGCTTTGTATATGGAGTCCATGTCGACAAGAGCCTGCGGTGGAAGTTGGATTGCCGATGTTGGTGGTTGGGACTCGCCGCGACTTCAAGCCGGCCGATACCGCCGGCTTCACGACAAATACTGGGTGCCTTGGGATGAGTTTCACACTGCGGATGGCAGAGTGTTCCGTGGCGAAAAGGATATCCGAGCCTGGTATAGCCAAGCTGCAGGGCTTGCTCACTTATGGCTAGATGGGACGGTAGAGCAACGACAATCGTTTCAGCAATACGTTGAAAGCGTTTACGCAAACAAGGAAGATCCGAAATTGTTAGGCGACTTGAGTGAGGACAAATCATTGCGAGATGTCTTCGATCGCTTTCTGATTCATGGGCCGTCGACGACGGTCGTTCGACCATTCTTTGCCAATCGCCGCGAGGCAGTACTTTCGAGAAGTCGAATGACTTCAAAACAGCTCCTGGATTGGCCATTAGAGTATCGGACTTCGTCATGGTTGGACCTGTCTTTTACTCAGGTCGATGATGGTTTGTTTGTGGCGGGAGATAGGAGCGTAGCTCCGAATTGGAACGTGCAACGGTTCAATTTGGAGTCGACTAAGGTGACCGATGCATCGATGTTGGCGATTGCCGAAAACAAGAGCATGTTGGAACTGGATTTGTCGAACTGTCCTATCACCGATGATGGACTGGCAGCCTTGAAAGATCACAAATCACTGAAGTCATTGTGGCTTAATCAATGCGACGTAACGGACGCCTCGATAGGTGTGTTGCTATCGATATCGCAACTGGAAGCGGTTCATCTTTCCAAGTCGAGGGTAAGTCCCCAAGGATGGGAGCGGTTGCTGTTTGCCAAACCTCGGTTGAAGAGCAAGTCGACTGCGCCTTAGCCTGGGCTGTTAAAAAACTGGTATTGTATTGCCGATTCGAAGTGAGGTTTTTGTTCCGTTCGATTGGTGGTAATCTTGCAATGCGGCGAGTTGAATCTTGAGATTTCTTCTCCACTTCTCCTCCTCGGGATCCTCGGGAGGAGAGCGACGGTGTTAGTTAAAGGCAAGTGTAGATTCAAAAATTTGTAATTTTTGAATTCCAGATTCGGCCCGAGTTCGTCGTGCCGCAGAAATTCCAGCGTTTTTCTGATGCTCTCCTTCGACCGTCCGTCCTAGCATTGCTTCAGTCGATTGGACTCTTGAGTTATCAGGTCAATCACTTGGGCGCGACGTGTGACAAGAGCGGAGTGCTTCTGTTCTTGTTCCGATGCCATGGCCTTTGGTGATGGCTTGACCACCTCCGCAAAGCGATGAATGACATAAGCATCAATCGGGCGTCTTAAATCTCTTCAGCGATTACACGAGGCAGCTTTTACGACGGTTCGGGTTTAGTAAAAAACGCTTTGCGATCTGGCTCTCCTACGGCCTCGGGCTATAAGGACTCGGTTCTGGTAAAGACTTCCAGACAGGAACGGACCTGCCCGGATCAGATTCGCATACTTTTGTTGTCCTTTCGTTAGTAAACTGACTGATTGAGCTACACTACCTACAACTCACGCGCCGCAACGCGCTAGCGTGCGGGCCGGGAGTCAAGCAATCACCTGCAAATCCGGCCCTCATGCTAGCGCATTGAGGCTCAAAATTTACAAAGTGAGTGCCATTGGGCGTTAGCCGAATGGCTAATGAATAATCCGGACTCACCTCTAGTTCGCAGATCGATGCGCGCGAGGAACGGGCATCCATTGCCCTGAAGTCTTCAACGGATTGGTCTTTGAGTAAACCTTCAATACGGCGGCTCAAGAGCGGATTGCCAATGGGCCAGCTGTCCTCATCCGGATTATGATGGTAGAACATTGGTTCGGTAAGTCCGGCTCACGTCAGCCGAAAATGGCTATACCTACGCGGCCAACTTTGGATGCCTCAAACGAACTCGTATTGCAATGACATCCATCAAGAAACCGGCCGTCGTTCTTCTCAGTGGCGGACTTGATTCTGCGACCTGCCTAGCTATTTGCAGAGACCAAGGGTTCACTCCTTTTGCTATCAGCTTTCGATACGGCCAACGTCATGCAGTTGAGCTAAAACAAGCCTCAATCATTGCCAGTTCCGCAGGTGTCCAGAAACATGTAATTATCAATATCGACCTGGGCGCCATTGGTGGCAGCGCATTAACGGATTCCAGTCTCGAGGTCCCAAAGCATGAGTTTGCTTCCGAAATTGGGACCGAAATTCCACTCACATACGTTCCTGCCCGAAATACTGTCTTTTTGTCCTATGCTTTAGGTTGGGCGGAGGTACTCGGTGCTAACGATATCTTTATTGGCGTAAATGCCTTGGACTATAGTGGCTACCCTGACTGCAGACCGGAATTCATTGCTGCCTTTGAAACGATGGCAAACCTGGCAACCAAGGCCGGCGTGGAGGGAGGGCGACTCAAAATACATACGCCCCTCATCCACCTGACCAAGGCTGAGATCATTCGTTTAGGACTCTCACTTGGTGTAGACTATTCCCAAACGTTCTCATGCTATGACCCAGACGATAAGGGTATTGCATGCGGTCACTGTGATTCGTGTTTGCTGCGTCAGCGCGGATTCGAACAGAATAAAATGTCGGATCCGGCACGTGGGGGACGCTGCTAGCGTCCATTCATCAAGCCAGTATTGGCTTCGCAACTTGGCCAGCTACGTCGGTCAGTCGAAAATCGCGGCCCGCGTAACGATAGGTAAGCCGTTCATGATCGATTCCCAACAAATGCAATAGGGTCGCGTGCAAATCGTTGATATGCATCTTGTCCTCAGCCGCATAATAACCGTAGTCGTCCGTCGAGCCATAAGCGAATCCGCCCTTGACCCCTCCACCAGCCATCCACATCGAAAAGCCATGTGGGTTGTGATCGCGGCCGTTGCCTTGCGAGGTCGGAGTGCGTCCAAATTCACCTCCCCACAATACGAGAGTGTCCTTTAACATGCCTCGCGCCTTGAGGTCACTCAAAAATCCAGCGATGGGTTTGTCGACTTCGGCAGCGTTCTTCGTGTGACCATGGTAGAGATCGCTATGCTGATCCCATTGCACTTCGCTATCGCTGTGAGTCACTTGCACGAATCGAACACCTCGCTCCAAAAAGCGTCGCGCCATTAAACATTGTCGACCAAAATTCTCGGTCATTGGATCATCGATGCCGTAGAGACGCATCGTTTCCCGGGTCTCATCGGAAATGTCCTGAGCGTTTGGCATTGTAGACTGCATCCGAAAGGCGAGTTCAAAACTCTCCAATCGGCCCTGCAGAGCCGCGTCCATGTCGTTTGCCTCGAGATGGTGACGATTGAGTGCGTTCAAAAAATCGAGCTGCTTGCGTTGATCCGACAGTGGAATGGAGGCGTTTCGGATGAACTTCAGATTGGCTTGCGATGCGGGCAGGCTTGCATTGCCGATCGGAGTACCCTGGCAGTAAGCGGGCAAGAAGGCTGAACCCCAATTGTTCATTCCGCCATGAGCAAGGGTTGGGCAAATTGTGATAAATGCAGGTAAGCTCTCGTTCTCGGTGCCAAGTCCATAGGTCACCCAGGCGCCCATGCTCGGCCGAACGAATTGATCACTTCCAGTATGCAACTTAAGCAATGCGCCTCCATGAGCAGGATTGCTTCCATGAAGGGAACGTAGGATACACAAGTCATCGATATGTTTTGCTACGTTGGGAAAGAGATCGCTTACCGGTAAACCACTTTGACCGTAATTCCTGAACTTCCAAGGGGACTTGAGCAAATTCCCTTGTGCAGCAAAAACAACCCTTGGTAAATCAAAGGGTGGTGGCTTGCCATCGTCCCGATCGAGCAGGGGTTTGGGATCAAAGGTGTCGACGTGAGACGGGCCCCCCTTCATGAACAAAAAGACAACTCGTTTCGCTCGTGCAGGTAAGTGAGGTTGCTTGGATGCGAGCGGACTAGCTAATCTTGGGCCTTTGGTGGATTGCAAATCGTCTGCCGACGCGGAATCCAACAACGACTGAAATGCAAGGTAGCCGAAACCAAGTCCAGAATTTCTCAGAAGCCACCTGCGGCTTGTCGCTGAGTTTGTTTGTGTCGATGACATAGTACTTATTCCAAGCATGCTAATTGATGAAAATTGCCTCGTTGCACAACAAGAGCGAATGGCACAGCCGCATCCATCGTTCGCGCTCAAATAACTCGCTCTTCACAATTGCTCCTTCTTCCAGGAACGCAGTCGCTAACAATACTTCGTCCGCCATTGGCTCGCGACCCAAGACAACACGATAAAGGCGTTGTATGCGGGTATCATTATCAGCCGACCTATCGATGAGTGTTTTTGCAAGTTGACTGGCAGCGTTCATAACCAGATCTGAATTCATAAGGAACAATGCCTGAGGAGCTACCGTCGTCGAGTTTCGGCTTCCGGTAGGCATCGTTGGATCGGGGAAGTCAAACTGTTCAAAAAGTGTATAAACGTTGTTTCGAACGACCGGCAAAAAAGCCGCTCGCCGAAGGCTGTCATAACGTGTATTGTCGATCGAGGTATGATCAAATACGAACTGTCGATTTCTTAATGGAATACTTTTGCCACCGATTGCCAAGTCGATCGCACCTGAAACGGAAAGTATCGAATCGCGAATTTGTTCGGCATCCATTCTTAGCTTCGGAAATTTCCATAACCAGCGATTCTCTGGATCGTTGTTGGTTGCAGCCAGACTTCCAGGGTTTTTGGAACTCATTTGATAAGCATTGGAGCGCAAGATCATTCGGTGCATATCTTTCATCGACCAACCGGACTCAATCAGATACCTCGCTAGATAGTCGAGCAACTCTGGATGTGACGGCCTTGCACCGAGCGCGCCAAAGTTCTCTGTGGTTGTCACAAGGCCAGAACCAAAATGCCAACGCCAAATACGATTCACTAAAACCCGTGCCGTTAATGGATGACTCGGGCTAGTAATCCATCGTGCTAGTTCAAGTCGCCCGCTTTGGTTGCGTGGCAGGATTGGCGACTCGAAAGGCGATCGCATGACTTCGGGAAAGTTGCGAGGGATGGTCTCCCCTAAATTGCGATGGCTGCCACGGATGTGAATCGGCAATCCCGTTAGCACTTGTTGATCGACAACACCCATTACGGCGGTTTCATCGGACGCAAAACTTTCAACCAGCCTGGCTTTCGTTGCCAGACTGTTTATTTCTTGTAATGTTGCTTCGTCAAACGCAAACTCGGGCTTCGGCGGTACGGCTAAGAATCCCGTTGAATCGTTGAGTGCGACGCGCGCAGCCTCAAGGACCGGGTCATTCCATCTGTTTGCGTTCGGATCTTTTTCTTTCACTTCCGTAGAGGCCGTCTCGGCGAGCTTAAACAAACTTCGGTAGTGAGTATCTATACCCAACTGGTCGGAGCAGGCTGCTAATGTATGCCATTTGTTGAACAGAGGGTGCCCGGGATTGAAGGCTAGAAATCGACGGCAATGAAACAAGACTCTTGGGTGCAAGCCTAGGGGTTCTGCTATGGCCGAAACTTCATTGAGGGGCATTTCTGGCGTTATATAAGTTGCAGCTACTAGGTATTCCGTGGCTTTCGATTTCACCTGCGATCGAAGTTGGGTGAATGCTGCCGACTTGGCCTTAGACAAGGCCGCTTGGTGTTGAGCGATCTCGGCGTTGACAATCTTCAATGATTCTTGTTCTGCAACGGATGAAAACGAAATTTCATTCCAATGTTTAATGGCACCTGTATTCGTTAGGCCGAAGGTTTGAGTGCTTTTGAGAATTGCGGCCAACGCGTAGTAATCCCTTTGGAGGAACGGATCAAATTTATGATCATGGCATCGAGCGCATCCGAAAGTCATTCCTAGGAACGCCTTTCCGATCGTATCCAATTGCTCGTCCACGGTGTCCATTATCAATTTTTCGCGGTCCGGCTCAGCGAGCACTTTGGCACCAAGGACTAAGAATCCCGTACCGGTCTTAGATGCTCGATCGCTGTTAGGGAGCAAGTCGCCCGCCAGCTGTTCGGTGATGAATAAATCGAAAGCTTTGCCGTTGTTAAATGTCTCGATCACATAGTCACGATAACGCCAAGCGTTACCGAACGCTATGTTCTCATCGAGACCGTTCGAGTCAGCATACCTGGTTACGTCCAACCAGTGTCTTCCCCAACGCACGCCATATTGAGGTGATGCTAACAAGCGATCTATCAATTGATCGTAAGCATCAGACGCTTCATTTGAAACGAAAGCATCGACCTCTTCGGGCGTAGGTGGAAGGCCTGTAAGATCCATCGTAATTCGTCGGATTAGGCTCGTTCGATCTGCCGGGGGTGCTGGACGGAGGTGGTTTGCCTCGAGCTTCCCAAGCACAAACGCATCGATTGGCGAAGCTATCCATTCGTTGTCTTTTACGCCGGGAGGAAGTACCGAAGCAATCGATTGCATGGACCAAAACGTTCGACCGCTCTCAATACTCATTCCGCCGGGATTGAGGGGGAACGATTCGCGTGGACTGGTCCTAGAGTCCGGTAGACCCATTTTGATCCATCGCTCTAAAATAGCGATATCGGACGCCGAAAGCATACCGTTGGGAGGCATTTGCAAATCGGGGTTTTTGTAACGGACTGCTTGAACAAGACGGCTCTTATCAGGCGAGCCAGGAAAAATGACCGGCCCGGAATCTCCGCCTGCCATAACTCCGTCTCGGTGATCAAGCTGTAGACCACCGCTTCTTTCTTTGCCGGCATGACACTCGTAGCAATGCATCACTAAAAGTGGCCGGACGCTCTTCTCAAAGAACTCTATTGCGGTCGCGTCAAGCGTTGTGTCTTGGGCCCGCGCGAGGCTAACGTGTGAGCAGATGAAAGTGGTCGCAAACAGAAAATGAATCGACCATTGCAGAGAAGCGAGTTGGTGGAACTGTCGCCTGTGGCTAGTGGTTAAACGAAGGTAAGCAGTGGGAGGGAACATGGGGTCACTTATCGAATGGCCAAGGCTATGGCTTTACTTCAGGTGGCTCAGGATAGAGCCACAATGCTACGCGGTAAGGCCATGGATGAGTCCATGGATTTGGCCATGGAATCGTCGCCGAAAAGATACTGATCAAAAGAAGTAGGCACGTAAGATTCCTCAACACGGATGATCGACCCGCGAACTCGACGGCTGGTACGCAAAGCCATAGCCAGGCGGGCGCAAGCCAAAACACCCAACGGAATCCGCTACAAACCCCGCCATAGTTCCGATCCTCAACAACTCGCGTTGCATAGAAAACAAAGCAAGTTAGCGACACGGCGGTCAAAGCAAGTGCGACACCCGCGTCCGAAACAAGCAAGCTTCTCCATCCGCGAAGCGAGTCTCGCTTCTTTCGGGCCCAAAAGGCTGCGCCAACTATTCCCATCAACCAAAACGGAGTCAGAGAAAAAATACCATGATGACCGATCGTAAAGTGCAGCAGGTACAGTCCTCGGTTCGCTTCGCCTCGATCGACCCCTTTCTTATTGCCAGGTAGCCAATACGACTTCGGGAAGTCGTACCAGTCGTCCCAATCGTGAATGGCCCACCCCTCTTTGGTCGATTGAACAGCAACTCGTTGGCCGGCCGTGTCGTCGATGCACTGAAGCACTCCAGTCAATCGCGCAGGAATGAAAGTGGCCTTCTCCGTAAACGCGTAGCCATGTTGGTTGGCTTGTGCGATGACCGATTCGATCGGCGGAACGTCATCGTTTCCTTCGTTGGGAACCGAAGCGATCTGCTTCCCGAGTCCACGATGAGAATAGGGTGGTCGCAAATCTTGGTGGGCCGAGAAGTTTGTGGCTAGGAATGCAATCGCTATGAGTGCCGTCCCGAGGCCATATCCGAACAAGAACTTCCGCCAATCTACAGCCATCAGAATCACGCCCGCGGCAGCGGCCCAAGCCAAGGCTGGAAGCTCACACGCCACCGCCAGCCCAGAACATAGTCCGCAGGTAATCCAAGTCCACCAAGACTGGCTTTGTGCCAATTGGAAAGCATGAATGATTTGCCAAACCAAGCCTAAGCTTATCGCAAAAAACAAGGCGCCATGCAAATGATTGTTAAGGGTTGCAGCAAAGGTGGACAAAAATGTCCCCCAAAGAGCCAAGTTCAACAAGACGAATCGCGACCAAGAATCCGAGACGTTTTTTTCGAGCCAAAAGTAAAGCCAAATCCACCAAATCGCCAACGGCAAGACGTTGACTAAAATCATGACGGTACGCCCGATCAAGAAGGGCTCCTCGGTCAGTTTTTTTCGAAACAGGAGCGTCACCGGTTTGCACACGAGCGCATAAATTGCAGTTAGCAGGGGAGGCTTGCTCGAATAGAAATGCTCTTTGCCGTCGGCTCCTCGATGCCGAACGATATCGATCGAATTCCAGATCTTGGATTTCCCTTTGCTATCGAGAAGCTCCGTCACACGATCGATTTCCCACTTTCCATCCTCGGTCAAGGCTGCGATCGCGCACCATCGGGAGCGATCGTTTGCACTCAAGAAAGGAAGTTCGCCGTGCACTGCAGTCATGCCTAAGATTCTTGCGAGTTGAACCACTATGGCGATCCCAATCAGTAGCCAGGAGGCATCCTTGTAGTGCCGAGAATGTGAATCGGTGGCTTCAGCGTTTTGGCTCACGATTGAGTTACTGCCTGTTCGAGTTGTAACGAACGAGTCGTTTTGGCAATGGAATAGGGAATATCTCGACTGCCGGAATTCGCCACAACCAGTTCAGCCAGCAAGCCAACACCGATCATTTGCGTCCCTAGTAGAAACAGAACCATCGACAAATAGAAGAGCGGGCGTTCGTGCAGATTGACAGGTTGAAGACCCAAATTAAGCCTACTGACAGCCCAGGCAGCCATCAGTCCAATTAGTAAGATACAAGCCAAAGAGCACGCCGCCAAACCGATGCCACCAAGTAAATGTTGGGGTCGATAACGAAAGCGGGTCAAGAAGACGACGGTAAATAGATCTAGGAAGCCCTTCAGTATCCTAGAGACACCATACTTGGATACGCCGTGGATACGTGGATGATGCTGGACTGCAATTTCTGTTACTCGAAAGCCCCGGGCTGCTGCCAGTACAGGAATAAATCGATGCATTTCACCATATAGAGTTACCTCGTCCAAGACCTCACGACGATAGGCTTTGAGTCCGCAATTGAAGTCATGTAAGTGAAGCCGAGAGAACTTTCGTAGTATTCCATTGAAAACGAGGGAAGGCCAACGTTTGTGCCAAGGGTCGTATCGCGTTTGCTTCCAGCCACTCACTACGTCGTATTCGGTACCAAGATTTTCGATCAAACGGACGAGCTCCTTAGGATCATCCTGAAGATCCGCATCCATGGTCACGATCGATTGTCCCTTGGCGACGGAAAACCCGGCTGCGAGTGCGGCTGCTTTACCAAAGTTGCGTCGAAAACGAATCCCATGAACCATCGAATGCTGTTGACTCATTTTCTCGATGACAGACCAAGACCTGTCGGTAGAACCGTCGTCGATCAAGATGACCTCGTAACTTCCTAAACCATCGGCGGCAACGGCATGTTGGATTTGCCGAACCAGTTCCTCGAGCGAGTCTTGTTCATTAAAAAGCGGGACGACGATCGAAATCATTTAATTGGGGTAAAGGCGAGACGAATAAAGTTTTTTCTTTGCCCACGCATTGTAACTAAAAACAATCGCCTCGGTACAATCGCCTCGGTACAATCGCCACTGCGATCAGTCGACGAGCAAGCAATGTTGGTTTGCCATAGAGATTCCGCTGACGATTGCGCCCACGATCCCAACGAATCCTTGGTCGGTACCGCACAGGAAAAGGTTGCTCAGGCGAGTCGTTCCATCGAGTTGTTTCTGAGGTGCACCGTAAACAGCACCGTTATCATGCGACGTAAAACGGCGGATCGTTTTCGGAGTAAAAATGTCGGTGTCGATGACATGCCGTCGGAAATCTGGCATGAAGCGGACGGCGGCTGAAACCGATTCGTCGTACCAGCGAAGTTTCTCGGAAACGTATTGATGGTCCGTGAGAGCCGACCACCGGTTGTGGTCTGCAATCGTTGTTAGCCTGATGAAACCGGCCTCCAATTCCCCTTCGGCGCTAGAGTAAGCGTAATTGTTTGGAGAGCAAATTACACCTGTTCGAAGATCGCACATTCGGTTTATCGGTTTGCTCCAATGAAACTGTTCGGAGTCGTTGAAGAAGACTATGGTCTTATCGAAGCCAAAGGCTTTGGGTTGACACTCGAGCACCGAAATCGATTCAATGAAAGACATTTCGCCAGCCATGTAGACTTCGGAAACGGATGTGTCGTCGCACAACCGCATCGTTTCCACAACTCCAGCGCTAGAAAGGATTCGTTTGGCGGTAAGCATGATCCCGTTTTCAAGCTCAACACCTACCGCATGTTTGCCATCGACACAAATCTTGGAAACACCGCTTCGCAATCTAAGGTCGCCACCCAATTCACGAAATCGTCGAACTAAATGTTTGAGGATAATTCGGACTCCTTTGAACGGCCTGGCAAATCCCTCCAGAAAGATGCTGCGAAACATGATGCAGAATTGGCCCCAATCCATGTCGTGCTCGCGAGCGTTGCCGTACCACATGAGCGGGCACAAAAGCATTTCAATCAACAATGGCTCGCTCAGAATCTCGGACAGGATCTTGCGTGTTGACAACTGAAAGTCGCTTTGAGCTAGATCGTCGTATTCGACTAATCTATTGAGTAGATTTTGAAACGCATCCTTCTGCTTAGGGAATTTGGCGTTTACCTCGGACTGAAGCATTTGAATGTCGTTGTTGAAATCCAAATGCAGGTGGGGAAATGCAATGCGGGAGCCTTTTTGCTCTGCCAATTGAAAATCATCCCAACGGAATCGCAGTTGTTTGAGCAGTCGAGCCAGCGGTCCCTTTTTGGCCCCTTTTTCGGTAAAATTAGTCATCGCGTGCAGGCCGACGTCATAGTTTCTACCATTTACGCGGTAGAAAGAGTTCAATCCTCCAATTGTCCAATGCTTCTCCAAGACGCAGACTCTTTGATCGTAATGCGCCAAGCGAATGCCAGCGGCCAATCCGCTCATTCCTGCGCCAATGATGATAGTGTCATAATCGTTCGACGAATTCATCAGAGCATTATCAGCACCCAGCCCGATGCGCCCAGGGGCGTTTTGCGTTGGAAATTGGAATGACCCGATCTGTCGTCAAGCGATCGGCAGGCTGTGAGTTACCAGCTGTAGTTTGGGACCATTGTCCCGAACGAATCAACGGACGGGACATTGGTCCATTGGTCCCATCCTAAGTACGGCGGTTGTCTAGTCTTCAATTGGCGGTTGACATTTCGGGGGGACGGCGTTAGCTTTCCAGGTTCTTGCGCACAACACAGGGGGTAGTGAAAACGGGGCACTGAATTCACCACCGCCCAACCAAAAACTACCTACCCAACAGATAACAACGGAATGAATCCACAAGAATTGCTCCGAATTGTAGATTCGTTGCATCGCGAAAAGCAGATCGACCCAGAATTGGTTATTTTGGCTATTGAGTCTGCATTGATCACCGCCGCCAAGCGGCAATTCGGAGAAGAAGCCGAGGTTTTGGTTAAAATCGCGAGGGATGGTGGAGCGATTCTCGCAACGGTCAATGGTCGGAATTTGAGCGAAGACGAAATCGGTCGAATTGGAGCTCAGACCGCCAAGCAAGTAATCATTCAGAAATTGAAAGAGGCCGAACGCGATGCTCGCATGGATGAGTTTTTTACGCAGATCGGCCAATTGGTTACTGGAATCGTTCAGCGAACGGAGCGTGGCGTAACGATCGTCCAGCTGGGAAATGTAGAGGCTATCTTACCTCGCAGCGAGCAAATTCCTGGTGAAAGTTATCATAACGGCTCTCGAGTTCGAGCGGTGATATATGAAGTCAAAGCAGCCGGAAACCGTGTCAAAATAATTCTGTCGCGAACGAAAACCACATTGATTCAAAGGCTATTTGAACAAGAAATTCCCGAAATAGCCGAAGGGGTAATTCGAATAAACGCGATCAGTCGCGAGCCGGGCTACCGTAGCAAAGTAGCCGTCAGCAGCAGCGATCAACGGATTGACTGTGTGGGGGCTTGCGTTGGAATGCGTGGAAATCGCATCAAAAACGTGACGGGTGAGCTCGCTGGTGAACGCATTGATATTGTTCGATGGAGCGATGATCCAATGGTGTTAATCCCAAACGCGTTGCAGCCCGCTGAGGTCGAACAAGTCTTGCTGTGCGATATGATCGGGCGAGCTATTGCCTTGGTCAGCGAGGAGCATTTGTCGCAAGCGATTGGTCGATATGGTCAAAACGTTCGGTTAGCCAGCAAGCTTTGTAGCTGGGACATCGAAATCATGACCGCACCTGAATTGGAACGCCAAATCGAGCGGGCTATGGAAGGATTCATGGAAATTGAGGGTATGAACGAGTCCGTTGCACAACAGTTGGTCGAGCAAGGTTATTTGTCCTACGACGATTTGTCGGTCATTGAACCAGATGCGTTGATGGAGATGGGCAACTGGTCGGAAGATGAAGTGGATGCGATCGTCGATCAAGCAGAGACCAAAGCGGCTGAGCAAGAGGCAGTCGAAGAGGAACGCAAACATCAAGATAAATTGGATCGCGAACGAAAAGCCACCGAAGAACTCGATCGAAAAGAAGGGGTCGTATCACCTCCCCCTCCAGAGATGGGCGTTTCTAAGGTGGAAAGTGAGACCGATTCGACGGAGGGTGAATCAACTGCTCAGACTGACCCCCAAAGGGAAGAGCCGAAAAAGGAAGAGCCGGATTCGGAACAGCAAACTGGCGGAAACGTCTAACGCAAGAATGATTTATGCATTACCATCATAGGCAGCATAAGTTTAAGTCGTCGAAGCATTATGTGCTTTGGGGCATACGAAATCGTTCGGCATGTGTCGTGTCGAATCGTGTGGGTGACCCGCTACAACCGCGTGGGGGCGTCCGAATGAAGTAACTATACGCAGAGACAGGTGAGCAACTAACGCCGAATGATCGGCCGACTTGCCTCGTTTCAAAGGGCACATGCCCAAGGAATTTTGCTCAGTGGCAGTAAGAATTTATTCGCTGGCTAAAGATTTAGGATTGGACAGCAAGGAGCTGGTCGACCTGTGTACCCGTTTGGGCATTCAGGGAAAAGGAAGTGCGCTCGCAAGCCTCGAGGACGAAGAAATTGCGAGAATAAAGAGGCACATAGAAGAGAAATCTGCGCCGGTTGCTTTGGCTTCGACAACGGCTCAGCCCACAAAGCCGACTCGTGAGCCTATCAAAGATACACCCATTCGCGATCTGGGTGGCCGTCTTGGCACGGCAAAACGGGACTTGACGCCGGTTCGCTCCAAGCCTGTATCAAATGTCGAAGTGGAAACCGGTAGTCCAGAAGTTGTCATTGTTAGTCAGGATACGGAACCGGTTCAAACCAAAGGCGAGTTGCCGTCGCAACAGGCGGAATTCGCATTTCCTGCCGTCGCGTCAGAAGACGAAAGTGCGACCGACGCTTCCATAGAAGCGGAAAAATCATCGGAAGATGCCTCTGACGCAGTGAATCCAGAAGACAAACCTGAACGTCCCGTTGACGCACGGCGAGATTTTTATTCGCCTGCCAATACGAGCGGTCGCGTTCGGGTTATTGGAAGTCCAAGACCGACGGCGGAGTCTAAACCTGGTGACAAACCACGGAAAGCCCGCGAAGCGGTTCTGAACATTAATCTTGCGAAGATTCCTAAGTCAGCAACGCCGCATCCGTCGGCTAAGCCCCAAGAGCAAGCGACCCAAAAACCGATCGTAAAACTTACCCCGGATGTCATTCGTGGCGTCAGCAAAGGGATGGACAAGCCAACCGAAAAACCTGCGAGTCCCGCCAAGCCTGGCTCGGACAAAATGGGCGGTGGACGTGCTTCGACTCCGAGTCAAACGCAACACTCCGGTTTGGCGGACTTCAAAGCCAACGCGGAAAACAAACTGAACCTCAAAGCCAAGAAGCCGATTGTTGAGGAAGAGGCACCTACCAAGAAAAAGGGACTGGCTGGGCTAGAGTCGAGCCGAAAGGATCGTGGTCCACGGATTCAAACGTCGCGAGATTTGGCTTCGTTGGAAGATGACGATGGCGGTCGACGCAATGGTAGGGGGCCGCGTCGCAAGCCAACTCCAACCGCTGTTCGGAAGGAAAAAGTTGTCCTCGCGATGCCATGCACGATCCGTAGCTTCTCCGAAGCTGCAGGTGTTACAGCGGCTCGTATTTTGCGTTCGTTGATGACCATGGGAACGATGCAAAACATCAACTCTTACTTGAATCAAGACCAAGCCGAATTGATTGCAGCGGATCTGGGAGTGGAACTCGAATTCCGACAAGCTGAGACGCTAGAAACAAGTTTGATCGGCAAGATGGATGACATCGAAGACAATCTCGAGGACTTGATCACGCGACCACCGATTGTTACTTTCCTTGGACACGTCGACCACGGCAAGACTTCGCTCCTCGATTACTTGATCGGTACAAAGATTGTCTCGGGCGAAGCAGGTGGTATCACTCAACAGATACGCGCTTATCAAGTTAAGAAAGATGGGCGAGCTATTTCTTTTGTCGATACGCCAGGTCACGAAGCGTTTACCGAGATGCGTGCTCGCGGTGCGAATGTTACGGACATAGCCATCCTGGTGATCGCGGCCGACGACGGCATCATGCCGCAAACGGAAGAAGCGATTTCCCATGCGAAAGCGGCTGGAGTTCCTATTGTAGTTGCTGCCAATAAGTGCGACCTACCGGGGGCGGATATCAATCGAATCATGACTCAAATGACGGAGTATGGCTTGACCCCGAGCGCTTGGGGTGGTGACGTCGAAGTCGTACCTACCAGCGCGATCACCGGCGAGGGCATGGACGAGCTTTTGGAAACCGTTTTGACGGTTGCTGAAATGCATGACTACAAAGCGAATCCGAAGCGGGCAGCGATGGGCGTTTGCTTGGAAAGCGAACAAGCGTCCGACCGCGGTGTCATCGCCAAAGTAATGGTTCAAAGCGGTACATTACGAGTCGGCGATATCGTTGTTTGTGGTTCTTCCTTCGGACGAATCAAGGCCTTGTACGATACAATGAAACGGAACAAACAGATGACGGAAGCGAGTCCGTCGACGCCAATCAATATCACGGGCTTGGACAAGGCTCCTGAAGCAGGTGAACGTTTCTATGTTCTGGATGATATTGGCCAGGCGCGTCAAATTGCGGCTAGTCGCGAAGTTATTCTTCGATCTCAATCGCTTTCCGGTACGTCACCCAAAGTCTCATTTGAAACTTTCCAGGAGTTGCTACAGTCTGGCAAATTGGGGGTCAAAGAAGATAAGGTTGTGCTGAATTTGATCATCCGCGCCGATGCTCGCGGATCACTCGAGGCGATCGAAAAGGAATTGACGAAACTGGACCATCCAGAGGTCGAAATCAAGATACTCCAACGATCGGTTGGAGGTATCTCTGCAGCGGACGTCACGCTGGCGAGTGCATCACAGGCCGTCATCGTTGGCTTTAACGTCATCCCAGATGAACCAGCTCGCATCTTGGCCGACGCCCGCAACGTTGAGATCCGTCGATACGATATCATTTACAATTTGGCATTGGATATCAAAGCACTCATCGAAGGACGGCTAAAGCCCGAGGAACGAGTCGTTGAACTCGGTCGCGCTCTGGTCAAACAAGTCTTTACTGTATCCCGAGTTGGCACCATTGCCGGTTGTTATGTTGCTCAGGGGACTATCGAACGAGGGTGCCGCATACGCGTTAATCGGGAAGGCCGCCGAATCGGCGATTATGCTCTCGATACCTTGAAACGAGTCAAAGATGACGCCAAGGAGGTTCAGCGAGGACTGGAGTGCGGAATTCGACTTGCTGGTTTCAACGACATCAAAGTTGATGACGTTTTGGAAGCCTATCGTATCGAAGAAGTTGCTAGAACACTCGAGCTATCGCGGAGCTAATCGGCTTAATGAGTGCACGTAGGCTACTAAAGGCGGCGGAAGCTATCAGAGAAGTCGTCGCTATGGCGATCTTGACGGAGATTCGCGACCCTCGCGTAAAAAACATCACGGTGATCGGGGTGGAAGTTGCGCCGGATATGCGCGAGGCCAAGGTGCTCATCAGCATTATGGGCAGCGAAAGTCAACAAGCTACCAGTCTAAGAGGATTGAAGAACTCGGCCGGATTTTTGCAGTCCAAGATCGCGGAACGAATCGATACTCGCTACACGCCTAAGCTTACGTTTGTCGCTGACGAAGGAGTAAAGAAATCGCTTGCAGTCGCGCAGATCCTCGACCAAATTGCCCTAGAAAAGCAAAAGGAAGAGTCAACGATCCAAAAGCCATCGGATGATGAATCGATTGAACAAGATTTTCCCGAAGCCGCGCATGTCGAAGAACAGTAAATTCTCTACCTATTACAACTCTGCCCCTAGCAATACAAGACCCGCATAATCGACAACATGAGCAATCGAGCCGCCAAATACGAGCAACTCCATAAGTCTTTGAAGAAACACTTTAAGACTCTCCCTGAGCCGGGCGAGCGAAGCGTCCTCGAGCACTTGATTTATGCTTGCTGCCTTGAAGACGCCAGATCCGAGCAGGCGGACGAAGCGTTTGCAAAATTGCAACAAGCCTATTTTGATTGGAATGAAGTCCGAGTAACGACCGTTATTGAATTAGGCGAAGCGCTCAGTAGTTTGCCGAATGCCACGCAGGCAGGGCATCGAATCAAGAGATGCTTGCAATCGCTTTTCGAGGCTAGATATCAGTACGATATCGACGATCTCAAGAAGGCCAACATAGGCAAGGCCACAGAAGAAATCTCAAGCTGGAAAGGAATGTCGCCATTCATTTTGAATTATGTTTCTCAATGTGCGTTGGGTGGCCACGCAATCCCTGCGGACAACTTGTCCATCGAAGTTCTGGTCCAATGCGAAATTCTAGCGCAGGCAGAAGCCGAGAAGAAAAGTCTCCCTGGAGTCGAACGGGCTATCACCAAGAGCAAGGGGTTTGAGTTTGGTTCCCTATTGCACCAATTTGCGATTGAGTTTCATCAAAACCCAAAAAGCGCTGCAGTGATGGCTGTATTTAAGGATCTTGGAGTTTCGCCTAAGGCCAAAGCTGTGGAAAAGTCATCGCCAAAAAAAGAAGTAAGACGAGACGTTGTGGCCAGTGCGCCTCCAAGTCCTTCGCCAATCGCAGCCCAGGCCAAGTCAAAGAGCTCTACGCCTTCGAAAGAAAGTCTTAAGGCTGCCCGAAAAGCGGATGAAGTTGTTCCCACCAAGAGTGCAGTTAAGGAAGGGGTGGTAGCTGGTAAGTCGAAGGACGCGCCCAAGGCAGTGACCAAACTTGAAACAGTAAAACCAGGCGATTCAAAATCGGGGGTTGAACACAAGGCTAGCGAGGTAAAGAAGGCTGAAGTAGTAAAGAAGCCTGACACGAAGAAGCCTGACACGAAGAAGCCCGAAACAAAAAAGCCCGAAACAAAAAAGATCGAAACGAAAAAATCCGAGGAAAAGAAACCGGCAACAAAATTGACCGCGAAGAAACCGGTCGATAAGCCCGCCTCAAAACAAGCGGAGAAAATATCCGAGGCTGCGGTTAAGGCGAAAAAAGCGGAGCCAATAGCCAAAAAGAGTGTGCCGCCCAAAAAACCTGAAAGCCAGAAACCCATAACTTCGAAAAAAGAACAAAGTTCGAGTACGGCCAAAAAAAAGCCGCGATGAGTAATCGTTCCTAACTGAACAATGACCCTTTCACGACTCGTCGACAGGAGCAAATGAGCATGGCTGGACATTCACAGTACTCCAACATCAAACATCGCAAAGCTCTGGTCGATAGCAAGCGAAGTAAACTCTGGAGCAAGCTTTCGAAAGCCATCATTGTTGCGGCAAAACTTGGAGGCGGCGATCCGAGCGGAAACGTGAGGCTTCGAACGGCCATCCAAGACGCAAAGGCGGTATCGTTACCTCGCGAGAACATCGAGCGCGCAATCAAGAAGGGGACCGGTGAGATCGAGGGGGGCGACGTCGAAGAAATCTTGTACGAAGGATATGGTCCTGGTGGCGTCGCTGTTCTTTGCGACATCATGACAGACAATAGAAATCGTACGGCTCCAGAAATGCGCAAGCTGTTTGAGAATCATGGTGGGAAACTAGGCTCGACCAACTGCGTGGCTTATCTCTTCGAAAGGAAAGGCCTGATCGCTGTTAAGCAGTCGGCGGTCGATTTGGAAAAGCTGATGGATATAGCCCTCGAGAATGGAGCCGATGACGTCACGGACGTTGGTGAACTTTATGAAATCTCTTGCGCTCCGGATGTCTATTCCATGGTCGTGGAAGCAATAGCAGCACAAAGCATCGAGATCGAACTCAAGGAAGTATCTCGTGTACCCAGCAATACCGTCGAGGTGGACTCAGAGACGGCAATTGAAGTCATGAAGTTGCTTGAGCTTCTCGAGGATCATGACGACATACAGTCCGTTGCATCCAATGTGAGTTTTACCGAAGCGCAATTGGCGTCCTTTGGTTGATCCAAGAAATCTCAATGAAAAACAATTCTCTTTGCATTGAGCGACTCGATGCCGGTTTGGTATCGTTCGCCGATGATATTGCGAGGCTCAGAAAGAAGCTGAGTCCTGATGGCTCGGTTGTCTCCGAACGCGGACGACAGCTTACTATTGAGGTTTTCGGAGAGGCCCTCTCGCCTCAACAGGTCGTAGAACGAATTTGCAATGACGTCAAACTACGAGGCACCGATGCGGTGCTTCACTATGCCCAAGCGTTAGACAACAAGGGCACGACAGCCCAGTCGCTCAGGGTCCCCTTTGAACTGTTGAAGCAATCGCATTCCAACGCATCGCCCAAATTCCTTAAGACGATTCGTCGAATTCGAGAAAACATAGTCGACTTTCAATCTGCAATCCTACACCAAAACGTTGTGTCTAGGCCGAGCCCGGGCGTGGTATTGGAGCAACGCTATTCCCCTCTGCAAAGAGTAGGTATATGCGTACCTGGTGGTGCAGCAGCTTATCCGTCTACCGTGTTGATGACAGCGGTTCCTGCGCAATGCGCTGGCGTCGAACAGATTGCCATCGTCGCTCCGCCGACGCCGCTTGGGGCTTACAATCCCGATGTGCTCGCAGTCTGTTACGAGCTAGGTATCACTGAGATCTATGCAGTTGGAGGAGCTCAAGCGGTCGCAGCCTTGGCGTTCGGCATTCCGGAAATACCGAGTGTAGACAAAATCGTTGGTCCAGGAAACTTATTTGTCGCCTTAGCAAAGCGCTTTGTCTATGGTGACGTTGATATCGACTCCATCGCAGGCCCTAGTGAGGTAGTCGTGATTGCTGACGAGACAACCAACCCCGACTTCGCGGCCTCGGATATGCTTGCCCAAGCGGAGCATTCTCCCGGCGCAAGTATCGTGATCAGCTGGGACAGGAACGCGTTGGATCGTATCGAGAAATCCATGCTGGCCCAGCTTTCCGGTTTGGAACGAGCAGAGCTGACCTTGTCATCGCTGAACTCTTTCGGTGCGATGATCCTTTGTCGAGACGAAGGGCAGGCCTGCGAGGTCACGAGTCTCATCGCACCGGAACATCTACAGATTGCGGTGGACAATCCCCGTCGCTTGTTGGCCAAGATACGAAATAGCGGTGCAACTTTCTTAGGGCATTATTCGCCGGTTGCGTTAGGGGACTACGCGGCAGGACCATCGCACGTGCTGCCAACGGGCGGAACGGCACGATGGGCCTCCGGACTGTCATCGAATCACTTCCTGCGTTCTAGCAGCGTCATCGAATTCGACCAATCCGCTCTCAAGGAAATCGCCTCGGATATAGCTCTATTAGCGGACAAAGAGGGACTAACGGCACACAAGAATAGCGTCCTAATGCGATAGCGGATTGGGCCGAAGTGGAAAGCCGATTGGCTGGCGTTGAGCAATAAAGTGTCGATTTATTTAGGAATTTCGAAACCCATTAGACAAATCGGTTGGTTTCGCGCATCCTGAACACTGTTATGAGCAGTCCAGCAACTTTTTCTGAACGCGTTCGAGAAAGTGCCAAGTGCATCGCGGAAAGCGGTGCTATGGCGCTATCGGGACTCTACGACTTGACCTCCATGCGGCTGGTGCGTTTTTCGGTGACCATTACCCGCAATCAACATGACGCGGAAGACGCGGTCCAAACTGCGCTCGTGCGCGTCGTTGGCAATGCAAACCAACTTTGCAGAGCGGACAGTCCATGGCCATATTTGTTGCAGATGGTTCGCAACGAATCATTGGCAATACTCCGACGGAGGCGGCGTGGAGCAATCGTCAGTAACTTAACGGATCTCTTGACCGAACGAACTGTCGATGAGATGGAACAAGAAGAATCGTATCGAGCGGTTTGGCTTGCGATTCGATCCTTGCCGGTGGAGCAAAGCGAAGTGGTTGTTTTGAAAATATGGGAGGAATTGACGTTCTCTCAAATAGCGGATGTATTGGGAATCCCGGCTGCCACCGCTGCAAGTCGATACCGATATGCTATGCAGAAGCTGGCAAATGAACTGCGGTCGCAGGCCGTGGAGGTGATACATGAGTAGCATGAACTCGCAGAGTGGAGCCCCCAATGAAAATGGAGAATTCAATGTAGATGACGTATCGCCTGATTTTTTGAAATTGCTTGAAGCAACGGTACTAGCTGCGGGCCAGTATGTGGTTCCTTCCGACAACTTGCGGCCGCACACGCTCGAGGCTGCTCGTGATTTAGACTCGGATCGAAAACGAACGTATAAACTTACCAAGTTCATTTTGGCTATAGCCGTCTGTGTTTGCGTTAGTCTTCCGGTCTTCGACCGGATGACGTCATGGCGAGAAAGTGTTTCGTCGCCAACATCGGCTCAAATATACGAGATTGCAAAGAGGAAGAATATCGGAATCGATTGGGGCTTGATGGAAGCGTTTCGCGAACTGAGGCAAAGTCAAGCTTCGAGACTTGGGCATGGGTCCGAAAGAAAAGTTCGAGATTGAGCTCCGTTTTAGATAAATAAGCCACGTCGGCGCATCATGATGTTCGAGTTGTTTCGAACCGCTCCTCGGACTGAAGTCAATCGAAGCGCGATCGGCAACCTTGGTCCTTACTCTCGTACCGCTTATTGCATTTTCCATGAACGTTCAACCGACGAACGATCCAACGCTCGATGACGTCTTGGATTTTAATGAATACCTGCTTAAGCTTGCGAAGGCAGGCGTACCCATCGGCGTGGATGCTTTGGATGGGGCTGAGGAATTGTCCGAAAAACTCACCGCCATCAATGCACGAATTGCGATGGCAATGGCCCGCGGTAGTTCCGTCCGTCAAATCCTTGAGGCTGATCCAGCGATTCCCTCGCAATATCGAGCTTCATTGGCGGTGTGGTTGTATTGCGACAAGTCACCGAATGCCCTCAGTGCTTTAAGTGACTGCGAGTCTGGACGCAACCGAATTGAAATGATGGTAAGCTCCGCTTTTCTTCAGCCCCTCATTCTTTTGGGTATGGTCTATTTGGGATTTGTCTTGATCCTCCTTGGTCTTTCACCCAAGCTTGAATCCATCTATTCCCAGGTTCGATTGAAACCTGGTCTTGGACTGCAGTTCTTAGTCTTTGCCAGGCAGTCCATATGGCTTTGGGGCGTAGCCGTTCCTGTATCGACCGCGTTGGGGCTATTGGTTTGGAGTCGAATGCGGTCGAAATGGAGTTTCAGCTGGTTTCCGGGGAGGAAGAGGATTCTAGAATCGATTTGGAAATCGAATTATGCAGAAGGTTGCGCAAATTTACTCGAGCATAATTTTTCTGTCGAACAGACCCAAGCCGTTATGGGGACATTTCATGGCGAACGAAATCCGATTCGACGGCAGCCACTTCTGCAATGGGCGTTGTGCGACAAAGTGCGAGATGAGGATCGGGCAACTGCGCTACACTTCTCTGCTCTTGCCTGTCAAGAGTTGGCCCAAGCCCGAACTTCAATATTGGCCGCGTGGTTTCCTGTTGTCGTGGGGTCGCTGTTTGGCGGCGCAATCGTCCTAGGATATGCCTTGTGTCTTTTTACTCCCATGATCGAACTTTTGACTTCGATCGTAAACCCATAAATGGATTGCCATGAAGCCCGAACGATCCTAAAGGAACTTACGCAAAATGCAGACAACAACGAAACGCCCAAAATTCTACGACCGGATCGATGCAGCGTTAGAGGGCAGAAGTAGGCTAGTCTCTGCAATTGAAGCATTGGTCGCGGAATTGAATCCGAATCGCATTGGTTCGGATGTTCGAAACCTGCTGGTAGTTCTGCGAGGAACTCCGACAGCGGAAGAATTTGTCCAGGAGGAATCCAAGGCTGTTTGGTTGCCACTTTTGTTGCGAGGTGCCTTGTCGGATACTTCGAAAGAAGAGCTTCAACAAATCTTGAGCGACGTGACGTTTGCGGCAGAGAGTCGAAACATTAGATGGCGGAGTTTTGCTTATCCCCTCGTAGTCGGTGGAGCCGCGATTCTGTTGTTTGTATTGCTCTCCGTAACGGTTCTGCCGACTTTTCAGAAAATGTTTAAAGAGTTCCAGCTGAAATTGCCTTTGGCTACCCAAGCAGTTTTAGCGGTTAGCAATTTTATCAACGCGAGGCCAGTTCTTTTTTTCTTTGGTCTTTGTGGTTTCGCGATAGCGACGGGGGGCATGAAGTGGTTCTTAAAGCTTTGCATGCAGCGGGCGGAAACGTCTTGGCTACTCGGGAGTCTGTCGGCGGGCAATACGGAAAGCGTCAAGGCAATGGGGCGGTTCACTTCAACCTTGGCTGAATTACTAAGGATCGAAGCGCCACTCGATGAGGCCATCGTGATAGCTGGACGTGCAAGCCAAAATCTGCGGTTTCGCATCGTGTCAAAAACGCAGTCAATGGATATCGGTGCTAGCGAAAAGTTTAATAAAGATTCCACGGTAGCACACAACTATCCGTCCCTCGTTATCCATGCATTGGAGGCGGCGCCCAACGGTGGCCCTTCCATTGAACTGCTCAGAAACATTTCGAACATCTATTTTGATCGCGTCCAACAGCGGTTTAATTGGACTACAGGTTTAATGGGGCCGCTTTCGATGCTCGGAGTAGGCCTTTGCGTTGCGTTCGTAGTCATTGCCCTCTTTATGCCACTCATTTCTTTGATCACATCCCTCAGTGGATAGAAAGGACATGCAGGAAATGTTCGACAAATTGACATCAAGAATCCGATCTGTTTTTGGCATGAACGTGCTCGGGCAGAGGACACGAGCACCTTTTTGGACGAAAGCTGGTCCCAAGTGGTATTTGTCCACATGGTGGCCAGGTGAAACTCTCCGTTCCAAGCAGTATTCGCTTTTGAGCCTGCTTGCGGTGGCGCAAACCGAGCGACTTGATCCTAAACCTCTTATTCATGCGCTCGCGGACGAGCATCGTGGACGGTATCGACGGCGGCTAAGACTCCTGGCTCAGAGGATAGATGGGCTTGCGACGCTCGTGCCCGCCTTAGAAAAGACACCGGATTCACTCAGCGAAGGAGTCGTGCTAGCGATTCGATTTGGGAGCCAGTCAGGCACATTACGCATGACCTATCAGTATTTGATGGAGACAGAGAAACCACGCGTTGCTTTCCCCAAAACCATGCGAAGCAATTATATGGCGTACTGGCTTGTTTTAGCAGGAACGATCATGTTCCTATTCACGTTCCTGATGTTCTTTATCTCTCCAACACTTCGCAAAATTTCTCAGGAGTTCGAAATGCCTCTCCCAATCACCTTTCGATACCTTCAGATATTCTGGGAGATAGTGTCCAACAATCTTTTGTGGTTATGCCTGGTAGCTGTAGCCATTGGATGGATCTTTCGCTCATCAACCTTTCAACGATTTTTCCGACGGCAAGTTGCCGATCGTCTCCTTAGTCGCAGTTCTTTGTCGCGATCAGCTCAGCTTTTTAGGATGCTATCGGTGGCCGTCGAGGCGGGCAAGCCACTATCCGGATCGCTTTCTACCTTGGCGAAATATCACTTCGACAAGAAGATGCGTCAACGATTACTATTGGCCAGAAATGAAGTAGAGCAAGGCGTTCAGGCTTGGTCTAGCCTTTCGGACGCGAAGATCATTTCTCCGGCGGAATTTGAAGCATTGAACGATGCGCCAAGTAACCGTGTACAGTCTTGGACACTTCAGAGACTAGCAAACATCAAACAAGAAATGGCCGATCAACGCGTCGCGACTCGCACGGCCTTTCTTCATCCAATCGCAATCCTGGTCTTTGCTTCAATCGTTCTCTTTATTTGTTATTCCCTTTTCAGTTTCAATACTAACATTATGCACTCTCTGGCCGGATGAGGCGCCCCAAAATGAATCAACGTAATTTCAGTGCGCGTCGAGGACTTTGCATCACGGAAGTCATCGTCGCGGCGACACTCGTCGTAAGCGCGATTGGTCTGCTGGTACCGCTAACTGTTCGAATTGGTAGAGTCTGGCAAAGTACGCGTCAGTATCGATTGGCCTTCAATGAATTGGCAAACCATATGGAGCAATTAACGAGTCTTGGAGAATCGCAATGCGACGTCGAAATACCGCGTCTAAAACTTTCGTATGGGCTAGCTGATTCGTTGCCTGGGGCTCGCCTTCAAGGTGAAATTGTTCGTGACCATGACGGCACACGATTGATCCTAAGCCTGGATTGGGAGCGCGGTTCCAATTCCGTACCTATCTCGCTTGTTGGTTGGCTGAACACGGACTCAGTCGAATTGCCAGTGACGGACGTACCAATGCCCTCAACCGAAGGAAAGCTACCATGATCCGACGCCTGGGATCGACGCTAATCGAACTTGTGTTGAGCATGTCGGCGGGCAGCGTAGTCATGCTGCTGGCGATCAGTTTAGTGCATCAAACGATGACTCTAAGTGAACGTTCACGTCACCGATCTGATGACAATCGAGTTCTTGACCAACTAGCACAACGTTTTAGGAGTGACGTCCATCTGGCCCTCAACGTTGATACGGATGCCAATGCAAGTAATGCGTTGACGATAAAGGTCTCCGATGGTTCAACAGTAACGTACGTTGCAAAGAATTGCTCGGTCGTTCGAGAACGAAAGAACGCACTCAGTGGAAACGAACAAGAACGCTTTGTCCTAGCTGATGCTGGCGTCGCTATTTTTCAGAAGTTATCGAATCCGACGCGAGCGTCCATCATTGTAAGTCATGAGACAGGACTGCAGGGGACAGGACTGCAGAGGATAGAACGGAACGGGGTACTGCCTCGCGTCGATTTGTCCGTTCAAGCCATAGTAGGGCGATGGTTGACGCTCGAACACACCTGGGGGGACGCGGAATGAACTATTCCAAATCAAAATCGCGGTCGGGAACGGTACTCATTTGTGTATTGGCTTGCCTCGGAGTCGTCATCGCGTTGGTCATGGCTGCCGTGCAATCATCCCTTCGTGGCCGCCGTGAAGTTCGACTGCAACGACAACTCATTCAGACCGAGTTCTTATGCGAAGCGGGTGTACAGCGAGCCGTACAACAACTTAGGAAATTGCCCAATTATCAGAGCGAAAAGTGGTTTCCGAAGTTAGGTCCAGCATCGTTCGAAAATGCCGCTATCGAAATCAACATCGAACCAGTCAAAAATGCCGCCAAAACCCTGCGTGTCAAAGTGACTGCAACTCTTGCCTCTGCTTCCGACAGCAATGATCGAATGCAACGCAGCCACACTTTTGATATCGAACCGCCACCCCTTGTTACGGAGTCAAAATAATGTCCTGTCGAATACACCTAAATCACGGTAGGGAAAGATCCATGTTCATTGACCTATGGCGTACTTGTAGTTTTGACCAGTTCATGAAAGCTCCACCAATGAAACAAAGAGCGTTTACGCTGGTTGAGCTATTGGTGGTAATTGCTATTATCGGCATTTTGGTTGGTTTGCTATTGCCGGCTGTGCAAGCCGCCAGGGAAGCGGCTCGAAGATGCCAGTGTATCAACAACATGGCCCAGCTCGCGTTAGCCGTTCATACCCATGAGTTTAACACGGAGCATTTTCCGTCCGGCGTTATCAACGCGAGTGGACCCATTCGAAACGAGCCTATAGGTCAACATGTAAGTTGGATTGTTCAAATTCTCCCTCAAATGGAACAGTCTGGTCTTTACAATCATTTCGATCAAGCTGTTGGTGCTTATGCCGAAGCGAATCAGAAGGCACGAAGGGTAATTGTTCCAAGCCTATTGTGTCCATCGTCTCCCGAAGGTGGGCGAGTGGGCGACGATCAATCTCCAAGCATTAGTAACTACGCTGGCTGCCACCATGATTCCGAGGCACCCATCGACACGGAAAACAACGGCGTTTTATTCTTGAACAGTCGATTGCGTTTTAGTCAAATCTTAGACGGCTCATCGCAGACGATTCTATTGGGAGAAATGATTCCGAGCAAAGGAGGTCTCGGATGGGCTTCTGGGACCCGAGCAACGTTGCGAAACACCTCAAGTCTAAAGGCGCCACCCGCCACTTCGTCCAATAAAGGTTCGCCAGCATCCGTCGACTTGCCTGGTTCATTGGAGGTCGGTGGGTTTAGTAGCTACCATACTGGGGGAGTCAATTTCGCCTTTGCAGACGGTTCGATCCATTTTCTGTCACTTAACACAGACGATGTACTCTTAAAGCAGCTTGGAAACAGGGCGGATGGAGAATTGCTAGTGGGTGGCGAATATTATTAATTAGCCCGAACCGCTTTTGTGGGCGAGTCGCTCCGCGACTCGCGCCAACAGATTTCTAGCGACTCACACGCCCTTCGTTCCTCAGAGCGTGCCACACCTCGGAAGGGCGACTGTGCAGAAACGAATGGTTGAACCCAACGGAAGACTGCCAATGAGCTTGCCTAACGCCCTACAAAGCGATTTCCAAGTACAGGCAGGAAATTATGAACAACTGATGCATGCATTGCAGGCATCATTCGAATGCTTGGATTAGAGCCCCCGAGGAGGTCGATTCGATACTAACCGGGAACAAGAGAAAATCGGAACAAATATGCAATTGCTTGCATTGATTGCGACCGCACCACTCACTGTTCTCCGTATAATTGAAGTTCACCACCCACAATGTTTAACCAGTCAGTTGGGCCTAACATGAAGTTTTCACTCGTTCGCAATGCTTCGTTTGGAATTGCTTTGTCCTTGGTTTACTCGGTTGGGTTGACGCAGGCTCAAGTGGCTGGAGGTGGAGCTGCCACGACGAAGCTGCCGGGTACCTTCGGTGGGCCAGGAGTCACAGGCTCCTCTCGGCTTGAACTAGCGACTTCCAATCCAATCTTTAGCAGCGGCTCATCCGTTTCTGGGTCCACCAGTACCGCGGGCACCACTGGCGCCTCGGGGGGGGTGGGTGGCACGACTCTTGGAGGACAAACGACAACCGGCAGTGCATTCGGCGCGAATGCGTTCAGCAACACCGGTGGAATTGGGGCAACAGGTGGACTTGGAGGCGGACTAGGTGGTGGTGGACTAGGTGGTCTTGGTGGTGGATTGGGAGGACGCGGAATTGGCGGCCTTGGAGGAATCGGCGGCGGAGGCCTTGGGGGTGGCGGATTAGGAAATACTTCAGCTCAAGCCAAGAAGCAGATTCGTCCTATCGTAAAACCGGATATTGAAATTGAGCGCGCAAGCTCAACGACCGTAGCCACCAATGCTCAACAACGACTTACTCGTCTTCAACTCCCCAAAAAGCTAAAGGGAGTGACATCGTCCGTGGAAGGCGGAACGGTCGTGCTACGCGGGCAAGTTGCTACCGAGGCGGATAAGCGGATGGTTGAACGCCTTTTGAAGTTGGAGCCGGGAATTGACTCGGTGAGGAACGAGGTGACGGTCCAGGCCAGCTCATTGGAGCGAATTCAGGCGAAACCCAACCGCTAGTATTCTTAGCCGTCGATGTATTCTGAGAGGATGGCACAGGCTGACCGAAACTAACATTCGCAGGCGCTGCTTGTGCGAACGGTTCCACACCGGTTTGTGCAGCATTCGGTGTATACATTGGTCCGTTTTGCACATACGAGTTTGCTAGAAGACTGGATGCGGCAGCCAATTGTTGACTCTGGAAGTCGGTCATGTTCGATGATAAATCAGTGGCGTGCGACTGTCGTATGAATGAGTTCGAAGGAACTTGAATTGTCGTTGTACGCAAGCCACTGCCCGCGACCGTTGGGTTGGAGTTAGAAGGGGCGATAGCGCCAGTATGGCCTCCATTTGGCACGAAAGCCGCGGCCTGTTGAACTTGCGATTCCTTGCCTGTTCCCGGTAGATTCAGACTTGCAGCCGCACCGCGAATGGTTCTTCCTTCCTTAGTAAGAAATGTCGGGATCAGCATGATTTTCTTGGGGGCACCATATGCCTCATCCCATGGAATCCAGACACTGTAGGACGCTCCAAGTTCGCCTTCGGAAAAGTGCGTTGTAAATTGTTCGGGCGTGAATCGAAATCGTTTGGTAGCTTGGCTTAAGTCTTCGGTTGATTGTGGCTTGTTCGTGTCGTCGAATCCGTATACGACCAATTCACCATCAACTGGGATCGCTTGAGTCTTTTCGTTATAGAAGTAGAACCGACCGCCGAACCCACGCGTTGCAGGCTTGCCAGGAAGTGTAAGGATGTCGTGAGTCCAAGTTGCGGTGACGCTTTGCGGGGACTGGTATTCCTTCTTTTTGAATGAAAACCAGCTAGCTTCCTTTTTCTTTCTCTTGTTTCCTGCGGAATCGATTGTCAGAGTTTCGCAGCCAAGTGTGGTTAGGGCCAAGGCAAACAATCCGCAACCAACGAAGCATTTAGCTGCGAAATTTTTTGAGCTAATTTTCATAGTAGTTACTCAGCTAATCGATGGCGTTGGAATGGTTCAGAACTTGAGCTGTGGCAGTGGGATAGGCTTCTAGCCTGTCGATTTTGGTAGGACAGGCTGGCAGCCTATCCCACGTGATGCTTAATTGCTACCGTCCGTTTGCAATGCGGGCTGTCGGTGGCGAAACTGGCTGATAAGAAGCGGGCGCAACCCCGTATGTACCTGGTTGCGGCTGATACGACGAATTTTGAATTGGGGATGCAGGATTCACGGTTTGTTGTTCCATGTTCCTGGTTGCTGAATCGATCAGCGTCCTCCCGCCGTTGTTGTTGGAACGTACTGGTGTGTTGATCGGGTAACCGTCAAGCATTTCAACACCCGGCGAAACATTCATGGATTCGGGTTCACCGATAATCATGCTTCGTTGTCCGCGACCGTTCGGCGAATCGACAGTTGGCTGCAAATCTGGATAGATGACAGGTGACGCTGCCGGCCCCCAAAGTCCATTGCCAGGAGACAGACCGACGTCACCATGAATGTTGAGAATGTCTGCCAAGCAGTAACTCATCCGCGACGACTCGATTTGCTTTATCGATTCCAGCTTTTCGTCATTGTTAAAGTTGATAACTCTTGGAGTCATCACAACGAGCAACTCCGTTCGGCTCTCCGCTTGACTATCGAACCGGAAAAGCGCTCCAGCTAGTGGAATGTCTGCTAGCCATGGTATTCGCCGCGAGCGTGTGCTTCGAGTTTTTGTAATCAGACCTGATAGGACAACCGTTTGCCCATCATAGGCTGTTACTCGAGTTTGAGCTTGCGTAGTGTTAATGATCGGGGAAAGAATCGCATTGCCGTTGATGTCGGTACCAACTGCGACTCCGGAGCTGGTTGCCCCTAGGGTAGAACGTGTAAACGACACGATCATATTGATTAAACCGTCTTGATTCGTGCGTGGTTGGATCTGCATGAGCAACCCGACCGAAACATCGCTGACGTTGTTCGTCGCGATGCCGTTGGTTACGGTTTGCCCACCAAATCGAGGCACTTGCGAGCCCACTTGAATATTGGCAATATTGTTGTCAATCGTCATTAGGTTCGGTCGGGATAGGATCTGCAGTCGGTTGGCGTCTTGGAGAGCACGGAACAACATGCTGACCGATTCGCTGCCAGCCGCCAGGACGAGTCCACCATATCCGAGGCTTGAGTTACTACGTCCGAGACCAAACCCTGAGGTTCCTTGACCGGCAACATTCTGCGGTGTTCCAATCGGAGGGATTACTCGAGTAAGTGGAGTTCCCTGATTGAATCCAGGGCTGGAAAGTGTTCCTCCGGTAGCGCTGCCTCGGTCAAATAGCAACGCATCTTGAAGGCCGAATTCAGTTCCCAAATCGAATTGATCGTCCAGTGTCACTTCCGCGATCAAGATCTCAACGTGGATCATCGGTTGTTGACGGTCTAGACGTTCGATCACTTGTCGAATCATCGTCATGTAGTGCGGCATCGCACTGATGATCAGGCTGTTAGTATTGGGTTCAGCCACCACGAAAACTTCTCGCTCAATGCGTTCATTGACGCTGAAAATCGTTGAGGCAACTTGACCGATTTGACCTTGGGGAGCGATGATGTTTTGCAGGGCGGTCCGCTGGGTATTAATCAAATTGGTGATGGCCGTGGCCACGTCGGTTGCCGAACTGTTTCGCAGCCAAACGACCTCAGTTGTTCGTTGTCTTGAGTTTTCTTCGTCCAACCGCAGTAACAGCACTTCGATCACATCGAGATCGGAGGAAGATCCCGAAACAATGATGGAGTTCGTTCGATTCTCGGTAGCAATTCGCAATGGGACGAGCGAGCTTTCATTGCCGCCAGAAATCGCTGCTTGATTTTGATTCTGAAGGCCGAAAATTCCAAGACCGTTGTTCTGATTGTTGGTCGCCGTTGTTGGCAGACCAAAAGCCTGTTGCAAAGTGGTTGCCAAGGTCGCTGCATCGCCATTCTTTACCTCAAAAACCTTGATCTTTGCTTCGACCTTCGATGGGATATCCAGTTGTTCAATCAACGCCTCGATCAAGGGCATGGTCTTGGAGGGAGCCCGCACGATCAGCGCATTGATGGTCGGGCTATTGTTGACAACAACTCCTGATAGCAAGCCTGAGTTACCTTTAACGGACAATCGGCTGCTTGGCACGCTTGCCCGGGTGGACGTGTTCGCAGCGCCGCCTGGCTGCTGTTGTTGCGGCTGTTGCTGTTGTTGTTGTTGGTTTGTGCCCGTGGTTGCGGATTGGGTACCGGTGATTGCTGAACTCAGTATCGGCTGCAATTCCGAAGCGATTGCAAACTTAAGTGGAATGATCTTGATTACGCTCTCGGCTGGACTGGAGTCGGAATCTATTTCTTCTACAAGCCTGGCAACCTCAGCTTGATCGCGGGGAGACGCCTGAACGATTAGGGAATTGGTTCGATAGTCTGAAACAGCTTTTACGCGAGGAGCTAAGCCGGTCGTGTTGTTGGCCGCTCCTCCCGCGGCTGCGGCGCCTGGCGCGGCTGTGGTTCCAGGTGGCTCGCCAAAAAATTCCTTGACCAGCGCTTCCGCATCCACAGCCGACGCATTTACGAACTTAAACACCCTCAACTGACTATTTGGATCCAGCGGTGTATCCAGCTTTTCGATCACTTCTTTGATGCCAGACATGGCCTCTTTTCGCCCGATCAAAAGCAATACATTCGGCTGTCCAAGGGCGGTGATCTCAATCTGACCTTGACGAGGCGTAAACACCCGTGTGTTCAAATCCCTGAGGATGACCTCGAGGGCTTGTCCGTTCACGTGCCTCAGCGGAACTATTTCGATCTCGGGTTGTGTTTCAACGCTTTGCTTCTTGATCTGGTCGATCACCTCTTGCACCCGTTGCACATCTCGCTTGCTACCCTTGATGATCACCAACCCCATCTCAGGCACGAAGGAAATATCGACATCGCCGATAAGGCCGCTACCGGAACTGACGGCGTCCGGAGATGCGATGATTGTGGCCCGATCATCGTCACCTGGCCGAGGCCTAATCTGTGCAGTCCCAGTCGCTTCATCTTCTTGACCGGGTTGCTGATAGGATGCTAGTCTAACCAACTTGATCGCACGTTCGATACGTTCAGGAGTTGCTGGGTTGATGGGAATGATTTGCGTGGGGCGTGATGGATCCGCTTGACCGATGTCGATTGCAGTAATGACTTGCGTCCATCCCATGACGCTTGTCGGTGTGCCTTGAAGTCGCACTTCGTTGTTGCGACGATCGACCTGCATCACCTCTTGGACCGAGTCCTTGGAGACCAGTTTTAGTTGAGCCAGTTCACCATTGTTGCTTGTCGAAATCGTAAGCTTCGATCCGGCCAATCTTCCCACAGCATCCTCTAGTTCACGCCAAGAGATGCGCTGAAGTTTGTATTGGTTTTGTTGCACCGTGCGCTGTATGACGTTGCCGCGATTGTCCATCGCTAAGCTTCCGACTTGGCGACGCGATGCTTCCACGACTTGTGCAATCTGCTTTTGGGTGGCGTCAGGAGCCAACACCATTAGCCGACCGGTATTCGGCTCGTTGGTGACCCGAACACGTTTATCAGCTCCGAATTGTGCTTGGATTCTAGCACCAACCTCGCCAACATATTCTAAGGGCACGTCGTAGGTTTCGAGCCGTGCACCGGTGTTGCCCGCTGCCGCAGTCCTATTGGTTGTCGACGGCAAGATCAGCGGTTGTAGGCCGGGATCTTGAGCGTTCGTGATCGTTTGCGGGAAAGCGATTGCGCTGACACCATTTCGAGGTGAAGTGGCGGGTGCCATGTTGAGCATCTGTTGCCCTTGCACTAAAGCGTTTGCTCCCACAAACCATGGCGAAAGGGCAAGGATCGCCATTCGAAGCATGTGGCGGCTGGGGCGTTGAAAGGATTTACGTGTTGTCACGAGCCGGTTCCCTTGTTCAGATCTCGGGCAGTCGAAATGACACAAGCCCGCTTTCATCGTTGTAATCGGAGCTTTTGGTATAAGTGCTACAGTCAAATTGCCTTTCCTAGGCTGCAATCTTTAACATTTTCGCAGTGACATGGCATCGCATAATCACTCTCGGCGAGAATGACCTACCGTAGGTCGCACTTGCCGGGTGCGACTACACCCACTGACGGCAGGCCTAGTGCCGCATCCACATTGATTTTGTGCGTTGTTGGTAGTGGATCTTGTTAAAGATCCTATACCGCAAGGATCTTTTACAAGATCCACTACCCACAAAATCGACGTAGTTGCGGCACTAGTATGTGATTAACGCTAGCCCTGGTCATTTTGCCTGGTTTAGCCATAATCTTACGGTTTCCAGATCTTAGATATCTTTCGTACCGCATCGATCGAGGAAACGCAAACAATGGACGACAAGCTCGCATACCAAGGAATTACCTTTGACGATGTCCTGCTCGAGCCCCGGTACAGTGAGGTCCTCCCCTCTCAGGTAGACGTCAGTACCCAATTGACGCAGAGGATTCGCTTGTCGATACCTCTACTCTCTTCTCCGATGGATACAGTGACAGAAAGTCAAATGGCCATCGCGTTGGCAAAAGTGGGCGGCTTAGGCGTTATCCACAAGAACATGAGCATCGAGGCTCAAGCCGAAGAAGTCACAAAAGTTAAGCGATCGGCCAATGGGATCATTCCAGATCCGGTGACACTCGTGCCAACGGATAGTATCGCGACGGCACAGGACATGATGCGAAAGCAAAATATCTCGGGCGTCCCTATCGTGGACGCAACCGGGCGATTAGCAGGCATTCTGACTAGGCGCGACCTGCGTTTCTTGGAGTCCTCGGATTTGCCAATTTCTTCGGTAATGACCAAAGAGAATTTGGTTACGGCTCAGGGGAATGTAACGCTTGCGGAAGCTGAGCGGATTTTAACGGATAAAAAGGTGGAGAAACTTTTACTGGTTGACGATGAATACAAACTAACAGGTTTAATCACGATCAAAGACATTGACATGATCCGAAGTTTCCCAAATGCTTGCAAAGACGAGCTAGGGAGATTGAGGGTTGGTGCCGCGATCGGGATGTTCGATTTCGAACGAGCTGAGCAATTGATTGCACGCGGTGTTGACGTACTCATCGTAGACAGCGCGCACGGTCACTCGGCTAATGTCATCGAAACGGTTAAACAGGTCAAGCGACAGTGGGCTATCGATGTCATCGCTGGAAACGTAGCAACGTTCGAAGGCGGACGCGACTTGGCCAAGGCTGGAGCAGACGCTGTCAAAGTTGGAATTGGTCCAGGTTCCATCTGTACGACGCGAGTTATTTCCGGAGTCGGTGTCCCGCAAATCACCGCAATTTACCAAACCACCAAAGCATGTCAGCAAGCAGGCATACCGACCATCGCGGACGGAGGAATCCGTTATAGCGGTGACATTACCAAGGCGCTCGTAGCGGGTGCCAACTGCGTAATGATCGGCAGCTTGTTTGCAGGGCTAGCTGAAAGTCCAGGTCGGATGATCTTGTACCAAGGTCGAACCTTCAAAGCCTATCGAGGCATGGGTTCTCTCGGTGCAATGATCAAAGGGTCCAGTGAACGCTACCGCCAAGGCTCGCAGGACCAGTTGTCAAAACTGGTTCCTGAGGGAGTCGAAGGACGTGTTCCGTTCAAAGGGCCACTGGCAGATTATGTTTATCAACTGGTTGGCGGGCTACGAGCTGGAATGGGGTACTGCGGTTCCCAAACCATCGCGGAGCTTCGCAGGGATGCACGTTTTATCCAGGTTTCGGCCGCAACGGTCCGCGAGAATCACCCACATGACATCGCTATCACGCAAGAAGCTCCAAATTACAGTTCGGAACTTACTACTCTGTCAGACAATTAGGTCGGCATCGATGGTACGCCATGCACTACTCAGTAGTGCGCTCATCGGCTTGGCAATTGCTTCTCCAAGTTACGGTCAGCAGTCGACAGGTTGGTCGCCACAACCCTTTTCAAAACCAAATAGCGACGTGTCTGTATCCCAGAAAGACTTTGTTCCGCCCAATCGATTGCGTCCCACAGACAATCAGCAAAATGAAGACGTCTTGCGTTGGGGCAATGGGAATAGATCATTGACATCCGAACGTACCAACAGGAGTTTTTCACAGACTCTGCCTGTCCAACGTGAACAACCACTATCGGTTGGCTACGAAGTTGCTGCGGCCAGACCTACATCGATTAAACCGAATAGCGGATTCGAGGTTTATACAGCCATCAATCAAGTGCAACGCAACACGTCGCGCAACGAGCCCATCCAGCTCGGTTCGAATGTTCATTTGGCATCGCACAACGAGAGTTCGAACGAGAGTTCGGTAGAGGTAGCCGCTCCAGTTAAGCGATCGAACGGCGTTTGGTACGATCGAAGTGCAGCCAACGATAATGCAAGTTCGAAAATAACAATCGTCCAAAAAGCACGATATCAGGAGTCCAACGCACCGGCCCCATTCCTGCCGCAAGCGATGCCTCCCATCAAGAAACCACTCAAGGAAAATTCGATCCCAGATATTCTAAATGCAATTCCTAGCAATCCACAAATCCAGCCAAAGAAGCCCAATCGCTCATTGCTGGATGAAACCGAGAATATACCAGCAAGTCCTTTTCCAGGTTCCAAAACACCGAAGGAGGATAGCCTTGACGATTCGCCATCGGACAGCATAGAACCTCCATCCATAAAGTCCCTTAAAGATTCCGATCCTGCCCCTCGTCCACCTCGCAGGGACGGAAACAGCGGCGACTGCGATGCGGTTCGACTTCTTGCTAAGGACTTGGACATTACCAAGCTTCGAATCGATTCATCGCCGGATTTTGTCAAAGGTATTCCAAACCGAAATCGAACGTTTCCGAATACCAAAGATTCCTTCACAGCCAAAGCCCCCATTCGCTCTTGGCTTTCCTATGATGGGGTTGTAGTCGCAGAGGGAAAACTCGTCGACTTGAGGTTGGGCTCCGTTATTCTTGAGAAAGCGGATGGCAACAGAACATCGTATCTACTGCATAAGTTAAGCGACGCAGATCAAGCCTACGTGAGCGAAAACTGGGGATTGCCAGTCACCTGCTCCATCGATGATCGCTCGTTCCCTCGACGTGATTTTGCCGACACCACCGTGACTTGGAAGGCGAGTGGTGCATGCCACAAGCCATTGTATTTCGAAGACGTTCAGTTGGAACGATACGGACACGAATGGGGGCCATTCGCTCAGCCGGTCATTTCCACTGCTCATTTCTTTGGCGATGTTATTGTATTGCCTTACAAGATGGGTATCCATCCACTCAACGAGTGCCAATACTCACTCGGCTATTATCGCCCTGGCTCATGTGCCCCGTGGACAGTCGGACCAGTTCCGATCAGTCTTCGCGGAGCGCTGTTGCAAGCAAAAGTGATTACCGGAGCCGCCCTTGTTTTGCCCTAAGCCGGATTATTCACAGGATCATTACTGATCAGCCATTGGGCGCTCACTTTGAGCCGCTGGCGTGCGGGCAGGAAGTCAAGCAATCGCCTGCAAATCCGGCCCTCATGCTAGCGCATTGAGGCTCAAAATCTACAAGGTGAGAGCCATTGGGCATTAGCCAAATGGCCAATGAATAATCCAGGCTAGGCTTGGCATAACCACGTAGGTAATCCTGTCCTAAGGCTGGCACGGGTGGCACGCTCTGAGGTACGAAGGGCGTGTGAATAGCCAGTCAACCTTTGCCATGGACGCCACGACTATCAGTTAACGCGAGTCGCGGAGAGATTCGCCCACACCGCGATCGAATTCCATTTCTCGAATTGTTTTTATTTGGGAACCGCTCAGGTTAGACTGGGTCTTAAGTGATCAGAGACATTCGCTTTTCTACGAGCCGTTCGTGAACCATTCTAAGTCTAAAAATCCATGGATCGCCGGACTCAGTAGTTTCGCCATCCACCTCATACTGCTATTGATAATGGCTGTTTGGACTATGGTTGGTACTGGGGGCGGTCGATCGTTTTCGATCTATTCGGGCCCATCCTCAAATGACTCCGAGTTGGAAACCATCGTTATCGAGTCTCAGAGTAGCGACGAGTCCAGCCCATCGGGACTTCTGCCTGCAGAGATTAGCAGTTCCATCCTGGTGACTGAAGCCCAGCCGATACTGGATCCAGTGCCGGGCGATTTAACTCAAAGCGCTGAGACTTTCTCCGACATAATTCGACGATCTGCTGTTGAAAGCAAGGGTTCCGAAACCTCATTCGTCAGCTCCTCGGTTGAAGGAAGGTCAACAAAGAATCGCGTTACCCTTGGTAAGCAAAACGGCCCGACGGAACGCAGCGAAGCCGCTGTCGAGGCCGCACTCGATTACTTGGCAAGGCATCAGCGCAACAATGGCTCCTGGACGGTCCGTTTTGAAGATGCACCCTGTCGAGGCGAATGCGACCACGGAGGTTCCGAGCTGGACCCGCATGAGATTGCCGCAACGGGCTTGGCACTACTATGTTTTCTTGGAGCTGGTCATACGATGCAAGAGGGCGAATACAGCGACACTGTCCAAAGAGGTATTTACTTCCTCATTCAAAATCTTAAAAAGCAAAGCAATCGCGGTTACTGGCTAACTGAAGTTGCTGCTGCTGAAATGTACGAGCATGGCATTGCAACACTGGCCCTTTGCGAAGCGCTGCAGATGAAGGGAGATGCGGACCTCCTCAGCAAGCCCTGCCAGGAAACCATCAACCATATCATTTACGCGCAGCGCGACGGTGGCTGGGGCTATCATCCCAAGGAGGCTGGCGACCTCTCGATTGTGGGTTGGCAGGTACAAGCACTAAAGAGCGCTGTAAGCGCCAAGCTTCTGGTTAACGCACACACCATTCGCGACATTGATCAATTCTTAAAACAACACGTCCGAAACGACTTCATGTTCGTTTACCGATATGGAACGAAACCAACGCCGAGCATGACCGCTATCGGCACTTTGATGCGCATTTTTCGTGGATGGTCCAAAACAGATCCTGCCATCTTGAAAGCGATTGAATATCTGTCCAAAGAGGGACCTTCGACCACGGACATGTATTACAACTACTACGCCACGCAAGTCCTTTTCCAATTTGGCGGCAAACCATGGGCAGATTGGAACACCAAGATGCGAGAGTATCTGATAAACACACAAGAAAAAGAGGGGCACATGGCCGGCAGTTGGTGGTTTCCTGGCGAACGTGGCAACTTTTCCACTACGATTGCGAATCAGAAAGGTGGAAGAATCTATGTCACCGCCATGGCTTGCCTAACGCTCGAGGTCTACTATCGCTATTTGCCAGTGAATGAACCCGTAAAAGCTGAATTTCAGTTATAAGGAGAGCGGCTGTTTGCAGTTTCGCGGGCGTAAAGCCCAATTGGCACTCGCTTTGTAGATATTGAGCCTCAATGCGCTAGCATGAGGGCCGGATTCGTAGGTGATTACTTGACTTCCGGCCCGCACACTAGCGCGTTGCGGCTCAAAGCGAGTGCCATTTGGCCTAAAGCCAACGGAAACGATTGCATTCGAAGCAGCTGCATGCTGCCGATCAGCGAGAAGTCTCGAAAAAACGCTTTTGGATTGCGTTAGTCAATTGATCCGAAGCGACTGAGATCGCGAGGGCGCTAGCTGAACCGACTGGTCCACCCACAATAAAACCGCCCAGTGCACATGCCGCATGGCCTACCGAGCGACTAGAACGTTCCGCTTCAGCGTGGGTCATCTCAAGTTGGCGGGCCGCTAGATAGGCGCCTTGCCTAGCTGTCTCGCCAACGACTGTCGGCACAAGAGATCCAGCAGCGACCAAAAATCGCGATTGGGAAACCGCGGTCAAGGAACCCGCAATCACTTGACGTCGAGCGGTGCTAACAAAACTGGAAAATGCTGTTCGTACCACCGAACTGACGCACAAATCTACTTGGACACTGTGCCCCTTGCCCGTTTTCACTTGCCTAGCAAAATGTTCACAGTTTCCAATAACCAAGTCGTAACCCATTCTGCCAACGGCGGCCAAGGCCCTTTCGATGACAGTATCGGCGGTGAGCGCTTCTTTAACGGTCTCGATCGAGATGCTCGTTCCATTTGCGAACATGTCGATGCTCACTCGCTGAACGGACATCTCGCTTCCATCCGGCTCAGTCGCGAGATGAACCACCGTGCCATCGCCAATGTCGATACCGTAATGAAGGTAACGAAAAATCCCTCGTCTGCATTTAACAGATATCAAATCAGCGCGAGCCATGGGTAACTTTCTAAGTTTTTTGTGTTGCTCTTAGGGGTTAAACGACAGTTATTTATTGCGGCCGAACGTCTCAAGGCAACCTTGACTCTTTCGTACGCTTCATTTCAATTATTGGTTTTCCGTGCGGACAATTTAGACACTAACGACTCGAGCCCCGATAGGTTTTGTTCTAGCCTTACTCTTGCATCCTCGTCGGTGTGATTCAAAATACCGATGGGGCCATCGTAACCGCTTTGGGAAATCGCCGCGATAACCTCTAAATCGCGATCGCCTTCCCCTACTGGCAGGATCTTCCTGCCCAACCGTTCCCCATCGGTTTGCATGCCATTAATATTGACGACCAAAAGATGCGGTTTGAGCATAGCCATTACTGCTGGCAAACGATCGAGCTGATCATGCGCATGGTGCAAATTAAAGACGATTCCTACGTTTGGCATATTCACTCGACGAATGAGTTCAAGTTGGTTCTCAGGTATCCCAAACCAACCCCCGTGATTGTACAAGCCGACCTTGCATCCGACTTTCTGGGCTGCAACAGCAATAGTCCGAATTCGCTCGGCCTCTTTTGACGCGAAGGCATCTGCGTCGCTTGCGGGCATGTCTGCACTTCCTCCACCCATCACCCAAAGTTGCGGGTGCAGCTTGTGCTTTTCAAAAAGCGATAGAATCATCTTGGCTTCATCATTGAGCACCAACGGAAACCACCATGCGGACAATTCAATTCCATTTTCTTTCAAAGCACTGATTTCCCGTTCGAAGCTAGGTATGTGTTCTGCGCGATAGTCGTACGCGAATCGTTTGATTCCCAAATCACGCAACATGCTCGCACGTTGTTCAGGTGTTCGTTTGGCCGCATCGAAGGGAACAATACACCAAGCCATAAGATTCTCCTTCGCAAATGTCTTTTCGTTGAATTGGACTTGCTTCAACGTGTCCACTCCCACGAGGAGGTCGTCCAGCTTAGTCACCCTCCCTCTGGGAGGGTCTCGCGAAGCGAGGGGAGGGTGAAGTGGAAGAAGCGATTGTACAATTCGGGTCACCCTCCCCGGCCCAAGGCCGACCCTCCCCGAGGGATGGTGACTTACACGGGAAAACCTTAGCAAATAAGCTGGACGACCTCCGAGGGGCGGTGGATCCACGGCAAACAAGGCAGCAGATACGGCCCAAAAATAGATAGCACAGAACTGAATCAGCGCGGTAAAATTCATGTGGATCCACCGGATGGAAAGGAACGAGAGGATTCGTGGCACCTGGATCAGTATACAAGCATGACCTACACCTGACTCTTATTTAGAAAGAAACCATGCGATTTTACCCTACCCTTTCAACACTGATCGTCATTGCACTTTCACAATTGCAAGTGGTATCTGCCATCGATGAAAAACGCGATTATTTTGTTTTCTTAACGACCGGCAAATCGACTCAGGGGATAGGAGCAGAAGTTGTTCAACAAAAGCAAGCTGCCCACCTCGAGAACTTCGGGAGACTCGCGAAACTGGGATCGTTAACCACCGCTGGCCCTTGCGCCGATCCCGACAAAAAGATCCGTGGCATTGTGGTCATCCATGCTGATTCGATCGCCGACGCCGAGTCCAAATTCGTGTCCGACCCCTACGTTTCTGAGGGGTTCATGAAGGCTGAACTCCATGAATACCAAACGGTCGCTGGTAAGCTTCATTTGGTATCGGAAGTATTATCCATGGAAGAGAGTGTGATCGCGATAGCGAGTCGCGGGCCAAAGTGGACTGATCAGTCACAAGATGCGATGGTCGCTTCAGCCTATGCCCTCTTCGCTAAAAGGCAATTCGATGAAGGGAAGCTTGGATTTGCGGCTCAGTTCCATGGCAAAGCGAATAACGAATCCGGTAGGGTCGCCGTCATGATTTTTCGCGGCAAAGACATGGCCTCGGTGAAGAAGACACTTGAAGCGAACGAACTCGTAAGCGATGAGTTGGTAACTATTCAAGCATTTTCACAATACCTGGCTAAGGGTGCGATTGAATAGTTGAGCAGGCGGCGACCTGGGAAATCAAACCTGCGACTCACACGCCCTTCGTGCCTCGGGGCATGCCATCCGAATCGAAAATCCTTTGATTTCATTGGGCCGACAGTGAGTGGCGTAAGCTTCCAGCTTGCGAGAATTCCAGTGGCGTAAGCTTCCAGCTTGCGAAAAAATCAGTGACGGCAAGCTGGAAGCTTACCCCACTTTTTAGTCCTGAGAACAAATCTTATCTGCTGTCGCGGCTCTGCAGCTTTGGTGGATGTGTAGACATAAGATCGATGGCGTTCATGTCGTTACTTGCTATTGATAATTGGGGCTGGCTGAATTTCTTCGATGAGCATTTGAGATTCCCGACGTTCTCGCTTTTCCGACGAAGCACTCGTTTTGTTCTTGGACTGAAGACTCGGTGGCGCTGGTCCTCGATCAAGCATCGGATTCATTTCGATGGCCAGCTGATCATTGATCCACGTGACCCAATCTGGGCGAGTCTCGATAAAAAACAACTCTTTCAATTGAGCAATCACGGTCTCATCGTTTTCCCCCAATCGAATTCGAGTCCTTACCAGGTTACCTAAATACTGCGGCTTTTCCGGGGCCAATTCGTATGCATGCTGGTAGTACTCGATCGACTCGAGCCCACGCCCCGCCGCTTCCAAGGTCATGCCGAGGTTGTTCCACGGAATCGAATCCTCTGCTAGAAACTGAGCCGCAAGCTCAAACTCCTTGGCTGCATCAGACAGTTTCCGTTGCTGGTAGTAAATCAGACCAAGATTGTTGTGCGCCGTCCCATTCGATTGCTCAAAGGAAATGGCTCTTTGAAATTCATCCGCAGCAGCCTGAAGCTTTCCATGATCAAAGTGCTTGACTCCCTTGATGAGATGACCATTCGATCGTTCCATTCCGTCGCTACCAACTGACAGAATCTCATCGCAACCGGCATTGCGGAGTGCCGCACAACCAACATTTAGGATTGCAATCAAAGCTAGTAACAGCACTAGGCGGCACATGCTAGCAATCGACAGGTCGATTCGATAGTGACGCATGTACGCGGCCAGAGGTTGAGGGACAAGGGATTATGGCAGACTCATCACCCGCTTATCGGAGAAAAAATCATCTGAGTCAAGGTCAAGCGCACGTTCCAAAGTTCGCCACCATCCTCGCCTTGACTGTTACTACGACTCAAAGACAAATCGCGCACCACCATTCCAAAACTTGCATCCTCAAGTCCGTTAACAAAACTTGCGATGTGTCTTAAGCTAGCGTTTTGCAGTGCGATTTGTGTTGCTCGAATTTGGTAGTCGGTTCGGCCTAGACGGACTGGCGTCTGAGGATCGACGGAGACAATCGATATCGGAGAAAGCTGCGAATCCGACGCAGCCGATGTGACTCTAGCTGCGATTCGGTCCGGCGGTTCTACGTCCAGCGAAGCAATACGCGGCGCAGTGCGAAATCCATCAATTTCGTCGACCAAACGCTGGCACTCCGCAAAGCCGTCGGCCGCATATTGAGCCGCAGTCCTGGCGCTGCGGTAGAAACTGACCGAAACAATCAGCAATGTGACGGCTCCAAGCGTCAGCACAATCGCCGGAAGTCGACTGCGAAATACGCTCATCGTATCGCCTCGCTTTCCATCGCAAAAAAACTCGCAAGTACATGATCTCCATGGACCAACGTGGTCGCAGGAGGTTCCACATTAAATCCACTCTTCGATAGAGCAGCGGCGACCTTCCCTGCATCCTGCTGAGACAACAACTCGATCTCCATTGCAATCCGGCCATTCTCAATTCGTAACTCCTCGATCTGAAACGGAAAATCTTCGCTCAAACTTTCGATGACGCTACGCAACGACTCAAGCGCAGAGTGCGGAACTGTCGATTTCGGATCCGTTTTCCGAATCCCCTTGGCTTTGGTATGTTCGCTCTTCAGCCGCCCCAAAATCGCGGCTGGGACTCGCTGCGCAGGGAATGCGCTTCGAAAAAGTTCGTGCTGCTTCTGCTCATATCGATCGGCCATAGAACGGTAGATTTGCGCTCGCCACAAAAGCGTTCCGCACAAAGTTGCGAGTAATAGTACAGTCGCCATCGCCAGTCTCGTTATTGAGCTGCGGTCCCGCCGCCACGGATCATGTGTTGCAAGACTGTCGCGTCGCAAATCGATCCATGGGGTTTTGCGACCAGACAAAACCGATTGAGCCCGTTTTCGAATCAGTTCATCCCGATCGATCTCGATCGATTGCGACTCATGATGGACGATATTTCCCAACTTCTCCAAGTCGTTCTTGTTTCCTACCGTGAACACTTTCATCGAGGTTGATTGCAATTGCAACAAATGACGTTGGATGGTCTCGATGTCGAACCCTGCAAGTTGCCAAGTTCGGACAGAACCGTCGGAGGCTAGCTCCAAAATCTCTACCTGAGTCGGACCGATATTCGGGTTCAACATCCAAAGGGAAAGGGACGGTGCAGGTACAATTCGATCGGCAATAGCTTGCTCAAATGCCAACAGCGAAGCAGGAACAATGAACTGCACATTGCACTGAGCCTGCTCCAAAGCATCTACGATCGGTTTGAGGTAGGCAATCTCCATCGATACTGCGGGTAAGTCTGTTGTCGAGGCTTGCGTGTTTTGCCGAATCGAGTCAGCCACAATACACTCGGCGTCGACCGGCAGCACTAACTCCAAAGCATATCGCAATGCCTGATTGTTTTTGATATCGACCGCGTCCTTGGCAGGAACCGACGCAAACAAAACCGAGTCAGAAGCTACGGCGATAACAACTTGCTTAAAATCCATCGAGTGCTGTCTCGCAAACGCAAGCGTCTGCTTTGCAATTGCGATTGGGTCGTGCGTTGCGATGGACGTACGAGGAGACGCTTGAGTTACGCCACGAATCTCCCAACCGTCGCCTACTTCCGTCAACAAAATCCCCGGTCTACCCATTTCAATCTCGCTAAAGTGGAATCGTCGGCGAATCGCCGTTGATCCGTTCAAGTTCTTCCACAAGTTCTTCTTCCGGACTCAGCTTTGGCTCCGGCCTCGTTTGTTTTGAGTTCGGATCCTGCATCGGCATTGCAGTTGCTTCAGAGCCAACATCGGATTCGAATCGAAGCACTTGCCCCATAAGCCATGTCGATGCTTGTCCACGAAAAGAAACGTGCACGGAATCCTTATCAACGGACTCGACGCGCACTCCCTCGGGATCTAATTGAATCGATTGCCCCTCGGGGCAGAAGTCGAGTTTTCCGACGCGATCTATTGCAATAGCCATCGACCTGCCCTTTTCGATCACGGTGCCCACCAGTCGCAGACCGGTATCGGGCGTCGCACTTCGCGGCGACGCAATCACTTTCGGCAATGGAACATTCGTAGGCGTTTTGGGTTCGGCAATGGTTGAACTCGATCTTACAACAAAACCAGACTGTAGCTTGCGGGTCCAAATGCCTGAAGCAATCGTATTTTCTTTTGACGAGCGATTCTGACTGCGGGAATCCTCGTTGGATGAAACTGCGAGGGGCTTATTGATTTCGCTATTGCTTCGAGTGGATTTTTCCACAAGCTTACCGTCAGCAAACCAACCCCAAAGGCCAACGCCGATGGCAGCGAAAAGGATGGCAGCGGAAACTCGGTTCATCGCTTTGGCAATGTTGGTTGAAACCGGCTTACTCAAAGGAAAACTCCGACGTCTGAAGAATTCCGATTTCGTTGAACGCTTGGAACGCGAAACGTTGTTGGCGAGAGCGTTTGTCGGACGCTTCGATCCACAGTGAAAAGCTGCTGGAACTCGAACCAAGTAAAGCCCGAAGTCCCTTTTTGTCTTCTGCATTGGTAACGGTTCTCTCTAAGATCAAGCCCACTTCACCCAGCGAAGTGTCCCTAACCTTGGATAAAATTCGCTTTGCTAACCCCTCTTGCACCACCGCATTGCATACTGCCAGTAAGGATTCGTCCGACGCTCGAAATATATTCAAACGCCCAGTGCCGTACAGCGATACCTTTCTCGTCATCTTAGCAAGCTGTCGATCTTCGCCAGCAAGCTGATTCACTTGTACCAAATCAAAGACTTCGCCCCAACTGCGAAATGCAGGTAAACCAGTGGCCGTTGCGGAATTGAGCTCTGTCTTGTCGCTATCTAGCTTCGAATCGCTGGCAGTCGATCGTTTGGCCGTAGGCTTTCTCATGCTTTCTCGAATCGGCAACAATCGAACCGTGCGTGATTCGAATGCGCCGGTGAGTCGATTCAAAGCCCGTTCACACTCGCGCTTACCGCCTGCGTCATAGATCGCATTCAGGTTTGCCTTGGCGTCTTCATCCGCGATCAAAAGGTCAAATGTCTGGCCACCTAAGCTGATTCGATCCTCAATGATGGATGGAAAAGCGGCCGGCTTGCCTCGCAGCTTTCTCGCCTTGAGATCGCTGACTTCAAACAATCCAGAGGCGGCCGAAAGTAACGTGCGTTGGCAGCTGTGCATCCCCCATCGTCGCTGCATTAGTTGTTGGGTCTCGATAGCCGACAGGCTAGCCTGCAAACTTTTTCTGGCGGTTGTCGTCATGGCGACCCCGACCAAGATGATCGCGACCAACACCATCATCAATACAAAGCCTTTTCTAGATCGGCCGATTGCTTTCCTCATGAGGCATCCCGATGCCTAGTAAACGTATGGTTGAGAATGGTTTGACCGCTTTGGTCCAGAACAACGATTTGAACCGAGCTTGGGACGGCACTCGGGCGGTTGAACCTCTCCGCAGCTGAGAAAGCATTTACTTGATTGGAGGAAACAATCATTTCCTTCGCTCCGATATAGACCGGTTCAACGAACGGTCCGGCAGACATCGGCAAGTCACGCGAATCTTCGGTCTGAATTCGTACCAATAGCGATTTCATTCCATCTTGTCGAATTTCGTAAATCACGCGCGCCGGCCGAAGCGTCGCGATCAACGTAGCCGGGTCGCGATGACCGAACCCAACCAGTTCAAGACGATTGTTGCCAACAACCATACTCCTTGCGTTCGCTATGTCGCGACAAAACTGTTCCAACAATAACCCAAGTCTAGCGACGCTTGGATCGATACGGGTTGAATTACCGATCTCCGAAAAGCTACGGCGCAACACCCCCATCAACGTCGCCAAAAGTAAAGTCCCAAGAACCAACGCGATGATGATCTCAATCAGAGTGAATGCTCGCTTTCTCATCGTAAACCGCCCGGATTCTGACCCTGCAGCAACTCGATCGATACCAAAACCTGAGGATCGACGCTCCTTCCAACTCTTCCAAGTACCTCCAATCGAATAACACTCGCTTGCAATCCGCAAACCGATCTTAATCCAACGGGCTGCGTTCGCCAAATCCACTGGCCTGTCGTAGCGACAATGCCTTGGTCGCGAACGGGTACTCGACCTTGTACTTCATACCAATTCGTTAAGAGCATTTCAGCTATTTGGTTTGCTTTTTGTTTCTGTTTCGCAAGCAAAATGGAGTGCTGATGGGATGATAATGCAACCAACCCGGAGGCGACCAGCGATCCCATTAGGACGAGCCCTACGATCACTTCGATAAGTGTAAATGCTAGTCGCTTGAATCGCACTTCTATCTTCCCATCGCCAAGAGCGATCGCACTTCATCGGAGTTGTCGCTAACGAGAACTTGCCCAGTCAGCCCCACAATCAAAACCCAGTTCGATGCACCCCTCTGACTTTCCAATCGAAATGCATAGGTGGAACTCTGACCTGACTGAGAAAACAGAATCCCGTCGCTGCCAAAGGTTGGCGAGCTCACGATCACCTCAGCTAGTCGAACGTTTCGACTAAAATCAACGATACGAGCCGAACAACTGTACCGCAATCGCTGCTTGGATCTGTCTATGGTGAGCCCACCTGCAGTGGGACTTAGACGCGTGGCTTCCCGTTCCCTTCGATCTGCCAATGCAATCACATGCGACATACGCATTAGCTCGGATTGGTCCAGATGCCCACGAACCGATATCAAAGCGATCGTAGAAATCAATCCAAGCACGATCAAGACCGCGAACAGCTCGAGCATTGTAAACGCACGACTTACATGGTTACTTGTTACATAGTTATTTTGCCTTTGCATTGAGTGCCTCGCTGCTGATGTCCGCGTCGCCGCCCTCGCCCCCTTCGCGTCCATCTCCGCCAAGGCAAAGGATGGTAAATGGCGAATTGACAGCGGGACTTACGTATTCGTAAGGACGTCCCCATGGATCGGTTGGGACTTTTTTGAGAAAACCGTCAGGGAAGCTGCGGGTACCTTTGGTCAAGACCTCAATCCCCTCGTCATTGCTGGGGTAGCGCGATTGGTCTGCATAAAAAGACTCTAATGCACTGACCATGGTTGCAATCTCAGCCCTGGCAGCGTTTTGCTTACTAGCGATCAAGTAACTGCGTGTCTGAACCGCGACCAAGGTACTTAGCAGGCCAATGATGATTACTACGACCATGAGTTCAACGAGCGAAAATGCTGCTCGACGGTGAGATGTCATCATTGCGTTCCCTTTTTTCATCTTCACGAAATGGATTGAAGGTTTCCCGCTTGAAGGATCGGTAGAATCGTTGCCAACAGCAAGAATCCGACGAACAATGCGAGCACTAGAATTAGTACCGGCTCGATCAAGGCTGTCAAGCGCGCGGAAGCTACGCCCAATTGCTGATTGTAATCATCGCTCAATCGTGTGAGCATATCATCTAGTTTTCCAGTATCACGCCCCACCGAAAAGACCCGAACGGCCAGGGGCGGAAACACGCCAGATCGTTCAAGTGATTCAGCTAGCTCTTTCCCCGATGCCATGTCTTCACAGGCAGCCTCAAGTGCAGCTCGGAGTACGCTATTGTTGATCGAAGTAGCTGCTAACTGAACGGCACTGGGCAACGTGAGACCACTCCGGGACAGTAATCCGACAATCATGGCGATCCTAGAAACGTTTTGCTTGACAAGCATCGGTCCAATAATGGGCAGGCGCAAAAGGAACCGGTCCAGCCATGCTTTGCCCGTTTTGCTACGAAAGCTATTGGCAACAATCCCGATGAAAATCACCAGCCCTAGTAACAGCCAGAGGCCATAACCCACTACGAGATCGCTTAAAGCCTTAGCGACTCGAGTCGGCCATGGCAACACCTTCACGGTTTCTTGTAGGTTTTCCAACAGCGGCGGGAGCACCCAAGTCATCAAAAAAATCGTAGCGAAAATGCCGAATACGACAAGAAATGCAGGGTAGAGCAATGCGGTAAAGACTTTGTCTCCTAGCTGTGACATCCTCTGTTTGTAGTCGGACAGTTGTTCCAATACCGTTTCTAGCGTGCCTGCGTTCTCACCCACCTCGATCAGTCGAATCGACGCGACATCAAATACCTCTGCATTCTCCGCCATAGCGTCCGCTAGGGCTGTCCCCGAGGCAACTCGATCTCGTACCTTGACGATCGCCGTTCGGAATGCGCCCCGATGCTGCGCAGCCAGCGTATCCAATGATTCAAGCAACGGAATTCCTGCTCGGAGGAGCATCGATAGTTCATGGGAGCCGGTCGTCCATTGCAAGCGAGCTCTGCGGGCAGACAACGATGGAAACCAACGAAAACCGCGCGCGCCTCTGGATTCGCTGAGCGACTGAACCGCTACCCCCAGTCCTCGCAACTGATCGCGGGCTAGTCGCGGAGAATCTGCAACGATCGTCCCTTTGACCGCCGATCGAGTCGCATTCACTCCACTGTATGAGAATACAGGCATTATCCGACCACCGATTGGAGGCTGGTGACTCGAAGGACTTCCTCGAGTGTCGTGCGTCCTTGTTGAATCTTGGTTTGTCCGTCTTCGAAGAGCAACGTCATTTCCGACTCAAGAGCCGCTTGGCGGATCGTCGTCGCATTTTCCCTGGCTTGAATTAAACTGCGAATCCGATCATTTGTAACCAATAATTCGAACAACCCGATGCGCCCGCGGAAACCCGATCTTCGACAGTGGTCGCACCCCTTCGGCGAAGCTGTCCCGTCTGCCGCAATTATTTTACACGCAGTGCAAAGTTGCCGAACAAGTCGCTGCGCCAAAGTGGCAACCAAGGAACTGGACACCAAATAGGGTTCAACACTTAAATCCAGCAATCGCGTAATCGCGCTAGCCGCGTCGTTCGTATGCAGCGTGCTCAATACGAGATGTCCCGTTAGCGACGCTTGGATTGCCATGTTGGCCGTTTCACGATCGCGAATCTCGCCGACCATGATGATATCGGGGTCTTGGCGCAGTAGATTCCTCATCCCTGACGCGAATGTCATCCCCTTCTTTTCGTTGATCTGGGTTTGGCTAATGCCTTCCAATTGATACTCGATGGGGTCCTCGAGCGTCAGGATATTCGCTTCCTTGGAATTGATTTCTTGCAGAGCGCCGTACAGCGTCGTGCTCTTTCCGCTTCCTGTCGGACCCGTTACCAGAATCAATCCATGATCCACTCGAATAAGCGATTGCCAACGCTTCAGGGTTGTTGGTGACATACCTAAGTCGTCCAGCGTGTACAGTCGCGCACTCTTGTCAAGCAACCGGATCACGATCCTTTCGTTATGGCTAGTTGGCAAAGAGGCAATTCGCAAATCGATGACGCGGTCGCCTAGTTGGACCGTCGCACGCCCATCTTGTGGAAGCCGTTTTTCTGCGATATTCATTTTCCCGAGAACCTTGATGCGTGTCAGAACTTCCTCCTGAATCGACTTCGGAATCTCAAAGCTATCGAATAGAACGCCATCTATTCGCTGTCGAATTTTTACAAAGCCCTCGTAGGGCTGAATGTGAATGTCGGAAGCCCCTGCAATAACTGCATCGAAGATCAGTTGATTCACCAATCGAATGATCGGGGCACGACCATCGGCGTCCAACAAATCCTCGCGAGAAGCCAGCAAAGTAAGTTGATCCGAAATCGACTCCAGCCCGATCGATTCCAAAACCTGCTCCGCTTCACCGTCTCGCACCGAATAGGCTGCATTGATGGCTAAACGAATCTGCTCCGGAGCCGCCAACATCGGACGGACGGTATTTTGCAATCGTCGCGAAACGATGTCCAATTGTGGCCACGCATCCTCGTCGCTGATTGCCAGCCGAAGAACTCCGTCGTCGGAACATTGAAACGCCATAATCTGATGATCGCGCACGTAGCCAATTGGAAACTGGCGAATGAATGCAGTTGAGGCTCGATAGCTGGATAAATCTGTCTCGATCGGTAGTGACAGTCGATTTGCGAGTTCTTCTAATCGCCGCATTTTGGTTAGCGAATCAGCTCAGGCTGACTAGTCGGAAAATCTCCAGGAAGGCACGCTTTGCCTGCTTCTTTTTCGGACAAGTATCGGAGATCTGCAAAGCGGGAATCACGCAATACCATCGGTCGAATGAACAGGAAAAAAGACATTGTAGACTGATTGGTATCGGTGCGGCTGGTCAATGTTCGAAGGATCGGAATCTTTTCAACCCACGGAATACCGGCAAATGTATAGTTGTCACCAATTCGCTTCAATCCGCCCACGACAACCGTCTTGCCATCCGGAATGGTAACAGTGCTCCCAACGCGATCGATCTGGCGAGCAGGCGGCAACCCCGCCGTGGAGGTCCCCGAAAATGTACTGAACTCGACATCGAAGTCCAATTGCAAATGATTGTCCTCATTGATGTGCGGTGTGACCGTAATGATGGTTCCGGCTTGTTGGTTGCCGCCGAGACTAGTGGTGGAAACGGTTTGCGAGGCGTTGATACTGCTGAACGGAACACTCGTGACACTTTCAAGCTTTCCTGTACTGTTATCGTTTACCAAAATTTTTGGGGCGGCAAGAACTCTGGCGCGCGAGTGTCCGGCCAAGGCCCTAACGACCATATCGGCCACGTCGGGATCAATCAATGTCCCGTTGAAGCCAAGGCCGGGAATGACCCGTAGTGCACCTGTGTCACGGTTCACTTCACTAAGCCCAAAGGATGTGAATTTGAATAGTCTCTTGGAACCCACTCGATCCCCTCCAGATACCTCGACACCGAGTGTGTAGTTGTCGGACGTATCTACCGCGATCACTTGGGCTTCGATCAGTACCTGCGGGCGACGCTGATCCAACGACTCGATCAACTTGGCATAGAGCTGCTGAACACTGGACGGGGCGTAAACGATGAGGCTGTTGGTGGAAACGTCCGCGGAAACACGAGCGCCACCCGGTAGAGTGGCAACGCCACCTCCGCCACCTCCGCCAAAACCGCCGCCGCCACCAATACCACCACCGCTTTGACCATTTCCACCAAATCCATTGCCACCAAAACCACCGCCGCTTTGACCTGCGCCCGGACCTGCCGCAGTTGTAGGTCGTGCAAGTGGATTTTGTGTTTGCGGTACTAGTGGACCTCGACCGTCACCGTTGGCGGCAAGCGGTAACGGCGTAACGGTTAAGCCACCTCGATTGACTTGCCCCTGTCCTCCTACTGGTGGGCCCATCCCATTAAAGCCGCCGAAGTTATTGCCTTGATATCCGGGGCCGCCACCAAAGGGTGAGTAGAATGCAGATGGCGCACCATTAAAGCCACCGGCCCCGTAGGCTTCTTGCAGCGCCAACAACGAGTACAAAACATCGAGCGCGCTCGCGTTCTTTAATTTGTAAAACTGAATGGGGCTTTCGGTGGTGTCAACCGCGGTATCGAGATTGGCGATTAGCTTAGCGACCTGCCTATGAACTTCCGCGGAGGCTCGCACGATCAGCAAGTTACCTTCGGTGTCGACGGTTGTTTGATATGAAGTTTCGTCATTGGGTGGTTCGACGAATCCCTTGATGAGTTTGTCGATTCGATCCGCGTTCGTGTTCTTGATGCGATAAACTTCGGTAGTGATTCCTAAAGAAACATCGAGCCGCTTTAGCAATTCAATCGCACGTTTCACCGAATCGGCGCTGCCTGCAATAACAATCCGTTTGCCGACCGGCTCAGTGAAGAGTTTGACTTTGGAGAAACTACTTTTATCGGCACTTTTATCAACGCTTTTATCGGCTCCCGATTGTGTGGCGAGGATGCCTCTGACTTGTTCAGTCAACACTTGGGCGACTTGGAACCTCGCTTCGTAAACTTGGTACACTCCACCGCCGGCGGGCTGGTCGATCAAATCGAGCAGATCCGACATGGTTTTCACGCTAGCGGCGTAGTCGTTGACGATGACGGCGTTTGCTTCTGGGATCGGAACTACATTGGCCCCCGTTCCACTAAGAAATGGTTTCAGAACCGTTACTAGATTTGCTGCATCCAGGCTCTTTAAAATAAACACTTGGGTTACGATTGCGGCCGGACCATCTCGATCCGGTGATTGTGGTGCTTTACCTGGGGAAGCAAATGGCATCATGTCGTTGGCTACAGCATTGACTTTGACAATGCGCTTCCAGCCTTGTGTATCGGAATCCACAATCGCCAGTCCTTCGGTTCGAAGAACGCTACCAAGAAGCATCGGCAGAGACGCGACAGGAATTTCCTGAGGTGTCCGGATGGTGATTGTTCTCGACGACACGTCATCGCTGTAAGCAAATTGGATTCCTATTCGCTGTGAAACAAAACCAACAAGCGCATCCAGTTTTACATCACCTTGAAGCGTCATCCTGATCGTGCCGGACGGAGGCGGCAGCGAATCTTGGCGAGATCGAAGTTCGATGCTTTCCTGAGCAAACGCAAGTGAACCGAAGACGGCAATGGCAGCCAACGCAAGCACAGCATGACGCAATCGGATTATCCATGTCATAGAAAATGCGCTATTGCACAGGCTCTTCTAATACTCAACGGGTGCTATCCTACAGAAACCACAGTTAGTGTTGATAGTGAACTTGACCCGTAGAGGTCAATCCCAATCGTACAATCACGTTAGTCAGGGTGCAGAGGCTGTGATTTTTTGTGGGCGACTCGCGCTAACGCCCTTCGTTCCTCAGAGCGTACCACACCTATCGAATTCCTTTGAATTGATCGAGCTGAAAGCTGGATGAACTCCTTACGCCGAGGGGAGGAATCCGATCGGTCTCGATGCAGCACCTTCCTGATAGAAATTGCGTAGATTAGGCAAGATGTCGGTCAGCATCGAATTGTTTGGAACTCCAAACCAAGTTGCCAGTTCGGCGTTATAGGCATCTACGGAAGTTGTTGGAATCAACCGTCCACGTCCAAGATCCAGTTCGTTGTTGAGTGCTAACGATTGAGGATAGGAACCATAAACCTTGCCACCACCGACCGCGCCCCCCATAATGATATGATTACCACCCCATGCGTGATCACTGCCAGTTGCATTGGCTGAAAGGGTTCGGCCGAAATCCGAGGCAGTGAACGTTGTCACTTTGTCCGCTACACCGAGATCGACGGTGGCGTTGTAAAACGCCGACAAGGCTTTGCTGTAACCAGGCAGCATGGACGCTTGATTAGCTAGCAAATTGTCATGATGGTCCCATCCACCGAGGGATACAAAAAAGATTTGTCGCGTTTGACTAAATGCAGTCCTCGCGCGAATGACTCTGGCCACCATACTCAAGTTTTGAGCAAATCCTTTCAAGCTACCTGGAATGGTAGCGTCGTTGTTGATAGCGTCGAACCGCGCGCTAATACTTGCTGGCAGTATACCTCCCGTGCTGCCGGTACCTGCATTGTCGGTATTGTCATAAAAGGTTTGAGCAGCATCGATGCTGCGTCGTTTGTAACGTGCCAGGGTACGTTGCAGCAAATCGCTATAAAGTGCGCCTAATGCGCTATCGGCAGGTGGATAGATTCCGTTGAGCCCAGTTGAGCCGTTGATCACGGTGTTGTGGATTTGGTCGTAGTTAGCGCCCGTCGTGTTATTGGTGCGATACCCTCCAGGCAGCGTTGCGCCAGTCGAGCTTACGACATAGGGGACGACTTGGTTACCCGTCTGAAAGACATTAAGCGAACCCAAAGCAATATTGATGGAAATCAAGTCGGTTGGATTGTGGGTAGCTGTGAGCAAATCGGACATTCGCCCGCCCCAACCACTTGCCTGGGAGCGAGATTGTGGAACCGACGTTTGCCAGTGTTGAATGAGATCCGCGTGTGAAAATAGCCCGAGCGGTTTGACCGCGCTACCGTTGTTGTAGGTCGTCTTGGTGGTTGGGACGACTAAGCTGCCGACATTGGCTAAAAATGCAACTTTTCCGCCATTGTAAAGCGATTGAATTTCGGGCATTTTATCATGAATCCCAAGCTTTCTTCCGCCCGGAGATGCGATATCGATAGGGATTGGAAGCAATTCTGTTTTTGGTTTTGCCAGCGTTGAACGCACTGTCGTGTAGATCGCGTGTTCTGCGTCTTCGTAAGGGGTCAAGACATTGAACGAATCATAACCCCCGTTCAAGAAAACGCATACAATTGCCTTGTAGCCGGTTCCTCCTGTTTGAGCATATGCCGAACCGGTCAATTGCAAATTGAGCAATTGCGATAACACTGACGTCGAGCCGAGCGCCGCACAGCCACCCGTAAACTGCATAAAGGCTCTGCGTCTCGCAAAGTTATCTCGCTCTTGAATCGATTCAAACGATAGATTGTTTCTGGCCATTTCGTTGATTCCTAACCCGTTTGTTAATTGACTTTGCTTGATTTGGTTTACTGAACTTCTAGTGAGAACAGAAACAACGAGATCAGTAACGAATGAGATAATAGGGCGAGTTCATGACGGTAATCATGGCCCCTCGCACACGGTCTCTCAATTGATTGGCTGTTGGCGGTGAGGACAGCGTCACCTTGGCCGCGATTGCATCGCTTAGACGAGTTCTAAAGTCATCGGTCATCGTGCCATTGCACAGGACTTTGTCTAGATATTCAACAAGGCCAGTTTGACTAGCCGCATTATTTTTTTCATTCGAGAAATCGAAGGTCAACCGCGTATTCGTATTCGTTGAGCCGGTAGTATAAAGGTACTGATCTATGTATTCATTGACGATATCCGAGCGAGATCGGTTGTGCCAGGCATTCGAAACGACAGCCGTAAGCAATTGGAACTCGGGCGCGAAAAGGTCTTCGTTTGGAATATTTCTAGAGCCGACTGCTGTAGCAAGACCGCCCGAGGGTTGATGTTGCGGGAGATAGAAATTGAAAACCGAAGGGGAACGATACGGTGCCTGGTTCCAAGTCCCTGGAGCAGCACTCAAGAAATATCGCCCGCTCGTATCGGTTGGTGGTACTCCGTAGCGTCGAAAGAAACTGGCATATTGAACAACCGGTTCGACCAATCGGCTATATTCGGTTCCCGCGCTCGTTACAACAAGTCGAGTAGGATTTCTCAAACGCGTCATTCGAATCGAAGTCCAAGCTTCGCTGTCGGTCAAGATGGCTTTGACCACCGCTCGCATGTCTCCTTTGACGCCCGACCCGTTGTCATTAAAAATCTTGGAGACTCTAGTAAGGTAACCCTTCGATGGGTTCGATCTAACTAGTCTTTGAATCAACAGGCGACTGATAAAGGGAGCAACGTTTGGGTGCGCATACAAATTATCCAACGCATTGGAAATGTCGACGTTGCCATTCGCATTTCCAGGAATCGTTTGACCATTGAGAAGCTTTTTCGAACCGGAATCGTGCACGGAGTTAGTCATGATCATCGGATCGAGATAATTCGTGTAACCGCTGTAGATGTTGGTCCCATCGCCACTCGCATAGTTCAAACCCGTGAAGGCGCGGGCAAAGTCTCCAATGATCGCGTTGTTATAGGTTGGAATGACGTTGCCGGTCGCGTCCAATTTGAAGGTACCGTCGCTATTTAGCTCATTCAGTCCAATCGAGAGCAATTGCATGATTTCGCGGGCATAGTTTTCGTCCGGAAAAGAACCGATCGCGGGATTCCCTTTTTGATTTCGCAATGAACTCAACCAGACACCCATGACAGGGTGGTAGGTCACATCCTGAAGAACATCTCGATACCTGTCATCGCATCGATTTAGCAGCATGTCATAATAAGTGCTCATACCAAACCAGTAGGGTTTAGTGGGTTGGCCCGTCGGTATTTCTACGAAATTGAAGTTGTCGCCACTTTCGCCAACCACGCAAATTTGAATCAACGCCCAAGCCAATCGTTGCTTTAATTGATCGGGAGCTGTAATCGCATTGTGCCACCAAGCGTGGTGGCGATAGCGAAGAAGATTCTTGGTGGCGTCGTTGTAGGCGGTGATCCCATCTGCAGCCATGAATGTTTTCATAGTGGCTGTATGAAAAGTCGTTGGCAACGCAAATTGATCATCGATCCACTTGGAACATGCCCCTTCGATGCCAAGAGTCGCCATCGAATCTGCCAAACTAGAAATCTCGGCATCCTTTGCGCCGAAGGTCGCACGATTTAGAAACTGTTGCGCTCGAAGTTCGAGCATCAACCTAATCTGAGCAGCATCCGAAGCGACGATGAATGTGCCGCATTGCCCAGGCAATGAAACGGCGAGTGTGAACAAGACAGCGAGAAAGCCACTTCGCATAGAACACCTCATAATTAGGAAGAGACAGATGTGTTTTTGGGCGTCACTCTGCTCGGTTGGATGCAGTAACGCAAACAACCGATCACAGAATCGTATTACGTTTTTCGACAGTCGTCAATCATTTGCAAACCTCCTACAAGATTTGAATCTCAAGTTTTGAGATTTGATCGTCTGACTCTAGCTACCAGCCCAACAGATGTGAATATGCTCAAAATCAAAAGTGAACCTGGTTCAGGAACTGCCGTGACCGATGATGTTATATTGTCGATTCCAAATGGAGCTGCCGTAGTGGAACCAGGGAAAACGGTGATGCTCGGTAGAACTCCAAACGTGTTGGTGTCAACTATTCCAACGAAATACGCGAACGAGTTGGTCGCAGTCCCACCCGTTAGAGCTATTTCGTTACCGTTTAAGGGATCGATGACTGCAGATGTTGCTCCGGCACCAGCACCAACTCTTATCCCAAGTTCACCAGATGCGAGCGAGCTTTCGGAAACAAAGTACAACCCGACCGCACTTACAGGGCTTTGAAATGCGAAGGAAAAACTTTGGTTGGTTCCAAGGGTAATTAGCTCACCCGCATCGGATCCCAAAAAGTTAGTACCCGAGAATGCTTTAAGCCCTCCCGTAATCGCTGGAGCTCCAGTTGTAATAATCAAGTTCCCCTGAATGTTTGGGTTTGCGCCAAACACCATCCCTTGATAAAGCGAGTTCGTAAGCGAAGTTCCAGCAGGTGTAGAGTCGAAGTTCACGACATTGGTCGTACGCCCCAGGGTCGCGGCAGCAAACAGCCCTGCGTTTCGATAAACCATGAGGTCCGCTTCCAATCTACTGGGGGGGACAAATGCCAAGACGATGCCAACAACTGCCAAATAGGAAAGCAAACGGACAGGAAACCAGGAAACTCGCGAAGTGTTAAGCGGATCCATGAAAGGGCCTAAGCATAAGAAGAAAAGTCTAGAAGTAGCGTCGGAGCAATTCAGACGCGTCAAAGGTACTCACAGAATTACCCTAATTGCAAGAAAACTTTTTCACCAGTCTCAGAACTGCAAGGTTTGAATAATTTCGCTCCAAATATTGGACCATTCCCCAGCTGGGTGCTACTCAAACACGCATGCAGTTTTGACTACGGATAACAAGGATTGCGGTCCCATGTGACTTTGGCATTTTGAGCTTGTTCGAGCTAATAGCGACTTTCGTGGCCGACGCTGCTAGCGTCGGACCGGATGCTGGCAGCATCCGCCACGATACAACATATCCGCCACGATACAACATAAATGGATAGAACGTTCCTTGATTCCCTCCCTTTAATCCCGCATTGCAGAAGTTTACTCGAATTGCATCAGCTCGGACAAGCTCGATGGAAAATGGCTGGCAACCAAAATAAAAATGACAACTTGGGATCGCACCGTACGAGAACAAGGATGTGAACAGTGAAGTAACAACGCATCAAACCTCTAAAGGATTTTTTTCATCATGGTACATTTCGTTAAATGGTCTGGACCCAATCTGAGTGCTGGCGCGGAAAAGGTAGGAAAGAAGACGCAATCAACATCGGTCGGAGGAGCGTTTCGATTCGGAATATTTGATGGTGCCGGCGTGAAGGTCGGGCCAAATGATTCGTCCGTAGCCTCCATCGCATCGCGCGATACGGTTGAAGGGGCTACCAACAAAATCCAATGGTACGAGCTAGTAGGACGTCGCGAAGGTGACGCAATGATCGAAGCTCGCAATGCAAGCGACAATAGCGTTGTGGATTACTTTCAGCTAGATGTGAAGAAAAACAAAAGCAAGGCTCGTTTGCCGGTCAATGGAATCAATAGCAAATACCATGTGGACACGACGGGGATCGGGCCAAATTGGAACGCGTCGATTGTGCTGAATCTGCAACTTGCAGTCACAGCCATTAAAGGAGGTACAATTGTCCGAGATGCCGATGGAAAACAGTTCACAGCAGCATGGTGGAGCAAGTCAGAATTCAAAGCCTGGAAAGCAAAACTGAAAACGTTACTTGAAGCAAATTGGTCGGAAAAGTTCTGGCTGGCCTCTCCTGGCTCACTCACTGATTTAGAGGTCAGCAAGCCTGTTGGTAAGGCTCGAGTCAATTTGCACTGCGTCCTCAAAGTTAGTTTTGTCCCGCTCTTTATGGCCAATCATCGCATTCAAGTAGTCAAAGCGGGTGCAGCCAATGGCCTGACATTTCGATCCGATTCTGCTCAATTCGATGACATGGACATACAAGACGTTGCTACAGCGACAAGTGGTTTTTCACAACCGTTCAATACTGCAGTTCACGAGATGGGGCACATACTAGGTTTGCACCATCCGTTCGAGGGTGTAGTTGCGGCCCCCACTCAGTATTGCGTCCCCGGCCATGTGGATTGCAATGAGAGGATGGGATTGGGGCTTGAATTGCGCCCAAGGTACGCTACCCCATGGCAGAATGCAGCAGCACGCTGGTTTAGCACCGATGGCCATGGCCATAACTATGGCCCTTCAGACTTTCCCGCGTCGATGAGTCGCCTGGCACCGGTCGACGTTTGAACTTGATCTCCACCTATTGTTTCAGAGAAAGGTAACGTAGATTGACGGGAAACTATGCCTCAACGAGAATCTGGGTTACTCTTAGTTACCACCGCCGAAGTGGCCATGCGTCTGGCAGATCGACCCAACACCCCCAATACTACTAAAAAGCCTTATGAGTATACTTCAGTCTCAGGATCCAGCGGTATGGGCCGCGATCGAATCGGAAGCACTTCGCCAACAGGAGGGGCTCGAAATGATTGCAAGTGAGAATTACACGAGTCCCGCGATTATGCAGGCGGTTGGGAGTGTTCTCACGAACAAGTATGCTGAGGGCTATCCAGGTAGGCGATATTACGGTGGATGCGAGTATGTCGACGTGATAGAGCAACTGGCGATCGATCGAGCCAAAGAGTTGTTTGGTGCAGAGCATGCCAATGTTCAGCCTCACTCCGGTTCACAAGCAAATACCGCCGTTTACCTTTCCGCGCTGGAACCGGGCGATACGGTACTTGGTTTGGATTTGGCTCAAGGTGGACATTTGACGCATGGTATGAAACTGAACATCAGTGGCAAGCTTTACAGGTTCCATTCCTATGGCGTCGACCCAGTTCATCATCGCATCGACTTCGATCAAGTTGCAAAGCTAGCTCGAGAGCAGAAACCAAAGATGATTGTCGCCGGCGCCAGCGCTTATCCTCGAGAGATTTTTCACGACAAGTTTGCCGAAATCGCGAAGGAGGTAGGTGCCAAGTTGCTCGTCGATATGGCACACTATGCAGGCCTAGTCGCCGCGGGCGTTCACAACTCCCCTATCCCATACGCAGACTATGTTACGACGACAACGCATAAGACGTTACGAGGTCCAAGAAGCGGATTGATCCTTTGCAAGAATGAACATGCCAAGCCGATCAATAGCGCTGTTTTCCCCGGCATCCAAGGTGGGCCTCTAATGCATGTTATTGCTGGCAAAGCAGTTTGCTTCGCCGAAGCATTGCTACCTAGCTTCAAGGAGTATGGCAAGCAGGTCATCGATAATTCGAGGGCGCTTGCCGAATCCCTCATGTCCAAGGGTTTGAGGTTGATCAGCCGTGGCACGGACAATCACTTAGTGCTGGTTGATGTCACCAGTTTCGGTATCGGTGGAAAGATCGCAGAGAAGGCACTCGATCATTGCGGTATTACCGTCAACATGAACATGATTCCATTCGATGCTCGCAAGCCGATGGACCCGAGCGGCATTCGAATTGGCTCACCTGCTTTGACGACCAGAGGAATGGGAATAGATGAATTCAAAACGATTGGTGCTTGGATCGCTTCGGCGCTCAAGTCGCACGATAACGAGTCCGCGTTGGAACAGATTCGTTCGGAAGTCAAACAGATGACCAATCATTTTCCTGTCCCGGCGACAGGCTTGGCAATTGCCGTTTAACTCTTGCCTCGAACGCACAGATGACCACACCAAAAATACTGATCGCGGACGACAATGCACAAAATCGCGAATTGCTCGAAGCGTTACTGGCAAAGATCGATTGCGATACGGAAATGGCAATCGATGGCCAGGATACGTTAAACAAAGTCAAGTCGTTTCAACCCGACTTGATTCTCTTGGACGTCATGATGCCCAAATTGAATGGCTTTGAGGTCTGCCGAAAGTTAAAGGCTGACCCTGTTCATTCTCGCATCATGATTCTGATGGTGACCGCCCTGAGTGAGTTGGGCGACATAGAAAGAGCAGTTGCGGCTGGCACCGATGATTTTCTTTCGAAACCTGTGAATTCACATGAGTTGCAAAAACGGGTTGCGAACATGTTAAAACTGAAGGGCACCGAAGACGAACTCGAGCGCCTACGAGCTTACATTCGGGAAATGGAAGAGCCCAGGTAAGAAAAGTGGCGAACCAATTCAAGAGCCTTTTGGTTAGCGAAGCGCGACTGCTGTCTCGAATCCAACAGCAAGTGCCCATCGAACACACTTTAACCATGATTGCTGGCCAGGAATACCCGTGGACACGCGTAGTTGATCCAGAAGCGTTGCTATTAAGCGCCCTCTCGAAGAGTCAAGAAGGCACAGTTGAACTCGATCCATTTTGGGCTGCGTCTTGGCGAGCCGCACAAGGGCTTGATCAATTCTTAGGAACCTTACCAAGTCTGAACGGTAAACGGATTTTGGAATTGGGGGGCGGAAGCGGCCGCGCAGGTATTTCGGCCGGCATGCGTGGAGCCAAAGTTCTAATTACCGATGCGGTGCCCACGGCCCTGATGGTCTGCAAATTCAATGCGAGGCATGTATCAGACAAAGTGAGAGTGAGGCTCTTGGATTGGCGAGATACGAATACGCAAATACAACCTTTTCCTGTGATTATCGGTTCTGACATTGTATACGACTTCAAGTTGTTCCCAATATTGGAGCCTTGTTTGCGACGGCACTTGGAACCGGGCGGGGTTGCGTATTTGAGCGAACCGCAGCGTCACACCGGCGATCGGTTTGAAAAGTGGATTCTCGCTGCAGGTTGGAAATGCACTTCGTCGTTTGTTGACATTGGAGATGGTCAGCGTCAAATTCGAATATGGGTCATCCGGCGATTCGGGGAGGTCAAGTCAAAAGTCGCTCAACGAGCGAGTTGAGGAGTGCTTTCCCTCGTTTTCGCGTGTTGTGAACGAACTGGAAGAACGCGAGGTAGAGCGGCAATTTCTCTTGCGAGACGCCGTTCAATTCGCGCGCGACGTTGCTGGCTTTTTTAAAGCCGTTTTTGCGTTGCACAAATTCAGCCGATTGGTAACAAAAAGCGCAGGCCTCAACTAGGCCTGGTACATAAGAGGAGCGTTTTGTTGTTGATGGATTTGATTGCATTCGTCCGGAGATATGCGTAGGGCTCGAGCCAAACCACGTAGGTAGTCCGCTTCTTCTTTGGAATCCAGTTTGATTGCCGTCAGCGAAATGCCATAAGCTTTCTGTTCCATTCCGACGGGCAGTGATTCGGCAAACTCATCAATATCCAAGGGCCTAGCAAATTCGGCTCGAAGGAATTTGATGGTCTCGGGGCTGGTGTCGCCAACTTGGCTGAGAATATTCTTTTGTTCTTCATCCGAGATTTCGCCATCGACTTTAGCCGAGTTGATCATGGCGCGGATTAGAAGTACGGCCTGATCGTTCTGTGATAGCGAGGCTGGTTTGGGCACGCTGAGATTAATTTTTGGTTCCTGGCGTTGACGCTGTCCAAAAATATCGGTTGGCGGTTGAGTGCTTTGTGTGGGTAGGGCAACCCGAGGTTGTGGTTGAGGTTGACGCGATTGTGGTTGGCTTGGAACTTGACGAGAACTAGCCGATTCTCGACCGACTCCGAGCATGTCCTCAAGTTGTTCTGGGCTCATCGGCGAATCTGAGCGCGAGCCGGATGGTTTGCCTTGAGGATTCGGTGCGGCGCGACCGCCAAGGATGTCCGAAAGGATGTCGCCTGCACCGCCTCCGCCCCCCGATCGCCTTCCACCAAGCAAGCTCCCCAGTATGTCAATCGCGTTCATAGAAATCTCCTCCCGTAAATCGTTTTGAAAATCAAAGCAACAATCTTACCTGATTGCAATGGGATAGAAATGTGGCGAACGTCAACAAAATCTGGAGCCCCACGCCGGGCGCGTGGGCTTCGATTTGAGGATTGGGGTACAATGCTTCGGGTCAGGGTTGTTTTCGATCCAAACCAAGTGATGAGTCGAACGATGAAACGTCATAAACTTCTCAACTATCCTTTCACAACCTTGATTATCGCGTTTTTGGTAATGCTTGTGGTTTCGAACTCGGATTTTCGATTGGCATTTGGTCAGGAAAAATCCGCTGGTTCTCGTACGGTTGGTCCCAAGCGGATTTCGAAACCCAAGATGGAACGCGACGAACTCGAAAAGCGAGTGGCCAAACTCTCGGAGGATTTAGACGCCGCGAAACAAGCCACGCGCGATCAAGCGGAGGCTGAATTGCAGTCTCTCGGTCCGTCTGCGATCGAGTTTCTGCCTGCCATCGGCTCGGATGCTTCTCCAGATTGGAAAATGCGAATCCAGCGCCTTCGCGATACACTCGATAAGTTGGAAATGGATGAGTTTACCTTGCCCTCGACCGTGACTCTTAGCGGTAGCATGACTGGTCGCGATGCGCTAGCAAAAATTGCCGAGGAAACAGGTAACACTATCCAAATTGGTGACGCGCTAAATCTTGAAAGAGAAGTCGTTACGGATTTTGATGCAACCCCTTTCTGGGAGGCGTTTGATGAAATACTCGATCAGCTCGAGCTCACGGTGTCAGGTGGCGATGGCGAGACGATCCAACTGGTTCCACGGGCAGCCAACGCTCCTCTTCGGATTGCCGCTGCGGGCTATTCGGGTGTGTTTCGTATTGAGCCGCTGACTGTGCAAAAGACGTTTAATCTTCAAGATCCCGCCTTGAGTACGTTGCAATTACAGGCACTGTTGTCTTGGGAGCCAAGGCTTGTTCCGGTCTTCGTCAGGTTTCCGATGGAATCCATGGAGCTGGTTTGCGATGATGGGCAGGTGTTGCAGTCGAAGATGACAGTGCAAGATACTGAATTTGTGCCATCCGGTGGGTCGCAGATGCAGGTCGCTTTGAATTTTTTTCTACCGGAGCGAAGTGCGAAGAGAATCATGCGATGGAAAGGCAAAGTCTTTGTCTCGATACCAGGAAAACCTGCCACACTGGAATTCGAGGACTTGATGAAGGAGGGAAAGAAAACGGCAACCGTTGGCAACTTAAAGGTAACGCTGGAGAAAGCTCGCAAGAATCGGGACATCTATGAAGTGCTGGTGGGAGTCTCCCTGAATTCGGAGGGACAGACGGCAGAAGCCTTTCGCGGATGGACGAATACGCATGCAGCATTTTTAATTGGAAGAGACAATAAACGGCTCGAACATGTAGGTTGGTCGACTACCCGAATGAACGACAAAGAGATCGGACTCTCATACCTTTTCGATATAGAAAAGGGTCTTGAAGGGTGCAAGTTTATGTACCGGGCACCGGGCAATGTCGTCGATCAAACGGTCGAATTTTCCTTGGAAGATGTGCCCCTACCGTGATGAAACTGGAGTGGGACTCCGAAGTCGAACCTCCGGCTACGATCGCCATCATCGGTGCGGGACCGGTAGGTATCGAAGCTGCGATCTATGCAAGGTTCCTCGGATACTTTGTCTCCATCTTCGAGCAACGGCGGGTCGCTCATCGAATGCTGGATTGGCATGATCGACCACTCGCAGTGACGGTCGAGGAATGCACCACATCGATGGGGCATGCGGCCATCGCTGCACAGAATTCAGAATACATTCGAAGAGGTCCCAAGGAAATATTTACCGGTCGGACTTACGCGGAAGAGTATTTGTTGCCGCTAGCCAAGACCGACTTGCTATTTGATGACATTCATTTTTTGAGTCCGGTGGCAGACGTTTCTCGCTATCGAACGTTGGTCACGGACGAGATCGATATGCAAGAGCGATGCAACGATGAGTTTCGAATTCTGGTAGAGGGTCGTCACCGCGGGCCATGGGTATCGCGGGCGGATGTAGTGATCGATTGCCGAGGGGGTGAGCATAAGAAGTCAGGGATTGGACCTGGCGGGGGCCTCGCCATTGGCGAAGATGCGCTTCGCGAAACATTTCTGCAACACACACCCGAGGATCGCAAATTTGAACCGAAGACAGTAATTGGCAAACATGTTTGTTTGGCGGGACAATCCATTCGCGCTGGTCAGTTTGCGATCGAGTATTTAAGGCTCTTTGGCGACGATACTATGAGTCGTTTGACCTGGATCATTCGCCCAGACCGAACGCATGATAATAAAGTCATCTCCCAAGCGTTGACCGCAATCCGGGCCAGAACCGTTTGCAACGTAGTGCTCGTCGAGTCGCTCGGAGTCGAGCAAATTCAGCGCAACGAATCGGGTTTGTATCTGCTGAAATTTTTGCGGGACGATGACACGACCGTTGAAATGCAATGCGATGCAGTTATTTCTCTTGCCGGGGGCAGAGAGTGCTGTTTGTCAAGCGAGTTATATGAAACACTGCCTGCGGGGGTGGATGTTTGCCCTCCTTTCATAACAAGCGAGCCTGGTTTTTACAAATTGCGGGGCGGTGATCTCGCGGACGGTGCCGGGGTCGGTCTATGCGATGCATTTCGAGGCATTAGGCAGCTGTTTGCGATGTTGGCGGGCAGGCAGGACTTGGATCTCTACGATATCATCGCGAGGCAACATCGTCGCGAGGCAACAAAGCAATTGCGACCCGAATAGTTTATTGGATCGAAACGATGAAATTTAGTGCAGTGATTTTTGATTTGGATGGCACGCTACTCGACTCGTTGGAGGACATAGCGAGTGCAGCCAATCTCGTCCTGGCGGGAATGAACAAGACGACGTACCCCGTCTCGAAATACAAAGAGTTGGTTGGCGATGGTCTTGCGATGCTTTTTCAAAGGGCATTACCGGAGTGTGAAGGTCAGCCGGAGTTGAAAGCAGACTGCATGCGACGATTTGAGGCGGCGTACAACGACTGTTGGAATAATCAGTCAAAGCCCTACGACGGGATTCGGGACCTTTTGGAAATTCTGAGCGAACGCTCGGTAAGTTTATCGGTCCTGTCAAATAAATCGGACGCTTTTACCAAGCGATGTGTTCAGCACTTCTTCAACAATATTCGTTTTGATCATGTTTTGGGGCAGACAGAGCGATTCCCCCGAAAACCTGATCCTTCGAGTGCAACTTGGTTGGCGGAGCAGTTGGGGGGGGATATCGATCGTATCGCTTATGTGGGTGATACGAACACCGACATGAAAACTGCATTGGGTAGTGGGTTATATGCGATTGGAGTCACATGGGGATTTCGTCCCGAGAGTGAGCTTATTGCTGCAGGTGCAAAACAGATCTGCAACAACGTCGGTCAATTGGCTGATTGTTTGCTCGGCTCGTGACGAAAAACTAAGTTTTTTCGTTCTCGAGATGGACCGAGTCCAAATGCGCAGGAAGCCATGAAACCAGCCAATCCAAGTCCACGATCCTCTGACCAATCCAAACAGGAAGAGTTTGAGGCGATCAAACGTCGGATGCACCAGAGATTAGTCGACAAGATCGACTTGTCTAGGGTGGGCGACCTCAAGGGTGAGTCATTTCGCCGTGAAATTCGATTAGTCGTTGAGCATTTGTGCGACAGCGAGAATACATTTCTGAATCGTTCCGAGCGCGACAAAATCGTCGACGAGGTACTCGACGAAACACTCGGACTCGGCCCGCTGGAATTCTTGCTCAAGGATCCCTCGATCAGCGACATCCTTATCAATGGTCCCAAAAATATCTTCGTAGAACGTCGCGGGCAACTTGTGAAGACGGAAGTTGAGTTCCGTGATAACGCACACTTAATGCAAATCATCGACCGAATCGTATCGAAAGTAGGTCGGCGGGTTGATGAAACATGTCCGATGGTAGACGCTCGCTTGGAAGACGGTTCGCGAGTGAATGCGATCATTCCGCCACTTGCATTGGACGGTGCATGTGTTTCGATTCGGCGATTCGGTTCCAACCCCGTTAAGTTAGAGGGCTTACTAAACTTCAAGGCATTCACACCGGAAATGGTGATGCTTCTGGAGGGTTGTATCAAGGCGCGACTGAACATCATTATCAGTGGCGGTACAGGTTCTGGGAAAACGACGCTGCTCAATACGCTGAGTAGTTTCATTCAAAACGATCAACGCGTTGTCACCATCGAGGATGCTGCTGAACTCCAGCTTCAACAAGAACACGTCGTACGACTAGAGACAAGGCCAGCGAACATCGAAGGGACGGGAGCGATCACCGCTACGGACCTAGTTCGAAATGCGCTCCGAATGCGACCCGAACGTATTATCATTGGCGAGTGTCGAGGGGGCGAGACGTTGGACATGTTGCAAGCCATGAATACGGGGCACGATGGTTCGATGACCACGGTACACTCCAATTCACCCCGCGATGCGATTGCGCGGCTTGAAACGCTCGTGATGATGGCTGGCTACGACTTGCCAATCAAAGCAATTCGCCAGCAGGTTGCTGGTGCAGTAGACGTGATCATTCAAGCGAACCGTCTGCAAGGCGGACCGCGACGTGTGATGAACATCACGGAAGTTCAAGGTATGGAACAAGACACCGTGGTCTTGCAAGACATTTACCGTTTCGTCCAAGAGGGCGTTGATGAAAATGGAAAGGCACACGGTTACTTCGAAGCGACCGGCGTTCGACCTTCCTTTATGCCACGCTTAGAGTCGGCTGGCATTCGATTGCCAGCGAGTGCATTCCGCCAACGGATCATGATGAGGGCTTAGCAAGATGATTGTATTGATAATTGCCGCCTCCGTAGGAATTTGCGTTGCTGCCATCATTGGTGCGGTTGCAGTAATGGTACGCGGCGATGAATCGTCGATCGCGGAGGATCGTTTGTCCTCGTTGACGGCGAAGAATGGCAAGAATAACCAGGGGCGGGATGATGACTCGCTCATGCTGCGCAGTCCTTTGGAGGGTACCTCGAACTTCGTTGAACAATGGATGACTCGCCAGTTCAACATGAAGGTCATGTTGGAACAAGCCGGGATGAAGATTCCTTTGGCCAAGTTTGCTTTGGTGTGCATGGGGCTAGCTGGGGTTGGAACTATCGGTTGCTTGTTTGCTCCAATCCCATGGTTTATCGCTCCCGTGGCTGGCCTTATTCTTTTCTTTTTGCCCTTCTTTTGGGTCAAGATGATGAAGAAGAAGAGAATCAACAAATTCAATATGCAATTGCCTGAAGCACTTGAGATGTTAAGTCGATCGTTGCGAGCTGGGCACTCGTTGGGTGCGGGATTTGGATTGATCGCAGATGAGATGCCCGATCCGCTGGCTCGGGAATTCGGTCGCTGCTTTGAAGAACAGAATTTTGGTGTGTCCCTTGAGCAATCGCTCGAGTCGATGACGCAACGCATACCCAACTTGGACTTGAGGTTCTTTGCAACTGCAGTCATTCTGCAACGTCAAACCGGGGGTGACTTGGCCGAGATCCTAGACAAAATTGGAAATCTTGTTCGAGCTCGTTACCGATTGGCTGGTCAAATCCAAGCCTTGACGGGAGAAGGCCGGCTATCGGGTATTGTGTTGCTCGCGTTGCCGCCTGGGCTTTTCACGGCAATGCTGTTTCTCAACAAAGATTATGTGATGAAGCTTTTTACCGATCCAATGGGCCAATGGCTGTTGGGCGGCGCTATTGTCATGCAATTCCTGGGTGCACTTGTGATTCGAAAGATCATCGATATCAAAGTGTGAACCTGTCCATTAAGCCTTACTCCTTAAGCCTCACCTGTCAGGAACTTATATCGTGTTGATTTTGGCAGCTGTCGACCTCAGACTCATCGTTGCAGTGACTGTTTTTTTGGCGGTCGTATCGTTTGTTTGGTTTGCGATGGATATATTCAATCGCGACAACAAAGCTGCTGCTGAGGACCGCCTCGACATGATGAATGTTTCGATGAGGAAGGGTGGCGAATCCAGAGAGTCCAAGAAGGAGATGTTGGCACGAGTTTTTGAGAAGGCTTCGCCGGCAGTTGCAAAGCATTTGCAACCCAAGACGGAAGCCGAGGTAGGTAAGTTGAAATCGCGGTTGGCCGAAGCTGGATTTCGTACGGAGGGCGCAAGTGGAGTGTTCCTTTCCATCAAAGTCTTCGCAGCCCTAGGCGGCGTTTTTCTTGCCGGTGGGATAACCGCATTTACTCTCGGTTTGGGGTCAGCCGTTTTACTGAGGGCTGTATTGGGAGGCGGCATTGCTTTTTTCCTGCCCGAGTTGGTGTTGGATTTCATGCGTTCAAGCCGAAAGAAGCAGATTACGCTCGGTCTACCTGATGCACTGGACTTGCTCGTGGTTAGCGTTGAAGCTGGCTTGGGCTTGGATCAAGGCATCAAGAAAGTCTCGGATGAAATGCGGACTTCTTACCGCGTGCTTTCAGATGAATTGCAATTAAGTACGTTGCATCTTCAAATGGGGCGAGCGCGGGCTTCGGTACTTCAGGATCTTGGCTACAGAACAGGGGTAGAGGACCTCCGAACACTTGCGTCGCTTTTGATTCAGGCGGACAAGTTTGGGTCCGGAGTAGCCCAAGCGTTGCGAGTTCAAAGCGAATCGATGCGAATCAAGCGACAGCAGATCGCAGAAGAAAAGGCGGCCAAGACCGCGGTGAAGCTGATTTTTCCGTTGGTCCTTTTCATTTTTCCGGGAGTATTCGTCGTGCTCGTTGGCCCAGCCGCAATTCAAATGGCTCGCGAGATGTTCCCTGCGATGCAGGGGAAGTAGTTCATTGGGAGTGTTGTGCCTTACACATCTGAGTTGTACAGCGCACGTGCGACCTGCGCTGAAAACTGCATTCTAACAAGTCGGGCACTTCCAACTCATTTTCCAGTGATTGACTACAAAGCATCGACAGTTTAGGATCGTAAGCGACGTACTCGTGCTACTGGATTTTCATGTTCCATTTTCCGATTGGGGAAGTTTCTCTCATGCCATTTGCAAAGTCGCGATGCCTACTCGGACTACTTACGGCAATAAGTAGTTTTGTCGCTTTTCAATCCAATTCGTTCGGAGAAACGGCTCCAAACACGTTGACCCGGCCCGAATCACTCAGCGGTTGGAAGCTTCTTTTTGACGGCAATTCGGTAAATGGTTGGCGAAACTACAAGAAGGAGTCCGTCTCGGATGGTTGGAAGGTTGCAGACGGAGTTTTGACGCGAAATGGTAAAGACGCCGGCGACATCATTACCAAGAGCAAGTTCAAGTATTTTGAGCTCATGTTGGAGTACAAGATTTCTGAGGGTGGCAATAGTGGATTGATGTTTCACGTCAACGAAGACAATCCGAATCCATGGCAGAGTGGCCCTGAAATTCAGATCCAAGACAATGTCGCTGGGCACGACCCACAGAAGTCCGGATGGCTCTATCAAATGTATAAACCTGTAGCGCCTAGTTGGGTCAAGGAAAGCGGGATAACCGATGCGACTCGACCTGCTGGACAATGGAATGAATTGTTCCTTCGGATTTCGCCAAACCAATGCGAGGTGTCCATGAACGGTTTTCACTACTATAAATTCAAGCTTGGCGATAAAGAATGGAACACGAAAGTTGCAGAAAGCAAGTTCGCTCAGTCGCCAGGTTTCGGCGCCGCAGGCGAAGGCTATATTTGCCTACAAGATCATGGGAATCTTGTCTCCTTTCGAAACATCAAGATTCGAGAGCTTCCAGTAGATAAACCGGTCGCTCAACCTATCGATGGTGTATTGGCCACGAAAGCAACGCTCGCATTCCCAAAACTAAAATGGCAAGGGTGGGAACCAATCGACGAAGATGGAAATGCGAGTAGGGCCCTGCGTGTCTTGGAGCTAACTTATGCAAAGGGAGACTCGAATCGCTTGTTTGCAATCGATCAACGAGGTTGGATCTTTACTTTCGAGAACAAAGCCGACGTCGAAAAATCAAACTTGATTTTGGATATTTCTAGCAAGGTTAATCGCTGGTATGACAACGGTGCCAATGAACAAGGACTACTTGGATTGGCCTTACACCCAAAGTTTAAGGACAATGGCGATCTGTTCGTTTACTACACGAAACGCGAAAACAATCACTCAATCATTTCCCGATATCGGATGGTGAAAGGGGACGCGAACACGGTTGATCCTAGTTCTGAAGAAATCCTTCTGGATGTTGACCAGCCTTTCCAAAACCACAACGGCGGTTCGATTGAATTTGGTCCTGATGGCTTTCTTTACGCTGGTTTTGGCGATGGCGGATCGCGAAACGATCCGAATGCTGCTGGACAAAACCGTAGCCAATTGCTCGGCTCGATCATTCGTATTGACGTCGACTCTAAGTCGAATGGTCTACCCTATGGAATCCCTTCGGACAATCCATTTGTTGGAGTCAAGGGAGTGCGCCCTGAGATTTTTGCACACGGGCTTCGTAATCCATGGCGAATTTCCTTCGATAAGAAAACGGGACGACTGTGGTGCGGTGACGTTGGACAAGAGTTGTTCGAAGAGGTCAACGTGATTACCAAAGGTGGGAACTACGGTTGGAGCAATCGTGAAGGGACACATGCGTTTGGCAATCGCCCCATGGTGGACGGCGTCGGCTCACCAATTGATCCTGTGTGGGAATATGACCACACTGCGGGCAAGTCCATCACCGGTGGTCGAGTCTTCAATACGGACCGCATTCCTCAGTTAAAGGGCAAGTACATCTACGCCGATTATGTTACAGGTAGTATTTGGGCGCTTACGTATGACACCACGACAGGAAAAGCCATTCGCAACGAGCAGGTCATTGAAAAGGGAGTTCCAGTGGTCGCATTTGGCGAAGACCAGAACGGAGAGATTTACTTTATGAAAGATAGCTCGAAAGGCGAATTCATTTATCGTTTTGACAAAAGTGAATAGCCGACGATAGCTAGCCCATCCGTTCGGGGCTTGCCCCCGACGGATGCGTTTTGGCGTTCTACACAACAGGGCGTCCCAACTCCCGTTCCCCTTGGCTTTGCCCGCCGGAGGCGGGCAAAGCCAAGGGGAACGGGGCGATTCGCGAGTGTCGGCCGTTAGGACGCCAAAACAAGGTTGGTGGGGGACAAGCCCCCAAACCAAGCTGATAGGCGCGTCCGACCAAGTTCAAGGGGCCAGATCGCGGTACGGAACAATTCTCGTATCAGCGTTTTTTCACCATTAGCTTTTCGTCGCGCAGCCACAAAAACGACGTAGTCGAGACACTAGTCTTTGACGTGCAGAATCGTACTGAACCACGCGGACTACACGGCATTTTGCAACTACGTGAATAAACCGAGTGTTCTTGATCGTGTTTCCCAAGCAAAAAATTGGGAACGCAATTTGCGGACCACGGCTGGCGTTGGGAACTTGTCGCAAATCAAAGATGGTGTATTGATGTTTAAGGCGAACGATTCATTGGTGTATTGGGCTAGCTTTTTAGGAACAATGGTAGCGATCGGTTCGTTTTCTAATGCGTGGTCATCTGACCCAGTTCGAATGGAAGCCATCTCAGCAGAGCTCACGGCAGTTCCTCAGAATTTGTTGAAACTGATTCATACTCCGGAGGTCCAAAAAGAATTGCAGCTCGAGGGGGAGTCGTTGAAATCGTTCCTGGATGAGTTGCTGAAAATCGACGGCCCTTGGTGGAGGTCACGAATCAAGCCCGAAGAAGAGCAACGCAAGATCATCGCCAATCAGGAGCAATTGCTGATTGAGGCATTGCGTAAATACGTTTCACCCGAAAAAATGGACCGTCTAACGCAAATAGAACTTCAATCGCAAGGCACGAGGATGTTTGGGCGACCCGATGTGGCCAAAGCCGTTGGTCTAACAAAAGCGCAGTCCACCCGGCTAAGTGAATTGTATTCGGCAACGGATAAGTTTGCGAAAAAGCTTCAGGGAGCGAAGGCTCAAGACAAAAAGCTTTTGGATGAAGCTAAAGCGGCCAAGGAGGCAGAAACGAAAGGGATCGCTGAAATTTTGACGTCTCCACAAAAAATGGCCTTTAGCAAGTTGATGGGAAGCACATTTGATACGATGCAACTCACGCGAATTTATCCGCTCGCCCCTGAACTTATCGACAGTGGCTATTGGGCTGGTGGTTCAGCCACCAAGCTCGCCCTCAATCGAGGGAAAGTCGTGCTGCTCCATTTTTATGCCTTTCAATGCCATAACTGCCACGCCAATTTTGGGCACTACAATCGATGGCATGAGCAACTGACAAAACGTGGTGTTAGAGTCGTTGGCATTCAGACTCCAGAAACCTCCTCCGAACGGGATGTCAAGCAGGTTCAGAACGCTGCTAAGGAGAAAGGATTCAAATTTCCAGTTCTGATTGATACCAAGAGCAGCAATTGGGACACTTGGTCAAACACAATGTGGCCGACAGTTTACGTCATCGACAAACAAGGGTACGTGCGTTTTTGGTATCAAGGTGAGCTCAATTGGGAGGGTGCTACAATCGACAAAACGATTGAGAAGATAGTCGAAGAATTGCTTGCAGAGTAATCCGTGTGGTGGGACTGCCGTACTAAGTTATTGCGTCGCCCGGATCAAAAACTCAGCGTGTTCTAATAACGTGTCATCGTAGTGCAGTGCGATGACACCGCTTCGTTTCAATTCATCTACCAATTTGATTTCTTCGGCGTAGGTAGTTTCCGCAATTCGATTTATTTTGGATCGTCGTTGGCACCAACTCAGGATGACCATGGCATAGATCAACATCGGTATCAGCGACAGCAGTACACTTGTTAGAAGCAGTGCCGGACTTGGGTGCGGAAATTTATCAACGCTCGATTGAGCCCCTGAAAGCGTTTCGTAGCTCGCTCCCAAGTACTCTCTATAGATCGATACGATTGGTCCGGCCATCAGCAACCAAAAAAGGATTGTTCCGATCAATGCGTAGAATTGCAACAACATCCAAGACAACTGGTGCCGATCTACCGTCCATTCAAAGACGCTTCTCGATCTAGACTGCAACTCCTCCACACCGGACAAACGAATTTGTGGTGACGCGGAGGAGCTTTTGGATTCCTGATCGGAACCACGCATCCGAGACACCGCGCGATGGAATTGAGATTGCACCGGCTCGAGCCGGTCTTGGATCTGTCGATTGAGGAGATCGCGAATCCCCTCATGCATCTCCCAGTTGATTTTTCGCGACTGCTGGACATTGCGAGCCCAAGCTGCAAATGTACCAAAAATCGAAGGAACGCTTCCAGACAAAGACAGCAACAACCGATCCCAGGCTCCGTGGGTCAACCCAAGTACCGTTAGCATGCTTCGATAGGGAAACCATATCATTCCCGTGTCCGCAATCATTTGCGCTCGAAGTCTTCCACGCACCGCAGACTTTAACACATCGCGTGAGCCAAGCACGGTCTCGATGGTTTGCGATGGCAAAGCGTCCGCTTCGGAATGGAGTCGGCGAACAGCCGCGGACAACTGAGGCAATTGCAAATCTAGGAGTTGTCCAATTCGATGGCGCAATCGATTGGATGCTGCGGAGAGACGGTTTGCGCGAGTAGCAGCGATATCATCCAACGATTCATTTTGCAACCGCGATTGCAATTCCCGAGCGAGTGCCAGACCTATCTTGGTCTCGTCTCCGTCGGCTTCAAAATCGGGGACGATGACGGGCTCGAGGAACTTGGTCTTTGGTGCACTTGAAGCCATCGCTTCGCAAAAAACATCCAAGTCACGTTGTAGCGATTCGCTCCAGCGAGGGTTTTTTGCGACTACCATTGCAATGTCGTTGAGCGGTACGCACGTAATGACCGGAATACAGATTGCGCCTTCTGTAAAGTTGGCTAATTGACTGAGGATGGCACCACGCAATTGGTCACGGCGAACTACCAGCAACTTCACCGGCGAAAGAGCCATCGCTTCTTTTGCAATCTTGGCTGCTTGCAGGTCGTCGTCCGTAATTCCTGGCGTATCTAACAACATATAGGGACGCCCCAAATCCAACATAGCGTCGGATCGACATGGGTGATACAACTCGCGGTTTGCATCGAGCGCTTCGGGAACGAGGGGCCCAATCCAATGGACGTGCGTCGTGGCTTCGCTGGAAAGAACGCCGCTTGGAAGCGCCTGTGCAACGCGCCGCTCGAGGATCATCTGTCTAGCGACCCATGTCTTCCCTTGACCCTTGGCCCCCACAACGGCAATGCTCGTTAGAGAGACGCCACGCGAAGAGACAATAGAATCGCACTGCAACTGGTACTGATCGCACCATTCCATAATCTGATGCGTTAGGTGTTGTTGCCCAAGCAAGGCTTGAGCTGCAAGCCGGATTCTTTGCACCAGGGCGTCGTGTGGATTCATTGAATTGCTTATTGTTTCCGTAAGAACGCAATCACCACGGAGACCGCCGTGCCACCATGCCTACTCGGAAAGTACGATGTTTTTGAATTGAACTTTCATGGGTGGGCCAGCATGCAACTGGAGAGCAACGATACCTTCGGAAGCTCGCTTATCAGCCTGATTGTCTTGCAGTTCGGACATCAAAACACCGTTGATGTAGTGTTGGCAAAGATTGCCCTTGGCTACGATTCGATATGTATTCCAACTGTCCACATTAAATTTGCTACGCAGAGCGGCGGCATCGCCGGTTGAACCAACGAGTGTTTTTTTGCCATCAGCCTCGATAGAAATGATTTGACCGCGTTCAACTAAAATTCCGCGTCCCCGCTCCTCGTAGTTAATTCCCATGAAACTATTCTTGGTGATATCCTTCTGTGAATCGATGTCGGCTTGGTAGCCGCCCACGATAAACTTTTCGCCATCAATAAGCTTGGAGCGATACTGGATGCCGGAGTTACCCCCCGTAATCTTGAACTCGCAGTTGAGTTCAAAGTCGCTAACCTTTTTCTCGTAGACGAGGAATGTGTTGTTTTTGAGCGGCGCGTCAGCAGTGCTTTCGCCCGTGATCGCACCGTCTTCCACCCGCCAATTGGAAGTGATCCCGGACCAACCAGACAGCGATGTGCCGTCAAATAACTTCTTTCCTTTAGCTGGTTCCTGGCTTGATGCTGTTTGTCCCAACGAGAAAACGGAAAGGGAAATGATCAGGGTTAAGCGAATACAATTCATGGCGGAAGCTCCTAAGGATTTAATCTTCTGGTGAAATGAGAGTTAATCGGACTTTCGTTGCTCGATCGTCCGAAACGGAAAGGACTTTGGCAATTGCGTTGGGAAATTCGATGACATCCCCTGCTACCAACAATCGCTCGGCTTTGTTGAGCAGCAGCCCGGACATTGTATCCGCGTCGGCGTACTCAAATTGGATACCCAATCGATTTTCGACATCTTGAACGGCCGTGGAACCAAGGATAACGAAACTGTCTGGACCATCGGGCACAATTTCAGGATCCTCGATATCGAATTCATCTGCGACCTCGCCGATGATTTCCTCGAGTACATTTTCAAGAGTGACAATTCCGATCATCATACCGTATTCATCGACCACGAAAGCCATGTGTTGATGGGTGCCCTGGAAATGTCGCAACAGTTTACTGATGGGCATGTTTTCCGGCACTTTTTTAGGGGGCCTCATCAATGATTTCCAATCAAAGCCATCGTTGATCGTTGCTCCCGAGATATCCTTGACGTGCAATACACCCAATACAGAATCCAAAGAGCCATCGCAAATGGGATAGCGAGTGTGTTTCGTTCGGTGAATCATCGCGAGTGTAACGTTGGTCTGTTCGTTGACGTCCACGAAATCCACATCTGTTCTTGAAACCATGATTCGTCGGCAGACCAAGTCGGCAAACTCGAAGACAGCATTGATCAAGCTGTGCTCGCTGCCGGTAAGATTGCCATGAACATGGGCTTCTCGTAGCAGAGCACGAATCTCCTCTTCCGTGTAGGGAATAGAACTTTTGTTCGCTTCAGTAGCTCCAACCAAGCGTAGCAACCAAGTTGTTGAAACGTTCAGGCATTGCATCAGTGGATAGGTCGCAACAAAGAAAAACTGCAGCGGGATAGCGCAGGCGAGAAGGATGGTCTCGGGTTTGCGAATCGCAAAAATCTTAGGCGCTTGCTCGCCAATTACCAAGTGAAGGGCCGTAACAAAAGTAAACGAAATAGCAAATGCGACAGCATGTACGATGGCAGGCGACTGAATCTGAATTGCCCGCAAGAGCGGTTCGACGAGTTTTGCAAAGGCTGGCTCACCAATAGTCCCAAGCGCCAACGAGGCCATGGTAATACCGAGTTGACAGGCGGAGAGTGATTGTTCGAGACGCTGCGCTAACCACTTGGCGGTACGCGAAAAAAGCTTTCGGTTGACAACGAGTTGTTCGATTCGTCCCAAACGAACTTTGACCAGCGAGAACTCTGCTGCGACGAAGAAACCGTTAACCAAAACTAAAAGCAAAGCTATCAGGATCGTAACTAGATCCGGAAACCAATCAGGCATTGGAAGGAAGTGTTAACCTCTGCAAATTGAAGAATCGTTGGTCGAAAAGGGCACAACCGATCAGCAAGTAGTGTAACTCATTGCGATCCAAGCGTGTTGGACGGTGGCACTTGGATCCGCCTTTTTCGCATCCCGCCGAATTGCACATGCGGTAATAGCAGAACATTCGGTGAGTTTTACCTGATCCAACTTTAAAGTAAATCCGATACTTCGACTGAATTTGGGAGGAAATAGCTAGACCTTTGCTCTCCGCGATGACAGACACAGCGATTTGTCGGCAAGAGTTCAACACACGTTTCTAACCACTCCAATGAGTTATCAAAATAGAGAGCATCCAAGCATGCAAGCGGGACCACTTTTGCACCGAATAGACTCGGCTATCAGAAAGAATCCATACGTTTTGCATCGTCGTGTCTTTCTCGAGAGTACGCAAGGACGAGTCATCCTTCGTGGGCGAGTGGATTCCTATTATCAAAAACAGATGGTTCAAGAAGTCCTTCGCGGCATGGACGGCATTTCGGAAATCAGCAATGAACTTGAGGTTGCCGACTACGTCTCGTAAGTCCGATGGTAGACGAGTCGCTATGCGACTCGTTAAAACGCGAAAAAACAATTGCCTTGGAAAAGGAAAAGACGGCGAGTCGCGGAGCGACTCGCCCACATAGCCGTCACTCAACTGCGTGGTGGCGGGACAATATTGGATCGGGCAACAGTACCGCCCGGTAATCTTCGGCGGACAGAACCAAAGACATGCTGGGCCGAGTACGCAGTGTCCGAGATGATTTCGTCAATTTTATTTCTGAAAATCGCAAACGCAGCCAAGGACGGTATCGCAATGACCAATCCACAGACGGTGGTCACCAATGCGGAATAAATACCACTTGCTAAGTCTCCTGCGCCCGCTGTTCCCTGCGAGAGTGCAACCTCGCGGAACGCCAAGATCATTCCCGTAACTGTCCCAAGCAGCCCAATCATTGGGGCAATATTGCCGATTACCGACAAGTACTCTAATTTGCGGTATAGTCTCGCTGCCTGTTCTGCAGTGGAATCCTCAAGTGCCTTTTCCACCGCAGGCCAGCCGTACTCGATTTCAGAAATTCCGCTTACTAATACAAACGCAAGTGGGCACGGCCTTTCCCTGCACGCTTGATCCGCCTCCTTGAGTTTGCCTTGTGAAAGAAGTTGACGGACGTTTTCGATCAATTCCGCGGGTACCAAATCTTTTTTTTGCAATGCCATCGCTTGGTCGACAACCAAATAGACTGAGACAATCGACAGTAGTATCAAGACGATCATGATACCGATGCCCATGATGCCTCCACTAAAGACCACCCCCAAAAAAGTCTCGTCGGCCGCGGTCTTGCTTTTGGCTTGTGTCGGAGCAGCGACGTTGGACGGTGTTTGCATTGTTGCGTTGCCGCCCTGAGCCAATACAGAGTTTGTGGCGAGTTGTGGCAAGCACATACCGAACGCGATCGCAAATACAAATAAGAACCGATGGAAACTTTGGATCATGACTGCCCGCTCGCTACTTGGTGCTTTCGGTCTTCGTTTTAAATGGATCGAGCATTGACTGTACTCGATCCGCTTCTTCATTGCGATTAGCAGTGCGAAGGGCTGCGGACGCTTTGGGAATGGCCTTTGTTGCCAGATGGTATCGATCGCTATGCATGGTCGCAATGCGTAGCCATTCCGGAATTGCAAGGTTCGTTTGACCGGCTTGTTGAAGCCGATCTGCCAAAAGCATGGTCGGTCCAGCTTGCAGTGGCAGTGGCAGCTTGTCCCGTTCCGCAAGCCAACGCGGGAGTCTATCCGAAAGGATTTCGGCAGGTGGAACCGTTCGCCAAAGTTGAGCGCGGGCGTAGGAACCAATGAGCGGCGACTTGGAGTTCTTTGCCAGATGCTCGAGCCTCTCAATCGCATTCGGACGCTTTGCGCCGCTTAAAAGCCAGGACGCTCCAAGTAGTTGGACGGCTTCCGATTCCTGTGTAATCCAGTCTTCGCTCAGCGATTGAACTTCGATCAAGCTTGAATTCACCAAATCTGTCTCGCCCCAGGGTATCGGTATCGTGGACAGGAGCAATTGCGGCGGATTTTCTTTGGCCAGTGACACGAAGAGGATTCCGGCAATGCGTGGCTTGCCCAATGCAGAACACGCTTCAATCATCTCAGACAAAATCACGCGCTGCTGCCACCTCGGTAGTCCACTTTTGATTGCATCGTTTCCTTGTCTGATAACCGAGGAGTATTGTCGCTCCGAGAACAAACGATGGATCTGCTCGCCGGCTTCGTTGGCCCACGCTGGCTCGATGCGAACAACGAAGTCACCCGGAGTCGTAATTTCCCTTTTGGCACCTAGACGAATGAATACGATCTTTTGATCGTCCCATTCTTTTACTTTGCCAGCGTCTTCAAAAAGCTGTCTCGGATCCCACCGATTGAGGCTGGTGTCACCTGGCTCGGTGATCCAGATGCGGCTTATTTCCGCCTCAAGTACTTCTTGGGACTTCACTGATTGTGCCGATGCGATGCTTGCCATGCCGGTCAAAAGCAACCTTGGCAAAAAGGCGATTACACGGTTTCCGGCGAAACGTGGCATAGGACTAATCGGACAATCAATTCGGTGAGGTTGGTAGGTTTACGACAAGTGCGTTCTCGACCACAATACAACACGTTCCCTGGTTGCCCTAACGTAACACGCGTTCTTCATTTTCGATAGGTCGTATGGCTTCGCTCCAACTGATCACTTACCCGCATCCAACTCTTCGGCATCAATCCAAGCCCATTGTGCGTGTAGACGCTAGGCTCAAAGAGCTTGTGGAGGAGATGTTTGAAATAATGTACGAATTTCGTGGTGTAGGTCTTGCCGCCAATCAGGTAAATCTCCCGATTCGATTGTTCATCGCCAATCCAAGCGGAGGCAAAGAGGAAGGTCCTGAATTGGTTTTTATCAACCCAGTGATCAATCGAGCTAAAGGCTCTACTGAGGCAGAAGAGGGGTGTTTATCGTTGCCTGGCATCAATGCTCATGTAAAGCGGAACAAGTCACTGTGTATAAACGCCTACGACTTGAACGGCAATGAGATAAATACCGAGGTCGATGGATTCTTAGGGCGAATCGTACAACATGAAATCGATCACTTAGACGGCGTCTTGTTTATCGACAGGCTAACCGAGGAGATCCGACGTCCAATTTCCGAGCAAATTCAAGCGTTCGAAACGATGTTTGAAACCAATCAACAATCGGGGGCCATTGCCCCAAACGACGCTTTGCATGCGCAATTGACAGAATGGGAAAAGAAATATTGCGGAAGTTGAAAGTCGCAGCCGGTAGATGCGACCTACTGCAATTTGTTGTAGACAACTTCGCGTCGGGAATGATACATCTGCAGTTGCCCGAAAAATTGGCTAAGCAATCTGGACTTTATACCCGGATAGAGTATAGTTTGATGGTCAGGCAACCGAACATAAGGATTTGAGCCAATGAGCAATCGAAGCTCCATCACCGTGAGTACCGCAACTGTCAAATGTCCGGAACATTTACTCCAGTTACATGACATGATGGACTTCATTTACGAAGACGGTTTTGCGGAAGAATGGAGCGGGTTGGGACTCAATGAAGATACGGATTTGCCAGCATTGGAATACTGTTTGACAGCACAGCCTGAGCTTGGGGTAGTAATTCCTGATTCAGGCGGAATTCGTAAGCTTCGTTGGGCATTGCGTGGAAAGGGGAAACGTGGTGGCGCACGAGTGATCTACTTGTTCATTCCTGAAATATTCATCGTCTACGTTTTCATGGTTTACGGTAAATCCGATGTTGATGACCTGTCAGTCGAAGCTAGGCGAGAACTTGCCAAGTATGGCAAACTGCTTCGATTGAGACTTAGGAAAATGTATACTAGGAGAGGATCCGAATGAAAAAACAACTAACCGATTTTGAAAAGAAGCTTGTTGGCCGAGTGAAGGCAGCTGCAGAAAGGCTTTCAACGGTTAAGTCGATAGAGGAACTGAGCCCCAGCTTGACTGTTCGTCGAGTCAAGTTGGAGCTTGAGCCACGTTGCGTAAGTGCAGATGAAATCAAAGCAATCCGGAAGGCGTTTAATGTAAGTCAAGCAATCTTTGCTTCCCTCATTCAAGTTCCAAAACGAACTTTGGAAAAATGGGAGCAGGGCGTTTCGGTTGTGCCTGGTCCGGCGGCCGTGCTTTTCGGTGACATGATTGCGCATCCCGAACACTGGATGAAGCAGTTTATGAAACTTATGCAGCGAATTGATCGCAAGTCGTCGGCAAGCTAATCACTCAGTCACCTTGGAGGTCAACGTGTCCTCCAAGGTAGCTTCCAAGTCGGACACGTGGCGAGCCTAACGTTCTGAGCTCGTCATGCCAATGATCTTGCCTGCATCATCTCTGATAACCGCTGCATCAATTGGCCTGCGCTCTGGCATAACGACATTCAGCGTCGCGGCGGGCGCTTGTGCATCTGAATTGCTCCGAGCGAAAGGCGACATCGATCTGCGCGACCGAAGCGGGAAGCCGCAATCACTAAATTGGGTCATCTAAAGCCATTGTGGAATTGGTATACTGTTGAATCCAAAAGCCGTGCGCCCGTCCCGTTTTAAAATCAGAATTCGTTTGACGTCGCAATTCAGAAATCTTCTCTTTCGCTTGACGCTTGACGAACTGCAAAGCATTGCGAACACTTTCCTTTGTCACGTTTGAGAGCAGAGGTTTTGGGACAAAGTGCCCTTTTATTCTCCCCTCCCTTTTATCTTTGACGCGAATTTCCATTGGGCAGGTAGATGAGAACAGCTCTTGGAGTGGCTCCGTATCCAGAACGATAAAGCCGAAAGGATGTGCATATTCCCCTTTTGGCATCAGATAGTCTTCAATAATCAACAGAAACCCATCTTGTTTGAGGCACTGGCGAATCACTCCGGTTTCGTTGAAAAGTTCGACCCAACCGATAGGTGTTATTTCATGGAGGACATTACATAGGACCACGCGATCGAATTGACATGCAGGATGCGAATTTACCAGCTCCTGTCGGTCCTTAAACCAACGTACAAGGCTTCGATTATCATACGCTTTATCAATTACTTTCTGGCAGGCTTGCTTATTGGATTCCCTGATGTCCCATCCGACATAATCCAGTTTCTGTGTAAGTTGATCTCCATGTTCAGCGATCAGAGCAGAAAGTAAGCGGCCCTTACCGCAGCCGTAGTCTAGTAGTTTTAACGGTACTGAGGCCGATGCAATATCTGCTGAAACGATTCCCATTTGGGGATCGGAATCGTGTGCTAATTCGACGACCGTAGGTGATTCCAAACACTGGGAGGCAAAGCGATTTGTCGCGAAGACTTCGGGTAAGTCAATAAATTCACGCATTGCGGCAATGTTCTTTTGGCCCCCCATTAACGAAGTCAATACTACCTCTGGTTGCTCAGACGCAAAACTGATCGTGCCTTTACTCATGAAATACAACGATAGATCGTCGCTCCAGTTACTGTAGAGCGATGCAATCAGGGGTGCCGAGTGAGTTGCGATCCAGAGTTGGCCATTCGGGTTCGCATCGATGATTCTTTCAATCATCGAAATCATCGCCTCCGGGTGGAGGTGCGTTTCTGGTTCGTCCATTACCAGGATAAGTTCATTGAGCTTGCCACCCTGCGCATGTAATGCGATACACCATAAAAGTAATGCTCTCTGGCCATCGGATAGGGATGCTTTGAAAATTGGCTTTCCGAAGAGCGTTGGGTTGAAGTCATTGTCGAAATCTAACGTGTCACCAAGAACCGTCTGAATTAGGCTTTGGAGTGCGAGATAGCTGGTGACTTTATCCTTTCGAATGGCTTCGGACTCTGTGCAATTTGGATGAGTCGAATTCCACCAAAGATCTTGTGCTCGTCGAATGTAAGCGAGAGCCACCCCGCTAAGAGTCTCAACCCCTGGAGACTCGGCCATCGTTGCATTTCCCTTAATCTGGTGCTCAGACAACTCAAAAGTATCGGATAGATGTACGTTTTCGATACGAACGCGACTGGTCCAACTTCAAATTTAGAGTCTCGTTCGAAACCAGGAAAATTGTTGGTTGGATATCCCCCAGCTATAATATGTTGAAAGAGCCGCGTTTTGCCTGACCCATTTTCTCCAGCAAGAACGACGATTCGACTTAGGCCGCGTAAGTTAATCGCCGACAGCCCATTGTTAAAAGCGTTCGCCCGTTGGCAAATCGATTTAAATCGCAATGATATTCCTTTTCATCGATAGTAAGGACGCGAGGAAGTGTTGGTATTCCAACATTACGGCGGACACGCTACAGGAGAAACCTTCGTTGATCATTAGGCTTAGGCATACTTTCCTCGTCGGTTACTACGAGTCCGTACGAAAGATACTCCTCGGGCACAACCATGATAACGATCGCGCCTTGGTCATCTGGCACAAACGATTGTAATCGCTCGAGGATCTCGGACGAGGTGAGGTCGATCGAATCAACTGCCCACAGTGTCGGAAGAACTTGGTCAGCATTCAGCGCGACAAGCTCACAACAATGCCAATGTTTTTTTGACCTTTTGGCAAATCCAACGCGATAAAAAACAGAATGGCTAATCTCCTGCTCCAGGTCGGCCTATTGGCCACGGTTTGTATTTCGCGACGCTGTTTTCTTCAAACATCATGTAAGTGCCGAATGTTTTGAATACTAAGCGTTCTTCCATTGGTCGATAGTCAGCCATACCTTCCCTGGAGCAATCATTTTTTACCCTCCACACAAATGGCGAATTTCGTTGCAAAAAATTTGGACATTCAAAGCGGTAGCAATTACCCTGCATGTCAAATACAGAAGCTCAGAGCTTTGGAATGTTTTCTTTGCAGTGCGGCCGAGAGGACTCGAACCTCCACACCCTTGCGGGCTCTAGGCCCTCAACCTAGCGCGTCTGCCAATTTCGCCACGGCCGCAGTATTGAACTTCGAGGACTTGAAAGGGAAGTTTAGGCAGAATTGTCGCCCAGTCAAGTCGCCATGCGTATTTCGGTAACCACCCTATCGATAACGGTTCTTGACATATTTTTGACCAACAGGTTGCTTTGTTACAACGGCTTGCAGCATTTCAACGCGATCGCGGTGGCTTGGAATGACAGTGCCCCGATAATGGTGCCGTCGAGTCATGTTGCCGTAAACGTGCATCGGTCGATAGCTTCTCTCAAGAATCGGGATGCTTTGGTTTGTGTCCTTTGCTCCGCCCCGCAATACACTTGGGCCAGACCATCCCGGTTCGCGTTTCGTTCGCTGCGAATTCAACTTCGGCTTGGCCAAGGCAAACGAACCAAATCCGACCAAAACCAACGCAGTGAATGTCACCATAAGGGTTGAGCGTATTCTCATTTTGATTCTCCTCGAGTCAATCGTGTAAGCCAATGTCTGTTGGATTCCAAATTAATTGGACGCTTTGTCAAACAAGCAAACATCGAGACAAATGTGTGGAAGTCGCCCATCAGGGCGCGTTAAGATCGACGTTAGTCGCAGACTCTGTAGGGCGAATAAAAACAGCTCAATCGCTACAACCCGGCTTAACTGCAATTGCGTTGATTACACCCAACCGTTGCGACGAAAAATCCGATAGTTCATTTGCACTTTCTGGAAACATCGAAATGCTATCAATCGCCAAAGCTTCGGACTCAGAGACTCAAGGAGACGAGCCAAACTTAACACTTGCACCGGAAGAGATAGCCACATTGACATCGTTGATGGAAAGCTACGATCAAGTGCTTGTAGACATTGATGCATTGAACGACCGTTTGCAAGAATTGCTGGACATGGAAGGTTCAAAGAGCGTAAGCGGTAAGGAATAAGCACTAGCTATGGCTAGCTAAAGCTTGTGCCAAAAACCGGAAGTTCCCTCCGTTTTAAAACACCGTAGATTGCTGTTCGAACCCTGTGTGGGTGAAGTGCGTTGTCAATCCGTACTTTTGGGTTGTAAAAGTGGCGTGAGCTTCCATCTTGCGATGAATCACTGACGGCAAGCTAGAAGCTTACCGCACTTTTTAGCCCTGAGAACGCACTAGTGCTTTGAGCATCCAAGTACGCAAAATGAGTGCCATTGGTCCTCTGCGACCTTCAAATTAAGATCCCCAAAAACGGAAGGGATTTAAGACTTTTGGCACCAGCGCAAAGTCGTCAAATGGCTTGCTGATTTCGGGTATTGCCTTGAACCACGACCGCCTTTTGGCATGCAATTGACCTTGATTCATTCTGCACGGACTGGCTATCTTGCCGCTTGAGAATAATTGCGTTTTTCCTTAGATGATTGCGCGGATGGATTCCAGAGACGTACTCTTTTGTGCCTTTAGCGTTTGGCCAGGTTTTCAGAAACTGTGGGTCAAAGGAGACTTCTATTCGTTGATGGTCTCCTTACTTTTCGGTTGGGTTTTGGCAATTGCAGGGCTGGCGACATTCGTGTGGCCTGAATGGTTTTTTGCGTTTTTCAGCCCCGACTGGTTTGCTCGGCTTATTTTCGTCTCGTTATGGTTTGCGATCGCAACCGTTAGTTTTCTGTCGGCACTGGGTGTTGTTTTAAGCTTGTCCGATCCGAATGGCTTGGCCGCGGCTGCGCGTCAGAACAATTTAGAAACCGCTCAGGAAATGTATCTTCAAGCCAACTATTTCGAAGCGGAGAGATTGGTGCGCAAGAATACGGTTGGGAGCACCGATGACATCGAATCATCGCTGCTTTGGATTGCAATACTCAGGAGAACAAGACGAATTCCGCAGGCATTGGATTTGATTTCGAGTGTTGACAAATTGGACGCGGCGCGTCTGTGGATGCCCGAATTGAGGTCGGAAAAAGCACAGTGCTTGCGACTCAAGATACAAACACCCCCTGCACACGACTGACAAAAGCGTTAGGATCGGAATGTTTGGAATTGCCAACGTTTTCCGAATTGGAGAAAGAGTTGGAAGTTCGAAGCAGGTTGTATGTCTTCTTTTCCAAAATCCACCCATCACTTGCACCGGCAGTACAATGCTGAGCCAAGCTTGGAAGGCTTGAAAAAGTACCGACAAAATGACAGGCAGTAGCGTTTGGAACATCATTTGCATTGATCCCCTGCAATTCGGTGTTATTAAATAGAAGAACGATCACCATCACACGAATCAGGTCTCAATACCCGAGGTTGGTTGGTGCCCGCCACTTTGGCACAACACCCGCTCGACCACGAAAGAAAGGTTTGCAAATGTACGAAAGATTCACAGACCGCGCTCGCAAAGTAATGCAGTTGGCAAACCAAGAAGCGCAGCGATTTAACCACGAGTACATCGGGACGGAACACATCCTTCTTGGATTAGTCAAGGAAGGAAGTGGTGTCGCGGCCAATGTCCTCAAAAACCTCGATGTCGATTTGAGAAAGATTCGGCTTGAGGTTGAGAAATTGGTTCAAAGTGGCCCCGAGATGGTCACCATTGGCAAGCTGCCACAAACGCCTCGCGCCAAAAAGGTCATCGAGTATTCGATGGAGGAAGCTCGAAACCTCAATCATAACTATGTCGGTACAGAACATATTCTTCTTGGGTTGCTTCGCGAACAGGAAGGCGTCGCCGCTCAAGTCCTGATGAATTTAGGCATGAAGCTTGAAGATGTCCGGGAGGAAGTTCTCAATCTACTCGGTCACGGGATGGAGAGCGCTGAAGTTGGCGAACGAGGCGGTCGCGAAGGGACAGGCGGCAGCGAACCAGGACAGCCAGCCAAGGGTGGCAAGAGCAAGACACCAGCGCTCGATAGTTTTGGTCGTGACCTGACCGAACTGGCGCGGCAAGGCAAACTCGATCCCGTTATTGGTCGCGAACGCGAAATCGAACGAGCAACCCAAGTACTTTGCCGCCGGACCAAGAACAACCCAGTTTTGTTGGGTGAAGCTGGGGTAGGCAAGACCGCAATCGTCGAAGGCTTTGCTCAACGCGTGATCAATGGCGAAGTGCCAGAGATTTTGGCTGACAAAAGAATCGTCGTGCTGGATTTAGCCATGATGGTCGCGGGCACTAAGTACCGTGGGCAATTCGAAGAGCGAATCAAGGCTGTGATGAACGAGGTTCGTCGCGCCCGCAACACGATCCTCTTTATCGACGAATTGCATACACTCGTTGGTGCGGGTGGTGCCGAAGGTGCCATCGACGCAGCCAATGTGCTCAAGCCTGCATTGGCTCGCGGTGAAATACAATGCATCGGTGCGACGACTTTGGATGAATATCGTAAGTACATCGAGAAGGACAATGCACTCGCACGTCGATTTCAAGAGATCATGGTTGAACCGACGGGCAAGACCGAAACCATCCAGATCCTCAAGGGTCTTAAGGATCGTTACGAAGAGCATCACCGCGTTCAAATCACCGACGATGCGATCGTAGCTGCGGTGGAAATGAGCGAACGGTACATCACCGCACGCTGCTTGCCAGACAAGGCTATCGACGTGATCGATGAGGCTGGTGCCAGAGTGCGATTGCGGACAATGAGCAAGCCACCCGATCTCAAAGATATCGACGATGAAGTCGAGCGATTGAACAAAGAAAAAGAAGACGCTGTTGCGAACCAAGATTTTGAAAAGGCGGCCAGCCTTCGGGATCAGGCCGATAAACTGCGCCGCAAGAAGGAACAAATCACTCGCGATTGGCGTGAAAAGAGCCGCGAAACCGACGGTGTTGTCGACGAAGAAGTGGTTGCAGAAGTCGTCTCCAAGATGACCGGCATCCCTCTCACTCGTTTGTCCACGGAAGATTCGTTGCGGTTGATGAATATGGAAGCCGAGCTTCACAAACGTGTCGTAAGCCAAGAACAAGCGGTCACCGCCGTCGCGAAGGCTGTTCGTCGAAGCCGAAGTGGACTCAAGGATCCCAAGCGTCCAACCGGATGCTTCGTTTTTGCTGGACCGACAGGTGTAGGCAAGACGTTGCTGGCCAAAGCGTTAGCGGAAACCTTGTTCGGCGATGCCGAGGCGCTCATTCATATCGACATGAGCGAATACATGGAGAAGCACAACGTGAGTCGGCTCATCGGTGCACCTCCCGGTTACGTTGGCTACGAAGAAGGCGGACAGTTGACCGAAAAGATCCGCCGTCGTCCATACGCTGTCGTCTTGTTGGACGAAATCGAAAAGGCTCACCCTGATGTCTTCAACATGCTCTTGCAAGTCATGGAGGAAGGTCGTTTGACGGATAGCTTTGGCAGACAAGTCGACTTCCGAAATACGATCTTGATCTTGACCACCAATGCCGGTGCCGATGCGATTAAGAATGAATCGGCATTTGGTTTTACTAAACCAGACGGGGACGCATCCTACGAAAGTATGAAGTCCCGCGTGATGGATTCCATACAGCGAGTTTTCCGACCTGAGTTCCTCAATCGTCTCGATGACACGATCATCTTCCGCCATCTGAACAAGGAAGATCTTAAAAAGGTTATCGACTTCGAAATGACCAAGGTTTTACAACGCTTGCATGAACGTGGTTTAGAACTGATACTCACCGACGAAGCCAAAGAGTTCATCATCAAGCAGGGGTCCGATCTTGATTATGGTGCTCGCCCGCTACGTCGCGCCATTGAGCAACGCGTTGAAGATCCACTTGCCGAAGAGTTACTGCGAGGCACTTTTGAAGGCAAGAATACGATCACGGTTGAAGCAATCAAGGATGCGGATGGCAAGATCACTCGACTGGACTTCAAAGGCGAAGTGCGTGATCAACCCGAAACCGTTGAGCCAGCTACAGCGGCAGGTGCATAGAAAACCGCAGGTTTGCTAAGAAATCGGTCATTCAAAGCAGGCCGGGATAATTTCCCGGCCTGTTTTCATTTCACAGTCCGCCTTCATCTAGGCGTGGTGTCCAAGGCAAAGTTTGACTGGCTATTAACACGCCCTTCGTACCTCAGAGCGTGCCACGCACTTTGTTGCTTTTAGATTTCAATCTGCCGATTGCCTAACACCCCAAACCCTAAACCGCTTGCTATAATGCAAAACCGAAGCTTCGAACCGCGGTTTGGTTCAGATCGATTTGAGTATTCGCAATTTCCTGTTTTCACTAAAGGTTTATGATGTTTCGACGAATGTTTTTTTCGCTTTCGCTGATTGCTGCTTTCGCTGTCCCCTCCTTTGGTCAAGCGCTCAAAGTTGACAAAGAGAAGTCAAAGATTGACTTTGTTGGCAAGAAGTCGGACGGCAAGCACAAAGGCGGGTTCAAAAATTTTAAGTCCGAGGTGAAAGTGGACATGGAATCGCCTGACAAAAGCTCCATTAACTTGGAAATTGTTTCCGACAGCCTCTGGTCGGACGATGAAAAGCTGACTACGCACCTAAAATCACCAGACTTCTTCGATACAAAAAAGTACCCGACAATCAAATTCGAGTCTACAAAAATTGAAGTCAGCGAAAACAAAGCAACGATCACTGGCAAGATGACCATGTTGGACAAAACCATCGAAGTCAAAATCCCAACGACGACCGACATCAATGAGAAGGCCTTGACACTCACCGCCGAATTCAAGATCGATCGAACCAAGTGGGGCATGGTCTATGGCAAGGGCAAGGTCGACGATGAAGTGGAACTCAAAGTCGTTTTGATGTTCCCTCGATAATCGTTTAACCCTGATCCGAGGGCGTCGGAGAACCTAGCTACCAGGTACGAACCTCGTTCTTAGGCTCTGCCTGGGCTGAGCGACAAATCACAGTTGGTGAAAAATTCGTTGATGCGAGTATTGTTCCGTTCTGCGATTTTGCCTCTCAGGTTGGTCGAGCTGGTCTTTCAGGTTGGTCGGGGGCTAGTCCCCCACCAACCTTGTTTTGGCGTACTAACGGCCGGCACTCGCGAATCGATCCGTTCCCCTGGGCTCTGCCCGCCAGCCTAGGGGAACGGGAGTTGGGACGCCCAATTGTAGAACGCCAAATCGCTTCCGTCGGGGGGCAAGCCCCGAGCGGATGGGCTAGCGATATTATCAAAACAAACTTTAGTATCCAAGCAATGACGTTCCCGGATTTTGAATTACCATCGACGCTTGCAAATGCATTAGAAGGCAGAGTTGCGTTTGCACATTCGTTGGCAGTCGCGGCTAGCCGCGAAACTTTGAAGTTCTTCAGAACCAATGACTTTCAAGTCGAACGGAAAAGCGATCGATCGCCCGTAACTCGGGCTGATAAGCAAGCAGAGCAAGTTGTACGTGCTATGTTGGAGAATGCCTTTCCAGCGGACGCTATTCTTGGTGAAGAGTTTGGCAGCGTGCCAGGAGGGACTGAGTTTGAATGGATCATTGATCCAATTGACGGGACCAAGAGTTTTATTTCGGGCGTACCTCTGTATTCTACATTGGTCGGTATGACCGTCGCTGGGCAGCCTCAAATCGGGGTGATAGCGATTCCGGCACTTGGTGAAATTATCATTGCGTCTAGGGGCTTGGGTGCATGGTATGGCCAGTCCTTTTCGCAACAATCGGGAATGCAATTGGCTCGCGCGCATGTCTCGAAGCAGAGCCGACTCGAGGATGGATTGATGGTGACAACCCAAGTCGATAACTTTTCGTGCCGCAAGGCCGAGGCTGCCTATCGCGAATTGGAGTCAGAAGCCTATGTTTCGAGGACATGGGGTGATGGCTACGGGTATCTTCTGGTTGCAACGGGCAGAGCCGAGGTGATGGTCGACCCGATTGTAAACCCTTGGGATGTTGCGGCCGTCGCACCCGTGATCGAAGAAGCAGGCGGTAAGTTCTCTTCTTGGGCGGGCCAGTATGATATTCGGGCCGGCCATTGTGTCGGCAGTAATGGCTTGGTCCATGAGCAAGTGCTATCTCGATTGCGACCCTTTTCCAATGATTGACCTCCGGTCTTGGTGAAAAACTGGAGCTACTGCCAAAGTGCCGATGAAATCGACTGCTACAATCTCGAATAATTGATATACTTCTGCGGACTAAAGGCGAGTTCACCAAAGGTCGCCTACGGCTCAGGGTTAAACGAATTGAACCTACGAACTCGGTTTCCACCTATCGGAATTTGAATGCAGCAAAAAGTCTTTGAACATCGTTTATCCAACGGGATGGTCGTTCTTGGAGAACCTATGCCTTGGTTGGAATCGGTGGCTTTTTCCCTTCTATTTCCCGCGGGCACGCAAAATGAACCTAGCTCGCGCTTGGGTCTCGCCGGAATGACATTAGAGATGTGTCAGCGAGGGGCCGGCCCATACAGTAGTCGCGACGTCGTCGAGCGATTGGATTTCTTGGGAGTCGAGCGGTCAAGCGGTGTAACCACATTCCACACATCCATGAGCATGGCAGCCATGTCTCGGGTTCTAGAACCAACACTGGAGGTCGCGGCAGCCATTGTATTGGAGCCGCACTTTCCAGACGATGAGCTAGATGAAGCTCGACAATCCGCGTTGCTGGAATTAGCTTCCATCGACGACGACCCTGCTCAAAAGTGCTTCAAGGAATTGAAACGGCTTCGGTTTGGCGAAGTTTTTGGACGATCGTCTCTTGGCAGTGAATCTGGCTTGACAGACTCAACGCTGGAGGACTGCAAAGAATTTCATCGCAATCACTACAATCCGGATCGAGCCATCCTTAGTTTGGCGGGGAATTTCGACTGGGATCGGTTCCTTGTAATTGCCGAGCGTCTTTTTGGGGGATGGAAAGGCTCTATGTCTATTGCCCCGACGAACGTGCTTTCTATTCCGGGCAATTCACACTTGCAACATGACAGTCAACAGACGCACATCGCATTGGCGTATGATGCGGTGCCTTACAATCATCCTGAGTACTATCAAGGGCGAGGGCTAGTAGGCATCTTGAGCGATGGAATGAGTTCGCGGCTGTTTGCTGAAGTCCGAGAGAAACGTGGCTTGGTTTACTCCGTATCCGCGTCGGCGCATTCGCTACATAACTGCGGCAGTGTTTTGTGTTACGCCGGAACGACCGCCCCGCGTGCTCAAGAAACACTTGATGTTACCGTTCAGACGATTCGATCATTGGAAAGTGGGATCGATCCGGCGGAGCTCAAGAGGCTCAAGGCGCGCGTGCGCACGTCATTGGTCATGGAACAGGAGAGCAGCTCGTCGCGAAGTTCACAAATGGCGCATGATTGGGCGTATCTCGGACGCGTTCCATCACGCCAAGAATTATTGCAGACGATCGAAGCGTTAACCTGCGAGAGTTTGCTTAACCATTACAAAAATCATCCCCCGCGTCGCTGGTCCTTGGTGACAATTGGTCCCGATCCTTTGGAGTTCTCTGATGCAGTTTCGTAGCGAAAAACTCTCCAATGGTTTGGAAGTGATCGCGGAGGTAAACTCGGAAGCGTTTAGTCTTTCGCTGGGTTACTTCGTGAAGACGGGTGCACGCGACGAGAAACCTGAGATGGCTGGCGTAAGCCACTTTCTCGAGCACATGATGTTCAAGGGGACAGCAAGGCGTTCGGCTGAAGATGTGAATCAAGAATTGGATGATCTGGGTTCGCAGTCCAATGCCTATACGAGCGAGGAGCAAACGGTCTACTACATGAGCGTCTTGCCTGAGTTCCAACATGCTGCGCTGGACCTGCTTAGCGACATGATGCGACCGGCCTTACGCGACGAAGATTTTCAGACAGAGCGACAGGTTATTTTGGAGGAGATAGCCATGTACGATGATCAGCCTCCCTATGGCGCGATGGAAAGGGCTGCAGAAGCCTACTTTCGGGATCATCCTCTCGGTCGCAGAGTACTTGGAACTCGGGAAACCATTAGCGAGCTCGATCCCGAGGCGATGCGAGCTTATCATTTAGCCCGCTATGCGCCCGACAATTTAACCTTGGCTGCATCCGGGGCAGTCGACTTCGATCAATTGCTCAAATCAGCCGAGGCCATGACGAAACGATGGGTACCTTCGCAGGCGAAACGTCAGTTGGTGACACCAACATTTTGCAACGACAAGCTCTCGATGGTTCACCCGCCCGCCACGCAACAATACACGCTCCAGTATTCACCAGGCCCGAGTTACTGCGACGATGCACGCTACATCGCTCGCATATTGGGGACAATAATTGGAGATGATTCCGGCAGTCGACTCTTTTGGGAGTTGGTTGATACGGGGATGGCTGAGACTGCTGCCACGTTCACGCAAGAGTTTCAAGAGTGTGGACTCTTCTGTACGTTCCTCGCGTGTGCCCCAGAGCAGCATGAAGAAAATTGGAACATCATTCAGGAAATCCTCTCGCAAGGAAAAGAAGTGCCCATTACGGCGCTGGAGTTGGAACTTGCCAAAAACAAGATATGTTCCGGTATGATTTTAGGCTCAGAACGGCCAAGCAACCGGCTATTCTCCATCGGGAACGCTTGGACAATTCGCCGCAAGTACGAGACCATCCAAGAAGCGTCGGAACACTATAGGCAAGTGACGCTTGAATCCGTCCAGAACGACTTCGAGGCGTTATCAAAACGAACCAGTGTAACCGTCAGCGTCGGGCCGGGTTGAAAAGGTGTCAGGAAAAGGTGTCAGGAGTCTTTGTCTTTTTCGACTCACCTCAAAATTGACAGAGTGATGTCGACTGAAACACCCTCACCAAAGTGTCACACAAAAGCCGCACTGAACCTCGCAGAGTTGTTCGAAGTGAATAAGTTAGATTGAGTTGCACTCGAATGGGCGCTCCGCTTCGAACGGAAAACAAGAGTCGATCCGCGGTGTGTGTGGCACGCTTTAAGGAACGAACATGATCCGGTACATTGCACTCTTGTGCGGCATCAACGTCGGTCAACGTCGCATGAAGATGGCGCATCTCGTCGCGTTGCTCGAGCGGGCGGGCTACTCGAATGCTGACACCTACCTGCAGAGCGGCAACGTCGCAGTGAACTCGCGAAAGTCCCTGGACTCAGTCGCGCTCCACCTGCGTGAGCTGATCCAGGACGAATGGGGATTCGACGTTCCCATCGTAATGCGGACGCGTCAAGAGATCGAGTTCGTGCTCGCCGCCGACCCATTCAGCGAAATCGCCGATGACCCCGCTCGCTACTCAGTGTTGTTCTTCGACGAAGCGCCTTCGAGCGAGCCATTCGACGCGGTCCATCGAGCAGCGTTCGAGCCCGAGGTGTTCGAGTTGCGCGGTCGCGAGCTGTACGTCTGGCTGCCCGGAGGCACCGGCCGGTCGCCGCTCATGCGGGAGTTCGGGCGCGCGAAGTACGCCGCGGCCGGCGGCGGCGCCACGATGCGCAACTGGCGCACGGTCGCCGCACTCCGCGACCTTTGACGGTCGCGTTCGTAAAGTTCGATAGCTCGAAGCATTGAATCGAGTATACTCGGTTAGATCGTTGTCCGTTGCTTAACGACCGCAAATCGTCGATTGGATTGGTATACCGTGCAAGTCAGAAAATTGCCTGAAACACGTATCGTGTTGGAAAACGTTCGTTGGGACACGTATATCGAACTATCGGAACAGCGGCGCGGAAGTATTCCGAGAATGGTCTATGACAAAGGATTGTTGGAAATGATGAATCCAAAGCATCAGCATGAAAATATTGGCTGCCTGATTGCGAGACTTGTCGAGACTTATACCGAAGTGAAGGGAATCGAAATTCATAGTGTCGCTTCGACCACGTTCAGACGCCAAGACGTTCTAAAGGCTTTCGAAGCGGATAAGGCCTATTATGTGACGCACGCAGATCTAATTCGACTGAAGGAAGAAATCGAACTTTTGACAGATCCGCCGCCGGATCTCGTTATCGAAGTGGAGATCACAAAATCGGCCATCAGGAAATTGAAATTGTTTGCCACTATGGGAGTGCCTGAAGTCTGGCGTTATCATGGCAAACGTCTGAAAATGCTTCGGCTCAATGTCGGCGTTTACAGCCTAATTACGGGAAGCGAAGAAATACCCGGCTTAACTGCAGCTATGATCGACACGTTTGTAGGCAAGAGGTTTGAAATTGGTGAAACAAAGCTGATTCGCGAGTTTCGTCAGAGCCTTATGTCCCGTTAATTTCCCCATTCGACCGCCTGGAGACACATTTATTTTACCACCGAAGGATGATTGCGCAAATCGGAGAGTAACGAGGGCAATGAGACGATTAAGTCGTAGCAGGTTCGTCTTGCCAGCCGCCCGTCAGCGGTGAATTGCGATCCTGCAAGACACCATTTTTTATGGACAGGATCTACAGGAAAAAAGCAGAATTGTTTCGATCATTTTTCAATCCTATTATTCCGGTTCATCCTGTCCGTATTAATGTTTGCTGGATGCCGGCTGCTTGGGCTTTTGGGTCAAACCGGAGAAAAATTGTTTGCGCCGTCGGCAGTTGCTTTATTTCGGCTTTGTGCTTTGATTTGAATCCAATGCCGGGCGTGCAGGTTCGAGGGACGGGACTACGCCGGCAACCGTAATTTCATGCGTTCGTTTGGAATCGATACTGAGCGTCGCGGTAAGCCGCGTATCAGCAGCGGACGCCAATTCCATTGGCGAAAGGTTCATGATTGCATTCGCTGGAAGAAACCTTCGAAGCCATTCAACACAAAAAGATGGCGGTGCCAATTTTTCTTTGTCAGCCAATTTTACCGTTTCAATGGATAACCGTGTTGCTAGATTTGGGTCCTTAATTGAAATGGACTCGGCATACCTCGATTGCCGTTCCAGATGGAACTCGGCTTCGGTAACTTCACGATTCTGCAGTCGCGATAATTGAATTCGAAAGTTATTTCTTTCGTTCTGAATCACATCGTTAAAGCCTTTTTTCTCATCTTGGAGCATTGTCAACTCCGCCCTGAGCGTCCTCAGTTCCGCCAAGGAAGTTGCATATGCAAACGCCATCGCGACTGTGGCGATGAGCAACAATAACAAGCTGGAACCGGATACCGTTGCAAACAAAATATGGTGCCGGATCTGATACCCTAACCAACGCCATGAATTGAGCGGACGAGCAAGGGTTGGTTTGCCATCTCGAAAATGCTGGATGTCCAGCGATAGCTCGGCGGCAGATTTGTACCGCCTTCTTGCGTCCTTCTGGAGGCACTTCATGACAATCGCTTCTAGTCCGGCCGGCAAGGCCGGATTGAGTTTTCGCAAAGGTACCGGGTCGTTCGAAAGTACTTGAAGAATTACATCGATCGACGAAGCTGCCTGGAAAGGGGGGCGGCCAGTGAGCATCGCATACATTAGACCACCCAGCGAATAAATATCGGAGGCCGGCCCGACGACACCTCGCGAACTATCGGCCTGCTCAGGCGGCATGTAGTGAGGCGTGCCAATCGGTTCTCCGGCAGTTGTTAATCCGCCTCGTACTGTCTCGATGCACTTAGCGACTCCAAAGTCCGTGATGATCGCCCGATCGTTTTGTTGGCGGTCCAAAATGATGTTCGCCGGCTTAAGATCACGATGCACTACCCCGCGGAGATGGGCATGTGAAATGGCATCGGCAACCTCGATCCCGATTCGAATGGTGTCTTCCATCGAGAGAGGACCTTTGATCAAACGCGTCGCCAGATTATCGCCTTCTATCCATTCCATCACCAAATAGGGATCGCAGTCATATATGCCGACTTCAAAGATGGCGACGATTCCCGGGTGATCCAGTTTCGCAGCAGCTTGTGCTTCCACGTCGAATCTTTTCCGATCACAGGATTGACCGCTTGCGCCGATCAGCATCGTTTTGATCGCAACGCGACGTTCCATCTTGTCGTGTTGTGCGACAAAGACCACGCCCATTCCGCCTCGAGCGACTTCGGAAAGAATGGTGTAGCCATTCACTTTTTTTCCCGGTGCGAGTCCGCCACCTGCAGGGATGCAGTCGCTCAAAGCACCCGGCCGAACCGTGGCCACATCCATAAACAATTTTTGTTCATCGGCTGGTGCTGGGTCTGACATGAAATTGTTGGTTGGCTAGGTCGGACTCGAAAACGCGTATTGTACACGGTGTCGGAAGGGACATGCAGCCGAAAGATAATTGGGGTCTTTATTTTTTCGCCCGCTCGGGAATCAATTCCAATGCCGCTATCTGCTTTCGAAGGTCTTCGATTTCATGCTCTTTTTCCTCGAGTTCGTCGCGAAGTCGCGCGAGGCGATTCTTGGTGGATGTAGGTACCACGCGATTCACCACCTCAAGTAGCAGGAGGGCGCGGAAGCCACGCATCGATAGTCCACGCAGACGGTAAACGCGAACGAGTCTGGCGAGCTGCTGCAACTTGGCAGCTTTCAACAGTTTCATCGTCCTTATTGATTGAAGCGTCCGAAGGAAGGAGACCAGCGGTAGGAGGATAATCAACAGATCCAGCCAATGCTGTTTGCAGTACTTAACCTTGCTTTGCGCAACCGAAATCATAACGATGAATTCCAACACAAAGCAGTACCAGATTAGCCCCGCGCTAAAGTGCAATACAAATCTTAGCCAAGGGTATTCTGCTACGTGCTGTGCGTAAAAAAACTGCAATATCAAGACTGGCAAGATTAGTATTGCAACTAAAATCATCGGGAGGCTGAACGACCTCTCAAGCCGCTTGCGAAGATAATAGTCGGCCTTCTGCCAGCCCCAAAATGGAAACCAAATTCGTCCCTCTTCCTCTCGGTCGCGACGGCAAAGTCGGAAGGGTGGGAAGAGGCAAAACAGCCATGCGAATGGATGCTGTTCGAGGAAAGGTAAGCTTCTATCGCGAAGCCAGAAGTCTTTTACGAATTCCACCAAGAACACAGGCCACAAGCAAAGCATCACGATGCCAATGGGGGTTCCCCATCGATGCGAGAGGGTTTCATAGGCCAATTCGCGATCAAGCGCTAATTGTTCGATCTCTACCAGTTTCATCGGCTCATCGTTGCCGGAAACTGCCTCATTGACGCGTGGGACATCGATCACTAGAACAACGATGGCTGCTACGAGAGCTAAGAAAACGAGAGAGCAACCGAACATCCAGGGCGCAAAAACATCAGTCAAACGCCGTCGGTCGGCTTTTGATAGTTCAATCAAGGATAGTAAACTCCAGATGGTGATACCGAAGGCCACGGATTCCACTTTGCAAGTCTGGGATGTCGCCTCTTCTAATTAGAACACAATTCGTCCTCGCCGACGGATCGGATGAAGCATTCTGATCCTGGGAGGTTTTTAAAAGTGGACTAGCTTTTTGAATTCGGCCATCAGCTTGGTTGTGATGACGCCGATGCTGCCTTGGGCAATGGATCTACCGTCGATGGAAACCACTGGGATGACTTCGGCTGCACTGCCAGTGAGAAAGCACTCATCCGCCACAAACAGATCATGACGCGTTAGCGTGACCTCCTCGGCCGGAATACCAAGTTCTTTAGCAAGTTCCAGAATTGCGTTGCGAGTTATGCCTTCCAGGATGCCAGCATCCTTCGGGGGTGTTTGGAGGACGCCATGCTTTACAATGAAGATGTTGTCGCCCGTGCATTCAGCTACCTCACCTTTGATGTTGAGCATTAACGCTTCGACGCAGCCCGCTTGTAAGCCCTCGATCTTGGCCATGATGTTGTTGAGGTAGTTCAGTGATTTTACTCTCGGGCTAAGGGCGGCAGGATGGTTACGAATGGTAGACGCCGTGATGATCTTGAGCCCTTTTTGGTAGTATTCCTCGGGGTACAGCGAAATGGAATCTGCGATAATGATCACTTGCGGATTGCTGGTTCGGTTTGGGTCCAGTCCGAGCGATCCCGATCCCCGAGTGACAACGAGACGAATATAGGCATCCCGGAGCGAATTGATTTGCAGCGTTTTGTTGACGTCCTCTTCCGTTTGTACTTTGGTGATTGGGATAGTCAAACTGATTGCCTGAGCGGACTCGTATAGCCGATCGAGGTGCTGTTTCATCCTGAACACTTTGCCAGAATAACTTCGCATCCCCTCAAATACACCGTCGCCATACAGCAGCCCGTGATCGTAGACGCTGATCTTTGCGTTTTCTTTGTCGTAGAATTGGCCGCCGATATAGATTTGGAGTGGCATATTAATGGATTTTGAAAATGGAACTTCAAGCAGGATAAAACGAAATGTTACCAGACACCTGAAGATCCAGAAAGGTTCCTCAGTTGCAACCGCAAATCCAGGTGTCGGACAGGACGAGAAACCTTTAGGTTCATGGCAAATAAGCACTACGGCAGAAGTTCTTTGATTCGATCGTTGTGGCAGTGTCGCTCCGCGACACTGAATTGCCGAGTCGCGGAGCGACGTCGGCTACATATTATGCCAAAATACTTCTTCACGCGTGCTTATTGGTCAGTCAGGAGTGGCATTCCATCGCGGCGGAGCTCGCTTAATCACCGTGCACGCAGGAATTACGGTGGCGAACGCTGCTTCCCTGTGCTTTGCCAAAAATCGTACATGTCGAAGAGAGACTCGCGAAGATTTTGATCGTGTTTGGCACGCGATCGAGACCAGGCCTCGGATTGCAGTAATTCATTGGCACTCATTTGGCTCCTGGTTTGCTGCAGTAGTTGCTCCACGACCCATTGAGACGACGATTCACTGACCGACGTCCGCCAAATCGTTTCAAAGCCGCGAATCGGTCCGTGAGCAGTTGCCAAGATGGACATCGACCGCGATCGAGCCATCCGGTCGACATAGAGTCGCGACCAAAACTGCAATTGCTCATAACCGTCGAGAATGACGATCGAGGACTGAGTCCACGTCTTGGTAGATGCCAACAAAGTTCGCCAGGCGGACTGGTCGGTTGAGAACCGCAGTTGATGAATGCTGGATTCGGTGCTCCTATTCGACAGCTCGGAAACAAGGCTGACGATTAGCGTGGATTTGCCGGAGCCATGAGGACCTACTATGATTCCTCGTTTGGATGGCAAATTCAAAAACCGCAGGGCAAGTTCATTCACGTTGCCACCGTCGAAGCACTTGTAGGGGATGGCTCCAGGCTGAATGAATCGAGTTGAGAACGGATTATGCTGCATGTTGACTGAAAGAGTCTAATTCACCGAATAGCATTCATCCAATCCTAATTTCTGTTCCCCGGCTAGAGTAGTACCCGCTGCTTTGCAGGAGTAGCCTCTAGCACTCGAACGACAAATCTTCGTCGCTCATGTAGTCGAGATCGATACCGAGTCGCGATTGCAACTTGGAAAACTCGCGGGCCAGGATATCCGTGCTACTATGTACATGTTCGGCTTCGGTAATGAATCGAATCTGTTCATCAGGGTAGACGTCGTGTTTGATCAACACTCTTTCAAAAGACTCCAACGGCGATCCGTAGCAAATCAGCATCTTATGTTCGTCGAATTGTACTTCTTGCTGCTTTCGAGGATTGAGCACTGCGATGCCGGTACACCCATCGTTGAGTAACATATCCTCGAAATCATACAGAACGCTCTTGAGCACTGGCAGGTCTATATGCTCGCGATAGAGGTCTTCGTGTTTTTCCGATGCACCGCTGTGGCTTGTCTCTAGAACCAAATCGACTTCGTTGCCTAAGCAATCGATTAGGTCCATGAATAAATCGAAAAGCCGTTCGCGGGAAGCGGTAGCCATGATTACGGGAACTTGCGTTTTCGTCTTGGGATCCGTGTAGGAATCGTGTCGGAAGCCTTGGCGCGGAACGACTTGCAGGTCGTACGATGGACGGATTGCATCGGTTAGATCGAATGCTCCGTACCGGAATACACCCATATGAGCTTCTAGGTCATCGCCGTCCAGCGAACGAAAGCTTGACGTAGGGCTAGAGCGTTGATTAGACTCGGGCGCATTAGTCGGTTGGCTGGATTGGAACTTAGGGGACTTGCCCATTGGAATAGCTGTCGCAGTTCTAGGGTGAAAGGGATCGGCTGGACTTAAAACGAAAAGGATTCGTTCCAGCAAGTACCCTTGAGGAACAACCAAGATTAGGTCACCTCCATAGCGAGCCCCCGGATTTCATATTATTTCCCCTCGTTTTCTTGCCCTTACAATCGCTACAAGCTGAATAGTCTCAGTTCACGGATCGAGGTTCTTGAGAATTCGATTACCATGAGAGAAAGTATCAGACAACAACTCCATCAAAACACCCCATGACTATTCGAACTGGCTACTTCATTTATTCTTTCCCGTTCACAGCGCTGGCTTGCTTTTTTTGTGGTAGCTGTTTTGTTGGCTGTACACCACGAACACCTGAAGAACAGGTCGAAGCGACGGACAAGGTGCTTCAAGGAATCGGGGTCGAGCTCAAGGCCGAACCGACCAAAGACAGTCCGAATCAAGTTGGACCGGAAGAGCTCGAACCGTCTATTGTCAAACAACAAACAGGAAACTCGCTTGCGAGTCAGGCTAACGAAACCTCTACCAGACGCAGTAAGTCGAAACCGAAGGACTTAGTGGAACCGATTACTGCAAAGAGGCTGACGCCTAAACCTGTGAATACAGTCGATGATCCTAAAAAACCATGGAATGCTTTGGTCAAATTGCCACGTGAAACTTGGGAGGTTCAATACCTTGGAAATGCACCCGTTGGTCTCCTCTATCGAAAGGTCGATAGTGCGGAAGCTGGCCCCGGAACTCTGCGTCACGTGGCAAGAAGCCGAATGCGAGTGTCCCTGAAGGGAATTCCGTTCGAGCAGCGAGTGGAGCTATCGACGATTGAGCAGGAAAACGGCGAAATAATGGAAATCCGGGGCAACATCGAGATGGGTTCAAATAAACAGTCCTTTGTAGGCACAATAAGGGATAGAGTGATGAAATTCAGCGGACAGGAAAACGGCCAACCGTTTTCCCTCGATTTTGAATGGAAAGAAAACTACCGAGGACCATTCGCGGTCGAACAGTCCATGCGCCGAAACCCCTTACAACCCAGGGAATTGAGGACCCTGAAGTATTTCGATCCATTCATCAGAAAGATCATCGATGGCAAATTGGAAGCGAGCGAATACATCATGACTCCTACGATGCTCGATGGCACCAAAGAGCTCTTAGAAGTCCGCAGCATTGGGATGGTGGGGGAGAGCGGTTCGCAATCCCTTTTGTGGGTAGACGAAAAGGGAGAGAGTTTCAAGTCGTTGATTCAGGTAAATGATATCATGTCGTATCGCACCGAACCGATCGCTGCACAACTTTTTGAATCGATCCTCGATCTCAGAGCTATCGAATCCATCGCAATTCCGCTTAAAGGACCGATCGATGTCCTATCGAGTCCAAACCGCGATTCGGTCAGCTATCGATTCCACCATAGCTCCGAACAACCGTTTTTCTTATTCAACGACAAGGTAGGACAGCGTATTAGTTCCAAATCTGACCCACTCACTGTATATGTTACAGTATTTAAAAACGGTGGTGGTCCAGATCTGCTCCAAGGTCCAGATCTGCTCCAAGGATCAGACGTCGCTTCTGGTCAGGAAAGCGGAGCAACACTTGCCTCTGAATATGTTCCTTCGAAGTCAAAAAGGATCGTCGAACTTGCGCGTGGCTTGATTTCAGCAAACTCAAGCATTTTGAAAGACAAGGCGTCCAACACAGAAAAAGCCAACTCTTGCCGACGTGAAATTCAAAAGCGTATTGCCTTGAAAGAGTTCGATAAGCGTATTGGGACAGTATTGGATTCACTCAAAGCCAAGCAAGCGAATTGTATCGAGCATGCACTCTTGTTCGCTTCCATCTGCCGGGCCATCGATATCCCAACTCGCATTGCGTTGGGAGTCAAGTTCAATCGATCCACTGAAATGCCAGAGATGAATTTCCATGCTTGGGTTGAGATTCGTGATGGCTCGCAGTGGGTGCCGATGGACTCGACGGAAGAAGCGTTTCCAACCTCGATCGATAGGATCAAGATCAAGGAATCCAACTTCAACGGGAAAAACCCGTATCTTGATGTTTTGAGCCTCTATCGGCTGCTGCCTGAACTCGAAATACAAGTCTTGCCTCAGTAGACCTTTCACTGCCCTTAATTACTCGCGAGAATCCGTCCGGCATGCTCCATGAAAAGATATGTTGGAATCAGTGCGGCGATCATTGCAATCGGCTTGTTTGTCCGGGTGGTGGCAGCTGTTGTCTGGCAGAATTCCATTTCGAGCGAGACGCATTTCCGCTTTGGTGACAGTGATTCCTACTGGACGATGGCCAAAAAGATTGCCCAAGGCCTTCCGTATCAGTACGGCAGCCCTGATTCCAGAATTTTTAGAGCTCCACTCTATCCGCTTTTTCTTTCGCCCTGGACTTGGATGGATGGCGCGAGCCAGAGAGCTTCATGGATGGCAGTTTTGTTTGCGAGGATTGTGGGGTGTAGCTTAGGCGGCCTTTGCATTGCTTTTGTTATTCGTTCCGCCAATAGACTCTTTGGAATTCGCCAACGAAATCCAAGTACGGACGTAGGCATTTGGGCAGGCCTGCTCGCGCTTCTCTATCCTGGTGCGATTGGAATGAGCATTTTCATTCTAAGCGAGGCAATTTTTTGCCCGCTTATGTTGCTTAGCTTGAGTTGCACTTCTCTTGCGATCCAAGCCAAGAGACAAGAACGATGGGAGGTAGCATGGACTTGGATGCTGCTGTCCGGTGCGATAAGTGGAGCTGCTTGTTTGGCCCGCCCGAGTTGGAGCCTTTGGCCCGCCGTGCTCTTTTCCTATTTAATGGCGGTCATGTTTCAATCGATTGCGGGGACCAATCCCTGGAAACAAATGAAGTGGCTGGCTGGATGCGTTTTGTTTTGTGTTGGGATCTGCACCGTGATGAGCCCTTGGTGGGTCCGAAACTATATGGAGACAGGCAAATTTGTTCCGACCACGCTTCAAGTTGGGGCCAGTTTATACGATGGCTGGCATCCCGGTGCGTCCGGCAGCAGTGATGAGAATATGGAATTCGTGAATGACTTTATTGTTGACCAAACAAACGAAGATAGGCGAAAGCTTGTTGCGGGAAATCAGCTGGAAAGCACCCTAGAGTGGCGACTGGATAGGCGATTGAAGAATGCTGCTATTTCCTGGGCGATAGAAAACTCATCTGACGCTATGAGGCTCGGATTGGTAAAGTTCGTCAAGACGTGGTCACCGCTTCCGGTTGCTCGAGAGCTTGGCAGCGACGCCGTGAGGTGGCTCGAAGCGATTGGCTACTGTGCAATTATGTGTTTTGCCGCGATCGGCATGTGGCAATGCCGATCGCAATTGGGCGCATGGTTGTATGCGATGCCGTGTGTCTACTTCGGATTATTGCACGTGTTCTTTATCGGTTCCGTGCGATATCGACAACCGGCGGTCTTGGCCATCTGCGTACTTGGAGGCGTTGGATGTGCCACTGTTGTCAGATGGATGGTGTACAGAATTAATCGCGATGGATCGATATCCCCAAACGATGTCACGGCCGATAGTAGCCTCAAATGAAAACAAAGCGAGCAACTCCGCGGATGCTATTCGACGGAGCCGTGATCGCGTTTGGGAGCTTCGTCTGGTTTGGATCTTGTTGTTCGCAATTCTGGGGCTCTGGTGTTACTTTTCGCTGATCGGACGCGTGGACAGTAAGCTGACGAACGAGATCCTCAAGCACATTCGCAAAGAGTTCCCCTCGCACTTCGTCTCCATTGACCGAGCCCATTTTCAGCCTGGCCAATCGATTACTATCGAAGGGATTCGAATTGCAAAGCCCACCGACCAAGGCTTGCGTGACGTTTTCCGTTGTGGGCGTATTGTCTGCTATGGGCCAATTGAGATGATCGGCCTTGTCCAGGGACAGTTGCCTGTTCAGAACGTAGTAACAGATGATGTCGAGCTCTGTGTATGGCCACTCAGTGATGGTCGATTTAGCATACAGGAACTATCGAGTCCTACGCCGCTCAGTCCAAACTTTCCTACGATCACTGTCCGATCTGGACTGATTCGAGTGGGCGTCGAAACAGGTCGAGTCGAACAAGAAGTCATCCTTCATGATTTGCGGGCGCATGCGGAACTTGCACCAAGAATTCTTGACGGCCAAATCATGCCACTCTCGGCCAATATCTCGGCTAGCGTTTCAAGTAGCTATTTCAATAAAGCAACCATTCGAACTGCCATTAACGAAGACAAGTCGTCATGGCGGGCGGAAGGCAATGTGACAAAACTCGCTTATTCGCAACGTCTAGCTGGACAATTGCCCTTAAGGCTGCAGCAGCACTTGGTTCATGCAGCCGGCTTTAGTGGCGAACTAGATGCGAGTTTTGCAGCACGTTCCGAAAAAGGCTCAATCACTTATGAAGCCAGGGCCGTAATCGCCGATGGTCGGTTGATGCATCCGCTAGTACCGTATCCACTCGAATCCATTTCAGGTGAAGTGTTTTTCAAGAACGGACTCATGCAGCTTCGAAAGGTTCGAGCGGCAAGCGGTCAAACTTCGGTCGCTGTAGCTTGTGATCTGCACGGATATGCAGTCGGCTCGCCATTGGCAGCGACAATCACGGTTAAGGACTTATCGCTTGACCAGCGGCTCTATCAAGCACTGCCCGCCTCGATTCAAGAGGCATGGCAAAAACTTGGCGTAAGTGGTCTCGTCGATGCACAGGCGACACTGGGTTTTGATGGAACGCGCTGGACTCCGCAGGTGAGAGTACGCGCTAACAACGCTGGGCTCGAACCCGATTTTTTTCCCTATCCTATCCGCAATATACGAGGGGATTTTGTTTACCAGAACGATACGATTGTGGCCGAATCGCTCACAGGAACTGCAGCTGGTCAAAAAATCAGTGGAGCTCTCATCCTTTCTCGAGCTCAGCCGAGATGGCTGATGGACCTGAAACTCGCAGCCGATGGACCCATTGCAATCGATGAAACTCTTCTCAAATCGTTTTCGCCTCGAGGAGCACCAGAAAGTAGCTTCCAAAAGTTCGTGCTATCCTTGCATCCCACCGGAACAGTCCATCTTAAACAGGGGCACTTTCAGCGTCTGGCAAACAAGCCAGACAGTATTTCACGATCGCTTGAACTGACCTTCTCTGAGTGCGCCATAAAATACGATGGTTTTCGCTATCCCATCGATGGCATCAACGGAGATGCGACAGTAGACAATGAACGCTTGATACTAAAGGATTTTATCGGTCGCAACGACGGAGCAAAGATCAAAGGACGCGGTGTATGCCAAGGACACAACGCGAATTTGGAATCGGTAGAGCTCTTTTTCGATGGGTACGACGTTAGCTTGGACGAAGAACTGCAACATGCTCTGCCAAAAAACGTGCGTGGGTTGTGGGACCAGTTGCAACCGAGTGGCGTCTTGGACCAAGTTACAATGAAAGTGTCACGCAAACATTTGAATGACCCTATCGATTTGCGAGTTGAAATCACGGAATTCGGAGAGGCAGAGTCTCGGGCCGGAGGGGCTGTATCCATTCGCCCAGTTTCGTTGCCGTATCAAGTAAACGATGTAGAGTGCAATATTGTTTATCGACCAGGTCGAATCGATATCCATTCATTTTTTGGAAAGCATGAGACAAGTAAACTTCAGACGGAGGGGCAATGCAGTTTGCACTCGGATGGAACCTGGGACGGGCGTTTAACTTGGTTGCATAGGACACGCTTGCTTGTAGACCAAAGCCTTCTGTCTTGTCTGCCGTCCTATCTGAAAGATCCGTTGGTCAAGCTCGATTTTCGCGGACCTGTCAGCATCTCGGGCACCACGCGAGTCTCTTCTCCCCCTACGCCGTCTGACTCGATTGTTCGCGAGTGGGATTTGGATCTTCAAATTGAAGATGGAACACTCGGTGGAGGCGGAATTGCTAGCGGCATTCGAGGTTCGCTCGCACTTGCCGGAGAAAACACTCCATCGGGCCCCGTAGCCTTTGGTTCGTTGGACCTAGACGCACTATCCATTAAGGAAATTGCGGTAACAAGAGTGGAGGGTCCATTTGCATTCAATCGCCAAGAGCTGCTTTTTGGACGCGACGTAGCGACATGGCAACAGAAGAATCACCTGCGTCCGCCGACTCGAAAAAGCAAGGATAGCTCGGTTGTATCGGCTGTGTATCAGGCTCCCGTCGTGGGGGCAACCAACAACGTCCTGGCGCAAGCCTCCTATCGAGGCTCAGTTCGGGAAGCGCTTTCTAACCGAATTGATTCCATGGGCCGAAATGCCGCCCCATCCCCGACCAATCCAAACGCCGTTCGCTCGCCGGAAGATGTCGTGCCATTGGATGTTGTTGAGTCGGACATCCGCGCTCGTACTTTGAGCGGAACGGTATTCGTCAGTGGCGTCGAATCGTTAGATGGACAGCAACGCTCTAAGTATCGTCTTAGGCTGGTCGCTGCGGACCTTCAAGGGTTCTTAGTCGACTTAGGGGAAACAAATACGCAGGCCAAGGGCGAACTATCGATTCAGTGTGACCTACAAGGAGCGCTGACCAATACAGCCTCGCTAGAAGGCCAAGGGAAAGCTTGGCTTCGAAAAGCCAATTTGTATGAGTTGCCTGCCATGATACGCCTCTTTCGATTGCTTTCCGTTAGTCCAGGTCAGGGTGCATTTGATTCCGCCGACATTCAATTCGGAATAGACGGAGACCGTTTGCCGATACGCGAGTTGGTGCTCGATGGCGATATCGTTTCGATGCGGGGCTCTGGTTGGGTGAATATGCGAAGAGAGCTGCATCTAGATTTGTTCGCACACGTTGGACGTCGTAGTTTGGTTGGCTCGATCTTTCGCCCACTCTCTAGCTCCAAAGCGGCAACACTTTGGCAAATTGAGGTCAATGGTACCACCGCGAACCTTCAGATTCGACGCCCAATTTCCTTGATGAACTCGCTAGACAAAGTCCTCCCCGAAAGCAAAATGGATCCGTAGAAATGTTTCGATCTTAAAGCTTTCGAATAAGCCGTGCCGTTTCTACAACGGGATATTGAAAAGATCGATGATGATTTCAAATGGAGGGCATATGACGGAAATGGTTTTTAGGCGCCGGCAACTGCCGCACCAAGATCTTGAAGGACATCCCGGACAACCCATCCCTATAGTGGCTTAAGCTTCCAGCTTGCGATTGTTTTTCAACGCAAGCTGGAAGCTTACGCCACTCTGCAACTAGACGGTCAATCCTTAATGCAGAGTAGGTGTGGTTAGCTTCGCCGCCAATGCGGCAAGATTATCACCGCGAAGGGCGCCTCCGAGAAGCTCGGGGGCTGCAATCAATTCCCAAAAATCCCTTGTCGCTAGCTCGTTTCCCGCTCTTGCTGGGCATTGCGCCCTTAAATGCAACCGAAAGTTCGTCAAGTGTTAACGGTGTCAGCCAATCGTCGCGGCGCACGTAACCAACTTGGCCTTCGCCTGAACCAGTTGAACGGTTTCGGCCACCTCGCTTCCTGCGTAGCTTGGCTCGAGCCTTTTCTTTTTGCTCTGCTTTCTCCGATGCGATTCGTTCATAAACCGAGGTGTACGGACGGCGATTTTGAATCCAAGTTCGCCGATGTTCAAACGATTTACCAGAAATTGGGTCTAACCCACAAAGCCAAGCTCTGCGAACCGTTCTCTGCACGGCATCGCAAGCCAGCCACCCCATCGCAAGCCAGCAAAGGTCTCAGCTGATTGGGCTATACTTGAAGTTCCTTTCTGTTGTAAAAGTGAGTGTTGACGTTTTCGGATTTCGGAGCAGCACACGTCGTTCCTACCACAAGTCAGAAACGCTCCCATTGGTCGGCAGAAAAACAACGGGTCAAGGAACAGGAAATATTTCACAGGACGACTGAAAATGCAAATTATGCCCAGTGGCGGTGCGTGGACGAATCCTGCGGCGCTAACGCAACAGGCACTTGGTGATTCGAAACAAAGCGGAATAGTAAAAAACGCTGCTTCCTCGACCGAACCCGTAAACCCGCTAGAGCAAAGCGGAAAAGCATCCGATCGTGACGCTAACGAACGATACGATGGCCCCCAACAAAAAAGCAAAAATTCCAATTCGTCTAACGCCGATCCGATCACAGAGGCGGACTCTTTGCTCTCGCTGCCCGCCAATGATGATCTCGCCCCTGCGACACTCGACTTGCTCGGTTGAACGCTCCCGTCAGGCATAGCCCGGCGCACTTGGGCCAGCCATTTATGTTTTCGGGCCGCAGATTTTAGAATTTCTTTCTCATCATGAAAAATACCTAGCTAGGCGTTGCGAATGCAACTCTCGTGCGATTCGAAAAATGCTGCCCAATACGCTAGAAATGATTGAAGTGCGAACTGTAGTGGCAACGATCCACTCTGCTCGGCAATAGCCAACCTGTGTTCCACTCAACTATTTGCGAGAGAAAGTATCGCTAACCGGCACTTAGCAATGGCGAATTTCCCGTTCGGTAGCCACTTCGCCCGCGAAGAATCGCTTCTTGAGCCAACGACTCCGGTGATCCTGGCACGCGCTTGAAGATCTTGCCAAAGCGTTTCACTACGTCACACCATAACACCATAACACCATAACTCCCCTGACAGGCCAATTCGCTCCATGATCGGAGCCAACTCACCGGGGATGGGACCCCTCTTGGTACCACGTCGTACCTGCCTGCCCGTCCAGTCGAGCACCGTACATTTATCCTCGATACTACTACGTCGTGCGATTGGCTCGGCCAAGGCACGCATCCACCAAGAGATGTCACTCAGGCGACTCCGCAGTTGCTTGCTGCGAGCGGGAGTCATCAACATCTTAAGCTCACCTTCAGTAGGAACCGCAGGCGTCTTGTCCTTGTTATTTCGAAGCGGAAACAACTGCCACCAACGCATCGCAACTTCCTCGTCGGACCAACCAGCAACGACATCAAGACTGCTGCGAAGGATAAAGTGAACATGGTTCACCATCACCGCAAAAGACAAGCAGTCGATCCCAAAGCTAGCGGCGACCTCCTGAGCAGCTCGATATTCTTCAAAGCTAATATTTTTTTAAATGACTCAATCTTCAAGGCTGAGAGTCGTGGCATGAAACTGATCTATCGAAGTAACCTTGTCAATTACTTTTTTGCGGGCGGCGTCGGTTAAGGTAGGCATGCCCAATCTCACGGCGATTTCCGACAGTTCATTTGCCTGGGCGTTCCTGAGAATGCCCTTTTGAAGCTCACGATTAACTTCCATTACTTCAAAAATGCCAACGCGTCCGAAGTAACCTGAGTGGAAGTTGTCGTCGTGGGGTATTCCACGTACCAGGTTGTAACGATGTGCTTCAGCGGGGTCGATATTCAGTATTCGGCAGTCGGCCTCGTTGGGTTGGTACTCCTGACGATGTTTGGGACAAACCTGCAGTACCAACCGTTGGGAGACAACACCTCGCAAGCAGTTTGCCAGAATGGGTGAAGGAACGTCAAAATTTTTGAGTACATCTATGGCAGCTACAGAAGTACTCGCATGCAGGGTACTGAGTACAAGTACGCCAGTCAGTGCCGATCGGCAGGCAATTTGCGCCGTCTCTGCGTCGCGAATTTCACCGACCATCATGATATCCGGGTCTTGCCGTAGGACGCAGCGAAGGGCACTGGCGAATTCGAACCCGATCTTGGGTTCGACTTGAACTTGGCAAATATCGGCCACGCGCCGCTCAACAGGATCCTCAATAGTTACTATACTATGGTAGGGAGTATTCAACTCGCGCAAGAATGAATAAACCGAAGTTGATTTACCTGAGCCGACTGGACCGACAACCAAAATCAAGCCGTAGGGCGAAGCTAAACAGCGCCTCAGAGCTGAGGTGTCACGCTGGTCGATTCCCAAGTCATCCAAACCAGGAAACTGGCGAGGGTCCGGCTGTAGCCGCAAAACGATCCGTTCACCGTAGACTGTCGGACCACTACCCAAGCGAACATCGCGAGCGATATTCCGAGATACATAGGACAAATGTCCATCCTGGGCCAGACGCCGTTCTGCGATGTCCATGCCGGCCAAAACCTTAAATCTCGAAATCAGTGGTGCGGCAGCCGAATTCGGCAATCTCGCTAAGTCATGCAAGAGACCATCGACTCGCATTCTTATCCTAAGGCCGTTGCCCGTCGGCTCGAAATGCAAATCGGTCGCATTTAGCGAAAACGCTCGATCCATTACTACTTCGCCTAACTGCCCCGGTCCTACTACGTCCAGCAACTCATTGAGTTCGTCTCTGAGTCCAGCGTGTGCTGTTGGATGGAACCCATGGTTTGATCCATCGTCATCACTTCGTCCGTTATTGGCAACTAATTCTGGTTGATCACTCATGGTTTCAATCCTTCAGGCTGCGGCGGGGGATCAATGGCAAGGCTACCTCTCGTCGCAGTGCTTACATCTGAAGTGGTCGGTGGAGAGGTCGGTCGATTGATAGAACTGTTTGCCGGTGAGCTTTCCGATGCTGGCTTCGACTCAGCTGAATCCTCTGCAGAAGCCGCTGCATCAGAAGTGTTAGCCGGGGAAGATGTTTGCGGCCCAACTTCTTTTGTATTGGAAGGTTCCTTAGATACGCTATCACCAGTGTCTTGCATCCGATTGTTGGATGCCTCATTAGACTCATCACTTTCGGCTTGCTTATCACCAGAACCGACCGCCTCGCCACTCTCTCGCGAGCTTGAGTCAGAGTCGTGTGGAACAGCTGTCCAAATCAGCCAGCCGAGCAACGCCGCAGCTACGAGAAAAACAAATACTGATAGCCATCTCCGCCACGAATGCTCTCTGAAAATTGAAATGCCTGATGTTATGACCGCAACGCTAATCAGTGCATAAGCGATCCAGTCGGGAGGCTGTGAGAGCGCTGCCAGCTCGGGTATTCGGCTGAGAGCGGCCGCAATTCCGCCAACCAACAAAGTCGCCGGTCCAACAAAGGCCAGCAACCGAAGCTCTCTCTTTACGACCTTTGCTTGGGAAGAAAATCCTAATTCATGTAGAGCTGTATCGTAACTGGTCTTAATCGTCCATACTCGGCTTAGCCCAGTAACTCGTAGTACTTCGCGCACCCCGATGCTTGATACCGCAACCACCATACGACCTTGATTAGCCTCGATCGCCTTCCATATTCGAACGATGGAAGCAACCATCGAACTGCCCATATAATCCAAAGCCGTTAGGTCAACAAGACATTGGGGAGCTTTTTGATAAGCAAGCTCCCTTACGACTTGTTCGCCTGTATCGCGAATCTCAGCGAGAGACGCTTTGCATATCTCCTTGGGAAAGGTCACTACCGAGTAACCGTCTAGGTGCGAGCAGTAGGATTTTGTCTGGCCGGACAAGAGTTCATCTCCTAAGGGCGTTGGGTAAGCTGATATTTGAAGATTGTAGATGCATAATATACCACAAATAGTCGGTCGCGCTGAGTGGTTGGACGTATGGTTTGTCTGTTGTCATATTGCGCTGCAGAGCGTCAGGACATTCTGGAAAATGTATTTGGAAATTTGTCAATATCAGTCGAGCTCCACCACTTGTCTTCCGCTGGACGAGCCATCGGGGTTCTCATGCGGAGAAAAGGAGTTGGGACGCCCAATTGGTGAACGCCAAAACGGATCCGTGGAGGGCAAACCAGATGTGTTTTGTTAGCATCCAACATGATCTCATGCCATGCATAAACACTTTTTTGGAGTTTACCTATACAATGGCAATCATCGCTCCGCGTTTATTGGATGGATGCATTTGCTCAATAGGTGCCTGTCATTCTTCAACGTAGAGTCAGTCTTTGGAGAACTGCACGTTCACTGAAAAAGAATATTCAATATGCTCTGCAATAGGAAGTCTGATCTGATAACTCCATGCGTCTTTTTCGTCGCATCGACGATTTTATTCGATTGCTTTGGAGATTCTATCGCTGCATTGGCTCAAGATCCTGGTAGCAGCTCCGCGATTTTGCGGCCCGGCGAAAACTTGAAAATGGAAGGGATCCCGAGCATCCCTATTTCGCTTACCGACAAGGTGCGAAAATACACCGAGGCTCGCGGTGCAAGCGTTCTGGATTGGCACCCAACACAACGCTCCATGCTCGTCTCGACTCGATTTGCTAATTCGAATCAAGTCCACCGCGTTTCAGCGCCAGGCGGATCGAGATATCAACTCACTTTTTTCAATGAGCCTGTTGGCAACGCTGCATTTGAACCAAACACTGGGAAATACTTTTTGTTTACCAAAGATGTTGGCGGCAACGAGTTTGGGCAAATATATCGACAAGATTCGGCAACAGGCGAGTCGACTCTCTTAACCGACGGCGGCCGAACTCAAAATGGTGGTTGGTCTTGGAACAACAAACAGAACCTCATTTGCTATGGCTCGACCCGACGCAACGGTGCCGACCGTGACCTTTGGATATTGGATCCGACCAACCCCAAAGCGGATCGATTGGCAGTGCAGTTGGCGGGTGGCGGATGGGCCGTTCAGGATTGGTCGCCAGATGATTCCAAATTATTGGTCATGGAAATGATCTCGATCAACAAAACCAATCTCTATGAAGCCGACGTCGCGACCGGCTTGCTCGTAGCCCTAACCGATCCCAAAAAAGATGTGGCCTACGGAAGAGCGGTTTACACCAAGGATGGCAAGGGGATCTATTTCACCAGCGATGAAGCTAGCGAATTCCAGCAACTCGCGATGATGGCCCTTTCAGACAAGAAGGTCACCTTGCTTTCAGAAGATATTCCGTGGGACGTTGAGGGTTTTGAGCTTTCCCACGATGGTACTCAAATTGCATTGACTGCAAATGTACGTGGCGCGTCAATGCTCTATTTTCTTGACACCCATACTCGGGCCAAGAAACAAGTTGCAAACTTACTCGTCGGTGTAATCTCCCTTGGTAGTTGGCGCAAGGACGATTCCGAAATAGCCATTACGGTTACCTCGGCACAGAGCTCGTCCGACGCGTACAGTGTAAATTCTAAAACCCAGGAGTTGACTCGATGGACCGAAAGTGAACTAGGTGGATTGGTTCCTTCGGACCTGAGCACGGCCAAGTCGGTTGAATGGAAATCGTTCGACGGCAAAATGATCAGCGGCTTCTTGTACGAGCCCCCTAAACGATTTGAAGGCAAGCGGCCAGTGATCGTCAACATCCATGGCGGTCCTGAAGGGCAGTCGCGACCTGTTTTTCTTGGCCGCAACAATTATTTTCTCAACGTGTTGGGGTGCGCAATCCTGTATCCGAATGTACGTGGTAGCGCTGGATTCGGAAAGTCTTTTGTCAAACTCGACAATGGCATGCTGCGACTTGATTCAGTAAAGGACATAGGTTCTCTGTTGGACTGGATTGCGGATTCACCCAACCTAGATCCGAATCGCATTATGGTCACCGGAGGCAGCTACGGTGGATACATGACGCTAGCCTGCGCAGTCGAGTACAACGAACGTATCGCATGCTCGCTAGATGTCGTTGGAATTTCCCACTTTGGTACTTTTCTGAAGAACACCGAAAGCTACCGTCGCGACCTTCGTCGAGTGGAATATGGCGATGAGCGTGAACCAGCCATGGCTGCATTTTTTGAACGAACAGCACCATTGAACAATTCAGGGAAGATTTCCAAACCTCTCTTTGTCGTCCAAGGGGGAAATGACCCGCGCGTGCCACTCAGCGAAGCGGACCAAATGGTGGCAAAAGTAAAAGCAAATAAAAGTCCCGTCTGGTACTTGATGGCGACCGACGAGGGACACGGATTTCGAAAGAAAAACAACGCTGATTATCAGTTTTACGCGACAGTAATGTTCGTCGAACAGTTTTTGCTTCAACAACATTCGGCAAAATGATCCTACCAGCGGTTGGCTCCGGAGCTTGCCTGGCTTAGTATAGGTATCGTTCAACTTCGCATCGTTTGCGGCATAAACTGGGCGGGAATATTCCCACGCTGGAGGGTGCAAGCCTGGATTGTTAAAAAACTGGGGTTGATGCAAGTATTGATTGTTATGGTTTTGTTCGCTAACGCCTGCGGGATGTAGCCAGAAAGCCTGAACGATCCGCAGCACAAGGTGGTCGTCCAGCATAGTCACCCTCCCTCTGGGAGGGTCTCGCGAAGCGAGGGGAGGGTGAAGTGGAAGAAGCGATTGTACAATTCGGGTCACCCTCCCATGCCCAAGGCCAACCCTCCCCGAGGGAGGGTGACTTACACGGGAAAACCTTGGCAAATAAGCTGGACGACCTCCAAGGCGTTCGGGATTCGAATACCACAGGCTTGTCCTGTGGATTGTTATGCTTTGCGGCTACTAAAATTTGGAACAAAAGTTGCGCAACCCAAAACCTGTGTCAATACCGAGTTTTTAACAGCCCAGGCTAACACCCATTTGCACTCACTTTGCAAATTTTGAGCCTCAATGCACTAGCATGAGGGCTGGATTAGCAGGTGTGCCACTCTTCACTTTTCGTATAGCCCTAAGTCTCCTTACAAATGCTGAATACTGAATCACACAGTTTGGACAACCCAACCGAATTGGAAAACAACACGGACGCGTCGACTTCTGCAGAAATGCCATCGGGCTGGATTCCGGAGAGATTGACTCCGCGGATCGAGGAACAGCGTCTTTGGGAAATAGTTAGTGAGCTCGATTTAACGCCCTTTCAAAAGATCGCTTCTGGCACGGAGGCAAGAAAGCTTAGCATTGCAAGCATCTCATCAGGTCGCTCGCAAGCGGCTGAGTGGTTTGCCCGAATGATTCCAGACGCAAACGTCAGCTGCTGGTACCTGGATCAGTTCCAAGCGTTCCGAGCTACCGAGCACATGGCGTTGCCGGACGAAAAAATGCAGCCCTTAAAAGCGTTGCCAAGCAATCTCGAAATCGTGTGCGCGGCCGATTTACCAACACGAGAATATCAGCTTGCTTTTGTCCCGCTGATATCGTCTGGCGAAGCTGAACTTTCTCGCGATTTTCTGCAGCAAATGTTTCACCATCTTTCGATGGGTGGTCGGTTGGTTGTATCCGTCGACAATCCCGAGGATCGATGGGTTCATGATCAAATGAAAGGTTTCGAAAAGAGCGTCAAGGTACGGAAGTTTAGTGACGCCGTGGTTTACATGATTGACAAGAGTTCGACCCTCAAAAAGCTCAAGGACTTTTCTTGCGAACTTGCGTTCCGCGACTGCGAAGAATTGATTCAGCTGATCACTCGACCAGGCGTCTTTTCGCATCGTCAACTTGACAACGGTGCTCGGCAACTGCTGGACGCTGTCGATGTTTATCCTGGAGCCAGACTGTTGGATATCGGCTGCGGAAGCGGATCCGTCACTCTCGGGATTGCCAAACGAGATCCGAGCGCGAAGGTACACTCCGTCGACTCCAACGCCCGATCGTTATCGTGTTTGTCCCGCTCGCTGAAGCTGAATGGGATCAACAACGTAACCTTGGAACTCAATCACACTGGAGTCTATGGGGAGCCAGATCAATTCGACATGGCATTGACAAATCCTCCCTATTTCGGAGATTTTCGCATTGCAGAAAAGTTTATTGCAGCCGCGCATCGCTCCCTGCGGCCAGACGGACGGTTGGTGCTAGTGACAAAGCAACCGAATTGGTACCGAGAGAATTTAGAGCGATGGTTGATCGAATGCGACGTGTTCGAATCGCGTCGGTATCACATTGTTTCCGGTGTGAAGCCTTGAATCATTTCTAACCGTTGCAAGAAGCAAGAAGTGTACTTCTGATCAGCGCACTTCACTATACATTGACTGCACCAAACGATTGCCAAGGGAAAGATTGGCAGGAGCGAATTTCAACAACATGTCAACAATGAAATTGAAAATAGCATTAAGCGGCTATAGTGCTAAATAGGGCCACGTAAGTGACTTGCTTTGATAAAATACAGAGTCACTGTCAGCATGAGGACAGGCGGACCTACTTGATCGCGCTGTCAGCCTGGGGGCAGGCGGACTTACGTGAAAGTCTATCGCAAGTTTAGTTATCTAAGCTGATCGTTACTGTCTTGGACTCAGTGTATGCCTTGAGGCCTTCTTCGCCTAACTCTCGGCCCTGACCGCTCATCTTGAAGCCACCGAATGGCGCCGCCGCATCGAATACATCGTAGCAGTTCACCCAGACCGTCCCCGCCCGGACGCGACGCGCGAAGTCATGGGCACGTGTCACATCGCGAGTCCACACCGCAGCCGCTAAGCCGTAGAACGTGTTGTTCGCGCGCTTCACAAGATCGTCCCAATCCTCAAATGTCAACACAGACATAACAGGACCAAAGATCTCGTCTTGTGCTATGGCCATGGAATCGGTGACACCGTCAAATACCGTCGGTTGCACAAAGTAACCTTTGTCACCAAAGCGCTCACCGCCAGAAACACACTTTGCTCCATCGCTGTTTCCTTTGTCGATGTAACCCATGATTTTGTCAAACTGGGCCTTATCGATTTGCGGCCCTTGTTCGGTCTCCATTGAAAATGGATTGCCAAGCTTTCGGTTCTTCGTCAGCTTCGTCAATTTGTCCATGAACTCATCATGGGCTCTCTTTTCAACAAACACTCGGCTACCGGCACAACAACATTGGCCTTGATTTAGAAACAATCCAACGTATGCACCTTGTGCAGCTCGGTCTAGATTGGCATCAGCCAGCACGACATTCGGGCTTTTGCCACCCAGCTCAAAGGTTAGTCGCTTCAATGATTCTGCCGCATCCCGCATAATGATTTGGGCAGTTCGGTGCTCGCCAGTAAATGCAACTTTGTCGACGCCTGGATGCTTAACTATCGAGGCCCCGGCCGTTGGTCCATAACCGGGTATTACATTGATAACTCCGTCGGGAATTCCCGCTTCCTTGGCGAGCTGGGCCATCCGCAAACATGTTAATGGGGTCTGCTCAGCAGGTTTCATGACAATCGTACAACCAGAGGCTAGGGCTGGCCCCCATTTCCAAGCGGTCATGAGCATTGGAAAGTTCCAAGGAATGATCTGGCCTGCAACGCCTACTGGTTCACGTCGCGTATAAGTAAAGTAATTGCCGCGAATTGGAATGGTCGAGCCATGAATCTTGTCCGCATAACCCGCATAGTATCGCAGGCAATCCATGACCAACGGCAAATCCGCATATCGCGACTCGCGAATCGGCTTACCATTGTCCAGCGTTTCTAAGGCGGCTAACTCGTCGACTTCTTCTTCGATGAGGTCGGCCAAACGGTACATGAGTCTACCGCGATCGCGAGCGTCCATTTTGCTCCAAGGTCCGCAATCAAATGCATGTCTAGCCGCCTTCACTGCCGCGTCGACATCCGCCTTGTCCCCCTCCGCAACGTCACAAATTACTTCTTCGGTCGCCGGGTTGATCGTTTCGAAGGTTTTTCCGGACATTGCCGATCGCCACTGACCGTCGATAAAGCATTCGGTATGTTTGACTTTGGGCTGGGTGATAGGTGCGACAACGGTTGTCATAGGAGGACTCCAAACGAGGGACCAAGAAATGATGGAGTTCGAAAACTCACGAACTTAGCCTTGAGCTTATCCGTCCTTGAGTGCGCTTTCCAGTAGGCATCGCTGCCTAATTCGGTTACCCATTTATCGTTGGGCCGTAAGCGACAACAAGACCGCAGGTTTAGCAACCAGCAGACACTAAAACCCCGCAGGTAATCGCCTCAACGACCACTCAGCTCAAAACGATCTGAGCAGCATTAACCCGGATTATTCATTAGCCATTCGGCAAACGCCCTTCGGCGCGTGAGTTGAAGGTAGTGCAGCTCAATCAGTCAGTTTACTAACGAAAGGATAACAAAAGTATGCGAATCTGATCCGGGCAGGTCCGTTCCTGTCTGGAAGTCTTTACCAGAACCGAGTCCTTATAGGGATGACGGGACGCAGCCAGCTATTCGGGGTAACCCAATTTGACGAAGAGGCCGGGTGAAGGATGGATCGGGGGGTGTCGCTTTGGCGGAATCCGACGGGCCAACGGCCGCCGTTCCATGAAGCCCTGACGATGGATCCAACGTTCCGTTCCAAGATAGACGGTTACTTGTTCCGGGTCGGAAGCGTGACTCACGGCATCACCTGATCGCATTGGTAACACTACGAACCAATGAAAGTCCTACTTCATCCTCCCAGGATCTCTGGCATTCGTGCTCGGGGGTGCAACGAGGTAACGCAAACCTACAGCCACAATTCGGCTTGAATTACCATCTCCTTGTGATTCGCTCCGGCGCACTAAGAACACGTCCAAACAGATTTCTCGGAAAAGGTTCGGCCATGACCTCTCTACAGAATAAATGTAAAGGAAATTAGACACTTCTCGCTGATCGCCGGTACCAAACGGGCCTCAGCCTTACCCACTTCAAAGTGAGTGCCCAATGGCTGATCAGTAATGATCCTGTGAATAAACCGGGTGAGCAGGCGGGAATCTTGGTATTGACTCAAACCGCTCGTTTTGTCTATCGATGCATGAGGCCTAGGAGGGCCCGAACGACCCCATCACAATCAGAACCGGATTCTAAACCATGAAAAAAACACTTTGGCAACCGCTGGCCGCCTGTTTATTGCTGACTTCAGGATGTGGAACGCATAAAGAGTTCGCTAATTCAGTCGACCCGGATGCCGCAATTTCCAGCACCAAACCGCACTCGAGTGTAACCACCCCCAGCGAACCAAAAGAGGTGGTCCAACTGTTCCTAGACAGCATGAGAGAGGGTAATGGAGCCCAACTTTCTACCCTGCTTTCAACGCTCGCTCGCGAAGAAATCAAACGCAAAAAACTGGAAATTGCCCCGCTTGGATCTCCACTGGCAAACTTCAAAGTCAACGAAGCAGCCGAACAAGAAGGTGGTATGCTTGTCTCGAGTACATGGACAGAACCGGACCAACCCGGTCAGCCTGCTACCGAGCTCGAAGTCGTCTGGGAGTTAAGAAAAGAACCTGCAGGCTGGCGCATTTGTGGCATGGCTGTCGATCCCAAGAATGGCGACGAAGTTCAGATTGTTGACTTTGAAAAACTGGAACCAGATCAGCCAGCCCAAGACCCGCAACGAGTTGCAGCACTACCGAACGCTTTACCAGGTATGCCTGCCTACACGGGGGCTCCTCCAAGCAACTACCCATCCAACAGCCTTCCTCCATCAAGCAACTTTGCTCCCACTAATAACGGATTCGCTCCCAACAACGCCCAACCAGGCTTCCCACCAGCCGGGAATTATGGACCGAAAGCGACTGGAAATATACAGCCAGCTAATAACAATCTGCCACCAGCAGCTGGTTACCAACCAAGTAATCTGCCACCTACGAATTATCCTGGCAACCAACCGTCCAGCGGATTACCACAACCACATAGCCAATTTGGAAATCAAAACCAATTGCCTCCAATTGTCCCCGGCAACTTTAACCTGCCACCGGCTGGGAATCCGCTGCCTGCGTCGTACGATTCGAACCAAATTCGTCGTTAGTTCAGAAGGGAATAAAGGCCGACTTTTCCCTGCATAATGGTTCTCAACCCAAATAACCCTTGAAATCTGTTCAATCAGGTAACTATTTGGGCTTCATTGCCAAAAGGATAGCCCTTCATGGCTTGACCTATTTTGCTAGAATCCTCTATCTTTGGCACCCCGCCAATTATGTTTTGGCGATTGACTACTTTTCCAACACAATTTTGATTTGAATTTGCTGAAGGGGCTCCCTGTTATGGCTTCTATTGAGGAACGAGTAATTGACATCGTTGCAGAACAACTGGGCGTCGAAAAAGACAAGATAGGACGCGACACTCACTTTGTTAATGATCTTGGCGCAGACTCGCTGGACACCGTTGAACTAGTAATGGAACTTGAGGAGGAATTCGACATTAGCATTCCCGAAGAGGCTGCGGAAAAAATTCAACGCGTGGGTGAGGCTGTTGACTATATCGAAAAGCAACAAGCTTAATCGAATACCAATAGAGTTAGTCTTCCTCTACCTAGGATCGTTTTCGGACAAAGTATGAAACGTCGTGTCGTCGTGACGGGGCTTGGTTGCGTTACGCCCCTGGCTTGTGAAGTCGAACTGCTTTGGCAATCTGTTTTAGATGGCAAGAGCGGTATCCATCCTTTGACAGTAATCGATACGACGCGTCACAAAGTGAGGTTTGGTGGCGATGTCACCAACTTCCATCCAGGCGAAACGGTCGACGCAAAGGACGTGAAACGGCTTGATCGTTTCACGCTTTTTGCCATGTTCGCTGGTTACCATGCGGTACGCGATTCCGGTGTTGAGTTCAGCAAGGAAGATCCTTTCCGTTGCGGAGCCATTTTAGGCTCCGGTATCGGCGGTCTGAACGAGATCGAAGAACAAATGTTCAAATTGTTCAGCCGCGGTCCTGATCGAGTCAGCCCATTCATTATCCCCAAGATGATGCTCAATGCTGCAGGCGGCAATCTCGCAATTCAATATGGCCTCCAGGGGCCAAACTTTGCAGTTGCTACTGCATGCGCGAGCAGCAACAACGCAATGGGGGACGCGTTGAAGGCAATTCAATACGATGAAGCAGACGTCATGCTCACCGGCGGTACTGAAGCTGCCATAACGGCCATGGGAGTTGCTGGATTTGCCAACATGAAGGCCTTATCGACTCGAAACGACGAGCCTGAAAAAGCCAGCCGGCCCTTCGATCGCGATCGCGATGGCTTCGTTTTAAGCGAAGGCTGCGGAGTGCTTGTCTTCGAAGAATTGGAGCATGCGAAAAGGCGAGGCGCGCGAATCTATGGTGAAATTCTAGGATACGGTGGCTCCTGCGATGCTGGACATATCACCGCTCCGGACGAGCAAGGCCGAGGTGCGAGCCGAGCGATGCTCAATGCACTTCGAGACGCAAAACTAGACCCTACGGCCATTGACTACATCAACGCCCACGGGACGAGCACCCCACTGGGCGACAAAGCCGAAACAGTTGCCGTGAAAAGCATCTTTGGTGAAGCTGCCAAAACCGTCGCTCTGTCTAGTACCAAGGGGCACTTGGGACATGCACTTGGCGCTAGCGGAAGTATCGAAATGATTCTTTCCATCCTAAGTTGCTATCACGATGTCATACCACCCACGATCAATCTCGACACACCCGACCCAAACTGCGACCTGGACTATACGCCAAATCATGCTCGCCAAATGCAGGTCAAAATCGCGATGAACAACAGCTTCGGTTTCGGTGGTCACAACGCCACCGTCATTTGCGGCAAAGCTCCGTAGCTGCAAAAGAAAGCTGCAAGCAGGGGTCAGGCTTGGTTTTCGGTTTTCAAGTTGGTAGACTGTGGACTCACATCCAACCAACCCAAAATCGGAAAGTTCTCATGCCAAGGAAACCACGTGTTCAATTTGCCGGAGCGATCTACCACGTCGTCGCGAGGGGCGATGGTCGCCAGACGCTTTTTCACGATCCAGGGCACTATGAACGACTGACCCAAGGCCTAGCCGAAGAGGTCTTGCGTTCGGGCTGGATCGTCGTGGCCTTTTGTTGGATGCCCAATCATCTACATTTGTTGCTCAAAACCCCGCGGCCGAACCTCTCCCGAGGGATGCAACATTGGCTGAGCGGTTATGCAAACTGGTACG
>JAYVPJ010000016.1:0-87639 GCA_043757445.1 Pirellula sp. | reverse complement strand
CAGTGTCAGCTGGTTTGAGTGGCTTCAGTTCAAGGTTGGGTCTTGGGCTACTTGGTCTATCGATTCGATTTGCTTCTGGGAATCTCTCTTCTTTTTTTCGTGCTGGAATCTCGGTTGGGTAGTTTAAAATAGCGACTGAGGTCTCATTCGGCGAATCGGTTTCTTGAACCACGCCTGTTCTCAAGCTACCTCAGTCGCCATGGTTCGTTAGGTCGAAACGGCGTTTCTTTTCGAAGCCGCGCGACCTGTCTTGGGTGGCGAGCGGTCAGCTAACAGCACTTTTTTCTTTTTAGGTGCCGAACCTTTCCTGGGCGCGGCGTTCGAGCTTTGCGGCACGCACAAGTCATGAATCCAACCTGATGGACCACAGGCTTCCATTACAATCAGGCTGGCCGCGTATTTCTTAAAAACGGTCGTCAGATAGTTGCGTTCGGTAGACGCGTTGATGAATTCATTTTTTCTAGTTTCGGTGTCGAAATAGCAGCACATGGTGTTGAATTTTCCGAGGTCAAGTGCGAGAATTTTCATGGTCAAGTGGTCCTTGGGTTTGGGGTGTAAAGGTGTGACGTGTTACGGCACGATCACGGGTCTGAGTCGCCAGTTTATCGAATGACTCCGCCCCAAACCTAGGACTTACATGGATTCTGCGCTAGGTTGGCTTTCAACTCAAGGACAAACGCCATCACCGCCGCGTGTCTCGCACAAACCTTGTGCTTTGTGCATTCGTGAGCCGAAGCTACTTGGACAAACTTCGGCGGCGCATAGCCTCGGTGACTTCTTCCAAAAGTGTCAGCCGACCGCCATAAGTCCTTCTCAAGTTTTCTGGTGTAAATGTAGCTTGCATGGTTCCCCAGGCGACGGCCCGAACATTGAGCAAAATGAGATGATCGAAGTATTCGGGAACAGTATGCAGATCATGGTGTACCACCAGAATGGTTTTGCCTTGTGATTGCTGTTGCCTCAGGACTTGGATAATGGACTGTTCCGTCGCTGCATCGACGGCTGCGAAGGGTTCATCCATGAGGAAGATGTTTGCTGATTGAACGAGCGCTCTGGCTAAGAATGTACGTTGTTGTTGGCCGCCTGAAAGTTGGCTGATTTGCCGGTCGGCTAATTCTGCGATTCCGACTTGTTCGAGCGCGTTGATCGATCTTTTTCGATGTTCATTGCGAATGCGTTTGAACCAGCCAATTTCACGATAGAGCCCCATCGTTACGACATCCAGCACGGTGGCGGGGAAATCCCAATCGACCGACTCGCGTTGAGGAACGTATGCAATGTTTTGTCGCTGTTTTTCCAATGGCTCGCCATGCACCTCCACCGTACCCGAGATGCGCGGCACCATATCCATAATGGATTTGATGAGCGTGCTCTTGCCTGCACCATTCGGGCCAACCAGGCCTACGAGCGCACCACATGGAATCGAAAGATTGATTTCCCATAGAACCGGCTTGCGCTGATATGCGACAGTTAAATCAGCAATTCGAATGGCGATGTTGGTTTCGTTGCCGATCATTCCGTTGGGTTTCCGCCGAGCGCTTTCGTGATCGTTCTGAAGTTGTGTTTCATCATGCCTTCATAAGTATCTGCGCCACCACCGGAGGGACCCATCGCGTCTGAGTATAGTTCACCACCGATCGCTACTTTGGCTCCCTTTTTCTCAGCGCCTTCGATAATGGAGCGAACCGATTTTTCTGGAACGCTCGACTCCACGAACGCAGCTGGCACCCTTTTCTCAACAAGCAAGTTGACGAGTTCAGTGATGCGACGTAAACCTGCTTCAGAGGAAGTCGACACGCCCTGGATTCCTTCCACTTGCAAACCATATCGCCTGCCAAAATAACGAAATGCATCATGCGAGGTTATCAAAATGCGCTGTTCTTTTGGAATAGACTCAACCCAACGCTTGCCAAGCGAATCGAGTTTTTGTAGTCGATCTCGAAGTTGGTTGGCCCGTTCCGCAAATGCGTCGGCGTGGGCTGGAATTCGCTCCTTGAGCTCCGTTTCTATCAAGTTGGTGGTGAGGGACCAGTAGGAGATGTCCATCCAAACATGTGGATCCGCAGTTTCGTGCTCAGGATCACCTAGGGCAGCGTCCTTCGGAAGCGCATCAGCGAGCGCAATATGTTTTTTGAGACCGGTTGTTTTCTGGCCAAGCAATGAACCCATACGACCCTCGAGCATAAAGCCATTATAGAAGACGACATCCGCGGCCCCGATCGCCTTGACGTCGTCCGTATTAGGTCGATACAAGTGCGGGTCAACGCCGCTACTCATTAGCTGTTCCACCTGGACTTGGTCTCCGCCAATTTGCCGAACCATGTCGGCAACCATGCCCGTCGTTGCCACCACTTTTAGTTTTTTCGATGAGGCTTTCTTCACGCCTGAACGCTGACAGCACACAAACGAAGCACAGATCAAGCAAATCAGTAGAAGCGGCAGTCGCATGGTGTTGGGCTTGGGCTAAACGAGAGAGTCAAAGTGCTTCATTCCGATAGGCTCTTTGGAAGCGAACGGTTCTCCATATCGTACACCAATCGCCTTCCCCCAAAACGCTGCATCCTCCCTCAATTTCTCGATGAAGCTGGGTGGTTCTGACGGACGACCTGTTACAAACTGGCTCTGGTAAGCCTCGATGGAAGCGGCTTTGGCAGGCCACTGCTCTGTAATATCGAGGATAAATGCTGGCTGTGGTACAAGCTTGAGATGGATGCAAAAGTAGTAGTAGATCCGTTCCGGATGATGCGGCTGTCCTCGGAGCTCACTCTTGGAAAGTTTGCTCCAAAATCTTGCCGCCTCCACCAGTTCCGTAGCGGCGGTGTGATCTGGATGTGCATCGGACCAATAGGGAGCAAAAATCCAGCGAGGACGAGTCAATCGAAACAGGCTGGCCAGTCGGTGCCTATTTTCGAGCGATGGCTCGACGAATCGATTCTTCATTCCCAAATTGTAGCGCCACGAAATGCCGATTGCCTTGGTTGCAGTGGCTGTTTCCATTTCGCGTATCTCAGGACTTCCGAAGGGCGTTGGTTCGCCATTGGTTAGGTCCACGATTCCGACGCGGTACCCCTGTTGGACCATTTTGCAGATGGCACCTCCCATGCCAAGTTCAGCATCATCGGGATGTGGAGCCACCACCAAGACATCTAAGGGTTGCGAAACGTCTGGCAGATGAGGGAATTCATCTTGGACAAGATTCATAACGGACGGTCAATCAATTGATGTTGAATATGAAATAGAATTCCGCGAGACACTTCGGATTTTGGGCCAGTAAGTTGAGCTAGGATCGAGCCATCTTTCAGAATAACCTCAACGGAATTGTCGTCGGAGTTCATGGCATCAGCGCTATTGGAAACGATCATATCGCAGCATTTTCGAGCCATTTTGACGACGGCTCGAAATCGAATGTCTTCTGTTTCAAGTGCAAAACCAACGACCCATTGACGATCACGTTTCGATGCACCGAGCGTGGCTATGATGTCGGGTGTTTCGATAAAGGATAATTGAAGGCCTTCGCCGGTCTTGGCCAACTTGTGTTTTTCGATTTGCCTGGGCATATAGTCGCAGGGGGCTGCAGCTCCAATCAATCCGTCAGCATCTTGAAATGCAGTCCGCGTCGCATCGAGCATTTCCTGAGTCGAAACCACGTCGACAATTTTGGCCGCACTCGGGTAGTCAACCGACACAGGCCCACTGATAATCGTTACTTCATGGCCGAGGTCTAGGGACGCTTGTGCGAGGCAGGCACCCATTCGCCCACTTGAGCCGTTGGTCAGATAACGCACCGGGTCCAGATACTGCCTTGTTGGTCCGGAGGTAATGACGATGCGAGCCATGCGATTCTGCGTTACTTAAGGAATTGCTCACAAGCGGCTAGGATCGATTCCGGTTCTGACATTCGACCTGCGCCGATACGTCTACAAGAGAGCCATCCCGAATCCGGTCCAACTACGAGAACGCCATCCGATTTCAATTGGTCTATATTTCGAATGACTGCAGGTTTCTCCCACATGGGTGTACTCATGGCCGGCGCGAATACAACTGGGCATTCCATATTGAGATACAGAGTTGATAGCAAACAATCCGCCAGACCAAAGGCACAACTGGCGATGACATGCGCTGTTGCCGGAGCGACGATGAGGAGCTTGCAGTCAACGGCCAATTCGATATGCGGGCCGAGTGGAAATCGAGGATCAAAGGCGTTGGTAACGGGTACGCGATTGCACAAGGCCGCAAACGTTGCGGAACCCACAAACTTTTGAGCGGAATCGGTTAATACTACAGAAACATCAAAACCACGTTGTGCCAAACGGCTAACGAGAGCCGCTGATTTGTATGCGGCGATGCCGCCCGTTATACCGACAACCACGCGTTGGTTCATCAAACCCGCTCATTTAAAGATCGCTGGTGTCCAAATCGAGCAAGTCACCCAAGTCAGCCGTCTCGCTAAGGACCTTGAGTTCACCCGAAGTTGTCAAGAAGATCTTGTCTTGCAAGATTTCTTGGATAACAACCTCCATTTTGTCGTCGGTATTCATTTCTACCAAGGGCCTGCTGCCGCGGTTGATTTGAACCAATCGTTTCTGGATCAAGGTGGATAGTTTGAAGCGACCGCCAACTTTGTTGACGATGAATTCTTCTTTCAATTCTTCGAGCATGGAACCTTTTCTCCCTGATACTGCGCGAGCAGTTTGCACAATTGCTGAACAGCTGTATTAATCTCGTCGTTAATAACTTCGTGACTGTAATGATGTCGCAGAGCCAATTCCTCTGCCGCCACATCCAATCGACGCTGAATCGATTCGGGACTTTCAGTACCACGGTTTCGAAGCCGTCTTTCGAGTTCGGCCATCGAGCCCGGGTGGACAAAGATAGTGATTGCTTGCGGATAATTTTGCAAAACTGCAAGTGCTCCTTGAACATCAATCTCTAAGAGTACCCACTTTCCCTCGCTTAGACCAGTCGAAACGACGTTTCGGAGGGTTCCGTACCAATATCCTCGTCCAAACACTTCTTTGCACTCGAGAAACTGACCGGATTTACGCTTGGTTTGGAATTCGTCGTCGCTTAAGAAAATATATTCCCGGCCGTTTTCCTCACCGTTACGCGGGGGCCGTGTCGTGGCGGAAACGCTTAGAACCATCGGCAGCTCAGTCTCGCACAGCAGTCGCTTGACGACCGTCGATTTGCCAGACCCTGAGGGTCCGGAGATGATTACGAGTTTTCCTGAATGTTTCATGCTTGCAAGTCTACTCCACGTTTTGGACCAACTCACGCATTTGTTCGATGGCTGTCTTAATCGACACAACATGTTGAGAAACTTGTGAATCATTGGCTTTGGAGCCAATCGTGTTGGTTTCACGGAACAACTCTTGTATTAGAAAATCGAGCCGTCTGCCCTGACTTTCCGAATTGGATAATGCTGAATGGAATTGGCTTAGATGGCTACTAAGTCTAGTTATTTCCTCTGAAATATCGCATCTATCTGCGTAGGTTAGCACCTCGCGGAGCAAATCAAGCTCGGTGACCTGATGGCCAAGATGATTTAGTGCATTGCGAATTTTCTGCTCCAGTTTCGTACGGTATTCCGTCACAACAACCGGGGCACGTAATTCTATCAATGCTTTGTCCGAAGCGATTTGAGATAGCGTTTCGAGAAACTGCCCTCGCATCGACTCGCCCTCCCTGCTTCTCATCGTCTGAAGATCCTCTAGCGCCAGCCGCACTGTGTTTCCAACCGATTCGATCAATTGATCATCGTCCGGCTGTTGCGTGGATTCCAAAACTCCCGGCAAAAGTAAAATCTGTCCCAAACTATATTCCAGGTGAATGCCAAGTCGATCTGCAATTATTTTTGATTGCGAAAGATAATCCTCTAGAGTTTTCTGGTTGATAATCGCAGCATTGCTTTTGCCGAGTTGGCCAACCCGAACCGATAGCGTAACGCTCCCGCGTTTCAAAAATTCACGAACGATCGATTCAAGATACGGTTCGAGCGCGGTGGCAACTTCCGAAATCTTCGAAACGACTTTGAGGTGGCGGTTGTTGACCGTGCGAATCTCGACATCGATGGCGTAATCGCCGTGCCGCATGGTGGCTTGACCATGCCCGGTCATACTGAGTAGCAACGAACGAGTACCTAGCGGAAAAAACAAATGGATTCTGAAAATTATCGAACAATAAAACCGGTGGATTTACGGCTTCGGGTCTGTCACGGCAGGAGCTTGAGCGTCCCCGTTCGATGCGTTTGAAGGAACATTTAAAGCAGGAGATGAGTCGACGGGCGGAGTCTTTGCTGGAGATTCCAAGTCCCCTAGTCCGCTCATTCCCATGCCTTCCGAGTCCGATGCCGAACTCGCCTTTCTCATATCAGTAGCACTTGTCGCGATATCGAGTTTTGCCGGAAGATACCAGAAACAGGTTAGAGCGCATAAAACAATCCAAAGCAAAACGGAAACAGCCGTGATTCGCGTAAAAATATCGCCGGCTTTCACCCCGAAAGCGCTCGCTCCACCAGCCCCACCTAAAGCCCCAGTCAAACCTCCACCTCGGCCTCTTTGGAGTAAAATGATCAAAACGATGAAAAGGGAAATGAGAAACAAAGCTGGGCCAAAAATGTATTGGGATAGCATCGCCATAGGGAAAAACACGGCTGAAATCTCCTCGCCAGCTTCGAAATAAACAAAAAAGTCACAAATGCAACTTACGACCGATCGGAATGTAACAAATTGGCAGTCTTTTGTTGAGTCCATTTTGGTTTTTTCTGGTTAGGAACTGGCGATCGCTGAATGATGGCTTTGTCGTTGGAAAGGTTGTTGACACCGAAAATCAGTCTGGTACGCTTCCAACTTACCAATTTTACGCAAAGCCCCTAACCGGTAATGCTTGCCATCGTAGGTTAAACACGGTAGGCATTGCGGCACGGAGCGCCGGAAACGTTTCTGGCAGATTAGGTCCATAACTCAGGAAGTACATCGTGGCGTTGCGTGGATCCATGTTTAGTTCTATCGGGAGGAAGATTTTTATGAATAAAGTTCGATTGGCATCGCTCGCTTTGGCAGCTTTCGCAGTCAGCTTCGGATCCGTTGCAATGGCGGATTGCGGCGGATGTGGTGGTCGACAAGGCCTTTTGGCTAAGTTGCACGCTAACAAGGGATCAGGATGCAATGGCGGCGGTTTGATCGCCAAGATTCAAGCTAAGATGGCCAGCCGGTGCGGCGGTGCTCCATCTTGCTGTGCACCAGCACCAACATGCTGCCCAGCTCCAGCACCAAGATGCGCTGCTCCAGCACCATCCTGCGGTTGTGCAGCTCCAGCACCAAGCTGCGGTTGTGCAGCTCCAGCACCAGCTCCAAGCTGTGGTTGTGGCGTTGCAATGTCATCTTCGATGTCGGTCGAAGGATCGTATATTGCTGCTCCAGTTTCGTCCGGTTGCAGCTCGTGCGGCACAACTATGGATTCGGGCACAATCAGCACATCGACAATGGTTCCACCAGCACCAGCTGCTCCAGCTGCTCCAGCAGCACCTGCTGCACCAGCATCGGTTAGCGACAAAGCTCCATCAGCGTAAGCTGTCTGAAACGAGTGCGAACTTGCTATCGGCGAGTTCGCAACAAATGACTTGATAACCGAGTTGTATTTTCAATTGAAATTCAGCTCGGTTTTTTCGTTTTAAGTAACAAGTCTACAATTAGACTTGTCACGGTCCGGTTGTATTCACGTAGGTCCGGCTGTCCTCAGCCTACGTACCGGCTAACTTAAAAAATTTAGAAAGAAAAAACGATTTCCCGCCAGAAGATTTCCGACTCGACCCAATTCCATCGCTCATCTCGATGGTCTGTTACTTGTCTTATCCTCATCCACCTTGGAGCAATCGGCCTGACGTACGCTACCAATTGGCGTAGGTCGGCGCTGCAAGATCGTGTACTCGTTTGGTTGCAGCCCTATTTGATCGGCTGCAATTGGTATCAGGAGATGTTGCCGATCGAGTGGATATCGGACTCGAATAGCACCAAAAAAGTTCGAGTCTCGATCCAGACGAATGAAAATCCTAACGAATGGCGGGCTGTCCTCGATACGTCTCGCATCTCCTCTGCGCGAGCGCGTTCAGAGCGCTTCTTGCATCCTCTCGTCGAATTGGCACGAGTCGACGATACGCAAGGATTAACCAATATTCTCAAGTCTGTTGTATTGCATGTAGAAGGCGAAAAATCGACTAACTCGGAAACCGTTTTGCGGATTCGATTCGAGAATGTCTCCGAGACGGCGTCTGAAAGTGACACGAAGTCCGTTCTTTACGAAGCGTCGCTTGCCCGTTTCCCAACAAGCGAATTTGGTTTTGTTCCGAATATTGAAAGACATCGATCCGTTCGAGCCGTTGAATCAACACGGAGTTCACCATGATTTCGAGTTGGAACGAAACCGCTAAATGCTGGAACACTATTTGGTTTACACCGAGAGCTCCAGAGGCGTTGTCTGAAACGCGAATTGCAACCGGCATCCTTGCAGCCGTTCATTTTATCGCACTTCTGATCCAAGGTACCGAGTGGATTGGACCACACGGCTGGCTCAACGTAGACGCGGGACGGTACTTGATCGGCGATGCAGTGGAGGGAACGGGCGGCTTCTACCGTTGGTCGATTCTTTATTGGTTCCCCAATGCCGTGCAAATAGTTGCCGCAATCGGACTGTTTGCCAGCATCACAACCATGGCGGGGATCGGCGCCAGGCTTTCGCCGTTTCTTGCATGGTTCTGCTTGAGCACGTTCCACCAACGTGCACCCACGTTGACGATGATTCATGAACCACTGATCGTGTCGTTAATGGCTTATTTGACCATCGATCCAGGTCGACTTTCATGGACGGTTCATCCTGGACTTGCTAGCGGGCAAGCTCGAATCGGAGTCAACGTCGTATTGCAACTGATTCGATGCCATCTTTGGATTTGGATTGCATTCAGCCTAACAAGCATGCTTGCCAATACCATTTGGTGGAACGGCGAAGCTGGTTGGTATTTGATTCAACAATCGCGCGGCTGGTTGCATTTGGCGAAAGGTTGTCAGTGGTTAGGGCAAGTACTAACGCATTTAGTTATCGCGACCCAAGCTGCGTTGCTCTTCTGTATGATTCATTATGCGTGCGATAGGTTGGGTAAATGGAGCCTGTATCTTTTCCTACTCACCGTGCTATTGCTGATCGGCGACTGGATGTATGCTTCAGTTCTGTTTGCCGCGAGTTTAGCCGTGTGGCCCGTTCCTTTGTCTCAACGAACATTCTTATCGAAACCTACATAATGCCTCAATCCAATGACACTGTATCTCGTAGGCAATTTAGCCGGACCGCCATCGCTGCTGCATCCACTGTGGCCATCGGATTATCACAAACGGAATGCGTTTCCATTGCTTCCGGAGCTCAACTCACCACCCCAATGAGGACGAACAAAGTGAAGTACTGCCTAAATACAAGCACTATTCGAAGTAAAAGCGAAGTATTGCCGATTGTCGAACAACTTGCTGTCGCTCAAAAAGCTGGCTACGACGCAATTGAATTCTGGTTGAAGGACATTGAGAAATACATGGCCGACGGTGGAAAATTGCCTGAACTTAGAAAGCGAATCGTCGATTCCGGATTGACCGTTGAAAGTTCAATCGCTTTTTCGAACTGGATAGTAGATGACGAGGAAGTCCGAAAGAAAGGTCTTGAGCAAGCTCGCAAAGACATGGATACCGTCACAGCCATCGGCGGTATTCGAATCGCGGCCCCGCCGGCGGGCGCTACGAACTCTGGTCCATTGAACTTGGACCAAGCCGGTGATCGGTATCGTGCTCTTCTTGAAGTTGGCAAGGTTGCTGGATGCATTGCCCAACTTGAAGTCTGGGGGTTTTCCAAAAATCTCTCGAAGTTGTCCGAGGTGCTCTACGTCGCAGCCGCAGCTCAGCATCCCGATGCCTGTGTTTTGCCCGATATTTATCATTTGTACAAAGGTGGATCTTCGTTCAATGACCTGAATCTGCTTTCCGGCAAGCGGATCCACGTCTTCCACATGAACGACTATCCTGATATGCCGCGAGATAAGATCAACGATGCGGATAGGGTTTTTCCAGGCGAAGGGATCTCGCCCGTTAGCAAAATTCTCTCAACGGTCTTCGCCAGCGGTTTCGACGGTGTTCTGTCCATCGAGTTGTTCAATAAAACATATTGGCAACAAGACCCAAACACGGTTGCAGCCAAAGGGCTTGCAAGTATGAAGTTGGCCGTCTCGCAGGCGAAGTGATAGTAACGCCTGAGTTATTTGTGGTCGAGGCAGATTGGGTTGTCCCACTCGATTCGGAGCCCATTCCAAACGGCTGTGTTGTCATTGCAAACGGCACCATTGAGTTTGTCGGCGCCCCTCTTCCTTCCAAGTACCGGTCTGCCTGGCGGTTCCATTTGGCGGGTTTTGCCATTCTGCCCGGGCTTGTCAATGCGCATTGTCATCTCGAGTTTAGCGGCCTTCGCGAGCCCTTGCCGTCGGGCGTTTCATTTCCGGAATGGATTCGCCAAGTTCTCAACTATCGCAACTCCACGAACGGCAATCCGGCCCTGACTGCTATTGCAAGGCAGCGCGACATCGATCGAGGCATTAAAGAATCCTATGATTCAGGGGTCCGATGGATCGTGGATATGGCAACTCAGCCCTGGAATCCAGTTTGGATTGATGAGTGCGTCAACCAACTCATTTCAGGTCTTCCGCATCAATTGGTTCCAAGCATGCCGATTGTTATCCAGCCCTGCTTCGAGCTAGTGGATGTCGCTCTAAATCGAATCCAAGAGACTTTAGTATTCGCCGAGAAACAAATGCGTGCACCGGAGTCCAAATCGATTGGTCGAATGGGTTATGCACCTCACGCTCCGTACACCGCATCGCGAAGAGTTACGGAAATGTCTGCAACAAAGTCTCGGCTGGAAAAGCGATTGGTCACCATGCATCTTGCAGAATCCAGGGATGAGATTGAGTGGCTTGAATGCCGAAAGGGAAACTTTCGCGATCTGCTTGCGCCAATCCTATCCGCAGATTATTTTCAAGAAATAGGGCAAGTCTCTGACCATGTACGAATACTAAATTCAGCCTGGCGAGCGACGATCGCCCACGGAAACTATCTAACGCAAAGTGATTTGTGTGAATTGGCGACTGGTTCAAAAAATATGGCAATCGTTCATTGTCCAAGGACCCATTACCATTTTGAGCATCGCTATGAAAGCAGTCTCAGCTATCCACTTGCAGAGCGATTGAAAATGGGGGTCCGGCATTTTTTAGGCACCGATTCACGGGCGTCCAATCCCGACTTGAACCTGTGGAGCGAAGCCAAATGGATTCGCGAGCATCATTCCTACCTCCCATCGATCACCATACTGAAGATGATTACCACGGATGCGGCGGAGTTCCTTGATCTTCAAGACAAATATGGCGCGCTCCGCGCGGGACAGCCTTCGGCGTTAACCGCAATCAGGTTATCCGAAATTATGCCACCGCCAAACGCGCTGACGGACATCGAATTTTTGTACGACTCGCTACTTGCGTCGAACACGCATTCGACAGCGTTAGAGTTGGTTTTAAGGCGAGGGGCAGTTGAAATCCTACCGTAGCCATCTCGTAGCACGGGCGTCTCGCCCGTAAAAACCTGGGCGGGAAGCGCGGGACGCCTATGCCACTTGGTATGTTTGATTCTGCCGCTCGCCTAAGGTAGTAGTCACTTGCAAATCCGGCCCTCATGCTAGCGCATTGAGGCTCAAAATTTACAAAGCGAGTGCCATTGGGCCGTTGCCCCCGGTTATCGTCGTGAAGACAACCGTGGGCGACCGGCAAACGCCCTCCGCTTAGGCAAGCGACAGGAGTTCGTTTGCCGTAGCTTGGGCCTCTGGCGCCTCTGGCCCGAGTCTCGCACGGCCCTGGGGGCCATGCTACTGGTAGCCAGATCGAGGCGATCGCCGAGAAGTGTCGCAATAAACCTTTGTTTGCAGTTTTCTTTTCAGTGTGCATCCCTAAAACTTTACAATCCTGCAACTGCATTGAAGATCAAATTCAATAACCGGGGCGAATCCGTATATGGTAAGTACTTCTTCCAATGAAAATGTCTCCACTAAAACTCCCGCTGGCGGGCGAGTCTTGATATTAGCCGCGATCCTGTTGTTGGGCGGATTAACATGGTTCCTTCGCGACAGCATCGGCGTGCGCGGTCAAGCGTGCTTTGGAGTCGTGTTTTTTCTTGGTCTAGCTGCCGCGTTTTCTGACAACTTGGCCAACGTGAATTGGAGAACGATTGCAACGGGACTTGGATTGCAATTCTTGTTGGCTGTATTGATTCTCAAGGTGGACATTGTCTATTCTGGATTTGAGTTGATGGGAGCAATGGTGGCCAAGTTCCTTGACTTTGCTAACTTCGGTTCTGAGTTTGTTTTTGGGCCGCTCGCTAAGCATACGCAATCGGAAAATGCCTTCGGTGCTGGGAATGGATTCATCTTTGCAGTGCGGGCGCTACCGACCGTAATCTTTGTTTCGGCTGTTTTTACCGTGATGTACCATCTAAGAATTCTGCAGGCAATTGTTTGGTTCTTTGCCAAGGCAATGCTGCTAGTCTTCGGAAGCAAAGGCGTGAGCGGTGCTGAAACACTAGCCGCGACCGCCAACGTCTTTATGGGACAAACGGAGGCTCCGTTAATCATCAAACCATACGTAGCCACGATGACTAGGTCGGAGCTGTTGGCGCTCATGATCGGTGGCATGGCAACCGTCTCTGGAGGCATCATGGCAGTCTTCATTGGAATGGGTGCTGACCCTGTTGCGATCCTTGCGACCAGTGTCATGGCAGCCCCTTGTGGACTATACCTTTCTAAGTTGTTGATTCCCGAAACCATGGACCCCGTTACGCGAGGTGAGATCAGGATTGCAGATGAGCGGACCCACACCAACGTCGTGGATGCGGCCGCAGGAGGCGCGTCAGACGGAATGATGTTGGTGATCAACATTATTGCCATGTTGATTGCATTTATCGCTGGTATCGCGTTGATCAATCACCTTCTAATGATGAGTGGTCAAGGGATCAACTACCTGGTCGCGAGAGCTGGATTCGCTTTTCAACTCCCCGATCTTTCGTTGGAATGGATCTTCTCGAAAATCTTTTCGCCGATCGCTTTCCTAACTGGTGTTGCGGCGGAGGATGCACCGCGTATCGGAGAATTGCTGGGCAAGAAATTAGTCCTCAACGAATTTGTGGCTTTCACTGACTTAACCAATTTGAATACGGTCAAAGAAAACGACAAGTTTGTTGCTGTCAAAGGGATTCAGGATCGATCTTATCGACTGGCTGTTTATGCGTTGACTGGTTTCGCGAATTTTTCGTCGATCGGCATTCAACTCGGCGGTATTGGAGCAATGGCTCCAAATCGCCGATCCGATCTTGCCAGTCTGGGAATGCGGGCGCTGCTTGGCGGCTTCCTAGCAACCTTGATCAATGCCGCTATCGCTGGGATTTTGATGAATTGACGGGCCCCGGCTGTGTACGAGCAGTTTGTCCAGACATGTGCTTTGTGTTATCCTACATTGTGTGCTTGACCTTCAATCTCCAACCAGGTCCATCCAACCAGCAACGAATCCCACCGCACCAATGCAACGCCTCGTCCGATTGAGAACTTCTTGCTCACGTTTTTCGTTGATTTGTTTAAGAGCCTCTATGGGGTTTTGGTTAGTTGGTCAGCTGACAACATCCACTTTGATGGCGGATGAAACAGACTTCGTGGCAATTCGATCCTTGATGGAGAACCATTGTCAAGAATGCCACGTTGGCCCAAAGCCATCCGGTGATTTTTCAATGGAAAAACTTAAGCCAGGGCGCGAATTGCCAAGACGAGAATTGCCAGGACGAGAATCGATTGAGGAGTCGTTTTCAAGCCGCGATTGGGAACGGATGCTTCGGCGATTGCGAGCTGGTCAAATGCCGCCGCCAGAGGCCGATCGTCCAACGGAGGTCGAATTAAACAAAGCCACGCGCGCGATCGAGAGTTGGCTTGAAGCGGAAAGCCAGTCGCATCCGTATGCCGGTCGTACGGATACACTTCGCAGATTAAACGGGACGGAATACCAAAATGCAATTCGCGATCTATTGGCGTTGGACGTCGATGCCAGCGCACTGCTTCCAAAGGACGAATCAAGTCATGGGTTTGATAACATCACAGTTGGAGAGCTTTCTCCAACACTATTGAATCGCTATTTGAGTTCAGCCCAAACGATTAGCCGCATTGCCCTCGGCGGCGAGGGAATTGGACCAATGGGAATCAATGTGCGAGTTCCTGCCGATAGAACTCAAGAAACGCATGTCGATGGTTTACCACTTGGAACCAGAGGTGGAGTACTCATCGTGCATGCTTTCCCTCGTGACGGGATCTATGAGGTCCAGTTGCGATTGGCTCGCGACCGCGATGAACGAGTCGAGGGGCTCAACGAACAACATTCAATTGACTTGCTCCTAGATCGAGAGCAGAAACACCGATTCACCGTAAGCCCACCCCCAGACTCCGATGACTTCACACTTGTTGACTCGCACTTGAAAACGCGAATCCAAGTGTCGGCGGGTCGCCATGCGGTCGGTGTCGCCTTTGTTCAAGCCGGATCGTCCTTGATAGAAACGAAACGACAGCCATTCGATGTGGCTTACAATCGACACCGACACCCGCGTATCAATCCAGCTCTCTTCGAACTTTCTATCGTCGGCCCATTGGATGCCAGTACCGTTGGCAATTCGCAAAGTCGTCAAGCTGTCTTTGGGCAAGATGTGATCGGACTTTTGCAACATCGAGAAACGGCTCAACGCATCTTAGGTCGCTTGGCTCGTTTGGCTTTTCGACGCCCGATCCAGGACGAGGACCTTGAGTCTACGATGTGGTTTTTCGACCAAGCGTTTCGTGAAAGCGGCTTCGATGCCGGACTTGAATCTGCTTTGACTTCGCTGCTCGTAAATCCCAACTTCTTGTTCCGTATCGAAATGCCATCTTACGGCGTGAAAGCGGGTGAGACTTACGCGATTAGCGATATTGAATTGGCTTCGCGACTAGCATTCTTCTTGTGGAGCAGCATCCCCGACGATCGACTTCTGACGCTCGCACAATCCCGCACGCTTCACCAACCCGACGTCCTGCTTGCAGAAGTAGAACGAATGCTCAAGGATCAAAAATCAAAGACGTTGGTCACCAATTTCGCATCGCAGTGGCTCTATCTCCGAAACCTCGAGTCGATCACGCCTGACCTAAGGTTGTATCCGGACTTCGATGACAACCTGCGGCATGCATTTCGCCGCGAGACCGAATTGTTGGTCGAGGATGTCATTGCCAACGATCGTAGCGTGTTGGGTTTGATTCGATCGAATTTTACGTTTCTAAACCAGCGGCTCGCCAAGCACTATGCGATCCCCAATGTTACTGGTAGCCATTTCCGTAAAGTAGAGTTGCCGTCTAACAGCGAACGTGGAGGCATTTTACGCCACGGCAGTATCCTGACCGTCACGTCTTACGCAACCCGCACTTCACCCACCATCCGCGGCAACTGGATTTTAGAGAACGTCATTGGGACGCCACCTCCTCCACCACCCCCGAACATTCCTGCCCTCAAGGACAAACAAGAGACTCAGGGGAAATCATTGCGTGAACGCCTTGCGATGCATCGTTCGGATGCGGCCTGTGCTTCATGCCATAATTTGATGGACCCCGCAGGCTTTTCACTCGATAATTATGATGCCTTGGGGCGGTGGCGGAAATATGATGACGGGCTGCCAATCGACACGGCCGGAACGATGCCCGACGGTTCTATGGTACGCGACGTCGCGTCGCTCGAGGATAGTATTATCAAACGACCCAAGGTATTTGTTGGTACAATGACGGAGAAGCTGCTTACCTTTGCACTCGGTCGGGGCGTCGAGTTTCGCGATGGCCCCGAGGTAAGAAAAATTGTAGATTATGCTGCAGAACATGACTTTCGATTTTCCTCGATCGTCCATGGAATTGTTTTAAGTATGCCGTTCTTGATGAGGGACTCAGAATGACCATCTTCAAAAAATCACTTTCTCGTAGAACCCTTTTGCGAGGAACGGGAGCAACTTTTGCCCTGCCATTGCTCGACGCAATGATTCCCGCATTGACCGCGACTGCGGCAACACCCGGAGCAAGCCAACAGCTGCGTCGAATTGGATACGTTTACATCCCCATGGGTTGCAACCCAACGGAATGGGTTCCCACAGACAAATCTCTCGACCAATTGCCTTCAAGCCTTTCACCGCTAGAAGAGATCAAAGATCAGGTAAGCGTTATCAGTGGGCTGGATCTTCAGAATGCCTATCCGGGTTCGCATGCTACTTCTAACTCCGCGTTTCTGAGCGCCGCGAGAGCCAAATTGACCGAGAGCACAGACTATTATCTTGGTACCACAGTGGACCAAATTGCTGCAAAGCAAATCGGACAGTCAACGCCGCTCCCTTCCTTGGAGCTGTCGATGGATTTGCTCTCAACGGTAGGGCAATGCGACAATGGCTATGCTTGTGTCTATCAGAATAATCTATCGTGGTCCACTCCGAGCAATCCGCTTCCCGCCGAAGCCCATCCTCGTCTTGTATTTGAAAGTCTGTTCGGCGAGGGAGGTACTGCTGAACAACGCAGAGCTGCATTGAAAAAAAGAGCGAGCCTCCTCGACTCGGTAACCAAGGAAATCAAGCGACTGAAATTGCGAGTCGGTCCATCGGATCGAAACATAATCGACGGCTACCTCGAGAATGTTCGCGACGTCGAGCGTCGAATTCAGCAGGCCGAGTCTGCTGTAAAGGACAATCCCTTGCCAGACCTCGATCGACCGATTGGAGTCCCTGTCGCATATGCGGATCATGCCCGATTGATGTTCGACCTACAGCTATTGGCATTCCAAGGGGACATAACGCGTGTGACTACTTTTCAACTTGCGCGCGAAGCCAGCAATCGGACGTATCCTGAGATCGGTGTTCCAGATCCGCATCACCCAATAACGCACCATGCCAAGGACCCTGAAAAACTAGCCAAGATCGCCAAGATCAATCAATTTCACGTTGCGTTATTTGCGGAGTTCTTGAAAAAACTGAAAGCGACGCCGGAGGGAGATGGAAATCTGCTGGACCATTCGCTCTTTCTTTACGGTAGTGGGATGGGTGACTCGGACACGCATGATCATTCCAATCTCCCGATTCTCGTTGCAGGCGGCGCCGCGGGAAAAATGCGAGGCGGCAGGCACATCCAATTTGAAAACCCAACTCCCCTTTCCAATTTACACCTTACCTTGCTCAATAAAGTTGGCGTGCCGTTAGAAACGTTTTCGGATAGCAACGGCCGCATTGAGGACCTGTTCGATCCTGTCACCCTCTGAGCATGAATCGACTATTATTTAAAATGCAACAATTAGTGGTCCTGTTTTTCCTTTCTGCGATCATGCCATTTCCAATTGTTCCTGCTTGTTCTGGTGCAGATGCAGATCTCGCGAATGCCGTCGAAAAACGTGATTGGAGTGTCGCAGAAAAACTTCTAAGTGATAAAGAACAAGTTGGATTGACTCAAGCGGATGGGATGACAGCCTTGCATTGGGCTGTCTTTCATAAGCGTTCCGAGCTCGTTCAGCAACTGATTTCGGTTGGGGCTTCGGTCGACGCTTTAACTCGTTATGATGTCACTCCGCTCTCGATCAGCTGCAATCAAGGGGACGTTGCATCTGTTCGTTCGTTAGCAAACGCAGGTGCGGACGTGAATCGACCGATGCCTGGTGGCGAGACACCGCTCATGACCGCTGCACGCAACGGAAATGCCGAAGTCCTTCAAGTTCTATTGAAACATGGTGCTGAGATCGATGCGATCGAGCGGAAGGGCCAGACAGCTTTGATGTGGGCTGCAGCGGAAGGGAACGCGGATGCTGTCCAAGTTCTAATCGACTCTGGTGCTGACCTTCAGCGCGAACTAAAGTCGGGCTTGAACGCGATCATGTTTGCGGCCCGCGAGGGAAGAATCGATGTCGTACGAAGGTTGCTGGACGCTGGCGTGGACGTTAACCAAGTCATAGGAAAAGACAAATCAGGCAGAAGACCTCGTCCAGGTACTTCTGCGTTGATGTTAGCCGTAGAAAGTGGTCATTTTGAATTGGCGCTCTATTTGGTGGAGCGTGGCGCCGATCCAAACGACCAGCGGAGCGAGTACACACCGCTGCATGCACTAACTTGGGTTCGGAAGCCAGCGAGCGGCGATGGAATCGATGGCGATCCCTCTCCACGCGGTTCGGGAAACGTCACTAGTCTCGAGTTTGTCCGAAAGCTGGCTCAAGCGGGTGCTAATGTGAATGCACAGCTAGAACGAGGACCGGCGGGTAAGGCAAAATTGAATATGAAAGGATCGACCCCTTTCTTGCTAGCTTGCAAGACGGCAGACCTTCCGTTGATCAAGGTACTATTGGAGTTTGGGGCGGATCCCGCATTGGTCAACGTCGACGAATGCACACCGATGTTAGCTGCAGCGGGCATTGGAACAACGTCGGTCGGCGAAGAACCCGGCACCGAATCCGAAGTCATCGAAACCCTCGAGTTTCTGATAGCATTGGGGGCTGATGTAAATGCCGTCGACAAAAATAAAGAGACAGTCATGCATGGAGCTGCGTATCGCTCCCATCCCAAGGTCGCCGAATTGCTTGCACAACATGGTGCATTGCCCTCTGTTTGGAATCATGAAAACAAACACAAGTGGACACCGATGAAAATTGCCCAAGGGAGCCGACCAGGCAGTGTTAAGCCAGATCCAGCCATGATGACCGTGCTGGAGAAACTATTGAAATCAAACTAAAACCATAGTAAGCACGCTTGAAGTAGTATTTTGGCATAACATGTAGCCGACGTCGCTCCGCGACTCGGCAATTCAGTGTCGCGGAGCGACACTGCCACAACGATCGAATCAAAGAACTTCTGCGGTAGTGACTATTGTCGTCGATCTTCGGCTTGAGCTACGGCTAAGGTCGATTCGAAAAGTTCAGACGAGATCTTGAACTGAGGTGTTTCGGATCGAAAGCGTTTGCAATGCTCGGTGATGAGCCGGTACAAGAATCGGAAAAGATTTCGAGGAGTGTGTAACGATTGTAGGGCTGAAATGAAACGCGATTCGGTAAGCTCGGATTCAAACAATTCCTTTGGGCTCGGTCGAGCACCGGCGTTGGCACACGCTCGCATGCGGGCGGCGAGCAAGTCGTAGAGAGCTTCGCCGGTCCAATCGAACGATTGAACGACGTTCTGTTTGTCGAGTCGGGCTCTTTCATGGAATTCACGCGACTCTCGATCGACGAAATACTGAAGTTCGCTTGGCAGGAGCAACTTGATTCCGAAGTCATCGTGCTTGAGCAGTTTGTTGTCGAGCAATGGCCAGACCAATTGCTTCATCCGTTCCGCTTGGCCGTTTACTAGATCGGGTTCGTCGACACGATCGACGATGACGATCATGCCAGGGAATCCCAAGGATCGGAGTAGCAACTGCATCTTTTCAAGCAGCGCGTAGCGGTCGTCAGAACGCTGCGAATGTGGGAGCGGTTGTTCATCCAGTTCCTTATCCGAGAACTGCATCAACAGTTGCCGCAATTGTCCCGGATCTCGCTGAATGACCCTCAGATTCTTGCAAACACGCATCGCAATCATATGGTGTCGTATCCAACGATAGCCATACATTCCCCAGGCCGCGACCAGCGTTAACGGAAATAGCCAAAGCAAAGTCTTGGCCGAAATTGCTTCCGTGCTGTAGAAAAAATAGCTTAGCCAAAGGGCCACGATGCTCAACACGATTCCGATCGAAGGAGGCATCCATGTGGATGGTGAATAAAACCGCAGTCGTTTTCGGATAGCCGAAAAACGATCGGATAACGTGCCCGATTTGGATCGATCGTAGGATGCAGTTAGCAGCAGGAGATCGCGGCGTTGTCCACGATCTAACCGATCGATCGCATCCTGGCGAATGTTGGTCGACGGTGCGTTGCTAGTGGCCGATGTTTGCAAGACACGATCGACCAATTGAGTTACGCTTTGGCTGAGGATGGCATCCATGTGATCCCAAAGTCGAAGAGACCCTAGCACTCGGTCTGGGGAAGATTGCTGCCGACGAGGCAAGTGTTCTTGCAGTGGCCCGAGATAGCTATTAAAGTCATCGAACTCGATGAGAAAGACTCTGCTTTCGGGGAATTGCTGGTTGTGCTCGGTGACATGTCGAACCAATTGCAATCGTATGGCCGTTTTGCCCGATCCTTTTGGTCCGAAGACAACGGCGGTTGCAGGTTGTTTTGCATCCCCGACGACTTTACTCCAGGACGGGTGAAACGTGCCGGCTATGCAGAATTCACGAAAAACGGAGTCCGTTTGAGCGTCCTCGTCCGCGAAAGGGTTGCGAGTCAGTTGGTGATGGGCAAGGAATTCTTGTTCGGTCATGGTCCCAATAGCATTGTCGAATAACTGCGAAAAACAAGGAGGGTTTGCCGATGCAAATCGAAATCACTGGTTTCTTCGGGAAATCAAAGCTTTTGAGTACAATAAAGAACCTCCTAACGCTTCTAAAGTGAACGGCAGCTTGCAAAGTACCGTCTCTGTAAATTTTCAGGGCCGTATTTGCAGGTGATTACTTGACCTCCGGCCCGCACGCTAGCGCGTTGCGGCTCAAAGTGAGTGCCATTTGGCTAGGGCCTTCGGCTCAACTGGTAGGCTTCAGCCTGCCGCTCGCCTAAGATAAGTTTGGTAGGCTTTCCCGAACACGACACTGAGTATGACACGACACTGAGTACGCGATTATGGGACAAAACTTTCAAAAACAACTTTTTCGCTTGTCGAGCGTGGGTGCTCCATCGATTCCTCTTTTTTTGATTCTCTTAGGGGTATTGCAGACTTTTGGACTCGCCTATGCAATGGTCCAATCCGCCGATATTGAACCAACCAAAGTACCGGCCAAGAAGGATCCCAAGCGCGCCAATCTCCCCGTTCAAGTTGCGAAAATAGACGCTTCGATGGCCGCGTCCTGGTCGGAGAACAGGATTAAGCCCTCACCCGTTGAAGATGAACTGAAATGGTGTCGGCGGGTATTTCTCGATGTGATTGGACGGATTCCAAGCTACGACGAATTTGCTGAGTTCGCCAAGGATAAGTCGCCCGACAAGAAACTTACCTTGGTCCATCGATTGATCAATGAGGATCGCTACACGGAGGAATACGCAAACCATTGGTCGTCGGTTTGGACGAACATCCTAATCGGTCGCAATGGCGGTATGGAGAATCGAAGCTTGACCAATCGTACAGGCATGCAGAAATATCTTCGAGACAGCTTTGCATTCAATAAGCCCTATAACGATATGGTGATGGAACTCGTCACTGCGACAGGCTCGACCAAGCCAGGTACGGAAGGCTTCAATGGAGCGACGAATTTCCTGGCAATGAAAGTCAATGAGGAGAATGCAACTCAGGCTACCGCGGCGGTTTCTCGCATTTTTCTCGGACTACAAGTGCAATGCACTCAGTGTCACAATCATCCGTTCAATCAGTGGAAGCAGCAAAAGTTTTGGGAGTTCAATGCGTTCTTTCGGCAGTCGCGGGCACTTCGGAGGTACGTTTCGGGTTCAACCAACCGCGATGTGGACCATGTTGAAATCGTAAACGAAGATTTTGCAGGCGAAGGTCGCAGGCCGGCGCAAGCTGAAATCTATTATCAATTGCGAAATGGAAAGTCCATGGTCGCTTATCCAGCATTTGTAGATGGAACCGAGATCGGTAAAAGCGGATACGTTAGTCAAGTGAACCGACGCGATGAGCTTGGCAAGTTGATGATGGAAAGTCCATTTTTGGACAAGTCCATAGTCAATCGCATGTGGGCACACTTCCTCGGTTATGGATTCACCAAACCAATTGACGATCTTGGACCACACAATCCGACTTCGCAGCCAGAACTCTTTGACGAGTTGGCGGCAGATTTCCGAACGTCAAGCTATGACCTAAAGCAATTGCTTGTTTGGATAACAATGTCGCTGCCCTATCAGCTCTCATCGAAAATCACCAAGGACAACCTGTCGGATGATCCGGCCCTTGGCGAATCTCCCAAGTTCTCTCATTTTTACACACGTCAAATGACTGCCGAGCAATTGTTTCAGTCGCTTGCCATTGCAACTCAAGCGAATAGGAAGGGGAACCTGGAAGAGCAACAGAAGAAACGCGAGGATTGGATGCGGCAATTTGTGGTGGCGTTTGGGACAGATGAAGGGGATGAGGCGACATCGTTTAACGGTTCGATTCCTCAGACTCTGATGATGTTCAATGGGGAACTGATCCGAGTTGCCATTTCCACAGAAACAGGAAGCTGGTTGCATGCCATGTTGCAAAATAAAAGCACAGTCGCTGAAAAGATCCAGTATCTTTATATCGCAGGGCTTGGCCGTCGAGCAAAACCAGAGGAGATCAACGTTGCACAGCAACTCCTGGTCGCTAGAAAAAATGATGTTGGTGGCATGTTGCAAGACATGTGGTGGGCGATTTTGAACAGCAATGAGTTTATTTTCAATCATTGAGAACCGTAGTTACAAAGGAAATGAATATGTGGTCTCGATTTGCACCTCCAGTTGGAATGGACCGCCGACACTTTCTGAGCCACATGGCGGGTGCGAGCGCCCTGCTCGGGTCGTCGTTGTCGTTAGGACATTCGCTGCGAGTCCATGCGGATACGCTTACGAAAAATCATAAGTCTTGTATCCTGCTATGGATGGGTGGAGGACCGTCCAGCATGGATATTTGGGACCTGAAACCTGGCACTGACAATGGTGGGCCATTCAAGGCGATTTCGACCAGCGGAGATGTTCAAATTTGTGAGCATATGCCACTTATGTCAAAGCAAATGCACCACATGAGCATCGTTCGCTCGATGAGTACCCGCGAGGCAGATCACAATCGCGGTCGATACTACATGCACACCGGTTATGTGCCTGATGCCAACGTCGAGTATCCAAGTTATGGTGCTGTTTTGGCTCACGAATTAGCCTCGCAACGCCCTGAACTGAGCATTCCACCCTTTGTGACGATTGGAGGCCTGAGCGAGGGGCCAGGCTTTTTAGGCATGGCTTGGGCGCCTCTACCCGTTTCGAGCACTGGTCGCATTCGAGATTTGGAGATGAAGCTGGAAGGCGATAGGCTGTCTCAGCGCCGCTTCGCACTCGAGTTCATTGAAAACAACTTTATCGCGCAGAATCGAGGAAGTGTTCTTGAGGACCATCGCAAAGTACAAGGGAAAACGTTTGACTTGATGACCAGTGCACAGATGAAGGCCTTCGACGTGGATAAGGAACCGGAGGAAGCCAAAGTCCGCTATGGCAAGAATGGATTTGGCCAAGGCTGTCTTCTCGCACGACGCTTGGTGGAGGCTGGCGTGCCATTTGCAGAAGTGGATTTAGGAGGGTGGGACAATCACCAAGGGATTTTCCGGACTTTGGAAAATGATCGATTGCCTGTGCTGGACAAAGCGATGAGCGCCTTGGTAGAAGATTTATCGCAACGGGGACTTCTCAAGGATACCTGCATCGTTTGGATGGGTGAATTCGCTAGGACGCCACGAATCAACGCAGATGCAGGTCGCGACCACTGGGCAAAGGCTTGGAGCGTGGTCGTCGGCGGCGGCGGATTTACTGGGGGAAAGGCTATCGGTGCAACCAACGAAGATGGAACCGAGGTGGTCGGCGAGCCTTATTCCTCGGAGGATTTAATGGCCTCGGTTTGTCACGCATTGGGTATTTCTTTGGAAACTACCTTCACCAGTCGCAGTGGCCGACCGATGAAAATAGCCAACAGCGGAAAAGTTATCAAAGGACTTTTTGGATAATCGTATTGAGCACTCAGCCACTGAACTCGTCCAATGTAGATTCGAACCTAGATGCATCTGCGTTGATCACCGATCATCAAGCAGGTGTTTGGAGATACTTGCGCGCTATCGGTTGCGATCAATCCCTTGCTGATGATCTGACACAAGAAACTTTTTTTGCCGTTTTACGACGGCCGTTCGTTCAAATTAGCAGTCACGCCACCTCCAGTTATCTGCGTCGCGTTGCATACCATTTGCTGGTTTCCTACCGACGTCGACAAAAGAAGATGACGGTCACCAGCGACCTGGAGCAATTGGACGCTCAATGGTTGAGATGGGCTGGTACAGACTCAGACGGGTCCGACTTAGTAGATCGACTCTTAGAGTGTTTCGGTCGCTTGACAGCAAGAGCACAATTGTCGTTGAAGTTAAGATTTACAGAGGATGCGACTCGGGAAAGTATCGCGAATGAGTTAGGCATCACTGAGCATGGTGCAAAAAACTTAATGCAACGTGCCAAGGCACAACTAAAACAATGTTTGGAAGAGATGTCAAACCGTGAATGAGCTGCCAAAAGACGAACCAGATAACGCAACGCGCAAGCTAGAAAATGCATTCGACGAGCATGGCGAAATGCAAGGCCCTAGCGATGCTATGTTGTCGATGTTACTTCGTGATTTCCTCAGCGAAAATCCTCCACCTGATTTTAGGCCAAGGATTCTATCGAAGCTGAAAAATATGTCCGGCAATGCACCCACTTCATTTATAGATGCAGAATACGATCAGGCCGTCCAAGTTGCATCGCAGGAGATCAACGATGGATATGGAGTTGTCATTCCACCTCCTATAACCATTGTTCGATCAGATGATCGAGAACTAGCGCGTTGGATTCACCGCGGTCTGATATTAACTGCAGCGCTAGCGGCCGCTGTGATGGGAGCGATTTTCCTTCCCAATGCCTTGAGGTCATGGAATGGGACTCCAACGGGTACCGGCATTGCGAAAAATGCAATCCAATTAAACTTCGATTCGAACATCTCTCTGGATTCGTCCGACAAGAAATACAAGGAACTTGACACGGGCCTCCCGTTCGCTGCTACATCCGATGATGCGCAAAAAGTATCCATTTCCCAAACTTTGAATAAACCTAAGAGCCATTCCTTGCCGTCGTCCACTTCGCAGGTTTCGCAAACAAGCGTTGCCTCGAATGCCATGAAGGATGGCGAGATTGTAAGCGTTATCGACAATCAGTTGAGCTTTCTTTGGCAGCGTGTTGGGATGACCGCCGCCTCCGAAGTTCCAATAGAGGTGTGGCTCGATAGAGTTGCTGTCGCGGTGCTTGGTCGACAAGCAACCGCAGCGGAGAAGGAGGCTTTCCGTTCGAACAAGGGCGCAAGTAAAATTGCACATTACGTAGACGGTTTGCTATCGAGCGGTGAGTTTTCACGTTATTGGTCAAGCCGATTGGCCGAACACTATTTAGGGAAACGACTTCGAGCGACCCGCGATCAATCGGCGATGGAGCATGCATTCGCCGAATGGCTCGAAGAATCTGTTTCACAAAAAGCCTTTGTCGGTGATTTGGAACGTCAGATGATCGCAGGACCTGAAAATCGTTCCAAAGGTCCAAACGTCCGGACGGATGCTGCGGCTTATTGGCTCGCTGAAACCATGGAGCGCGCAGCGTCCGTTCAACGCGAATCGATTGATTCGGTTTCGCTCCTCAAGAATCGCGAACCTCGGGAGGAGGCGTTGATTGGAGTTTCTCGGCAACTGATAAGGCTCAGCGGCAACCCGTCTTTGGTCTGCTCTCAGTGTCATTCGGACGAAACCACCAATTCGGATTTGCGTGGAACCATAGCAATGCCTAAGGCAAAGGGCTCGACTGGTTCGAATGCGTTTTGGAGGATCCCTGCCAACCTTTCAGGCTTAAACCTTAGCTACCAAGATTCAAAACGCACTTTGCGACAGGAAGTAGCCAAGGCTTATTTTTATGAAGATTCCGATGGCCGAATGAAGTTAGCCAACGCTGGTCCTCCTTCCCTTTTGAAAGCAGCGGGTGAGTACAACTCGTTGGCGGAGTGGTTTGGTGCGTCGAGCGAACCCCGTCGAGCTATCGTAGACATGGTTTGGGATAAGGTATTTCAACAGCCTTTGGTCCTAACGATTGGTTTATCGGAAGAGGAAGGGTTGAGTGAGCGAGTCGATCTTCGAGACCTGCTTGCTAGCCAAATGCAGGCACGTAACGCAGACCTAGGCACGCTAGTCCGTTGGGTTGTATTGTCCAAGGTGCTACGTTTGGAGGGGCCAAAGACGGATGCTCCGTGGTACCTTAAATCGACCGAATCGCAGATCGCGGCCTCGCAAAAGCAGATGCGGATTTTTGCCGGCTATCCAAGGATAGAGTCGGCAAATGTGGAATCCGGAAAACTGCCAACCGGAAAAGTATTGTCATGGATAGAACAAAAACGCTCATTTCAAAAGTCGGATGCAGCTTTGGCACAAGGTGCAAATGCGTTAGCAAAGAGTAAGAACTCCAAGCAACTCAAGCTCGATTACAGCGAAGATCAGGTTCGATACTTGATGTCCGTGGAGGAGCCATACAGCCAAGTCAAAGCCGCGGCGGATCGGTGGGCCAATAGTGCCATGCCATGGCCAATGCTTCTAGAGCATGCTTACTTAGCAACAGATGCCAGATTCCCAACGCGTGCGGAGCGCGACGAGGCGGCCAAACTCCTGGAGGCGTCGGGCAACGATCGTAATCGTACGCTTGTCATGATGGTAAACGCCAGGCTTGGCAGTTGGTAGTTAAGCGAGCGGATGCACGACCAATCCAGAGACAAGCTTGGGGTAGAAATAAGTGCTCTTGGCGGGCATTCGTTCTTGATGGAGTGACACTGCCCGAATGTGCTCGATCGTTGCAGGCATTACCATTGCGGCCAGTGGATAATCGAGCTTGCCCTCGAGTTTGCCGTCGAGGCCATCGATGACTTCTTGAACCAAGTGCACATAGGTGGGCTTGGGCATCTCTTTTAGTCCGAGGAGATCTTCAAGTACCAATCGGTGCAATACCGCCACCCCGAGCCCTTGCCAGTCGTTCGAGTGTTCCGATGCAATCGCAGCCATGCGGTCAGCTGCTTCTTGCCTCGCGGAAATTCGAGTCCATTCGTTGGATGCCTTTGAATAGATCGACATGATGAGTTGTTCGTCCAAACGATCCATCTCCGCCCAAACGGAGCCAGCACTCTCAGAGCCAGTACCCACTAGCTCACAGTCAAAGCAATGGGAAAGTTTGTCATGCAACTGACCCGTGGTCATCTGAGGCACTCCACTCAGGAGTCGATGTGTTGGTAGAACTACGAGCCCGGGGTCGCCCATACTGACCAACATAGTCAATACATAGTTGGCCGGATGTGCATCTGGCAACGTCGATTGCGAGTTCAATTCATCGCGATAGTTACAAGCGGTTTCGTAACGATGGTGCCCGTCGGCGACGAACATGTCTTTATCGCTGATCAGTGCCATGACCTGCTGAATTGTTTTAACATCGCTGACCGGCCACATTCGATGAACCACGCCTAAATGGTCGGTTGCCTCGATCCCATGAACGCCCGCAATCTTCTTTTCCAATAGGTCTTGAATTTCGTTCTCTGGATCAGGATAGAGACCGAAAATTTGTGACAGATTTGCTTGTGTGGCTCGAGTCAATCTCAATCGGTCGTCTTTAGCCTTAGCGTGTGTTTGCTCATGCGGATAGATGTTTCCCTCGCCGAATCGCTGTAGGCGAACTCTGGCCATAAACCCTCGACGGTTTAGCCTCTTTCCAGCCATTTCGAATTCTTGATGATAGACGTAGATTGCAGGATCGGGTTCGGTCTGTAATATGCCTTCGCTGCGCCAGGATCTGTATATTCGGGCCGCTCTTTGGTAGATCGCGTTTTCGTCTAGGTCCTGTTCTTCACGTCGGTTCAGCTCCAAACGCAAGAAATTGAACGGCGAAAGGCCGTAGAGATGGTCTTGAAGCTGGGAATCAACCACGTCATAAGGTGGCGCGATGCAGGTAGAGAGTGAACCGACCTGGGCCAAATTGTAACGGAGACCTCGAAAAGCCTGGATTTCTGGCATGATGATGTTCGGAGATGGATAAAAAAAAGCCCGGTAGGAACCGGGCTGGAGTTGTTGGTAAGCTACCCCGCTAGGGCTCGAACCTAGAATAAGGGAACCAAAATCCCTTGTGTTACCATTACACCACGGAGCAATCATTTTTCATCGTTTTTCTATCGAATTGGACTAATCTCCCAACCCGATAACCGAAGTGTATACGCTCGACTCAAGCTTGACAACAGTAGTTATTCCTGTTGTTTTCGCGGCGGTTTACCAGCGTTTTTCAAAAACAAAGCGGCGTGTGCAAGAAGGCCGTCGCGTCGCCAGACCACAGGGTTCGATGGCTCCGCGGCTCCGCCTTTGCTGTACGACAATAAGCAATTTACGAAAAATGCGTTGAAGCGACGCGATGACGTCATTGGGTTGATGCCAATAAGACCTCCCAGTCGCACCCGGCAGGTGCGACATACCGTCAAGCTACATGTAGAGATGCTTCAAACATAGCTGCGACCAGTTCTCAAGCCGATCTAGTTCGAATTTGAGTGTCTCAATGGATTGAAAACCACTCTCCTCGAGATGATCCTCACGTGTTTGAACCTTGCAGGAGGCAAGCTGCATAATGTGGACTATACCCAAGTGAACACGTCCAACCTCGGTGGAATCGTCGTAGATCAAGCCAACGATTCGATGGTGCCCATTGCACTCGATTGCAACTTCCTCATCGAGTTCACGCTGCATGCCAGTGCGGTACCAGTCCTCGCCAGTTGCGTCTTCAACCGAAATGTGACCGCCAATACCAATGGAGCGAAGTGCATGCAGTCTTTTTTCTCCTTGCCCCTTTCCTCGAGTGTATTGAAAAATTCGAGTCCCATTCGCGTCGCTACATTCCAGAATCACGTAGGGAATCAACTGTTTAAACGAGGGATCGGTCTCAACTATACTTCTTGGACGAAACGACTGATTCTGACGGTCTAGAATAGTCGAAAGGTAACGATCGACACTGGGTTGGAAGCCCGAAAAAGGTCCAAGCTGATCAAGCAATTGAGCAGGAATTACGAGAACTTCTTCGTCTTTGGACATATGCAACGGCGTTTTCTACGGGAATTAGTCGACTTAGGAGAGCTGCCCTACGGAAAACAGGGTTCCCTTGACCTGTTGATTTCCGATACGATACACGGTTTGGTAAACGCTGCCTATTCGCTTTTTCGACCAATTTGCAACCCAAATCCACTCCTTCAACAGCCGACCAAGAGCAAGCATGAGTGCACTTTTCATTTCATTCGTTCCACGCATTGGATTCTCAAGCCCTTCGGCGGCTTTGCTGGTGGCTGCATTTCTTTTCGGAGCTGCGTCATTGGCAGAGGAAAAACCATTGCCTGCCAGCAAACTTTTCCCAGCCGACACGCAGGCGCTCTTTTCGTTGCCAAATTCAGAAGCCTTCCTCGAAGGCTGGAATAAAACACAACTCGGCAAATTAGCCGCCGACGAGAAACTCAGGGATTTCTGGGCGACTCAACGCCAAGAAATTCAAAATAGGTTTAGCGAGGCCGGATGGCAACTCAATTTGGAAATCGAAGACCTAAATGAAATCGCCGGTGGACAAACAAGTTTGGGGTGGATATCCCGGATCAAAGATTCGAATAAACCCTTTTCGATTGCGATGGTGATTGATGTCTTAAACCGAACCGATGCCGCAGAGCGTTTTCTGAAAAGGATCGATACGGAACTAAAGGAAAGAAAAGCGACGCCCAAATCGATTGTGGTTTCTGAAGCAAAGGTTGTCCAATACACGCTTCCAAAATTCGCCGGCGACGTCCGTGCGAACGAATCCTTCTATTGTATCTCGAAAAACCAACTTCTTGCGGCTGACGATCTCGTCACGATGACTGAGATGCTACAAGCCCAGGGCGGAACGAAAGTGGATTCACTCGCAAATTCGGACTTGTATAAACAAGTCCAGTCGAAAATACCCTGCGAAGGAAACGAACCGGAAATCGAATATTTTTTGCGACCGATTGGATTTGCGAAATTGCTTCGGTCCATTTCTGGCAAGCCAACCAAAAACCAATCGGACATTTTGTTGATCCTTGATAAAGAAGGCTTCGGTGATTTGCAGTGCGTTGCTGGCAATGTTCAGATAGGGACAGAGAACTTTGACTTCTCGCACCATGGTCACATTGTTGCAAAGAAGCCATACTCCAAAGCAGTGCAGATCCTAGACTTCCCAAATATCTCCAAACTATTGGCACCTGAATGGATCAACAAAGAGACCGCTTCCGTTTTGTCATTGTCATGGAATATCAAGGAAGCCTTTCCAAAGTTCCGTGGCATCGTGGACGCCTTGGTTAGTCCTGGTGCGTTTGATGGAATGATCGAAGGCATGCGAGACGATCCGCAAGGCCCACAGATCGATATCGTAAAAGATGTGCTCCCCTTTTTGTCCACCGAGTTCCATGTCGTGACTGAAGTCGTTAAGCCTATTTCGCCCGACAGCAAGCGCTCCATGGTCATTTTGAAGTTAAACGATCCTCAAACGAAACTACCGAAGATCTTAGATCGATATGGAAAAGGAGAACCCGATTCCAAACCTATAGATTTCGAAGGACATCGCATTTGGAGTTTCGAAAACAAAGAGGAGGCTGAAATCGAATTGGACTTTACCAACAACAAAGATTCAAAGAAACAGGGTGAGACCGGTGATAACGAGCCGCTTCTCGACAAATGGGCCATCACCATTTTTGCAGATTACTTCATTTTCGCTTCGGACGTCGAAATGATCAAGGATGCCATTCTGAGAGAGAAAAGCAGTACCGATAAACAAGCGTTTGAAAAGGAAACCGATGTGGCAAAGGTGACCGAAATGCTTGAAAACGTTTCCGGAAAAGACGGCAGAAGCATGAGCCAAGTAACGAGGTCGGATCGCGCCTTTGAAATGCAATACGAACTATTCCGTCAGGATATTCTCCCTGAGTCTCGAAGCATGTTGGCTACTATCCTCGACAAAATTTTGAAACCAAAGGACGGCCGGCACGCACAATTGCAAAGGGTCAAGGGTGCCAAGCTACCACAATTTGCCGAAATTCGGGACTACTTTACAGCGTCTGGCGGAATAGTCCGAACCGAAGAAGATGGTTGGTCCCTACTCGGTTTTGTTTTAAGCAAGTAAACGAATGACAACTCACCGAGAACCCATAACGATTCAGGATCGTCAGGAAAGGCGAATCCAAGAGTTGGAGTTCGTGGTAACGCATATTCAAAAAACTGTCGAAGAGCTCAACACAGCAATGCTCTTGCAACAAAAGACGATCGATGTGCTTTGTCGACAGCTTGAGCAAGCCAAGTCCGACGTTCGATCAATGTTGGGCGCCGACAGTTCGCCAAGATCGTTGGCCGATGACAAACCGCCACACTATTAACTGTCGATCCGTGTCAGCCTGAAGGACATTGCTAACGCATTTGGGCCGTGCACTCAAGTTGCGACGCAGTTAGCTTTTCGGCGGTAAAAAGTGGGGTAAGCTTCCGGCTTGCCGTCAGTGATTCATCTCAAGCTGGAAGTTTAGATTCATCACAAGCTGGAAGCTTATGCCACTTTGATAACCCAATAAGTAACGATTGACAACTCCTTCACCCACCGCCAAAGGAGGCCATCTTACATTTGCCAAGCTCCCAACGCCCATCGCAATGATGTGGCTACGCGATATTAAGTGTCGACACCAGAACTGTTGGGCGCGAGCGGTACTTTGTTTTGTTTGGTTTCGGTCTTTTCACGCCAAGGTTCTTTTTTGCGATAGCTTTCAAGCTCCGCTTCCAATTGCTCCAATTGCGGCTCGCGACTTTCTCTACCAAGCTCAACCGCTTTTTCTGACCATTCCACTGCCTTGTCGAATTGTCCTGTCTCGGCGTAGGCAGCGGCTAGGGTACTCAAAATATGAGGTCTCTTGTAGTCGGTCAACGTGCATGCTTCTAAACCGAGTTCCAATGCGCGCTTGCCATCGCGGACCTCAGGTGCAAGGCTCGTCGAAAGCGTCCATGACAAGTTGTTTAATATGTCAGACCGCTCCTTGTCGTTGTCCTTTGGTAAATGTTCCAAGGCTTTTTCAAAATCGGCAATTGCCTTGGAATAATCTTTCATTGCGAGTAGTGTGTCTCCTCGCAGCGAATAGGCTAGCCAGTACTCTGAATCGTTCTTAATTATTTGACCAAATACCTTGATCGCTTCGTTTTGGCGGTCATCCAACGAATAGAGCAGTCCAAGTTCCAAAAGCAGTTCGAGATTTGGCTCTCCTTTTGGTTGGTTTTTTACAATCAGACGCAAGTCTGCAATCGCCTCTCCGTACCGTTTCTGCTCCCGTGCAATTGTCGCTCGCAAAAGAATCGAACCGACTCTATCTGGTGCCAGTTCGATGGCGGTATCGACATCCTTTCGTGCCGCTTCGAGATCCTTGGCATCCATGGCGACTTTCGCTCGCGTTAACAATCCGTCGATGTCGTTTTTCGACAATTCAAGGGCGCGGTCTAAGTCTGCTTTTGCCAAGGCCGATTCCTTGTTCAAAGCGTGAACTTTTCCTCGCATCTTCAATAAGGCGGCAGAATTGGGTAGTATCTTCAACTTGTCATTTAGCAACCCCAAGGCATCCTTGAACCGATCCGGGGTTGATGCCAATAGCTCTGCATTGCTCTGGATGATGAGTTCATTTTCGGGGTTCGAGTCAAGCACTTTCTGAAAGAACTCCAACGCCTCATCCGACCGGTCATTTTGGGCCATACTTTGCAAAAGAATTGCAATACCGGCTTGATTGTTTGGGTTGTAATTGATGGATTGCTTTAAGTCTGAAATAGCTTCATCGGTTTCTGGTTGCAAACCGGCTCGCATCATCAACAGTCTGCTCAACTTGATTTTCGTTTCGGGTTCGGCAAGCTTGGAATCAACCGTTGGAAGCAACGCGGCAATGCCATCATTTGCGACATCCCTTGCGGCAGCTGGTTCTTTGAGCGAAGCATGCAATTCCACTTTCATCAAATAAGCGTCCGCGAGCAATGGATCGAATTTGATTGCTTCGGCCAGATCTTGCAAGAAGTCATTCAATCGTTTGTTGATCTTAGACCGTGACATGCCCGGCGCTATCGTGCGAATGCTTTCTTGAGTTTTCTGAAGATAGGACGCAGCGATCATCTTTTTTGCTGCCTCCAGATCACTCTTGTCGAGCCCCTTTTCAACAGCAGTTTTGGCCAGAGAAATAATTTCTTTGAGCGTATCGACGGAATCGATATTCAATCTTAGCCGGCAGGCTTCTTCAAAGTCTTGATCGCCATCGAACGCCTTAGGTACCTCGATTTCCAACGGCTTCTTGGTACCGGAGGACTGTGGGGGTGATTCTTGTGCTTGGACCGGAACAGCAACAAATAGCGTCCCAGTCAACAAAATCCCGGCCAGCCAACGTTGGCGTATTTTTATCAACTTGTGCTGAACTGTCAGCGGCGGATTGTTCTTGCATTGCGTCATTTCGAAACCTGGTCGTCCAATGAATGTCGATTGAGTGCATTCGCTTGCGCGATCATCGCGCTGAATGCTACTTGTGATTCCACCGCCATTGTAGCGTCAAGGCTATTACTAAAGAAAGTTCGGATTGGACGACTATTCCTCGGAAAAACTTGCGGGAACGTTGGCTCCAGCATCAGGCCATGCGGCTACCGGCCTACCTAAAAATTCCAAAAAGGGCTTAATTTTTCTAGCAATTTCCAGCCGTTTGGGTTGGGCCGCGAAATATGCATATGCTCTCATTTGCTTCGGCGTAGCCTCTGACCCCATAAATTCCGCATTCACTATTCGCCGAATGTACTCGTTGTTTTCCCTTGAACTGACGTAACCCTCGATCTGATCCAGTTTAACAATCGTTGGCTCCATGTCCTTTTGGTTGAATTCCCAAATTTCACCAAGGACCCAATGCTTGCCTGGAGTTGCTGCAGGATACGGCCCTAGATCAAACAAGTCCGATTGAATGGAACCAACGATTATTCTGAGGGGTTTACGGGGCCATAGCCCACCCCGAAGGTACGACTTTTTGAGCGTCCCATAAACAAAAAAGGCATTTACGTCACCCCGCTCCATGTTGGATTAAGCCTGCTGTGTTCGCGAATCACAATCGCGATGAGATAAAAAAGTACGCACGGCCCAGGGGGCCATGCTACTGGTAGATTTCAGTCTGTCGCTCGCCTTACAAACCATCTACAAATTTGACGATTTGCTGATGGATTTGCAGTATGCTTTGGTCAGCATTGACGACCAATGACTTGCCTCCAGCATTCAAGATTTGTTGCAAGAAGCCCGTTCGGACTAGTCGAAAGTATTCGATGCCCCGTTTTTCGAGTCGATCCGGACCTCGCTTCAATCGCTTCACTGCAACCTCGGGATCAATGTCTAGCACGATGGTTACATCCGGTGCGAGCCCTCCTGTTGCACACTTGCCTACCGACCAGAGTTCGTTTACATCCAATCCGCCCGCGACCCCTTGATACACAATGTTTGCGAGCAGGAACCGATCGCAAATTACGGTGGAACCAGATTGGAGCGCAGGTCGTAGCTGTTCGTCAACTAGCTGCGCTCTGGCTGCCATGTAGAGAAGCATCTCCGACGTACTCGCAAGCAGAATGTCCTCGCGATGCAAAAGGATCTCTCGGATCGATTCGCCAAGTTTCGTAGAGCCTGGATCGCGGAAGCAGACAACGGTTGCTCCCTTGGATTCAAGATACTGGCGTAGCAAATCGATTTGGGTCGATTTGCCAGCGCCGTCGATACCATCCAATGAAATAAACATTACAGAGCAAACGCTTCCGCATCTTCCTTTGGGGCAATTTGATATCCATGCGGCTCCATCGAACATCCCGCGCGGCCTTGGCTTAGCGAGCGGATCGCACTAGAGTATCCGAACAATTCTTTGAGAGGAGCCAGGGCGGTAATGCTCGCTGTAGCTCCACGCGTTTCCGTTCGCTCGATCAGTCCACGACGCTGTTGAAGGTCTCCGACAATTTCTCCCATATAGTCAGGGGGGGTCGTGATCTCCATCTTCATAACAGGCTCAAGCAAGGTGGGTCCTCCTGCTTTCAAGCCTTCGTCAAACGCATCATTGGCCGCGATCTTGAAAGCAACTTCATCGGAACCTGCTTCGGCAATTTCGCCACCGAGAATGCTGATTCGCATACCTGTTAACGGGAAAGAGCCAATGAGACCGCCGCCCTCGGATCGATTTTTAAGTTCCTCAAGCGCTGCTTGCCGCAGGCTTTCGGGCAACATTTTTTCGATTGGGGTTCGATCGAGAATTATAACTTTAGCGGAAACGTCCTCCAGTGGTTCAAATCGCACCCGCAATCTAGCAAACAATTGTTGCGAACCGACTTGTCGATTGCATTCTCCGATCACTTCAGTAACGCTTCCAACTGTCTCGCGGTAACTTACACGAGGTTTATAGAACTTGACGTTGAGATGGTAGTCGCGAACAAGGCTATTCTTGATCACCTCCAAATGCAGTTCTCCCATCCCGCTTATGAGTGTTTGTCCAGACTCAGCATTCTCAATCGCGTGGAACGTGGGGTCTTGTCGTTTCCGCATCTCCAGGACTTCAGCTAACTTTTTACGCTCCGTTGCGTTTTCGGGCTCAATGGCCATCGAGATCACCGATTGAGCAAACTGGATCGATGGCAACTCGATCATGTCACGCGTGTCGCACAAAGTATCGCCGGTAATCGAATCGCGAGGGCCAATGATGAGCGCGATGTCGCCGCACTCAAGCGTCTCAATTTGTCCCTGACGTTCGCGTTTGGTCGCATGAATCTGCCACAACTGCGCTACGTTTTCTTTTTTGTCGCGGTTAGGATTATACACTCGCGAATTCGAATCGAGCCGTCCGGAATAGACCCGTATCCAAAACATGTCACCCGTCTTGGCCGGTAAGACCTTAAATACAAGTGCGCAGAAGGGGTCCTTGGGATCGGGCTTGCGTTGCAGCGTTTTGTCTCGTTTCTTAGGGTCGACTCCCATTACAGGCGGCCGATCCAACGGACAGGGAAGATAGGATGCGACGCCGTCTAAGAGTGGCTGTACACCCGCACCGTGTAGCGCAGAGCCACAAAGAACCGGCTGAAGCTTCAACGATACGCACGCTTCTCTCAAGGCAACGCGGATCAAGTCATTTGGAATTGGTTTTTCGTCCATTGCCAATTCCATCATCTCACTGTTGTGGAGATACAGTTTCTCAAGCAACACGTTTCGCCAATCCATCGCGTCGCTCAGGAGTTCCTTTGGAATATCCTCCACCAGTACCGTCTTGCCTTGATCCTCTTTACTGAACCGCAGCAACTTCAATTCGATTAGATCGATGATGCCTTGGAAGGGGTCGCTGGTATGACTGGGACCTTGGCCAACCGGAATTTGGATTGCCACTGGGTCTGCATTGAGGCGTGGTCCAATCTCCTCTAAAACCCGATAGAAATCAGCTCCTTCGCGATCTAGCTTGTTTATGAAAACGATGCGTGGGACAGCGTACTTGTTGGCTTGTCTCCAGACGGTCTCGCTCTGTGCCTCGACCCCTTCTCGAGCGCTGAAAACCACCACCGCGCCGTCCAGGACTCGCAAGCATCTTTCGACTTCGGCAGTGAAGTCAACGTGACCAGGCGTATCCAGTAAATTGACCGTGCAGTCCTTCCAATGAAACGTCACGCAAGCGGCGAAAATAGTGATTCCACGCTGCTGCTCCTCGGGATCGTCGTCGGTTTCGGTGGTGCCAGAATCGACCGCGCCCGCACGGTGCTTGGTGCCGCTCATGTAGAGCATTTGCTCAGTAACCGTGGTCTTGCCAGCGTCAATGTGAGCAATAATGCCAATATTTCTAATCGTCGAAAGTTCGCGAGCCATGATCTGGATATGGGAGGTTGCGGTTCAAGGCCGCGTGAATACAAAAAACTAGGTCGAAGGAATGTAACTTCCAAATCCTTTCAAGCCTAGTGGTTTGTTAGAATGCGATTTCAAGTTAACCCTCGTTATTGTATTTCTCGTTCCCTGTCCCTGCTTGTGAACGCACAGGCTGGAAGAATGTCGCAACCAGAATTTGATTTAGTCGCCGAAAGAATCGAAAAGAGACGGGAAAACGCAGATTGGCTGAGCGGCTATTTCGGGTCTATTCGCGATTAGGACAGAAAAACAAAGTAGATCACCGCATTTTTATGCCCATAATTTTTTGGCCAAAACTCCTACTTGGCAAAAAAATCGGTGGCAAAAACATTTGATTTGCGACGCCATTTACCAGAGGAGTCGCGCGTTCGTGATTCGCGACGGCGGAGCGTCGCGGCACACTCAAGCGTTCGACTCTTCCCTTTGCCATAACACGAGCATGGCCGCGAGCCCAAGCAGGGGAGCCAACCCAACTAACGCTATGCCAAGGTCAAAGGACTTCGTTCGGTCTACATAGCTTCCGAAAAAACGATGCACGGGCGACGATGCAATCCAACCCAAAAAGGAAAGGATGCCAGTTGTTTTGCCAAGGTTCGAGGAGGAGAGCTCTTGAGTGAAAGAGTAATAGCATGGGAACAGGCCAAGAGTTCCCGCGCCAACAACTAACAGGACCGCCAGCAATGGCCAACCTTGCGGCAGGATGGCGGCCAAGCATGTGCAACAAGCTAACAATGAACAAGCGCTGTAAGTTAGCAAACGAGAACCATGCACACTGATTCCCTTTCGAGTCAGCCACATTGCAATGAACCCCGCTCCAATGCAACCCACATCCGTTGCAAAATAGTAAGCCGAATTGAACAGCAACGCGTGCGATTCACTATATCCTCTCCCTTGCTGAAGAAACTTTGGTAACCAAGCTCGAATCAACTGCCAAGACGTATTGATCGAAATGACCATCACCACCATGGCCCAAAATCGACGATTCCCTAGCAAGTCAACGAACCAGTTCGAAGCAATATCTTGCCGCTCTACCTTGTCCTTGATTCTAATGATCGAGCCTCGAGGTATCCAAAGGCACCAGGCGATTGCCCAGAACAAGCCGACCGCGCCAACGATTTGAAATGGAGGCCGCCATGCTTGATCGTCTCGATTGATCATGAAGAAGACAGCAATGATAATCGGCGTGATGATGGCACCGATCGATGCTCCGCTTTGAAGAATACTATTTCCGAAAGAACGATTCTCCTTAACCAATATCGAGTGTGTGACAACCAAGGCGCAGGGCCAATGCCCAGCTTCAAAGAAACCAAGAAATGCTCGGCAAGTCAGCAGAGAACTGTAGTTCCAAACGAATCCAGTTGCAAAACCAACGGCCGACCAAGCAAGCAACACTGCGGGGTATAGCCAACGAACAGATACTCGATCGACAATGAATCCGAAGGCGAGTGAGCCAACGGCGAACGCCGTCCCAAAGGCCCATTCGATATTTCCATACTCTAAGTCACTCAGCTTCAATTGAGTGGTGATGCGGACCGACATGTTCGCTAGAACTTGACGGTCCATATAGTTGATCATGGTGGCTAGCAACAGCAGAATGCTAACCGTCCATTGCCATCGGCTGAGTGAAGTTGTGGGAAGTGACAAAACAACTCTTTTCCATTTCTATGGGCGTCGATCACAACATAGGCCGCAAACCGTGGGTAGCCCCCCTTCGGCTAATCAGCCGCAACGCGCTAGCGTGCGGTTCAGCCCGACTTATGATCGATGCCATTTCTATGCACTAAATGATTTCTTGAATTGGTTCCACATGCTCAACCCCAACGAGTTTTTGGTTTAGCCCGCCATAGAAGTAGGATAGCTTGTTTGGATCCAAGCCCAACTGGTGCAGCACGGTTGCATGAAGATTCTTTACATGCAAAGGTCGCTCGACGGCAGCAGCACCAAGCTCATCGGTGGTACCAACGGTGGTTCCACCGCGGATGCCGCCGCCTGCCATCCACATTGTAAAACCGTATGAATTGTGATCCCGACCCGTGCTCGCTTGATACTCGGCAACCGGTTGACGACCAAACTCTCCACCCCAGACAACCAGCGTGCTGTCGAGCAAACCACGTTGTTTGAGATCTTTAAGTAACGCTGCAATGGGCTTGTCGGTGTTTCCGGCATGAAGATTGTGATTCTTTTCAAGATCTCCGTGGGCATCCCAATTGTCATCATTGTGGGCGCCGCCGGAGTACAACTGAATAAAACGCACTCCTCGTTCGACCAACCGTCGAGCCATCAAACAACGACGACCAAAATCGTCGGTTCGAGCCTCTCCGATGCCATAGGACGCCAAAGTTTCCGCGTCCTCGCTTGCCAGGTCAACGACTTCGGGAGCCGATTGCTGCATCTTGAACGCGAGCTCATAACTCGAGATCCGAGCAGCTAGCTCCGAAATAGCAGCCCTCGTCGTTAGATGCGCTTGGTTGTTTTCGGCAATTGCATCGATCAAGTCTCGCTGAAGTTCACGCGAGGTCCCGGTCGGTGGCTGTAGATCGAGGAGCGGTGCACCCTTGGCTCTCAATATCGTTCCTTGGTAGTTGGCTGGCATGTAACCGCCAGACCAATTCTTGGCACCGCTAATGGGTCCTCCTTTGGGATCCAACATGACGACGTACCCCGGCAAGTTTTCATTGATCGACCCAAGTCCGTAGTTGATCCACGAACCCATTGATGGAGCTCCGCTCAAGATCTTGCCCGAATTCATCATGAGCATTGCCGATCCATGGATCGGCGAATCGGCGGTCATCGAATGAAGGAATGCAATATCATCAACGCATTTACCCAGTTCAGGAAATAGATCGCTGACCCATTTCCCACATTGACCATACTGCTTGAACTTCCAGCGAGGCTCTATGATCCGACCTTCATTGCGGTGCCCGCCACGTCCGAATGTCTTTACTGCAATGGTCTTATTATCCATTCCAATCATATTTGGCTTATAGTCAAACGTGTCGATCTGACTCGGCCCGCCGTACATGAATAAAAAAATGACGGACTTCGCTTTGGCTAGCGGATTGGTTGCTTGAGCCGAGCCAGAACTAGCATGATCATCGGCGTTCGCGATGTTATTAAAGAATCCGTCCGCGGTCAAAAAGGAAGTAAGCGCAACACTCCCAAAGCCGCAACCCGCCTCCCAGAGGAATTCTCGACGGGTTCGTCCACAAAAATTCGGTTTCGCCATAGTCTCTATCAATCCAAGTAAATGAATTCGTTGCTGTTTAGGAGGACCAAACAATACTCTCGAAACGCTTGATGTTCACTGAGTCCAAATTTTTCACTTAGTGTCCCGATTCGTTTGACCGCTCTTTGGATCTCATCTCTAGTGGCTGGTCTTGAGTACGCAAGTTCGATTGCAACCCTCATGTTTTCTTCCAAACCAGCTCCATTCTTAGTTGCGTTTTCCGCGAGATGACTGGCTTGCTCTTGCACGAACGCTCCATTCAACATGTTCATTGCTTGGGCCGCTTGAGTCGTGAGAAACCGAGCTTCGCAACTTGTATCGGTCTCGGGAAAGTCAAAGGCCGACAATTCGGGTGGAATCAATGAGCGCTTAATAAATATGTAGACGCTACGACGCGACCTATCCGCAGCGCTAGATTTACCCCAGCCCTTACCGGGCACGCTTTGCCCGGCTTTCACGTCATCGGAAACATCAGGGAAAAAACTAGGGCCATGCTGTTCCCAATTGATCCTGCCATTGACGGTTAGGACGGCATCCCGAATTTCTTCTGCGCTTAATCGCCTCACGTTAAATCGCGAGAAGGCATCGTTGGCAGGATCGCGAAGAACGCTTTCGGCAGAACCAGTAGAACTCAACCGATAGGTTTGTGACATCAGCATCAATCGATGCAACGGCTTGAGCTGCCAGCCAAACGTGACAAGCTGCTTCGAAAGATAATCCAGCAATTCAGGATGCGTCGGCGGGTCGCCAAGCTGCCCAAAATTATTTGGCGATCGGACGATTCCTCGACCGAAGTGGCGTTGCCAAATGCGATTTGCAATAACTCGTCCGGTCAATCGATTGGTCGGTGACGTCATCCAATTTGCAAGCACGGTTCGCCGGCCAGCGGAGTTGGTTTTCGACTTGCCTAAAACTGGCTTTTCGTCGCTGAATAATTTCGGGAAAGCGGGCTCAACCATATCCCCCGGCGCTTGAGGTGAGCCTCGCATCAACACATAAGTTTGCTCCGGCTTCGGATCGCACTTTGCAAGTCCCAATCGAAAATCCAGCGGCAAGGAGTCCATCTCATTTCGGGTTTCCTCGGCAAGTTTCTTGAGGGACTCATACTCTTCCCATTGAGAGGGTTCCAACTGCGATTTCAGTCTTTCGCGTGCAACTTTGTCCCGATCAGGACCTTTGGCGGCTTTTTTGTCCTCGTCAGCCATTTTCGCAATACCGATCTCTTCGATACGTCGGATCGAATCTCTGGTCTCCTTCATGCGTTTCTTGAGTTCCTCGTGCCTCAAAGCCAAATCGTTACCGGAAACGTCGATTTGATTATTAGACTTTTCATCCCCTCGCGAACCGTAGGGCGTAACGTCTCTTAGGAACGCCACCATTTGGTAATAGTCTCTTTGGGGAATCGGGTCGATCTTGTGATCGTGACAGCGAGCGCAATTCAGCGTTAGGCCCAAAACTCCCTGTCCGATTGTTGAGACGAGATCGTCGTATCCATCGAACTTGGCTTGTAACGGATCCGCAGGTTCATCGTCCCAAATTCCAAGTCGATAGAAGCCGGTTGCAGTAAGCGACTCGCTATCAGGACAATCCAATTCGTCACCTGCCAGTTGCTCCGACAGAAATCGATCGTAAGGTTTGTCCGCATTAAAGGAATCGATAACATAGTCTCGGTACTTCCACGCGTTCGGCTTAGGACCATCCCGTTCATAACTGTTCGTTTCTGCATAACGAACTAAATCGAGCCAGTCGCGAGCGGCGCGTTCGCCGAATCGCGGGTCTGCCAGAAGTTGGTCGATCAATTCTCCGTATGCAGTTTCGCTTGGGTTACTAGCAAAACGCTCGACCGTGTCTAGATCGGGGGGGACCCCAATGCAATCAAAAAACAGACGTCGAATAAGCGTTCTCGGTTCAGCCTGTGGACTTGAACTGAGGGAGTCTTTCTTCCAACGATCTTGGACAAACGCATCGATCGGATTGATCGGTTGGCTTGGTCCAAAGATTGCCGGTGGTGTCGGATTGCTAAGTGGTAGAAAGGCCCAATGCTCACGATACTCTGCACCTGACTCGACCCACTTCCTGAACAGATCGACTTGGCGTTTCGACAAACCAGGACCTTCTGGTGGCATTCGTTGGCTGGGGTCTTCCGATGAAATCCGGCGGAGTAACTCGCTTGCATTTAAGTCGCCAGGCACAATCGGCTTCAGACCGCTATCGCTCTCGATCGTTGCTTTTGCGAATTCATGCAAAGCGACGCCAGATTCCTGTTTGTCTGGGCCATGACAGGAGAAACACTGCTTGGCGAGAATCGGACGAATGGCTCGACTAAAATCAACCGATGCCGATTCATTGGAATCGACATTCGCATGAAGAATCGACGAGGATACCGTTACTGCAACTAACGCGGTCGCACTAAATACAAATACCGACGGTGCCTTAATGACTCGGTTCAAATTCAATTGCTCTCGGGGCAGGAGGAATATCGGACTCAATATCCTGTCCTTTGCGGGACACTTCTAGTGCCTCGACTACTTCGATTTTGTAGGTAGTGGATCTTGTTAAAGATCCTTGCGGCATAGGATATTTAACAAGATCCACTACCAACTGCTCACAAAATCAATGTGGATACGATACCAGTATACCAGCAAATCAGCTGATCCTTGAAGCCTGCAGCCCTAGGTTTTCCGGAAGAACGACCTAGTCCACCGGACTTAAGCACGTATGAAGAAGTATTTTGGCATAACATGTAGCCGACGTCGCTCCGCGACTCGGCAATTCAGTGTCGCGGAGCGACACTGCCACAACGATCGAATCAAAGTACTTCTGCCGTAGTGCTTAAGCCGACTTAATCCTAAGGCGTCGGCTTCATGTCGAGGGTTTTGACCTTCGGTGTTGGCACTGTGGCTGACTGCTCCGCAGCAGGGAGAACTCCCCACAACCTGAGTTCACAGATCATCCCGACTAGAAAGATTGGCAAAATCGGGATACCAAACGACTCTTGAGCGTTGCTGGCGATGGCGACTCCGATGGCCAAGAGACAGTAGTAGGCAATACCGCGCTGAGTCCTGGTCGAAACAAGCCACAGGATTGGAAGCAACAAAACACACAAATCGTAGTGGTAGGTATGTGGACTAATTAGGATCGTCGAACCTAAAAGCATGAGGGCTTTCTCTGGTGAATCGACAGCGTAGTGTCGATCTTCGAATACACAGTACAGCAGGTAGATTGCCAAGGGCAAGCAAATAGTCCATTTGCACCACTGCACCCATGGCATCGGAAGACTGTAAGCCATCGTCATTAGATTGCAGGACCAATCGAGCCGATATCCGATATTCTCGGCATAGTTCCCTGCCGTCCCAAGTACCTTGGCAAAGGCCGTCCATGTATCAACGGGAAGGAAACACGCGGTGGTTCCCCAAATCGTACAGACACTCAAACTTGCACCAACAAAAAAACGCCATCTGCCATTTCTGAGCAACACCAATGGCGTCAAAAAGAACAGCGTCGGCTTAACAGATAGTAATCCGAACACCATGCCTGCTGCGTAATCGCGATGGCTCTGAAGCAAACGCCAGGTCAAGCAAACCAGCATCAGCCAGCAGACACTTTTTTGGCCGAGCGTAATCGAAAACAACAACGACGGAAACAAAATCAATCCCAGCCAAACATGCTTCGTTTTGGATCGCGTTTCGACCATCGACTCCTCATTTCCTCTGGAGACCGAATGGTTCGCAATATCGGCAATCAGTTTCGCAGAAAGGAATGCTGACACAACAAGTACCAATAGCCAAATCACAACAGCCCAACGGTAGGGAACGCATGCAAATGGGATAAAGAGGACGTAATGTGGTGGTGGGTAAACCGGCGGAAAATATTGGTCCGTCTTCCACTCAAATCCAACAATATTCGAGTCGTATTGCCAACTTCGAAAAACGCCTAAATCGTAGAGTTCCGAGACGTGCCCGGTCAGTATCATGCGGGCGCCGACCCATTCTTGCATGAAGTCTGCACCGTACGCGGTGCCCGTCTCTTGGTTTTTCCACTGATAGTTTGGTGCGAAGAAAAGATAGACGAAAGCGACACTGGCAAAGACGATGGACTGCAACCAAATCGATGGTTTTGCGAATTGGATGGTTGGCATGTGCGAATGCTTGTTAAGTATGAAAGAGAAAAGATCCGTTTGAAGCGAAGTCGTTCTCACGACGAATAGTTGGGTTTGCAAATTGGGTTAACATTTCGCATGTAGGCCCGCTGAATCATCAGGCACAATTCGATGAGATCCTCCAGCATCGGAAGCAACGACTCCCAATCGGCAACAGCTTTGCGGTCAGCTTCGCTCGCCAATTCCTGGATGATTGCTGCGATCTCTGGCATCCCTATTGTCTTAGCAATGTCTTGCAGAGTCTGGAGTCGCGATTTCAGGGCAATTGGGTTGCGAGAATCAAAACTGTGAATCACTCGCTCCAACTGATAACCAATCATGATCGCATGCTGATCGTTCATTTCGGAATCGTTCACGAGACCGGATGGGCGCCAGCCCATCGCGGAATCGGAAAACTTCTTCACTAACGCCGGATCGTAAAGAGTCCCGGTTTCCCTTCGTAGATTTTCAATGGCTTGCTCATGATTGCATGGCGAGGAAGCCAATTCTGAAGTCATCGCATCGTACGCGTTTACAATTGCAACAATTCTTGCTCCCAATGGGATCGCTTGGCCGACGACCTCGCCTGGCCCGCCATACGGATAGTTTTGGTACTTGAGGATGTCAAGAAGATCAACGGAGTGAAAGGCCGCTTTGGCAATTTCGCATCCAACACGAACATGGTTTTTAATCAGCGAATTGTATCGTGGATTAAGCGAATGCAGCCTAGCAATGGAATCTGCATCGGGTGTTCCTGTCACTCCAATATCGTGAAGCATTGCGGCAATTTCGAGCGAGTAGAGTTGGCCCACAGACATCAATCCGCGAGCAAGTACAACGCTCATTTCCGAAACGCGGTGTGAATGAGCCGCTATTTCCGGGACGCGATACGACATCGCTGCGTTAAGCGTTACAACCGCATGATACGATATCGGATGTTCTTCGATATCGATCGAAGTTAGCTTGGTGGCCTTTTTTCGCTCTGCTTGAATCGCGTCCAATTCCATTTGCATATTCCAGCATCGGACAGCATTCCTACCACCATGCTTTGCCGCATACAATGCGCGGTCCGATTGCTCGATCTGCGCCTGAAGGCTGGGAGCACCGAAGTTACTGCTCGACACGCCAATACTGGCCGTCACCTTGTACGGCTGAGCCAAGTGCTGTTCGATGCCAGCTCGAATACGTTCTGCCATCGCGATGCCTTCGTCAACCGTCGCGGAGTCCATGGTTACGCAGAATTCTTCGCCACCATAACGCGCTAGAGTTGAGCCCGTGCCGATAAGATTCTGAACGGTCTTCACCAAGTCCTTCAGTACCGCGTCGCCGGCGGCGTGTCCATGTTGATCGTTGAGTTTCTTGAAATGATCGACGTCCATCATAATCGTGATGACGCCCCGATCCGCTTGGTTTCTTTCAAACCAGATCGCCTCAATCCTCTCGAAGAGTGCTCGGCGATTCAACGCACCTGTCAATCCATCGCGAGATGCTAATTCATGAAGCACTTCGTTTTGTCGACGTATTTGTTCCTTTGAGGTTTCGAGATCCGACAACGCTTGGAGGAGATCTTTTCGCTGCGACTCCATTACCGTGATGTCTTCGAAACTAATGAGAGCTCCAGAAACGCGTTCATCCCCGTCTAGGACAGGGGTTGCGTTGACTACGAAACTGAGCTCCTTATCGAGCCCAACCGCTAGGTGGACTTTGACGGCTGTTTTTTGTGAATGCTCTCGCAGTGCGTAGTCCCATGGCCAGTCATCGTCCGTTTCCTTCCGCCAATTCAATTGGCCCAAGCTCTCCCCCAATAATTCATCGGTTCGGCGATCGACACTTTTTGCAAACGAGTCGTTGACGAGCAGCATCTTGCCTGCCGAATCTAAAATGACAACACCACCAACGATCGTATCGAGCGTATTGCGAACGCGCTTTGGAACCGCGCTTTTCGGATCGAGCACACTTAAAGAGCGGGAGAGGAAAAACGAGAAGCTACCAAAATTCAATAAAAAGCCTACCAACAATAGAATCAACCATTTCACTAAGGTTGGCCCAAGGCTTTGCGATATCGGTTCAAAGGCTATTTCCAATTCTGCAAACGTTTTGTTGCCTCGGTCCAGTGGGACACGTACTTGATTGATATTGGAGGGTTCACTGGGCTGCAGCGTCCAGTGTCGATTGTGATCCGGACTTGCGTACAATACCATTCCATCGTGTCGAATGATGCTCACACTCTTGAGATCTGCAATCTGAATCAAGGCCGCTCGGCAGGATTTTTGAAGACCGCTATTGTCTTTGTTCGACAGATAGGACGAGCAGCCTGCGGCCAGTTGTCGGCTGATGTCCTGCCGATCCCGTTGCTTTTGATTGTTTTCAAAAGGGATCATTCCAGAGATTCCTCCAGCCAACATCGGTCCAAACGACATAGTCGCAAGGATGATCGCCATTTTATAGGTGATCTTCAGCCGAGGCATCAGAGGGATCCAAAACGTGAAAGGGTGTATTGCTGGCCTTGGCGTTTAGCCAGCAGAGGGGTTGTTCTCTGCACCGAGGGGTGTTCTCCACGTTACTGTTGCTTAGAAATAGTAGGTGATGCACAAAGAATGGTTGAAATCGCAAGCTATGTCGTTTCTTTAGGCAAAGCTTTCCTTCTGTAACGATTGTGTGGAGCAAAGCGATTGTCACTTCCGAGGCGGATAGTCCTATTGATTTTCTTACCAACGGGAGACTGTCCCATCATCCACTGATTCTTACTCCCCGTGCAACTCGATAACGCAAGATAGCTGTATTTCTATTTGTGTCGTCCAAGTATGGATTACTCGAAATGCTGCAACGTGGAGGATGTGCGTGTCGGAATACGTAGGCATCTCGAGAGCTACACTAAGCGCGTCAGCAATGCTGCTGACGTTGTTGTGTAGCGTTTTGAATGCACAGTCCAATCGTAGAACCTACGAAGTCCCGCACGCATTGCCGTCAAGTGGACTCTCTAGCGAGGAATTTGAACGACTTGTTGGGCTCAACTCCCAGACACCATCGCAACTCCCAACCGCGCTTTCGACAATACCGCAGAGTGTATTATCACAGTCTGAGCTACAACCTAAAATCGTAGGGGAGGTAGTCCAACCAATCGAAGACTCTTCGCCATTTCCCAGCCAACGGGAAAGCCTGCCCACAGCCGAATTGCGGTCGGACGAGTTACCATTTTCGAGCGAGCAATGGCTCCCATGGTGGCAAGGCTCGTGCATCCAGCCGATACTCGCAGTTGATCCAAACAAGACATGTCGAGTTGAGCTGGAACAGCTCATTTGGCATTCGATGCTCTATTCACCCAGAGTCCAAAGCATCCTGATTGGCCCGAAAATTCAGCGCACGGATATCCAAAGTGCTCAGGGCGAATTGGAAAGACGTAGGTTCGCACAGACTAATTACCACAACACTTCAGACCCTGTTGGCAACACGCTAACAACCGGAGGTGCGCCTCGCCTCAACGAACAGTTTTGGGAAAACTCTGTCGGCATACGCGATCGCAATGTCCTCGGTGGAAAAACGGAGTTATCGCAAATGTTTAACGCTCGCGACAATAACTCCTTGTTTTTCAAACCGAACAACCAAGCGGATACCAAACTAAGCCTCAACTATACCCAGCCGTTGATGCGAGGTTCCGGAAAGTACTACAACACCTCATCCATTCGCATCGCGGGGCTTAGAACGGATGAAAAGATAGCTTCCGCCAACCGGGAACTGCAGAAACATGCTTGGGATATTGTCAACACGTATTGGGAGCTGGTCTTGAATAGGCACCTGCTTGAGCAGGCGCGACACGGGCAAGATCGACTCAAGCAAATCAAGCAACAACTCGTGAATCGAGAGGGACGCGATTTAGTCCAAGCTTATGTCTCTCGTGCAAATGCGGCTATCGCCAATCAACAAGGACAAATTGAGACCGCCAAAGCAAACATTTGGGGACTTCAGGCATCTCTTCGCCAACTAGTGAATTCACCCGATTTAGATCAACAAACTTGTCTGGAAATTGTTCCCTTGACGATGCCAACAACAGAGTTACCGAAAATCCCAATCGAGGAAGAGCTCCTTGCAGCGCTCAATAATCGGGGCGACCTGTTAGCGATCCAGCAAACGATTCAAATTGCCATGGTGCAAAAAAATTTAGCCGTAAACGAACTTCGTCCGCAATTGGATTTCGAGACAAATAGTTACGTTCGAGGGTTGCGAGGCAACAATGAGTTTGCCCAGTCCTATGGTAATCAGTTCGATTCAGGCAGACCAAGTTTTGCGACAGGCTTGACGTTTCAGAATTCTGTTCTCAATCGCACCGCCAAGTCGAACTTGCTTAGTCGACAATTGGAGATTGCGAAACTTCAGTCCGATTACTCGAACGAGCTTAAGAAAGCCTATGCTGATATCTTCACGGCTATCGCTAACGCAAAGGCTACATACGCCACAACCTTGGCCGCGATTGAGAGCACTCTTTCCACTCGCGACGAAGTGGACGGACACAAGGTTCATTTCGACGATTTTATGGGCGAAAACCCCTCGCCAAGCAATGTCCTCAATGACCTGCTGGATGCTGAAAATCGACTAATCGTCGCCGAGAACACTTGGGCGAATAGACAAGTTCAACACATGCTGGCCTTGATTCGAATCAAATACGAATCGGGAACACTCATGACCATTACAGCGGAATAGTAAATTTCAGCCTGCCGCTCGCCTTACTTCACAGGAATGGCCTTAACCAACATGGAAGTGAAACCGGATGTATAGTCATTCTGACCGTCCCATGCCCAAATGTTTCGCATTAGGTCCGTAACCAGCAATCCACCCATTCCCATTAGTAACAGAATCCCGAGAAGCAAGACTACATCGAGAGTGCCGTAGGGAGTTTCTGGGACACCCCGCATAGCCCCCGCAGCGAGCGCTCCACCCGCTAGTGCTGCGTCGTCTCCAAAGCCTTCACTGCCAAATCCGCCTTGCTCGTCAATTGGATCAAATCCGCCCAAACCCCCACCGGCTGGAATCGCGCCAAACTCGCTCGAATCTTCGAGCTCGATAACTTGTGAGCCACTATCATCGTCTACCTCAATGCCACCACTGGACGGAGTGAGTTGAAATTCTTCTCCCTGTTGGAAATCGATCAAGGCACCGCTACCCAGTCCACTGACACCGCTTGCGGAACCAACACCTGAACCTGAACCACTCGCGACTTCACCTCCGAGATCGAGTCCAGAGATACCTGTCCCCGCGAGATCGAGCGGTTCGTCTTCCAATGACAAGCCACTGTCAGACGGACTCATCAGATTGATTCCACTTTCCGATGCAAGCCCCACACCTGAATCCGAACCCAAAACCAAATCATCCTCGTCATCGCTTGCTAGCTCGAGATCTGCGCCAAGACCGAGACTGCCGCTGCTACCTGATCCACTCACAACTTTGGAGTCGCGTCCCATCAGATCCAAACCACTTCTGTCAGGTGATTCATCGCCGGCCAAGTTCAGATCGCTTCCAAGTTCAACTTCGCTTCCCGAACCGCCTTCCTGGGGTAATTTGAGATCGGCAGGGCTTGTTCCTTTACCGTCGCCATCCAATTCAACACTACTGCCGTCCGATGTACTTGGCTTTCTATTAACCAATCGAACTCCGCTACCACTTTTTGGATCAGGAACTAACGCAACGTCGCTCCCCATATTCTCATCATCGTGAGCTAAATTGAGATCGCTACCAAGTTCCAGGTCACTGGCTCCCGCTTTGCCAACGGTCGACCCGCTCTTGCTTCCTGACGGACCTACTTGCCGTTCAGAGATGAGGATGGATGATCCACCCGCTTCCTCATCCATAGCGTCTCCCCCCAATTCCGATTGAACTCGCTCAATTTCTTCGGATTTGAATTTCCAAGATTTTCCATCGCGATATCCGAATATTTCGCCACGCGATCGCATCTCAACAAGTTCGTCGGCGGGAATGCCGAGAATCTTTGCGGCTTCATCGAGGGATACGTAGTTTGCCATGCCGGTCGTCACTTAGAACAGAGAGAACAAACGAGGGGGAAAATCGAAGTATCTAGACTAATCTACGCAACGCACACATTCCAGTCACGCAGGAAGAAATCAAGTTGGTCGCGAATACCTGTGTTCGGCCCAAGCGTGGCATGGCCCCCTGGGCCGTGCAGAACAGGGCGCGAGGGCGTGTTACCGTAGTGGTCCGAACGATTGCGATGGTTGGAGGGGCTGCCTGGGCAATTATTCTGTCGGAGCTGGTTTGGGACAACCTGCCGCATCTAAGATAATGGTCTTGATTTCGAGTCCAATCGTTCCCGATGGCTCAATTTCGATTACGGCTACCCAGCCAATCCACTCGGGCGGATCGACTGGAAAATAGTCGAAAGCGAAGTTTCCAAGGCTGTAAATGATCGGTTTACCATGATAGGCCTCGATGGTTTGGGGGATGTGTGGGTGCGCTCCAATCACCGCCGTTGCTCCGGCTTCGATCCATTTCTTGGACGATTTGGCTTGATCGGGGCGTGGTGCCGGCATTAATTCTTCACCCCAATGCAAAAAAGGAATGATGACGTTGCAACCTAGTTTTTCGCGTGCATGCTTAATTGCGTCGATGACTGCTTGATCTGATAGCGGTGAGTTCCCCGCCACACTCTCGGTTGCAGCGTATTCCTGAGCGTGGAATTCATTGAAACCCAAGATTGCTATTTTATGCCCTTTGAGTTCGATCAGAAAAGGGGCGGTCGCTTCTTTGAGCGTGAGACCTCCACCGAAATAGGGGAGTTTCTCACGGTTGAGCACAGCGAGCATTTCCACCATCCCTTCAGGCCCAAAGTCCATGGAATGGTTGTTTGCTAAGCTCACGGCATGAAAGTATTTTTTAATGAAGCGAGGCGAGTCGGTGGCGCCGCGAAAAACATAGGGTTTCAATCTTTGCTGGCCGCCCCGACCGAGCACGCATTCAAGGTTGCCGATGCAGAGGTCAACTCCCTCGAAGAGAGATGCGCAGGCCTCAAACGGATCCTTTCCATTGGCCACGAAATTACCTGGGCCACCGTCCAACATGATATCGCCAGCAAATAGGATCTTCACCGTTTCTTTTGGCTTGTCCGATACCTGCCCGCTCGACTGGGAGGAAAGGTTTTCGCAAAATAAAGCCAAAAAGAAAACGATGACGGTGCCAAGCGGTTTGGTACGAAATGGCATTGCAATTCTCCGATTCCCTTGAAGGGGGTTGATGGCCTGATGACTGTCTAAACTAATTCACCCGCCGACCAAAAGAAACGGAAAATTGACACTTCTTGGAGTTACGCGTCCAATTCGATATCGGTTTCGGGCACGCAAACACACGGGAGTATATCGCTTGACTGAGTATGAAACTGTGGCCGACGCGTGTACCGCACCCTCCCTCTTAGAAGCTTGATTGCGCAGCTGCCGCATGCACCGGTTCGACAACCACTCTCGAGAGAAACGTTGTTTTGGCCTGCACACGCGAGAAGATTCCGATGGCAAGATTCGAAGCGAGCATTCGCGCCGGATTGTTTAAAATGGATATTGTGTTCTGCACTGAATTCGCCTGAAATAGTTGGCGTTTCTGCAGATTGGAATAGTTCATATCGAATCGATTCCGAGGGCACGCCAGCCAACAATAATCCTGCTCGAATCTTGTCCTGCCATGCTTCGGGGCCGCACAGATAATAATCGCTAACGCTTGCTTCATCGTCATGGCCTAACAAATGATTCGCTTGAAATTTTCCTTCATAAAACAGACTTCGAGCGGACCTTTTGCCCCCTTTTGGAAAACGACTGATCCAGATATTCATGGAAACATTGGGATGCTTTGCCGCCAAATCGGAAAGTGAATCGGCAAATGGCATGTGAGCCACATCCCTAAATTGAACGAAAAAGTGGACGGTTTGACTAGGTCTTCGGATTGCTTCAATTAACATGGGCAACATGGGTGTAATGCCAACGCCCGCACTTACTAATACAACGTTCCGCTCGCTGAAAGGTTGCAAGTAGAAGGAACCGGACGGACCTTTGACTTGGAGAATGTCGCCAGCTGATACTTCCTCATGGAGCCAGCGACTCGTACTTTGCGGTCGGTCGGAATTTTTTTTAACTGTAATTCGCCAGTGGCCAGCTGCGGCATCGTCAGACAGGGTGTAGCATCGGCGGTCGCCGCGGTCGCTTTGGTTTCGAGTGCATTCCACCAAAATATGCTGGCCGGGTAAGGCGGCCGGCAATGGCTCGCAACCTGGATCCACGAGGTAAAAGGATCGGACATCCTCGGATTCCTGAACGACTTTGACGACCATTACTTCGCGCCAAAGTGTTTGCCTGCGACTTAATGATAGGTTCGCGTAGGTTTGTTTGAGTCGTCCGCAAATTTCGTTATCTGCGGAATCTTGAGAGGCTAGATACCGTTTATTGGAAGTACGATTCTGTAATACATCCGAAAGGAGTGCACCTCCAGCTTTGAGCAACAAAACGCCCAGGAAGGTGGAAAAAATGGCGGTGGCTACGAGGATCGGCTGCATCATCGACAGATCTGGTGACGTTGCTATCTTTCGGCGCGCCGGGGGATCGACGAACTACATTCCTTCCACAATTCGGACTCCGACGCAGCCATCGTTCATTTCGACTTCTCTCTTTTCTTAGATTTTATTGCACGGGCTAGTCTTTAGTGCCACAACCTGCGATAACTGACAACTTACACTCTCCTATCCGATGCGATTTGGACCTTATTTAACGGCTATGAATGACCTTACTCCACCAGACAACTCTCTCAGCGTGGAGGACAAGGTAGAGCAATGCCAATCTATTATTGGATATCGTTTTAAAGATCCAACAATTCTATTGTCGGCATTGACTCATTCCAGCGTTGCTTCGACCCGCACCGAATCGAACGAACGGATGGAGTTTTTGGGGGACTCCATTTTAGGGATGATCATTTGCGAAAGGCTTTTTCGCTCTTACCCGGAATATCTGGAAGGAGAGCTCACTAAGATCAAGTCAGTGGTCGTTTCGCGACGCGTTTGCGCGAAGATATCGCGACATCTTGGCTTGGATAGTTGTTTGATTGTAGGTCGAGGGATGTTGAGAACGGGAATGCCCCGTTCGCTCTTGAGTGATGTGTTTGAATCCATCGTAGCCGCAATCTTTCTGGATAGCGGTGTTGAGGTTGTCGGCAAGTTTATTTTGGAGCATATGGAAGCAGAGATCCGATTGGCCGCTGATGGTCATAGCGGAGGAAACTACAAGTCGCTTCTACAACAACTTGCTCAGCGCGATCTAAAAGGGACGCCGGTGTATCGATTGGTTGACGAGTGTGGGCCAGACCATAGCAAACACTTCCAGATCGCAGCAGAAATCACAGGGCGCAGGTTTGCTCCAGCATGGGGACGAAACAAAAAGGATGCCGAACAACGAGCCGCAGGAAATGCACTTTCACAGTTACGCGGCGAGGAAGCGCCTTACACGACGATGTAAAAAAGAGGCGAGCACACTTTTAAGATACATTCTTGCGCAGCGATATCGAATAGAGCAAAACAATCGCGCCGCTTGCAAGCAGTGACCACGGAAACCATTCCGAAGGACGAAAGACCCGGTCCACAGTTGTTTGAACAGGAGGTGAAAAGAGGCCGCCCGTTGGCTGTTGAATCTGGGGAATTGGATCATCGAGCACACCGGCTACCAATATGGCGCTATCGATCAAAAGGCATTCGATGCCCATGATGATCAGGACAATTCCCACCGCACAAAAGAATGCTCGCCACATGATATTTGTACGAATCAAAATTCGTACACCCTTTTGAGTCACGACAGAAAAGCGATACTTGCTTGCGACCTTTCGCAAACGTTTCTTTCGGCTGGAGTTCACATGGAATAAGACCATGAGTTGGCTTTTTTTAGACATTTCCAATATGGCCTAGCATTTTTTGCTTCCATTTGAGAAATCAGAATATTCGGCAATACTGACAATACCTACGGAACTTAAGAATCAGGCATCTGCGGTAAATCTGAATCCCGCCGGCTTGAACGATGGATCGTACGAGCTTTTTGGCTACCCAAGTAGCCCAGGAGCTATCAACTAGATCAATGATGCGAAAGTGGGAATGCCTCCACACGGCCCAGGGGGCCATGCTACTAGCCACACGGCCCAGGGGTCCATGCTACTAGTGATCGTAAGGAAGAAGGAACCAGTTGTTGCTTGGCTCGATGCGGGCCAGTATACTGAGACCACAGTTCGAAAGGGGCCCACTCATACCCAATCGACTTGTAACGGTGTTTTTTTCAAGATCACCGAGGTTCGCCCGCAAAATCCATCGTGTGTCACCATGGTGCGCCGCTTTCGTAGACGCGGCATTCGTTGAACGGACTCATACCTTCCTCCATTTCGCCTCCATTGATGGGACAACTCTATGTCAAGACCAACCCGCCGCCAATTTCTTCAAAACACTTCTGTTGTAAGTGCCGGATACTTTGTTGCCGCCGGCAATCGTACCGCTCTCAGTACTTCTCCAAATGAGAAGCTCAATGTTGCTTGCATCGGTATAGGTGGTAAAGGAGGTGGCGATTCGACGCATGCAGCCATGTTTGGGAACGTGATCGCAATCTGCGATATCGATCGAGATCGATTGGACGTAAAGGGCAACGAGTCAGGTTTTAAGAGTGCCGAAAAATTTACAGACTTCCGCGAACTCTTTGCTAAGTACGGCAAGAATCTCGACCTCGTCACCGTCAGTACTCCGGATCATATGCACGGTCCAGTAACCCTCGCAGCCATGCGGCTTGGCGCCAGTTGCTACACACAAAAGCCTTTGACTCGTACGATCTACGAAGCACGGCTTTTAGCCACAGTTGCAAAGGAAACCGGCGTTTGCACTCAAATGGGCAACCAAGGTACTGCCCTCGATTCCTCGCGAGAAGCCATCGCGCAATTGAAGTCGGGAGTTCTTGGAACACTCAAGGAAGTATATGCTTGGTCCAATCGCCCAGTATGGGCCCAAGCCCCTGGTAGACGCATGAATATGGGGAAATTTGCAGCAGAGGCCTTCAAAGAAGATCCCGCCGCAGCTCCAGAGATAATCTTAAAGAAACACTCGGAAATTGTCAGCAAGCTGGAACGGATCGACTGGAAGAGATGGATCGGGGTTGCAAAGGACCGAGACTACTGGCCCGGACATTACCATAGTTTCGAATTTCGCGGTTGGTGGGATTTCGGAACAGGCGCGCTCGGCGACATGGCTTGCCACCAATTGACCGTCCCGTTCGCTTCCTGCGGTCTACGCGATCCTATCTCCGTTGTTGCCAAAACGAGCGGACACGATTTCGACAGCTTCCCTGCAAGCTCCGTTATCAAGTTCGAATTTCCGGAGACAAAAGAGCGACCTGCCATTCCGTTTTGGTGGTACGATCGCGAAGGAAACAAACCACCAGCTGAGGTCTTCGAAAAATTGGGGATCAACAAGGTAGCCAAGAGCGGCGTTCTTATTGTCGGTGAAAAGGGAGCGTTTTACAGTGCAGATGACTACTGCGGAGTGTACGAACTCAAGGGCGTCGACAAAGTTAAAGTCGACTACGAAAAAGCCGAAAGCAAAGGAAGCAATGACGTCAACAATATGTACGAATTGTTCCGTGCAAAGGCGGCCGGAGACCCAACGATTTGCAAGTCGAATTTTATTGAACGTGCAGGCCCTTTAACTGAAACCATCTTGCTTGGGAACCTCGCCGTATGGGCAGCTTCCAAAGGTGGAGAAAAAGGTGCCATGGGTGAGTGGGGCGAAAAGGTCGAGTGGGATGCCAAGAATCTTGTCGTGACCAACCTAAAATCGTTGACTACGCCTGGAGTTGCTGACCTAATCAAGCCAATTTATAGGGAGGGATATCGGTTGGATTAATTTCCGATCCAGTGCGATCAAGTACCTCGTTGGACAATCAATCGGCAGGGGAGTATTTTCACTACTCCCCTGCTTTTCTTATTTAGATCAAAGGGTTTCATGATGAGTTCTAGTATGTGTTGGCGATGTGGGATCATAACGCCGTTGGCCTTCATCTTTTTTTCTACTTTTGGAATCGCAACGGAAACCAAGGATGCAAATGCGAACCAAACTCCCGAGTCACCGGCAACAGCGAAAATCGAAGATGTCAACGCGACGAAGAAACGCGTGGATGAGCTTGGTGCAAAAGCTAAAATAACAATCCTTGGGTCGAAACTTACTGAGCTAACCATTTTAGATGGTTCGCTCTTAACGGCAGATGACCTTGTATTGTTCGGTCGATTGACGGATTTGCAGAAACTGCAGATTTATAATTGCCGGCTTTTGAACTCGGAAACGGTGTCGCATCTAAGCGGTCTTAAAGATCTGAGCTCCCTCGCGTTGACCAATACCGTTATCGACGACGACGCTGTGGAAACAATCGTTAAGTCCTTTCCGAAACTAATCGCCTTGGATCTCTCTTCCAATGCCAACATGTCAAGTCAAGTACTTAAGTCGATCACAGAATTGACAAACCTACAACAATTGTCATTGCTACAGAACAAGTTCAACGACATCGGTACGAGGCGACTTTCCAAACTGCAAGACTTACGTGTGCTAGATCTACGAGGAAACATGCAGGCAGGCGATATGACGCTCGAAACCATCGCCAGCCTTCCAAAGCTTAAGGCGTTCAAACACCGAAGTACCGCCGTTTCCGACAATGGAATGGCGTACTTGTCTCGCAACGTTACCCTTGAGAATCTGCTGATTCAAGATTTTGGGATATCGAATCAGTCTGGCGAGCACCTCGCAAAACTTCAGAAGTTGACGCAATTGGAAATCTTTCGCTGCCCTGGATTCGGAAGCGAAGGCGTCCTGGCGCTGAAGGGTCTCAAGCTACAACGGCTAACCTTGAGAGACTTGGCGACCGTGGATGATACTGCGTTCGAAGTCTTAAACGACTTGCCCAAACTTCGCAGGTTTTACTTGCATGAGATTAGCAGCGTCACCGATAGCGGCTTGAAGAATTTGGCATCGCTAAAAGAATTGGAGTTGCTTGACATCTGGAGCATTCCGCTGATGACCGACGCGACAATTGACGTGATCGCTGCGTTGCCGAATCTGAAGGAGCTTACCATTCGCTCAACAGCGGTAACCGATAAGGCCATCGAAAGGTTACTAGCAATGCCCAAGCTTATGTCGTTGACATTCAAGGAGAATGGGGCCGTAACTGAAGCAGCCTTGAAAAAACTATCCGAAAAAAAATGGACTAAGCTAGATATCGGCGCATCATTCGGTAACTCCAGTGACGACTAGATTCACGAAAATGCAGCGATCAGCCGGCTAGACAGATTACGTTCATTTCCCTTTGGAGATTCGATTCATGAAAAACACATTAGCCCTAATCGCGATGCTTTCAATGACCGGCATGTCGCTAACCAGCGTAGCCCAGGAGTCGGCCAAATCAGCGCCTGCCAACGCAACTATTGAGCCGGACTTCAAATGGCTTTTCGATGGCAAAACTTTGAATGGCTGGGAAGGAAATCGCGATTGGTTTCGCATAGAAGACAACTGCGTTGTTGCGGGAAATATTGCCAAGCCCATTCCGCACAACGAGTTCCTTTGCACCAAAGCCAACTACGGCAACTTTGAATTGAAACTACAGGTTCGCTTGAAGGGCCAAGGAGACAACGCCGGCGTTCAATTCCGGTCTGTCCGGGTCCCAGATAAGACCGAAGTCAGTGGCTTTCAATGCGATGTCGGAAACGCATTCGGGAGGCCAGTCTGGGGCGCACTCTACGATGAGTCGCGACGCAACAAGATGCTAGCCGAAGGAGATAAAGACAGAGTACCCGAATGGCTTCGCAAAGATGACTGGAACGATTTGACCGTGCGAGCTGATGGAGATCGGATTCAAATATGGTTGAACGGTAAAATGACAGTCGACTATACCGAAAAAGACGGGAAGATTGTTAAGACCGGAATCATTGGATTGCAAATACATTCAGGCCCACCGACAGAAGCGTGGTACCGCAACATTCGAATAAAATCTTGGTAAGCACCCGCACATAAGTTTCCGAGCCTTACTCATCGGAAGCAACTTTACTCTAAATGCTCGACACAATTGGAGAAACGAACATGGATAGACAGGATTTACAGGATGATCGACGATCCTATTCCATGTTCACTTTCGACAATCGATTGTTAGCAAGTCCTATGCCGACCTTCTCGTTGAAGGAAAGGTTATCGTCAAGCTCAAGGCTGCAAAGGCGATCGCTCCGGAGCACCAAGCCCAGACCATTAACTATCTGAAGGCGACTGGAATCGAGGTCGGCCTACTGATCAATTCTGGCAATCCGAAACGCGAATACAAACAATTCACACGAAAAAGTGAATCGATTGGCGACTCAAAAACATCCTGCGCATCTTGTCTATCAATGTTCATTTGTTTTGTCCAAAAACTAACGCGTACGTTCTTAGTCCGTCAGATTGCACAGGCCATGGTTATGCCAGTTTATTTGTGTACAGCTGCTTAGGTCGTCTGCCGAATGCGACAGAGCACACTCGGCAAAAGTCACCTACGGGGTAAAAAGGTAAGAAACTTTTTTTCAAAGGAAAACCAAAATATCGAATCGTTCAAAAGTCAGGAACCTGTCAACTTCGAATCGATCTTGGTTGCCTGGTCGGATGAATGGCAAGGTCGCATTGAAACATGGGTTGTAGCGCAAATGCAATCCGCGGATTCGGGCCATGGAATCGATCATGTCCGTCGGGTCGTCGAAAATGCCAAACGTATTGGTCAGGCCGAGCGAGCCAATGCGGATGTTTACTTGCCTGCTGCTTGGTTGCATGACTGTGTCATTGTTCCCAAAAATTCGCCGCAGCGACGGATGGCGTCGGCGCTAGCACTGCAGAGCGCAGAGCGATTTCTTGCGGATATCGAATATCCTCAAAAATGGATCTCCTCAATTTCTCATTGCATCTTATCGCACAGTTTTTCCGCGAATGTTCCATGCGAGACAATCGAAGCCAAAGTGGTCCAGGACTCGGATAGGCTGGAGGCAGTTGGGGCGATCGGACTGGCACGTTGTCTGATGACCGGTGGAGCCATGGGACAACGGCTTTATCATCCAAGCCAGCCGTTTCCTATAGATCGATTGCCGGCCGATACGGAACAGTCAGTCGATCATTTTTTTGCCAAACTGTTGGGGCTTCATAAAACGATGCAAACCCAAGCCGGGCAGAAGGAAGCGACGCAAAGAAGTGAGTTCTTAGTAGACTTCTTAAAGCAACTGGCGGATGAAATAGGGGTTGCACCAAGCGAACTCGAGTTGGCATTGAGTCGGATCGCTTGAACGCAAACTTCACTATTCGATCTGGATTTTAGGCCGCTGCTTCGCACTTGACGCATCCTCCAGTAGACTATGGAGCGAATTCTTAACATCTACGACTCCAATACACCGGCTTCCCATGTCCGACGCAGATATCCATCAACACCTTCTATCGTGCCTCGAATCCTTTAAGGAACCCGAAAGCGGACGGGCTATCTCCAAGACAGGACAAGTTGGGGACTGGACTATTGCTGATGGGGTTGTCGGTTGTCGATTGAGCCTAACCTCCATGATGCAACCCATCGCTCAAGAAACTGCGGATGCACTGCGAGATCATTTATTATCCAATGTTATAGGTATAAAAGCGGTGAATGTTGCCCTCGACGTTACTTACCGTCCAGCCCCCACAATCGGCCAGATTGGACTCAAGGCCAAAAGCGTCATCGCAGTTGCGGCCGGCAAGGGTGGGGTCGGGAAGAGCACGTTGGCGGCATCGATTGCGATCGTGCTGGGCCGCATGGGCGCAAAGGTTGGATTGATGGATGCGGACGTTTACGGTCCTAGTATCCCTCACCTGTTAGGCTTAGACGGTCGGCCAGAGATTGTAGATGGCAAGATCCAACCGATTCGTTCGGGGGAGATGCCCGTAATGTCGATGGGGTTCTTGGTTGGGAAAGACCAAGCGGTGGTATGGCGTGGACCGATGTTGCACGGATCCATAACGCAGTTCTTGCGCGATACGGCTTGGGGCGAACTCGATTACCTTATCATCGATATGCCGCCGGGTACGGGTGACGTTGCGTTGACTTTGTCCCAATTGCTGCCGCTTTCTGGCGTGGTGATTGTTTGCACTCCTCAAGAGGTTGCATTGTTGGATGCAGGAAAAGCTATTTCCATGTTTGAAAAGACCAAAGTGACTATATTAGGCGTTGTGGAAAACATGAGCGGTTTTACGGATCCTGAGTCAGGCAAGACGTTTGACATTTTTGGCAAAGGTGGAGCGAGAAACAAAGCCCATGAGTTAGGAGTGCCTTTCCTAGGAGAAGTTCCGATTCAAATTGCCCTTCGAAGCGAATCAGACGAGGGACGTTTGGCCGAAGTGCTTCTGAACCCAGTCATCGCGAAACCATTTGAAGACGTCTGCCGAGGGCTGGTTCGTTCGTTAGCTAGTCAGATCGCCAATCGGCCGACAATTTCTGCTCCATTGCCTGTGCTGTAATTAAAGGCAGTCTGAATACTACCAAAAGTAGATTGGGACCAGTGTCCCGATGTTTTGTTTGGACGGTACAAATGGTCCCGTCCTTCCCTCTTATCCGGCTTATCCGGTAGCTTTCACCCATCTGATTTTAGGGTAGTGGATCTTGATAAAGATCCTCCCGGTATAAGGAACTTTAGCAAGTTCCATTACGGCCTTCGGCTGTAGATCGCCCAGTCTGTGACAAATGTCCTGGCGGGAGTACAATTCCTCGGTTTTGACCGGTCAATGTCCCCCACCATCGCAATAGCAGAGTGTTATGAAAGCAATAGCCGTTCGGCCCGGTACCCCCAACAGCGTTCACGAACGAGATATTCCTATGCCTTCGATCGACAAGATCCCGGATGGTAAAGGAATATTGGTCAAGGTTCTCAAGGTCGGTGTAGATGCAACAGATCGTGAAATCAACGATGCCCTGTATGGCAATCCACCGCCAGGCGACGATTTCCTAGTTTTAGGTCATGAGTCGTTTGGCGTCGTCAAGGCAGTCGGATCCAACGTTCGCAACATCAAAGTCGGCGACTATGTTACCGCCACAGTTCGTCGGCCAGGTGGCTCGATCTATGACAAGATCGGTACCTACGACATGACGAGTGAAGAAACATACTATGAACGTGGCATTAATCTATTGCATGGATATTTAACTGAGTACTTCGTCGATCATGAAGACTACATTGTCCGTGTTCCCAAAGGGCTCAAAAACCTGCATGTCTTGATGGAGCCAATGAGTTGCGCGGCGAAAGCTATTCATCAGGCTTTCGAAGCTCAACGCCGAATGAAAGTTTGGAGTCCCAAACGAGCATTTGTACTTGGTGCAGGTCAAATCGGATTGCTTTCTACGCTTATCTTGCGATTGAAGGGACTTGAGGTTTTCACGCTCGCTCGAGCGACCGGACCGCACCTCAAAAGTTCGATCGTGGAGGGGATGGAAGCAAATTATGTCTCAACGTCTCAGATGCCTTTGGAACAACTGGCTAAAAAGGTTGGCAAAGCGGACTTGATTATCGATGCAACCGGTTCGTCATCCATCGCCTTCAATGCGATGGAAGCCCTAGGTCATAACGGTGTACTGGTGTGGACGAGCATTACTGGCGGCAAAGAATTGACAACTGTCCCGTCGGATAAGATCAACATCGAATGGGTTTTGGGTAACAAACTTCTGGTGGGGAGCGTCAACGCCAACCGAGAGCACTTCGAAGCTGGAATCAAGGACTTAGCGCTTGGCGAAGTGATGTTCCCAGGCGTCCTTCACAAAATCCTGACCAGTCCCGTCAATGGATTGTCCGGCTATAAAGAAATGATGCGACTCCTTGTCGAAGACAATACTGCATTGAAAGTTTACGTCAACGTAGCGGAAGAGTAAGCATGCCTACAGTTCAAGACTATGAAAAGCTCGGTAGTTTCTATTTGGGTAAGAAGTACGATCTAGCGGGGCGAAAGCTTCTCGATGAATTGGTCAACTATGATTCAAAAGATCTAGTAACGCATGCACTATGCGTTGGGATGACTGGGAGTGGCAAGACTGGTTTGTGTCTGAGTCTTTTGGAGGAGGCGGCCATTGATGGTATACCGGCAATCTGCATCGATCCAAAAGGGGACTTAGGGAATCTCCTACTAGCTTTTCCAAACTTGGCTCCGTCCGATTTTCAAGAATGGATTGAGCCAGCGGAGGCCACCCGTCAAGGAAAGCCGCTGGAGGAAATCGCCACCGAGACGGCCAATCGATGGCGCAAAGGGCTCAGTGATTGGCACCAAGAACCCGATCGGATTCAACGCTACCGCGACTCAGTAGACATCACGATTTATACCCCAGGCAGCAACGTCGGAGTACCGATGACGGTGCTTAAGAGCTTTGATGCGCCACCGCGGGCAGTACGCGACGATGCTGAGACGATGCGAGAAAAAGTCGCGTCGGCGTCGTCTGGATTGCTGACCCTGCTTGGTATCGATGCGGATCCATTGACCAGCCGCGAGCACATCCTGCTTTCCAACATATTTGATCAAGCTTGGAAAAACGGAAACAACCTCAGTCTTGAGGATCTGATACGACAGATACAATCGCCTCCGATTAAAAAGATCGGGGTGATCGACTTGGATTCGTTCTATTCGCCAGCGGATCGAGCCAAGCTTTCGATGAGCCTAAACAATTTGCTCGCGTCCCCTTCGTTTGCTGGCTGGCTTGAAGGACAGCCTCTGGACATCAAAGGTTTGCTTTACACCTCCGAAGGCAAGCCTCGCGTGTCGATCATTTCCATCGCTCATTTGAATGACTCGGAACGAATGTTTTTCGTCACGATCTTACTCGGCGAGTTGCTTGCCTGGATGCGAGCCCAACCAGGCACGAGCTCATTGCGAGCGCTGTTTTATATGGACGAGGTCTATGGTTATTTTCCGCCGTCGGCCAAGCCGCCTTCTAAGCCACCGATGCTAACGCTTCTAAAGCAAGCCCGTGCGTTTGGACTTGGAATCGTTTTGGCGACCCAGAACCCTGTCGATCTAGACTACAAAGGTCTATCGAACATGGGCACATGGTTCTTAGGACGTCTGCAAACGCAACGGGACAAGGATCGCGTTTTGGACGGGCTCGAGGGGGCCTCGATGCAGCAGGGAAGTGCGTTTGACCGACAGGCGATGGAGCGTTCGCTCTCAGCTCTTGGCAATCGCGTTTTCCTAATGAACAACGTCCATGACGATGGTCCAACCATTTTTCAATCGAGGTGGGCGATGTCTTTCTTGCGTGGACCTTTATCCCGCGATCAAATCTCGAAGCTGATGATGGAGAAAAAGAAGTCTGCTCAACAGAGTGGCCTGTCGCGAACGGTTGGTTCCGGTTCCAGCGGATCCTTTCAAGGCTCAGGAGCCCGGCCTATCATTCCATCGGACATAACAGAAAAGTTTCTGATTCCGACCAAGATCGCTGGCAGCAAGAACAAAACCGTCTACCGTCCAGCCATTCTCAGTCAGTCGAGCATACACTTTGTTAAATCCGCGGCCGGAGTCGATCATTGGGAAGACGTCCAGTACATGGTAGATATCCAAGACGAAGTCCCTGATCCACTTTGGGATAATGCGAACAAGGTCGAGCCCGACGTATTGCAACTTAGCAATCAGCCTGAAGACGGCTTTGTATTTGCGGAATTGCCCGCAGAATTGTCATCGGCCAAGAATTACTCCCTCTGGGAAAAGTCGATCAAAGACTACTTTTTTCGGCATGTGCAATGCACCGTTTACACATGCAAAGCCATAAAACAAACGACTTCACCGGGGATGAGCGAAACGGACGCACGGATCGAACTGTCGCATGCGGCGAAGGAAGCACGCGACGAAGCAGTTGAAAAAATGAAGTCAAAATTCGGAGAGAAAATGCGTTCCTTTCAATCTCGTATATTGACCGCACAACAACGCCTGGAAAAAGAAAAACAAGACGCAAAGGCGAAGCAATACGAGGGCATTTTCAATATCGGAACCACCATACTAGGTGCGTTGTTGGGAAACAAGATTGCAAGTCAACGCAATGTGTCCAAGGCTGCGAGTGCCGTTAAAGGCCTCGGAAAAGTGACGGCGCAACAGGGTGATGTAATGCGAGCGCAAGAAAGCTATGAAGAATTGGTGGCTGCCAAAGATGAGTTAGAGCGTCAATGCCAAGAAGAGATCGAAACGGTAAGTAGCCAGTTCTCGGTCGAGAACTTAGCCCTGGATGCGATCGATATTCCGATTCGCAAGGCGGATACGAAAACAAAATTGATCGCGTTAGTGTGGGTGCCATGGCAAGTAGACGGTCATGGGATTGCAACCGCACTCATTGGATAACAAAATTGACCCTACTGCGAGCAAAATAATTCAAGCAAATTGTGTCCAAATGTTGACACTTCTCGCTGATCGCCACCGCTGTTACCCGCTCAACGAAGTTGGGAGGGTCGAAAAACGAGCCGTAAGCGAGTTTTTCGGGGAGGGCAAGATTTGGCTATGCAAAAAGTTCTACGGATCGCGTCATCCTTCCCTCCCCTGCGTGGCCAGCGCCCGCCGACCCTCCCAAAACTACGTTTCGGGAGGGTTGCACGGCTCCGCCGAGGTGGCGAATAGCGAGAAGTCTCAAATTTCATGGGAATTATCTACCACTGTCGTGATATCGAGAAAGCAAACGACTGGCGAAAGACTGATTCAACGGCATGGTTTCGTTGTAGCTTATCTAAGAGGCAAGAGGGAAAGCCGCTCTATGACCTGTGTTGATGTAGCTTCGTATCTCCGAGACGAAGACCGCCCCGCGGGAAAATCTGCCTCGGAGATGCGGATCTACGTTTGCCGTGTCCTATTGGGTTCCATTCGTTCGTACTTCGAAATAATTGCAATCGGCTTGCAGAAATGGATCGAATCGATCCAAATTGGCATAACATCCTTTCAAACTCTGGAGAACCTTCGAATGCGACTAAAGAATTTCAAGTTATTTCAACTAACCATGCTGATGGGTTGCATGGCGGCAACAAAATGCTTGGCCGATGTTGGCGTCAACGCCAAGCCGCTGCCTGGCGCGGAATTGATTCTCGACGGTTCGAGAGGCATGCTGGATGAGAAATGGATGTACTGGGAGGGGCCGCGATTCTCAAGCAAAATGCCAATCCAATGGAAAATCGTTGAGGATCCCGTTGATAAAGGGATGGCAGTCATGACCGATGATCCGGCTGCCGTCGTCTCAAATTGCAAGCTGAGGGACACGATGTACGCTACCGAAACATCTGGATCAAGGAGTTGGTCTTGGACAAGCCGGATACCGATTTCAAAGAATAACGTATGTTGAAAAACAACAAAACGATCTGGTTGGAAATTGGACGCGATGCAATGGCCTGTCGCTTCGAAGTGTTGCTGAACCCTGGCAAGCCAACGAACGGACCTGAAGCAGCCGTCAAGGCTTTGGATACGATCACTTTTTTGGAGCAATTGCTAAGTGTTTACATCCCAAGTAGCGAACTGAGTTTAGTCAACGAACGCTGCTTGGAGATGCCAGTAAAAGTATCGGAATCAACCTTCGCCTTGCTTGCACTTGGACGATCTATCTTTGAAAAGACGAATGGTGCCTTCGACATGACCGCGGCGAAGCTCTCGAAAATTTGGGGGTTTTATCGTCGGCAAGGAAAAATGCCGTCGGATCTAGAAATTAGTCAGGCGCTCTTGCAAGTCGGTGCGGAAAGCATTGCACTCAGCGCGTTGGATAGAACGGTTCGCTTTAAAAAGACTTTGGAGGTGAACCCAGGTGGCATTGGCAAAGGCTTTGCTTTGGATTGCGCAGCATCGAATTTAATGGCAGACGGAGTCGGTGATTTTGCGTTCCATGGAGGCAAGAGCAGTATCCTTTGTAAAGGGAATCAATCTCCCTCCAGCGATGCACAGGGTTGGCGAATCGCGGTTCGCCACCCAGAACAGTCGGAGAGGATTCTTGGTTTCTTGACTCTTTACGATCAAGCATTAGGAACGAGCGGCCCGGCAAATCAATTTTTTTATTTCAAAGGGAAGCGATTCGGTCACATCATTGATCCAAGAACGGGTTGGCCTGCCGACGGAATGTTGAGCATAACAGTGCTTCATCCGTCTGCAGGTTGGGCCGACGCGTTAGCTACCGGCTTGTTCGTTATGGGAATTGAAGATGCGATTCGATATTGCGAGCAAAACCAAGACACCGCCATGCTGGCAATCTTGCCAGGAAAAAGGGATGGCGAGTCTGAAGTTGTGGCTTGCAATATCCTGCCGTCGCAATGGCTTCCTGCTGTCTAGTGCCAAAAACGGGAAGCGTGCATGCACCTCGCAGAATCCATCACCATCGTCATCGCGGGCGTATTCCTTGGGTCCCTAAAGTAGAGGCACAACATCCACACCCGGAAGAGGCTGATGGTGCCCCGCAAAAATGGTCCCTGTGAGATGATCGAACTCGCGTTGGCAGTCACTGCATCGATACCGCTGTCGTTCTTTCTGCGTGTCATCAAAACCACGCTTGGCAACGTTACTGGAGGCGCGAGACGTACACCGAACCCCATCGGCCAAGCGCATCCCACGCACTTCCTCGAAGACCTCCCTGAAACACCGGATAAGCCACGATTCTATGTTACCGTTAGGCCTTCGTTACGACTTTGGATCCAGCCTCTTACCTCAGGCAACTTGCCGTATGCAAACGCCAACAGAGCCAATGGATGGATGGTCGGTTTGTCGATTCCTTGTTCCATTTGGAGCTTGCATGAGGTGCATTCCGTACTTCCGATTTGTGCTGTCGTCTCCTGCATCTTGCTAATCAATCCCCAACCTACACGCAAACTGGTTCGATAGGTCTGCTTTCGCATCCCATAGGTGCCTGCCATTCCACTACAACCAGCATCGGCGTGTTGCACCGAAAGGCCAGGGATCAGGTTTAGCACTCGCATGCCGCTATGGTTTGGATCGAGGGCCCGCAAATGGCACGGTGTGTGATAGATGACCGTTGTCGTTAACGGCTTCATGTCCAGTTCAAGCTCGTTGTTGGAGTGCATTTGAAATAGGTATTGACCAGCGTCCCAGGTATTTGCCGCAACGAGCTTTGCGTCTTCGTTGTCGAGGATTTGCACATACTCATATTTTAGACACAATGCCGCCGTTGGTTCGGTCGCGACAATCTGATAGCCCTGACGAACCGCTTCGGCGAGCTGACGAATTTGCGGCGCAATCATGCGCCGCACTTTTTCAATATCTCCCATCACGATTTTTGTCATGAAGGTTACTGTCTGCCAGGCTGGGACGTAGACTTCGACGTTTTGATGTTGAAGCACTTCGACCAGTGCGATACCAACCAGGGGGTTGTTCCAATTGGCGTAATGATCCACAAGATAGAGAACCTTGCGACCGCCTCCACGGTTGGGCCGCGTCAACCTATTTTTTGCTGCCCATCTCATAAACGGTTGCTTGGCGATAGATGGCAGCCGACGTCCTTGAGCAACCCCTGTTGTCTTTTCAAAAATCCAACGAGAATAACGATTCTCTAAGCTCCAATTGGCTAACATTGGAATCCTGCTCGCAAAAGCCGATAGCAAGTCAAGGCGAGATAACAATCGGTCGTTGAGACGCAGTCCATTGGTAGCGGTGTATTGGGCTTTGATCTCAACCATCAGTTTTGGAATATCAACCGAAGCCGGACAATCGATTTTGCACTGGTGGCAATGAAAACAAAGATCCGCTATGGCCTTCATTTCGTCGCTTTCGGCGAGATGGAGTGGGAGCTTGCCCGACATAAGCCCTCGAATCAAATTTGCCTTGGCTCTGGGGGAAGCCTCTTCCCCTCGCGTTGATCGAAACATTGGACACATGCGTTCAGTTGGCGCGTTGGAACGGCAGCGTCCACATCCATTGCAAGCGTTCGCCGTAGCCTCTAGCGATTCACTCTCAGACCAGGCCAAAATCGGCAAATAGGTTTTGCTTGAGATTGCAATACCACCTGTTGCCTCCGATTCCAACAAGTTGTCAGTGATTGGACTGGGCAGTAGGGATGCACCGGTCGGTTGACCAACAACAGCAGTTGAAGTGAGTCCGTTTAGATCGATTGACTCGCCGCTAACAGCAGAAGTTACCTTTCGATTTGGATTGATGACTATCGATGGTGGGCGAAGGTTATCGGTAGTTTTTTGAGCCGCGTCGGTAACCAATTTACCAGGATTGAGAATACCTTTTGGATCGAACAGCTCCTTAATGCGTCGGCAAATTGGGTATAGATCGCCAAGTTGCTGTCTGAGATAGGAGCTTCGACTGAGCCCTACAGCGTGCTCGCCGGAAATAACTCCTCGATATTCGATGACTTTTTCGAAAATTCGGTCCGCGATGCGCTGCATCTTCAATACGTCTTCCGGTGCATGCGGATCCAAAAACGGCCTTAAATGCAAATGCCCATGGGCAGCGTGCGCAAAGAGCGTACCCGTGACTCGGTCGGCCTTAAGAATGTTCTGCATCTCCACCAAAAATTCCGGCAACCGGTCGGGAGGTATCGAAATGTCCTCGACAAACGGGAGAGGCCTTGATGAACCACGAAGCCGATACAATCGAGGGATAACGCGTCGACTCAGTTTCCAAATGAAATCACGTTCGGTGTCGTCAACAATGATGCGAGTGTGTTGAGTCGAGGGAGCGCGGCGAACGATGCGTTGAATGAGCGAACCCAATCGGTTTCGCACTTCCGGTACATTGTCACCTTGTTGTTCGATCAAAAGAAGCGCTTCTGCCCCTCGCGGCAACATCGACTCGTAACGCGGATCCAGTTCTCTCGCAATTTCAATCAAGCGACGGTCCATCAAATCGCATGCAGCCACGTTATCGCGACGAGCGTCTAGAGCTGCACGTGCAGCCAGCTCGAGCCGTTCAAAGAATACAAGTACAACAGCTCGAGCACCCGGCATCGGTTCTAATTTGACAGTAGCTTCGGTGAGAATGGACAGGGTTCCCTCAGCGCCAGACTGCAAACGTGCCAAGTCGACGGATTCGTGATCAAAAGCCGCCTCCAAACGATACCCACATCCACGGGCAACGCCTCGCCAGGGTGGGGCTTTCGTAATGGCTCGATTTGTCCAGAGGAGTTGCCCGACCTCCGAAACAAGGTTGTCATGTTTGGGATTGCTAGAGTTGGGAACGCGCCAAGGCGTACGCTCAAAACGAACTTGATCGCCATCTGCTAAAACGCATTGAACAGACCGCAATGTTTCGCCTGCCGTACCGTATCGCAAGAAGTGACTGCCCAGGGTGTCTATCGCAAGTACGCTGCCAATGGTGGTGACTGCTCGAGTTGGTGGATCCGGCCCAAAAATGAGTTGATCCTTAGCCAAGATTCGATTCATATCCGCTAAGGCCAACCCCGGCTGAACGCGAGCGACAAGATTCTGCGGATCAACGTGTAGCATTCGCCGCATGAAACGGGAAAAATCAAGAACGATACCGGGCCCGAGCGATTGGCCGGCTAGTCCAGTTCCGCCACCTCGAGGAAACAATGGCAAGGAGTTCTCGGCCGCATATTTTACACACTGCGCCACGTCGTCGGCATGCCTGGGCCGAACCACGGCAAGAGGGGCTATCTCATAGATGCTGGCGTCGCTTGCATACAATTGGGTCCGAAGCGGATGGCAGAATACTTCACCGTCCAGCACTCCTCTCAAGTCTGCTTCGATTCGCGACTGGTCTGCATCCATTCAGTTATCCGTTCTCGGTCTGATATTGGGAACAATTGCTCGTCCACCACTGTTCTGCCAATCTTCCATTCCATTCATTGGATTCAGGAAGCGAATTCAGCGCATCATATAAGTCCCGTGCCGTTTGAAAGCGTTCCAAAGGAGACTTCTCCAAACACTTAAGCACGATAGCATCCAAACCAGCCGAAATGGCTGTCCCATTGGTTGTCTTTCGAACAGTTGATGGTGCAACCGCATTTTCATGCAAATGTGATAGCAGTACTTTAAGGGTCGCGCTACTCTCAAACGTAGGGCGACCTGCCAACATATAAAACGCGACACCGCCAACCGCATAGATATCCGATCGTTGGTCAGCTGGAACATCTCCCATTGCCTGCTCGGGAGACATATACAGAGGCGATCCGGTCAAAGAGCCAGCGATCGTCAGCTCCGAGTCCTCATTCTTCTCCAACGTATCCGTAAAAGGTTTGGCTAGTCCAAAATCGAGCAACTTGATTACATCAAAGGCACTACCTAATTCCGTTACCATTAAATTTGCCGGCTTGATGTCTCGGTGTACCAACTGCATCGAATGAGCTTCGATCAAGGCGCTGCAAACCTGCATTAGCAAATAGACCGCTCTAGCTGGAGCGAGGGGGCCTTTGCGACTGACTAATTCCTGCAGGCTCATTCCCGTGACGTATTCCATCACATAAAAGAATGTTCCGTCGGAGGTGCGACCGTAATCATAGATCGAGATGCTATTCCAGTGGTTAAGTCTCGAGGTCGCTTTTACTTCTCGTTCGAATCGTGCAATCGCCCGCGGATCGCCAGATTTTTCTGCACGGATGACTTTGATGGCACATGGTCGCTTCATCAATCGATGCTCGGCGAGGTAGACATCTCCCATGCCACCCGATCCAATTTTTTCTTTCAATCGATATCGGCCTAACTCTTTCGCTTCATCCGCCTTCGTACGCAAATAAGTGATCATGTGGACGCCGGAAACCGAAGCAAAAATGGTCGCGGCCAACGCTAACACCATCTCGACTACGCTCGATTGATCGAAGTAAAGCATGTTTCGCACGTCTTTGTTATTTAGGAATGACAACCAGGTCGCAAGAATCGGAAATAAACTGATTGCTATTACGACACCCAATATCTTTGGCCAGGACCTTGGGACAAAGATCGCATACGAAAAAATCAAAATGATCCAGCCGGCCATCGGCATCTGCGGAATGAGATCGAAATTCTGCGCCATGAAAATGATTTCAAGATAATGCAAGACCGAAAAAATAAGTGTTGGAATGCCGAAGATCATTAGCTCGCACCAACGCAAACACGAAGCCGACGCGTTCGGTACTCGAGCCAACCTTACTCCGATTCCAACCAGCGACGCGGTAGATAGAAATTCGACGGACAAAAATCCGTAGCCCAGATGCAGACCGGTGCTGGTCAATTCTCGAACGCACGTCCACAAAGCGAAGATTGCAAAGAAAAACCCAATAGCCAAAGACGCCACCCTGAGTCGCGTTTGAACTAAAGAATTGTTGCTATGGCTAGATCCGCTTTCGCCTTCGAACAACTCCATATCGAAACGATCACCGCTGGCTTCCTGGAACTGCGGCCTCGCATGAATTGCCAAGGGGCTATCTGCGTCTAGCGTCTCGTCTTCTTTTCCGTAAACTGCGGCGCTCAAGCCATCCCTCGTTTATCTTTAAATTGTCTTCCATTCGCGGCGTTTCTGTTCCGAGAATTCACTCACATTATACCATATCAATAAGGGGTTTTACGTTGAATTACTGCCTTGGCGGATTACGCCTACGTTCCTTTGGCATGCGTCGGAATCACATAGGGACCTTCAGGAATGATTGCAATCGCTTTTTCCCCGGAATGGGAAATACTCGCAGCAATCGATTCCTCTATCGAGTCCACCATTTGAACACCCGTAAGAACCCGATCATTGCCACTGAGACCCTCGCTGTATAGCGAGACATTGCCAACGGCTAAAGTTCGAAGCAGCATGTGTGTTTGCCAAGCGTCGACGTCGGCCAATGGCATGGGTCGAATTCGGTCCAAAAAACCTTGCCTACCCAGCGATAAAAGGTGTGACTGGGACTCGCGATATTCTTGAGAACCAAGACCTTCTTCGCAAGCGCTCGCAATAATCATACGGCCACCTTCAGCCAAAATTTGAATCGGAGCGACCATGCCTTTGACGGTTTGGTAATAGGTCTTGTCGAGTGGATAACCTGCAGCACTGGTCACAACGGTACTAAACTGTCGATCCAGCGGAACTTCGGCATAACGCTTCACAAATGCGACGCTCTCCAAATGGCTCGTCTCGCAGTCGCCGAAATTGACGAAGCTCATCCGCCTAGCTTCGTCAATGACGGTATTGATGGCGTAGGATTTTCCTAAAATCTTCAGGATCTCAAGTTGTCCCCGGTGCAACGGATTGTTTATGAGGTTGCCATTGCAAGCCAACGGGTCAGCCATGAATCGATGGTTATGGAACGTTCGAATGGTTTCTTCGCCCGCTACGCCAGGCGCGATGACTTTGCGTCCACCAGAATAGCCAGCCATGAAATGCGGTTCCACCAACCCGACGGCGATGCGGAGGTCAGCATCCACCAGATGTCGATTCAACTTGACCGGGATGCCATCGGTTGGCGTTTGTCCCAAATCGACCATCCATTGGCGATCGCGAGCAAAGTGATTTTCAACTCGTACGCTATTGAAAACCCAGTCGTCTCCAACGACCTCTCGCATTTCACTGCCTAGATTCGGTCGGTGCAGACCCGTTGCGATAAGAATCGTAATTCTATCAAGCGAAACACCGTTATCGCGAAGTTGCTCTATGAGTCCCTTCAAGATCGGTCCGTTCGGAACGGGTCTGGTAATGTCGCAAATCACGATGCAAGCTCGCCGCACCTCTTTGGCTAATTCCGCAATCGAAGGAGCATTAACGGGGTTTCGCAACGCATGGCGGATGGCAGCCAGCGGGTCTTGCAAAACTGGCATGTTGGGTTTGCGAATAATGGTTGCCTCGCAACCCTGTGGCAATCGAACATGCAGTTCGCCTTTGCCATACCGAATCGAAACAAAATCGCTCATTTCAATAAGTCCTTTTCGTGCCCTAAAATTTTAGAGTTGAACGCCGTCCCGAATCGGCTTGGTATACGCCGCGGCCAACTGCTCAATACTCTTCGTGGTCGCCTCAGGAATATGGTCGGGCAATCGGATCATCAACTCGACCAACAAATCGCCGACTGCCCCACCGGTGCCTTTGAGGCCTTGTCCCTTGATGCGAAGCTTTTTTCCACTATGGCTCATTGGAGGAATTGTTAACGTGACAGTACCTGCTGGAGTTGGAACATCCATGCGTGCCCCGACGATCGCTTCTGGTATCGAAATGGGAAGGCGAAGTTCGAGATTATTCCCGGAAACTTTGAAGAAAGAATGCGGCTCCAAATTAACTTTGATTATCAAATCTCCCGGCTTCCCGGCCGGACTTGGCTGTCCTTGTCCTCGCAAGCGAATCTTCTTTCCTGGCTCTATGCCAGGTGGAATCTTAACCGTAATGGAATCCCTTTGGCCATCGTGATCGAGCTGAATGCGAGTCTCACCACCATGAATAATCGTCCGCAACGGAACAGAAATCTCCGCGGCTATGTCGGCACCGCGAGGCTGAGGCGCGCGGCGTGTGCGACTTGTCCCACCGCCTCCAAACTGACCGAAAATATCACCCAAATCTACTCCACCAGCTCCGCCTCGGCCAAAAATGTCTCCAAAGTCGAAGCCAGCTGGACCCGTATTACCACTGCCCGGTTGCCCACCCGCAAGCGGATTCTTCCCCCCGAATTTTTCGTAATCCTCGCCAAATTGGTCGTACATTTTTCGTTTCTCAGTATCGTTTAAGCAATCGTAGGCCTGTTGCACTTCCTGGAAACGTTTTTTTGCGGATTTGTCTTCTTGATTCAGGTCAGGATGGAATTTGCGAGCAAGTTTTCTGTATGCCTTTGAAATCTCTTCGGCGGTGGCCGTCCTTTCGACGTCCAAAACCTTGTAATAATCGTTAGCCATTGTTGTTTCCATGCGTTGTACACTCGTGCCGACAGCCGATACATTATTTTAGCTGTATTTCAATGGATTCCCCAGTGCAAACCAAGTTTGAATTGACCTGTGCATGAAATGAAGCTTTTGCTTAACCGAATTTTCCTCACCCTCGCCGTTTTCACCCTCGCCGTTTTCGTTGTGTATTCGTCCAACCCAGCCAGTTGTCTGGGGCAAGGAACTATTGAGCTAGAGTTTTTCGACAAGGAAGGCGGAGAACCTGTCTCGGCTCGCGTTGTATTTACCAAATCAGGCAAGAAGCTTTCGCGTCCTCGAAAAATTCTCTTTTCCGGCGAACAGTGGTTGGCGGAAGAGAAGCTCTCGCTTTCTCCACCCAATGGCGAATACGAATTTTCCGTCGAACGCGGCCCCGAGTTTAAAGAAATCAAGGGTGGATTCACCATCGCACCACGCGCTAAGGATAGCGCGCCAGTTGAAATCCCCCGTGCCATCGATATGCACGCGGAACATTGGTTTAGCGGAGATCACCTGTCGAACCTCCCCTCGGACGAACTCCATCGATGGCAGTTGGCTGATGCAGTAGACTTCGCCGTTTCGACCGAATCGAAGTCGGACTCCAAAGTGAACAAGCCGAATCCAGCGCGAGGCGCGGGAAATCATCGCGAACCGAGCGATAAATTGCGTTTCGACGTGGATGGACTTGGTTTGGGATCCGATTGCCGTTATCAGGAATGGGAGCACGGAACAGTCCTACTGCATCGTTCAAAATCTACCGACTCAAAATTGGACGGTGCCGATGCTCTAAAACTACTACATGAAATGAAGGGACAACAGGATGTCGTGGTTGAGCTGATTCGCCCTTGGTCGCGCGACGTACCGCTAATGCTAGCCAGCGATGCGATTCGTTCTGTGCAACTACTCTCGTCCTACAATCGACCAAATGGTGATGACCGACTCATGATGACCAAGGGGTCAGTTAAGGGGAGTCTAGGAAAAGTGCTGTTAACGCATGGCAAAGATAAAGTCTCAAGCGAGATGTATGCTCCGATTGAAGAGGACGAACAAATACGATTTAAAGATGCGCGCGGTGTGGGGAAACTGAGCGAGAGCATCTTTTGGCATATGCTCGAAGCCGGTCTTCGAATAACTCCAACTGCGGGAAGCGGCTTCAACGGGAACGATACCCACGTCGGCTATAATCGCGTTTACGTCTACAGCGAGACTACGCCCGATGATGTAACCTGGTGGAACGCAATTGCACAGAGTCATACATTTTTGACGAACGGTCCTTTGCTCCGAGCCAGCATTAACGGAATGCCGCCGGGAAGCACGCAAAACAGCTACCGATCGCAAAGTATTCCGCTCGACATTGAGGTCTCGTTGGCAGTCCGGGATCCCGTCGACTATTTGGACGTAGTCTTCAATGGAGAGACCATTTACAGCGCGAAGCTAGAGGATCACTACAAGCGAGGGGAATTCCCTCCGATTGAAATCGACAAATCCGGCTGGTTGGTCATTCGAGTCGTAACGGAACATAACAAGGGCTATCGGTACGCAACCACCGCTCCGTTCTATTTCGTCTTTGACGGCAAGCCACGAGTCTCACGCAAGTCCGTTGCGTTTTTTCAGGCGTGGGAGAAAGCGGCTGTAAGTAGCATAGCTGAATCCCCAAACCTGTTGAAACGATATGAAGAATGGATCGAAAGATCGAATCAATTCTGGGAAATGCGGATGAAGGAAAGCAATTCCGAATGAACGTCATTGTCTGACAAGCAAACGCGTTATCCTAAATGCTCGACACAATTGAAGAAACGAACATGGATAGACAGGATTTACAGGATGATCTTCGATCCGACTTGCAGTTTGGAGAAATCACCGGTTTTGCGTTCTCTCCAGAGCGCCAAGCCCAGATTATTAATCGATCAGCGACTTGACAACATCCTGCACATCTTGTCTATCAATGTTCATTCGTTTTGTTCGAAAACTAATGCGTACCTGCTACGTGAGCACAGGTCTGCCCGCAATTATTGAAGCGGGTTCGTGGCTAAAATCCATTCCTTAATCGGTTCTCCCTGAACGATCTGACGATCGATAAATTCCGGAATCCTCTCGGCGGTCATTCCGGCGTACCAGTTACCCTCCGGATAGACAACCAATATTGGGCCCCCCATGCAGATTCGAAAACAGCCAACTTTGGTCCGATAGCAAGCAGCTGGGCCGGTCGAAAGTGATAGATTGCGTTCCTTGAGTTGATCCTTTAACGCATTCCAAGCGAGCTCGCCCTGTTCTTTGGAACAACACGATTCACCGATGCACAAAAAGATATGTCGTGAGCAGTTTCCTATTTTCAATTGAGAGGCGGCCTCTCGTAGCTTTTCCAGGTCCATTCGCGGCCTTCTTGATTGCATGTGTCGATGACAATTCACAGCTTGATTTTAGGGTAGTGGATCTTGCTAAAGATCCTCGCCTCAAAGGGTTTTTATCAAGGTTCACTACGTCCTTCGGCTGTCGAACCAAATTCTTAGTGGTCACAAAGCACTAGACCTAGAAAATCTCCTCAAGTCGCCCGGTAGAATCGCCAAATGAATCGGTTGCAATGCCAAATCGATTCAACATCTCAACATAAAGATTGGACATCGGCTTGTCTTGCACCTTCAAAAACCGGCCGGTCGTGAACTTACCACCACCAGATCCAGCCAGAATCACGGGCAAGTTCGCATGCGTATGTCGATTGCCGTCGGCAATGGCACCTCCGTACACAATCATGCTATTTTGAAGCATTGATTTTCCATCCACATCTTGGACGGCATCCATCTTTTCTAAAAATGCTGCGAAACATTCGATATAGAACCGATCGATTTTAGCGACCTTTTCCGCTAGCTCAGGGACTCGCTGGTTGTGGGTTAAATAATGATGCCCCTCACTGATTCCCAGGTTCGGGAATGTCCGGTTGCTTCCATCGTAGCCTATGAGCAATGTCGATATTCGGGTCGAATCGGTTTGAAACGCGAGCAACATCAAATCGAAGTTGATTTCGATGTGTTTTCCAAAGTCATTTGGAATACCCAGTGGCGTTTGCTGGGTCGGGTCCGGAACAGAGCCAAATTTTTCGGTGGATCGGATTCCCTCTTCGACATGCCTTACCCCTGAGACATATTCCTCCAGCTTGTGTCGATCGTACGAACCAAGTTTCTTTTGCAAATCGCGAGCGTCTTCCAAAACGAAATCCAGAACCGAGCGATTTGAGTTTTGCCTAAGCTCGAAATTCTTTTGCCGCTGGCCATGCGAGCCAGTACCGAATAATCGTTCGAAGACCAGTCTCGGATTCGGTTCCGGAGTTACGGGGGTCGCGGCTGAACTCCATGAAAGGTTATACTGATAGGCGCAAGCATAACCTGAGTCGCAGCTCCCTGAATTGCGTATGGCATCGCTCGACAACTCCAAAGAATTGAAACGCGTTGAGCCGCTCGTTCCTTGAGCGGCCACCTGATCGACTGAAATTCCAACGTGAATGTCTTTGCCGGCTGTTTTGCGAGCTCGAGCACCTGTCAAAAAGGTTGCATTGGCCCTAGCATGGTCGCCAGCACCATCGTTGCCCGCTGTCGCATTCTCGTGTTTTAATCCCCCAATCACTTGTATTTGATGCTTAACCGATTCCAGCGGTTGCAACGTAGTGCTCAATTCCAATTTGCCACCATCCGAATTCGGAAACCAATGGTTCTGCTGCACTCCATTCGGGACGGACATGAAGGCCATGCGAAGCGGCGCACCGGACTCGGTAGTCGAGGCGGCAAACGTCGCTGCCTCGCTTCGAGTTAAAAGGGAGAGCATGGGTGGTACGGCGAGGCTAACGCCCGCACCGCGGAGAAAAGCTCGACGACTGTATTTGGATCTCTTCATCGCTCTATTGCCCTTGAGGTTGATGCAACTCTTCTTGTGATAACGCACGTCGTTGAAAAGGTGCCGAGTTGATGACTTCATACAGTAACACGCTAAAACGTCCACCTTCGCGATCCAGTTTTTCGACAATCGTGTTCACTGCAACTTCATCATAGTATTCTAGGCCTCGACCGAGTGCATAGACAAATAACTTTTCCGTTACGCAACGATAAAAATCCCGTCGACGATCGGTTTTCAATATCCGTTTTAAATCGCGAATATCGGTGAATTTCTCTCCCGTAATAAGTTCGCCAGCGCTTTCAATAGGCTGGTCCGCTTCCATGTCTCGCCAACCGCCTATTGCATTGAAGTTCTCTAACGCCAAGCCTAGTGGATCCATTCTTGAGTGGCAAGATGAACAGAGGGCAGCTTCTCGGTGTACGGCCAAAAGTTCTCGAAGCGATGGTTCTCGGCCACCAAATCGATCAGCCGCATCCTCAAGCGCCGGAACATTCGGGGGTGCAGGCGGGGCTGGCGTGCCCAGAATGTTATCAAGAATAAACAATCCTCGTTTGACCGGCGAGGTTCGCGTCGGGTTGGAGGTTACGGCTAGCATCGTTCCTTGAGTCAACACGCCGCCGCGTGGACTTCCAACTGGCAACGTGACACGTTGCATTGCGTTGCCGCTAATCCCTTCTAGTCCGTACAAGCTTGCGAGCTTTTCGTTAACGAAAACGTAGTCAGTATCGATCAGGTCCAGTAAACTCCTGTCTTCCCGGACGATGCACTCGAATGCCATTTCCGTTTCTTTTCGCATTGCACTACGAACGCTTGCATCGAATCGATTTCGCCAGTCATTGAGTTCAGTGAAACGCGCATGCGCCGTAACCGTTTCAGGTGCTTCGGCTGGTTCGTTCTGTCTTGATCGTCGTCCAAGCCCTCTTCCAGCGAATCGATTTCGAAGGATGGAATACTCCTTTTGAAAGCCCATGGCTGCGATAGGATCGATCGAAACATTTTCTACATCGCGAGCTCGAAGCCATTGCCCTGCAAAGCTTTCGACAAACTCGCTGCAGCGTTTGTCTTGAAGCATGCGGTCTATTTGCGAAGCCAAGTTCTTGCGAAGCTCTGCTCGATCTGCGAGCGCAAAGAGTTCGTCATCCGGCATCGTGGACCACAGTAGATACGAAAGCCTCGATGCGAGCCCATATTCGTCTACGTTGGGATATTGGCTAACTTCATCGAGTGTTTCGACTTCCTCCGCTCGAAACAAGAATTGCGGGGAAGCCAAGACGGCCATCATGGCTTTTTCAATCCCCGATTCAAACGTCATCTCTGACTGTTGGTAAATGGATTCTGCGAGGGATACAAGCCGTTCGCAAGAGACAGGGCTGGCTGGACGGCGGTAGGCCTTTGTGGCAAATCGAGACAGGATTTCCAAGGCGTATTCTCGACGTCCAGCCATGTCCGTGGGTGGTGATTCGCGGGGGAAAAAAAACTGGTATCCGTGCGGATGTTCACGAAACGCTTCGCCCATCGGTCCATCAAGGGTGGCGGACAAAATCTCATAAGTCACGGAGCGAGTCTTTAACTCCACTTCACTGATTTCGAACTCGCCATTTTCTAGGGTCGATAATTGAATCGAAAGATGGTGCGGTCCAGGATCCATTGGAAGCACAAATGCATGATCAATGAATTTGTCTTCTTCCCATTTGTATTTGGCAGAGTAAAGTTCGTTGCCATCCAACGAACAATTGATCTGGTACTGCCCTGGATGGAAATCAAATGAGCCGTCCAGCTTTTCTTTTAAGAGTAAGCGATATTCTCCAGCATGTTTGATTTCAAAAAAATTTTGCACCGTAACAGGCTGGTCATGCCGAATGCTCCTACCGTTTTTGGATTGATCCTCGGATAGAAACTCCTTTCCGTTCCACTTGGAGGAAGGCGCAACCCATGTTGTCTTAGGCACTGCATCGTCCACGATCGATCTAGCTGCTTGGAAATACTTTTCGATCAACATGGGCGATAGCGACATGGCCTCGCTGATATTATCAAATCCAAATCCAGTATCATCGGGCGGGAAAACAACTTCCGCATTGAAATCGACTCCCATCAAATCGCGGATAGTGTTTCGGTATTCCGTGCGATTGAGACGCCGAATCGGTGCAAGGCCTGGAAACGGATCGTCGGCATTGATTTGAAAGACCTTTGAATGGATCCATTCGGTAAGGGCTCTCTTCGATTCGCTAGATGGTTGTTCGGCATCGCGGGGAGGCATCATGTCCGCTCGAATGTTGCGTAGGACCTTCAACCAAAGCGATTTATCCTTGATCAAGTCGTCTGGATTTTCAAAGTCAAATTGAACCTTCCCTTCCTTTGCGTCTCCCGAATGACAATCAAAGCAATAGGTCTTCAATGTCGGGAGGATGGCATTTTGGAACTGCTCATCCTCGGCCTGCGCAAGGGAATGAGGCTGCGCAGTGGAATGAGGGGACATCGCCGAGAAGATCAATGCGGTAGCAAGGACCGAGTAACGGCAATCGAACGCACTCGCGAAGGAACAGCTGAATAGATAATCTATTACGAACATTGTGGAGACTTTGAAGGTCACGTTCGGGAAGGGAGTTTTGAAGACATCACTTTAGACTTACTTTTTGATTCGCTTGTTGAAACGTTTTTTGATTCCAATTATTTGGTTAAGCTCGAAGCAGTGAAATCATTTCCTATTTTGAAGTACAATCATAAACGGTTGAGTTCGATTTTGCTTTTGGTAAGCGTTTGTTTTTGCACTTTAGGCATCCATGTTTGACTACAATACGCGACTTGTAATCTTGTGCGCCGGCTTGCTCGGCGTGATTGCAGGCATGGTTGGTGTCTATTTGATTCTTCGAAAACGCTCGTTGATCGGCGATGCGATTTGCCATGCGGCACTTCCGGGATTGGCCATATCCTTTCTAACGCAAGTTGCCTTCGGTGGCGATGGAAAGAATCTCGTTTGGTTGTTGCTAGGTGCGGCAATTTCCGGAGCGTTAGGGTCCTTGTCGGTTATTGCGTTGCGGCGATGGTCCAATCTGAAAGACGATGCTGCACTTGGGATCGTACTAAGTGTCTTTTTCGGAATTGGAATGGCACTTTTCAGCATCGTCCAGCAATTTGAACAAGGGAATGCAGCGGGGCTCGAGAATTTCATTTTAGGGAAGACGGCCTCTATCGTAGCGAGCGACGCCACAACGATTTGCATCGCCTCTTTGATGGTCGTTGGAGCATTGTTGCTATTCCGCAAAGAGTTGACGTTGCTCTGCTTCGATTCGTTGCTCGCATCGGCCCAAGGTTGGCCAGTATTGATGATGGATCTCTTGCTCTTGGGGTGTGTGCTTATTGTTGTAATTGTCGGTGCCAATGTGGTTGGAGTGATTTTGGTTATTGCATTATTGGTCATTCCTCCGGCGTCAGCTCGATTTTGGACGCATTCCCTACCAATAACGATTCTGGTAAGCGCCTTGATTGGCGCTAGTTCCGGAATGATCGGTGCACTGAGCAGTCTCCTTATTGACCGTGTTCCCTCAGGTGCTGCAATCGTGCTGGCTGCAACTGGATTCTTTGGACTCAGTATGTTATTGGGCGCGGAGAGAGGGTTATTATGGCGTGCTTGGAGTCTCGGCAGACAACGCGCCAAGGTAGACCAAGAACACGTTCTTAGGTCGATCTTTGAATTGTTGGAGTCCCGGGGGGAAACGCCACAGGTGCATGGACAAATGAGATCGGATTCCGTTTTGCTCAGGGACCTGACCCGTATGAGATCTTGGTCCTCAGCGCGGCTCAAAATTGCTGTCAGCCAGATTCGCTCCCAAGGTTGGGCAACCATCAATGGCGAGGGAGCAGTTTCTCTGACGGCGAGCGGAATTCAACAGTCCTTTCGGGCGGTTCGTCGACATCGATTGCTTGAACTATACTTTGCTCGCTGGGCCGATCTCTCGCCGGATGCCGTCGATCGAGGCGCAGATTACACTGAACATGCGTTGGATGACGACCTATTGGCGGAGTTAGAGAAGGATGCGATCGTTATGGGCGATTCGATCGAATTGCCCAAAAGCGTTCACCCGATTGGTTGGTAACTATTGAAACGACTTGCCGCAACCGCATGACTTGGTCGCATTAGGATTCTCGAAAGTGAATCCCTGACGCTCAAGGCTCTTGTGCCAACCAATGACCGCGCCATCAAGCAACAATGCGCTCTTTTTGTCAACTACCACGCGAACTCCATGTTGGTCATATTGACTATCTTTATGCTCGTCGTACTTGTCGTCGAAACTTAAAGAGTATTCAAAACCTGCGCAACCACCTGCCAATACACCAACGCGGACGAAAGTGTCAGGCGTTAGGTTGCTTTCGGCGTGGGCCCGCTTGAGTTCCAGAGCAGCCTCTTCGGATACATTCACTGCCATCGTATTTCCTCAAAACCAAAGTGCGAAAAATTGTAGTACAAAACCAAGTCGAGTCGAATAGGCTTCGTCGCGTCACTTGATATGTTTCTAGCTATAGTATGCCTGCTGGGCCAAGCCCGGCAAGTCAAAATTGCCTTTGCACGGTTTGACATTCCTGGTATTGTATCTGGCTGACTTAAATCGAGCGGCGTAAAACCGACGTAAAAAGCCGTCTTAACTCTTTTAAAACACGATGGGATCATGACAAAACCTCACCGCAAACTAAAAAAAGCCAACCATGGACAGCGTGCTGCCAACAGCAAAGCTAGAAAGTCCAAACGTCGAAAGGTTCGCACATAAGGATTGCTTTTTCGCATCTTGAATGGCTAAAGGGAAAATGGATGCCTTTGCGGCATAAGTAATCGGAGTCAGTTTGTGGTCACTAAAGACTTCATTTTCGATCCAGATGCGATCGACTTCGATAAAGTCGTTGCAGATATCGAGCAAATTCGAAAGTACAATCCCCAGCGGTTCGAGATGGAACAACTGACGGCGATCGTGCATGAAGATCCTGATCGGGTTGCGTGCGTAGGATACAAAGATGTTACCGAACAGGAATTTTGGGTCCGTGGTCACATGCCTGGCATGCCACTGATGCCTGGAATCGTCATGCTCGAGGCGGTCGCGCAGGTTTGCTGCTACTGTTCGCATAAATACGAGCTGTTGGGGAAATCCATGGTCGGATTTGGCGGTTTAGAGGACGTCCGGTTTCGCGATCCTGTTGTTCCAGGCGACCGGCTTATTGTGATGTGCGAACTGCTAAAAGTTCGGAAGCCACGGCTAATCGTCTGCCGCTTTCAAGGTATCGTCAAGCGGAACATCGTAGTCGAAGGTATCCTCAAAGGGATTCCCATCCCAGTGGAATACCTAACTTCTAAATGAGGTTTTTATTTCCTGGGCTTCATTTCTTGGAATTCCTCGCCTGATCGAAATTGGAGCGAGAATTTACGAGTGGAGACTGGATCGATGGCAACTGTATTCTCTTGACGTTCCACCGCATTGATGAGAATGCGATTTACGATCCAAAGCTTTTTCCTTTCAGTTTGGAAGCTTGGCTGAGTCAGCTCAAGATGAATCCAGAGCCAGCCTCGCTCCTGTTCCATACCGATCCACTTAAGTGATGAATTGTCCTGATCCGAAGCCCCTTTCGTCGTCGGATCGGATGCAGTAGTTGTCCACGCGTGGGCTCTTGAACGGAGAATCGCTGCGAACTCCTGACTGTTCATCGCAAGCGACGAACTGCGCACATAGAAGTGGGAAGATAAGTAGCGGGTGGCGAGATCGGAAAATCCAGCATCATCGATGCTAACCGGCTGCGCATGCTCCCCTATCTGCAACTCTGCGCTCATGGCTTTCTCTAAATCCTGCGGATGCAATCGGAGAGAAACCTCCCACACCTTAGCGTCGGCATTCCACTTCATTTGCCCAACACAAAGATGGAAGGGATGTGCACAAAGCGATGAAGTTAAGACCGTTAAAAACAGGAATAAAATAGCGGTCGTCTTGCGAGTCACAATCCAAGCTATGGAGGGCGTAGCCAGACATGCCATGCATTGGAATAGTCGCATCAGAATGTAAGCGACCGCGCCGCGGTCGCGAAACAATTCGCCACAATCGCTAATCAGCGGCTTTTTCATTCTTATCTTTCTTCTTCTTGTTCTTCTTCGGTTCGTCTTGGCGTTCTATTTCGACCTTGGGCGTTGCATCCGACTTGTCGATCACCCCCGACGCCGACTCAAGAACTTTTTTGTCGATGTCATTCTTTTCCTTTTCCTTCAATGGTTCAGCTTTTTTGGCTTTGGCTGCCTTTGCTGCTTGCATTGGATTACTGTCGGGTTCTCCGGGGCCACGTCCGCCTCGACGCGACTTAAAAATTTGGAATTTCGATGACTCGATGACCGGTGGAAAGTAGTTGTTGTTGCGATCGACGTCAGCGGTTTCACGGTACGGGTCGAGTTCCAATGTCTTCAGAGGCTTGTCTGCAATAATAAGCGTGTCGAATTTGCTGTTATCCATCCGCCAAGCTTCAGCGGGAATACGAATCTCACGAGTTGATCCGTCTTCGAAAGTAACCATCAAGATAATAGGCATGATCAAGCCACCTAAGTTTTTGAATGACACTCGATAATACAAGTCGGTGTTTTCAAGCATGGCTTTATCTTTGTCGGAAAGCTCACTCTTGAGTTTTTCAAATTTTCTTCTCTGCTCGTCGGTGACCTTTTCTGGATTGTATTCGTTATAGAAGTCCTTTAGTTCAGGAAACTGGTTGGCACGTTTTTCCAAGGCTTTATCCCTCTGTTTGGAAAGGGATGGCCTTCGTTCAACTTTCTTGGCCTTCGAAAGCTCAGCATTCGCGTCCGGCGAGTTTCGGTCCACCTGGTATTTTTCAATCTTATCGATGGCGATATCGCAATGATCGGTTGTGTAGAACCAGCCCCTCCAGAACCAATCCAAGTCAACGCCGGATGCATCCTCCATGGTTCTAAAGAAGTCTGCGGGCATCGGCCGTTTGAACTTCCATCGGCGGGCGTATTCGCGAAACGAAAAATCGAATAGCTCTCGGCCTAGGATGGTCTCTCGCAAGATATTCAGAGCGGTGGCTGGCTTCGTGTATGCATTGGGACCAAACTGCATGATCGATTCGCTGTTGGTCATGATCGGAACTTGATTCGAGCTCTGCATGTAGGGGACGATAAGTTCAGGTTCACCACGTTGCGAGGGGTAGTCCTCCTGCCACTCTTGTTCTGCCAAGAACTGGAGAAACGTATTTAAACCTTCGTCCATCCAGGACCACTGCCGTTCGTCGCTGTTGACGATCATTGGGAAATAATTGTGACCGACCTCATGTATCACGACGGAAATCAACCCGTATTTCGTACTTGCAGAGTATGTGCCGTCCTCTTTAGGCCTGGGACCATTAAAACAGATCATCGGATATTCCATTCCGCCGATTGGGCCATTGACACTAATTGCAATTGGGTAGGGGTAGTCGAATGTGTAACGGCTATAAACGTTCAATGTGTGAATGATCGCGTGCGTGCTATACTTGCTCCATAGTGGTTCGGCTTCGTTCGGGTAGTAGCTCATGGCCATGACGTTGTTGCCGTTAACGCTATGTCCCTGTGCATCCCAAATGAACTTGCGGCTGGAGGCAAAAGCAAAGTCTCTTACGTTTTCGGCGTGAAAGACCCATGTCTTGGTTTTGTCCGACTTGCTCTTTTCGTTCTCCTTGGCTTCCTCCGGCGTGACAACGAAGAGTGGCGTTTTGGCTGTTTTTGCTTTAACGAGCCGTTCTTGCTGAGCGACCGATAGGACTTCGTTAGGATTTTGTAGAACACCCGTTGCTCCAACCATATGGTCCGACGGAGCGGTAATGCGAACGATGTAGTCGCCGAATTCTAATGTGAATTCTCCTTGACCAAGGTATTGCTTATGTTGCCAACCTGTAACGTCGGTGAAGGCAGCAAGTCGAGGAAACCATTGCGCCAATTCATAAATGTGGTTGCTATCCTTTTCGAAAAACTCAAAGCCTGTTCTGCCATTCAGCATTCTCGCATTGTTAATCCTATAGTTCCATTTGATCTTGAAGGCCATCTCCTGGCCGGGCTGAAGCGGATCACCAAGATCGATTCGCATCATGGTGTCGACGATTGTCGTTGCAAGCTTGGCATCTTTGTGGTTCGTAACGGACTCGATCTTGCAGCTGCCGTCGAAGCTCTTGCGAAGCAACATCGACTCGAATTCGAAAGTAGACATTCGGCTCCCTATAGCTCGCGAGCCGCTGGTTCGACTCGCAACACTGTCGGGCCCAAAAATGTTTGCGTCCAATTGCACCCACACGTACCGAAGCGTGTGCGGAGACAAATTGTGGTAGCGAATCGTTTCGCTGCCATGGATGGATTGATCGGAATCGTTCAACGTAACATCGATGTTGTAATCGATCTTCTGCTGCCAGTAATCCGGGCCAGGTTCTCCGGCAGCGCTGCGGTAGCCGTTGGGCGTAGGAAGGATTTCTTCTAACTGTCGAAACTTGTCATCTTGTCCATACTTTTTGTTTGGAAAGGGCTGCCCGAAGACGGGGCCAATCAAAAAACAAATTATAAAAGCAAAACCAGAGCCAATTCCAACACAAAATCTCATTACAATTCACTCGCTAGTCAAAAGGTGCTGCAACCTATGGTGAGGCTCATCAGTTTGTCATTTGCAAAATCATAGCTTGAGGGCAATGCATCTAGAGTAATTGGAGCCTGAAAAAAACACAAATACAGCAACCGGTCAAGAAAACGCGCCGGCGACGCTAGAGCAGTTCGGAACAACTAGATTTGGACTACCCGACGTTTTCACGGATGGGGAGTTCGACGACAAGTGTTTCCGCCAGTCGGATTGACTCATAGAAGAAGTCGACACGTTCCAGAAGTAGCTGCTCAAACGCACCTAAAGAAGGAAGTTGATTCGCACCGTTCCATGTGGTTTTTACACGCTCGTCCAACGAGCGAATTCTGGTATCGCATCTCGATGGTGCAACACACTGCGGAATTCTAATTGCAGCTTAGCAGGCCTTGAGGAAGCAAGTCGCTGAGGACCGTTGGCCTCTTGCAAACTTGCGATTGTTTCGTGCAGCCGATTCTTTCAGGCTTTGCGGCGAGCCTGCAGCTCTGCTTCTACCGAAGTACTTCTTGAATCGCCATACCAAGTCTACCCACATGCGACCATCGATTCCAATTCGTTTCAAGATCGGATCTAGGTGCTTGGGAATGTCTGCTTTCTCAACGATACCGCGTTGCCTGCCCGTCCAATCAAGCAGTGTCAAATAGTCTCCTAGATCAAGCGACAAGAAGCCTTTGTCGCTGGCTCGAACGCCAGTCGCGCTCGTTTGAGGGCCAGCATGGGCTCGTTCGTTGATTGTCAGTGGAGACAGCCATGCATCGCGCAGGATCGAAGGTCCTCTGCGTTTCCTTGCTTCGGCGTTCCTCTTTCTTAGCTGATCCGGGGTCGATGTTCGAAGGATGCGGCCAGCCTCTGAGGTTTCAATGGCAACCAACTCGGCTGCAGCAGATGGGATGGTGGCGCCTTGGAGCGATTTGATACGATCGTAGGCCGAGGTGTGGAGCGATTCTTCTGGCGTTTGGGCCATTGCGGCTCGGATTGGATTCAAATCGACGTACAT
>JAYVPJ010000015.1:0-9975 GCA_043757445.1 Pirellula sp. | reverse complement strand
GTCGGCACTGTCGATCAGGTCGGCAGATTCTAAATCTAATGATTCGCTGTAAGGCATATCCATTACTTAGTCTCTCCTAGTCTATAGTTGCTTTTTTGAGTTGCTAGTTGCGAGAACGGCGTCGATCACAACATGGGTAGCAAACCGTGGGCTGCGTTTTTAGTAGGCTGTAGGCTGTAGGTGGGCTGTCACATTGAGCCGCAACGCGATAGCGTGCGGGCCGGAAGTCAAGTAAACACATGTAAATCAGGTCCTCATGCTAGCGCATTGAGGCTCAGAATTTTCAAAGTGAAAGACAGTGTTCAGTGTTCAGTGTTCAGTGGGCCGTTTGCGATTTGCTGTCTACTGGCGACTGGCGACTCAACCGGTTCTACACGGACGACTTGCGTCTGGGGACTGGCGACTCATTCGGCGACTCAACTGACTTGCCGTTGCGTGATGGTTTTGTTCGGGGCATGGTTTCTGCCGACGGGTCTTTGGCTGCGTAGTAGTTGCGATAGCTGGCTTGGTAGCCGTAGGCTTTGTCGCCGTAGTAGTTGTAGGCGCTATAACCGTAGGCCTTGCGACCTGACTTGCGACTATTGACTATCACACCTAGTAGCTTGGCATCCTGGTCTCGAAGGATTTCGCAAGCCCGCTCGACGAGCGTTCGATTGTTCTTTTCGATTCGCATCGTTAGCAGAACTCCGTCGACGACGCTAGAAATAATAGCTGGGTCCGCGACTGCAAGCAGCGGTGGTGAATCAATGAGCACCATATCGTATTGAGCGCGAGCAAGTTCGATGAACTCAATGAAGCGTTGGGACTCGAGCAACTCGGATGGTTGCGAGGTGGTGCTGCCCTCGGTGCAAAGGAACAGATTGGTTTGTTCGGAGTCGATGCAACATTCCTCGAGTGTGGCTTCCCCCTCGAGGATATCTGACAATCCGATTACATCACCGAGGCCAAAAATTTTGGCGATGGTGGGGCGACGCATATCGCCATCGACTAGCAGCACACGCTTGCCTGCTTGAGCAAGGGAAACAGCCAAGTTGGCGATGGTGGTGGATTTGCCGTCGGCTGGGCTTGGACTGCTGACCATGAATACGTTTTGCTCCGCCTTTTTTGATTGGAAGAGCAGGACGGTTCGTAGCACACGAAACGTTTCGGACTCCGAGCCACGCGGTGCATGAAAGGTCGTGATCGTCGGGAGGATCTTGGATGTGTTACTGACTTTCTTTTTTTGCTTGACAATGTCGATCTTGGGGATATGAACCAAGATGTTCGCACCAACGGAATTCTCGACGTCTTCGGGGCTGCGAAACGTGCGGTCTGCGAATTCCGCGAGTAAGGCAAACATCAATCCGAGCATGGCTCCCGCTAGTAAGCCCACTGCACCAATCGTGGTTTTAGTTGGCCAAACAGGGAATGTAGCAGGCAATGGACTAGCCAGTAAGTCAGTCGAGAACCCGGCGTAGTCGCTGTTAAGGTTGATCTCCTGCAATCGCTTAAAGACTTCGTCGTAACGATTCTGTGCACGTAACAAATTCGACTTGAGCGAGCCGCCGAGCAAGAAGGTCATTTCAACTTCTTTGGAAAGTTTGGTTTCATCCTCCGAGAGTTTCGTCAACTCTTTCTCTCGCTTTTCCAATTCAGCGATTTCATTTCGAAGAATCGAAAAATAACTAACGAGCATCTGCGTGGGCGTCGCACGCTTGGACCGTTCATCCTCCGGCAGTTCGCTTCGTTGTTTCGAAAGCGTTTCGCTTACACTCTCAATTTCCAACTCGACGGCTGTAACGGAAGGGTGTTTTGGCCCCAAGGACGATAACAGGATCTGTTTCTTACTCTGCAAATCGACCAGTTTTTGGTACTCGGTGCGGGCATTCTCCGTTCGCATGACCATGTTGAGTTGTTCGGTGGAGGATCGGAAATCGTCCTTTAAGACGTTCAGTACACCAAAAATTCGAGCGACCTCTTTTTCACTTAGCAGGGACATCACCTCTGTATCCTTGATCTCCTCTGGTTTCTTGCCTGCCATCCGTTCCTTGATGACAGCAAAGCGAGAGCGAGTCTCCGCGAGAGTCGAACGAATCGTCGACAGCTCATCCTCAACTTTATTGAGTCGCACACGATGTATGTCACTAAGTCCATCGGTTCCAGATGCACCAGCGGTAACGAATGCCGGTACAGACTGAACAAATTTACGGTACTCTTCGTCGGCTAGACGAAGTTCCTCTTCGTTTTTGAGTTGTGCTTTGGCGATCAAATCCGCCGCATCCTCACCGACGTTCTTGGATTGTGAATCGATGTACTTTTTGTAACTTTCATACACGGCCGTTAGGATCTCGACTGCTTTTTCTGGATCGCCATCTTTATAAACTGCTTTGAGGATACTAGCGTTCTTTGCTAGACCGGCGCCACCTTTGGTAACGGTTAAGTTCTTTCGAACTCTATCCACTATCGAGCCGCTTTCGCTTTCCAACAGGGGGCCGCTTCCCGTTAGCAAGTTGGTAAGATCCTTGTCCGCGATGGCTTGGCCAATGATCTTTCGGCTGGCGAATAATTCCATGTGGGTCGAAAGGATGCCATCCTGGATCATGTTGGATCCCTCAGCGTCCCCTTTGCCGGTGCTCGTTAGTTCCGAATTACGTTGCCCTACCAAGACCGTTAGGGCGGATTCATAGATCGGTTTCTGTTGCAAATAATAAAGTGCGGCTACTGCGCCGCCAATCAAGATTCCAAGTAGGATCAGTGGGTAGCGGCGTTTGACGATTCCGAACACATCCAGGTCGATGTCGAGTTGATCGGAGTCGGGCGACTGTTGTTCAGTTTGAGCGTTCATGTGGAATCCATCTTATAATCAACATTGGAGAGGTGTCTTTTGACCCTCACCCTCACCCCCTCGCCCTGAAACAAGGGCAAGGGCGAGGGGTAGATAGGATGATTGGTTGCTTGTGATTCAGAGTAGAACAATTGTCCCAATTGTTTATGCGTTTGCTTGGGCTCTTGGCGCTTTTGGCCCAGGCGGCACACGTCCCAGGGGGCCGTGCTACACTTGCTAACGTTTGGTCTTGCGAACCTGATCTATCTGTTGGAACAAGCCGATGGATTGTGGGTCCGCTGGACTCAAGGTCGCTCCGGTATTCACTTGCGTCCATGCATTCTTCGTATCTCCTAATTGCAATAGCAAGCGCGCATAGCGGAATCGAATCCCGGCTTCTCGCGGAATCAGTCGAACTAGCTCGGCATACAATTCGGCTGCCCTCGACCACTTCGATTCCATCTCGGCGATCGATGCTTTCAATTGGATGCGTTCGACCTGCGTTAGCTGCTCCGTATTTTCATCGGAGTCCAAGGCCGACGAAGCGCGCTCCAAGGCGGCTGCGCGGGCCTCCGTGGATAACGGCAAATCGCTACGGCGCGAAGCCGATATCAATACTGTCGAACGGTCCGGATAAAGGTCTCGAATCACGTGCTCCTCCGACTCGCGTGTCAACGCGAGTTCGGTTATGACGGGCAGTCGTCGTGAATCGATCTGCAGTGAGCGCGACCATGCCTCGTTCATGATCTGTACATCGCCCGCGAAGTTGGCTAACACGCCGACGGAAAATAGCAATTCGCTGCTAACCCCCGATAGCCTGCGGGCTGATTCCAAGCGTTTTAAATAGGCTTCACCGAGGAGCGGCGCCATGGCCACTTTGATCAATTGAACCTGCGTCAACAATGGGTTTGCCGCAATGGATTGGATGTAGTGTCGATTGGCCGATTGCAAGGCAGCCCTGGCCGCATCGGATCCCATGTACGTTTCTCTGGCCTCGTTGCGCGACTGTCCGTCTGGTATGGCCATCAGCATTCCGAATATCGTTGACAGCTGCGTTGCATTCCACAGCTCGACTGTCGCAGGTCGACCTGTCTCAGCTATTATCGATTGAAGCGTAATGGCTCGATACAACAACTCATTCCATGCACCCATTCGACGTTGAATGCGTGAGTCTTCTGACATTGGATGCGAAAGTTGTGCGAACACGTTGAGGTTTTCGCGACATGAATCCGCGGTGGGCGCGCCGCTATCGTCTGGCAACTCGGTCTTGGCGAGTAACCTATCTACCACCATTTCCCGGGCCAATATTCGTTGCGATAGCAGTGCGATTGGCAGCGCGAAAATGCACCACGTGAGTGGATGGGATATTGCGTTCGGCTTTGCCGGTTGGGTGCTCGGCTGGCTCAGTTGGGTGTTCGGCTGGCTCAGTTGCGAGTTCGGCTGGGGACCGCCGAACCTACGTGGGGCTAGACTGGCGGCGGCGCCCATTAGTACCGCGAAGGTAAGCGCGTTGGCAGGGGTGGTTATCACAAAATCACCGACCGCTTGCACGGCTGTGCCAACCGCTGCAATGCAAACCAGCGCTCCCCATGCGAATCGCTCTGGGCTCGATTGACTCAGCAGCAATCGGACAATCCATGTTGCAAACAGCACTAGGATCGATAGGGCCAACACAATACCCGGCAAGCCGCTTTCGACCGCGGTCTCCAGGTACTGATTGTGGGCTTGTTTGTACCATCCATCATACGAGTTTTCCTGGAACGGCAACGACGCAAAACCATAGGTGCCAAGCCCTGCGCCCGTTGGGAAATAGGTCTGCAACGATTGTATTGCCGCAGGCCAATGGTTCCAACGGTCGTCATTGCGTATTACCTCGCCGTCCAACATCTCGACGCGAACCATGACTTTTTGATTGTTTTCAAACAGCACCACCAACAACATGGCTGAGACCAACGTGATCGAGACCAATGCAATCGCAGAACCGATTGCTCTGGTCTTGGCCAAGAAGCCTGCGACAAAGATCGCACCACCTGCGGCCACTCCGATCCATGCCCCACGCGATAGTGCGCTGGCGATGCCCGCGAAGGCCAAGGCAAGACCAAAGCCAATCAATATGACTAACGGGTCCGTCAAGGTGCTCAAAGCAAGGTCGATTTTCTTGCGAGAAAAAAACAGCTGGATCAGGCTTGCATGGTCGTCGTAATGTTCGTCGCTAATACCGGAGGATCGGATACGATGACCGCTGGACTTGCGAGTTTGCATGCGGCTTAGGAGGAGCCCGATACGCTGAGTCATCAGGCATGCGATGGCGGCGATTCCCAGTACCATGGCAGCCCCGCCCGAATTCTTGTAGATGAATGAACCGAAAGGATTCGAACCTGAAATTGGGTTTGGGATACCAGGCAATAGATTGGTGGTGCCGGTCGATCGCTGAATAATGCCCCAACAGGCGAGGATGACTGCGTTCGAGGCAACGAAGATTAGCAATGCTAACCGCGATCGTTTGGAATCGAACAGCAAGGCACTCAAGAGAAATGCAACGCCGACCATGACTTGCCAGGCCAGCGTTCGAAACGTTAACTCTGGGACTAGGCTTATGGAGGCAGCGATACTCAATAGCTCGGAGGAATCACGGAATCGCGCGGTGGTAGCTGCGACACCTGGAGCGATGAACGAAAGAAGACCTGCGGGGAGTGACCAGGTCTGGACATAAGCCCAACCCAACCAAGCCGCGATCACGCTCAGCGCCAACCAAGGAGCATTCGAAGGTTGAGGAGGGAACGCGATCACACGCACGACGGTGAGAGCCAACGCGCCAAGCAGCAATACGCCCGCAACCACTTTCGGTGCTGGGTCGACGCCTCCGAACCACCAAACGGTACACAGCACGCTAGCAACTACTAGGATTCTGGCAATCCATGCAACCGCAGTGTCGTTGGACAAACGTCCACGACGAGCATGACTGCGCGGATGGCTTGACCGGTCGCGATTGGCTTTGGCAGACGCAGTCGACAAGGGGAGGATTGCTTTAAGTAACAGGTTCATTTGTTTTGGGTTTACACGGCCTGGGGGGCGATGTTACGGTTGGTTCGGCGCGGACTTCGTTCCTGTGGGTGACACCCATAGAAATCAAAGTGTGATTGCTTTTGATGATAGCGACGTCAATTGTCGGAATCCGTTCGAACTCTAGGTTGCGGTTTCGGACCGCACAACTTGAAATCAGAGATTACCCAGGCGTCATACCCGAGAAACAGAGCAATCTTCGTTGGTTTCAAAATGAAATGACCGAAGTGAGTCTATCAGCGATGGGCAATTAAGCAATCAATAGGAGCGGCACGCAGACGGAACGCAACGGTTAAAGGGCTCATTGTTTCCATAAGGGCAGCGATTACGTCATCCTTTTGGCTTCACGCAACTGGAAATTTTTTCGGAAAATTTGAGTGCTGGATGATTTCCTAGGGTAGACATGAAGCCCAAGCGATTCAGTTGTCAAATCGGTTATACGGATTTCGGCCTTTTAAAAAGGCGGTTCGCAGCTTGATTCATACTCGCCCGAGCGTAAGCGAGTGGCGATTCGGCAGGTCCCTCACTTACGTTTCGGGCATCGAGCACTTTAAAGATTGCTCCGGGCCCTTCGGTCGGTGCCAGGCACTTTTGAAATCAGGGCCCTTCGGTCGGTGCCAGGCACTTTTGAAATCACAGGCACTTTTGAAATCATTTGAAATCATCGCCTTGCTAGGTTGATGGTAACCATCCGCCGAAGTAAATTCGGCGGCATTTGACTATTGGCTTTGATTGCCAAAATGAACGAATCGAAAACAAGCCCCCGGTTTTATACCGGGGGAAGTTGACATTCAACCTAGCCACGATCGATTAGAGGAGAAATCTCAAGATTCAACTGTTTTACATTGGCTTATAAAGCACAGACGGATGCGGGAATCCAAGTCGCTTGTCGACGAGATTGAAGAGTGGTTCGCCCGTAAAATAGCGACGAAGGTTTTCGCAAATCAATTTCGTCGTGTCGTCTGTTCTCGTTGCCGCTTGAGCACCAACATGAGGTGTGATAATTACATTGTTGAACCCCCAAAGCGGACTCGATGCAGGTAGAGGCTCAACGTCGGTGACATCTAGCCCAGCACCAGCAAGGTGCCCGTTGGCCAAAGCTTCGCACATATCTGCTTCGTTGATGCACGAGCCTCTGGCTACATTGATGAGGTAGGAGCCCTTCGGCATCGCTGCGAATGTTTTTGCATTAACAATGCCTCGTGTCATTTCATTCAATGGCAAGGTCAGAACGAGGATCTCAGACCAAGCTGCAAGTCTCTCTAGTTCTGTATGCGGCCAGAGTTCGTCCACCGTGGTTGGCTTGTGTTCCGGAAAATAATCCGTAGCCCGAATGGTCACTTTGAATGGTTGCAAGATGTCTACCAAACGACGGCCATTGCCACCCAGGCCAACGATGCCAACGCGTTTGCCGTGTAGATCGTCGGTCGGTCGCCTCACAAACTCTTTGCTCTGCCATTGCCGATAGAAAATCGGAATGCCGCGCAGGAGCCCGAGCAGCATAGCCAGGGTTTGCTCGGCAACTTGATTTGCAAATAGTCCGGACGCGCTACATACAACGATATCCGAATCGATTACCGAGGGATGTAGGCAGTGGTCGAGACCAGCCGCCGATGATTGAATGAAGGTCAACCTGCCTTCAGCCACCACGTCGTGCCAGGGGACTGGTACCTTGGCGTGTCCGACGAAGATATCTGCATCGAATATTCGCTCGGGGATAGTCTCTTGGTTTGCCTCGATCAATGTCGTGTGTGGTGCTGCATTCTGCATCCACTGGCGGTGTCGGCCTTGTGTTGGAAAACAGTAGACAAGGTTGGTCACGTTGTTAAGCGAGATCCCGATCTTCGAACAGCAAGAGCCCAATCAGTGTTGCCGCGATTCCATAAACGGTCGTGTAAACGAGCACGCTCGCGATTACGGACCATGGAATGTTCACTTCTGCATCAATGGCTGCCTCCATGGAGAAGTGGCTAAGATTGGGGATCACGGCTGAAATGAGTTGCGAAAAGAACTCGACGAGCGGCAAGCCACCTGCTGCAGAATCCACGATCGTTGGAGTCAAATGCCCCAAGAGGTATATCGAGAAGCATATGGTGAAGTTTGCCAGGAGTGAGAACCGAGTTCCCAAGGCTACCGAAAACGCTCCAAGGACGACTGCTTGAAAAAACGCTAGAGCAAGACCTGGAATGGTTTGCATCATTTCGAGATGGCATTGCTGCCAACCAGGCTGATCGAGCGAGTTTTCACGGGCCTCATAAATCGGTTTGTAAGCTACTGCTAAAAGTTCGAGGGTTCCTAAAACCAAAAACATCAGCATCACGATCCAGACCACCCCCAAAATCTTACCGATGATAAAAGATCGACGGTGAATTGGCTTGCTGAGCAAGGTCAGCGCCGTTCGTCCTTCGATTTCTTCGTTAACGGAGGTACTCGCAGACCAGACGGCTTGAAATGTTGCAGCGATGAGGATCAGTGTAACACCGCAATCCTTGAGCAGCTTGATGTCTTCACCAAGCGTGTGGAAGGGTAGGAATACAAAGAGCAAAATCGACAAAGCGACAATGGTTATCAAAATAATCGGAAGGGGCTGCGACAGTTCGCTTTTGGCGGCTGACAATGCGATGGCTGCGACCTTGGGAGAAACTGCTTGCATCAACATAAACAACAGTCCGAAGATCGTTACGAATGTCCCTACGAAAACAAACGTACTGGCCTCGCGAACGGCTGGATTGAAGATTATCCGGATTTCCAATGTGGCTGCATCAATCTCTTGATTTTGAACGTAGACCTCGGCCCCAGCGTACAAGGGTAAAGGGCAATCATTCGCTCCCATTTTTGAATTCCAAATCATGGGCCGCTTGGCCTCAATCGTCTGTGGCTTTGCTCTCACCTCGCCAAGGTTCGGAGCATCGGTGAGGAGCAAACGACGGTTCGAGGTTATTTCAACTTGGCCCAAAATGCTTGCATCATATCGAAGATCAATTTTTTCGAAGGCTGCTTCTGATTCCTCTTTCTTTGCTCCAGCGACGGGGAATCGGAAGGTTTTGTCGTTGACTGCGAAAAGTTGCGGAATGGCTCGAATGGCAAGCATGGGCTTCTCGACCAAAAAAGTCGATGCCAATGCAATGAGTGCTATTCCCGCCAGAGCACACAGCATGTACAGCCCTATTCCCTCGAAAAAGAGCGATCGCAACTCTCCAAGGAATCGCGAAGAGGAACAATACAAAATGGACCAAACGACGACTGAAATCATCATCGTCGCAGCGATAGAAATCATGGCCCACTCCTCGGTCGCGAATTTTCCGCCCGTACTGAACAGAGCCTGTCCCTCTTCGCTAAACATTGCGTAGGCGGCGAAAAGCCCCCCAAAAACGAGCGAAGCAACCAGCGCAATCAAATGCGCCGAGCCATCACGTCGAAATTGGTCCAATCGCTTGACCTTGGACAAGCTATAAAAAACCAGTAGGAACATGGTCAGGACGAGAAACCCTAGAATGATCCCGCCCCCCAAAAACCAAATCGGGGTCAGCCATCGCGACATCCAGAAATCAACTGCCGCGAACATGGGAACAGGGAAATCAAATGCCATGGCAGATTAGCTCGGACCGGATCAAAGGGGAATTTGGAAATATCGCATTCTATCGCAATTCGAACACTCATTAAACGAAAGAAAGGTTCGGCTGTTACGCTTCGAAGCAGGTACGGGTTCGTTTCAAATCGACGAACAACACTAAGATACGTCAAAAAACCAAGAATGAAGAGTGGGGGTAAGCGACTATATTCTTGGATAATTTCAGAGTACGTGACTTAGACACCATGCCAACAGCAGTGAACCACTCGATCAATTCAAATAATTCAAAGGGATTCGACAGGTGTGGCACGCTCTGAGGCACGAAGGACGTGTTCGCGACCGTTCTGTTGGCCAATGAGTTAGACAATATCGCTAGTCCATCCGTTCGGGGCTTGCCCTGGTCCGTTAAAAATTCGGTATTGACACGATTTTAGTTTGCGCAACTTTTGTTCCGTGAGAGACCCCAGCGGTCTCGTGCCGAATGGCGTTGAATTGAGCTCTCCATCGAGCTCGTCTCGATGGAAGCAAGACTGAATGG
>JAYVPJ010000014.1:0-35296 GCA_043757445.1 Pirellula sp. | reverse complement strand
GACGCGCTAGCGTGCGGGCCAGAAGTCAAGTAATCACCTGCAAATCCGGACCTCATGCTAGCGCATTGAGGCTCAAAATTTACAAAGTGAGTGCCATTGGGCGCTAGCTGCGTCTATAAAATCGCAGCTAGCGCTTGCGGCTTAACCTACTGTGCCACTGCTTGCAAGCAGTGGCAATATTGCCTACAAAATAACTTCTACTCGTGCCAGCTATGACAACCCCAAAGAGACTGACCGATCCGTTCGGTTCCCGCGATTTGTTTCGAGCTCCTCAAGGCCAACTCGGAATCTACCGACTTGCCAAACTCGAAGAAGACGGAATAGCGTCAGTCTCTAAATTGCCATTCTCCATTCGTGTTCTGCTCGAAACCGTCTTGCGAAATTGCGATGGCTACCAGGTTTCTGAAGCGGACGTAGTCAATCTCGCTCAGTGGAATGCGGCTAAACCAGCTGAGCTCGAGGTTCCATTCAAAGCCGCTCGAGTCGTACTTCAAGACTTCACGGGAGTACCGGCCGTTGTCGATCTTGCCGCCATGCGAGATGGAATGAAATCGTTGGGCGGTGACCCCAAGAAAATCAATCCGCTCATTCCGGTTGATTTGGTTATCGACCATTCCGTCCAAGTCGACTATTTCGGAACCGCAGACTCGCTTGCACGCAATGTCGAGGTCGAATTCGAACGTAACAAAGAGCGATACGAATTCCTTCGCTGGGGCCAGCAAGCTTTCAACAACTTTCGAGTCGTTCCCCCCAACACCGGCATTGTCCATCAAGTCAACTTGGAATTCCTGGCCAAGGTCGTATTCACGGGCGACGACCACGCAGGCAGGGTAGCCTATCCTGACACTTTGGTTGGAACGGATTCGCACACTACCATGATCAATGGATTGGGCGTACTTGGATGGGGCGTTGGTGGTATCGAGGCCGAAGCCACCATGCTTGGTCAGCCTCTGTACATGCTCATGCCTGAAGTCGTCGGCATGAAGCTTCTTGGAACGCTTGCGCCTGGCGCGACTGCAACGGATCTTGTATTGCGAGTTACGGAAATATTGCGCAAGGAAGGGGTCGTCAACAAGTTCGTGGAGTTCTTTGGCGAAGGCGTTTCTCGAATGTCGCTGGCCGATAGAGCCACCATTGCAAACATGGCGCCAGAATACGGTGCGACGATGGGCTTTTTCCCCGTCGATAATGAGACGCTCGTATACATGCGTCGAACCGGTCGTACGACAGATGAGCTCGAATTGGTAGAGCGATATTGCAAGGAGCAAGGGCTGTTCCGAGTCGATGGCAGCCCTGACTTAAACTACACGAAAGTGGTGACGCTTGACTTGAGCAGTGTCGAACCATCCCTTGCAGGTCCTAAACGTCCGCAAGATCGCGTGCCGCTCAAGTCCCTGAAACTTTCCTTTGCTAAGGCCCTTGCGGCACCGATTGCGGAACGAGGTTTTGGCCTAACACCGCAACAATTGGCTTCGACGGCAACCGTTAAGGACAACGGACATAGCTGCGATATCGGGCACGGTTCAGTTGTCATTGCAGCAATTACGTCGTGTACCAACACCAGCAATCCATCCGTTATGCTTGGGGCCGGGTTACTGGCGAAGAAAGCCGTTGCTCGCGGACTAACAGTAAAGTCCTATGTGAAAACTAGTTTAGCGCCAGGATCCCGCGTAGTCACCGATTATCTCGAAAAGGCCGGAGTCCTTTACCCGCTGCAACAGCTCGGATTTCACGTGGTTGGCTACGGTTGCACGACCTGCATCGGCAATAGCGGACCATTGCCAGAATCCGTTTCCGCGGCCATCAACGAGGGAAACCTTGTCGCTGCGGCCGTACTCAGTGGCAATAGGAACTTCGAGGGTCGCGTCAATCCGCATACACGCGCGAATTACCTCGCGAGCCCGGCACTTGTGGTCGCTTACGCAATCGCTGGTACTGTAGAAATCGATTTCGAAACCGAGCCCATCGGACACGACACCGATGGTCAGCCAGTCTTTTTTCGCGAGCTTTGGCCGACCCAAGAAGAAATTGATCGAACGATCGAACAAAGTGTTCAACCCGAGATGTTTACGAAACTCTACTCGAGCGCATTCACCTCCAACGAGACTTGGAATGCGATCCCCATCACGCCAGGCGAGCTCTACAAATGGGATGAAAAGAGCACCTATATTCAGCGACCGCCGTTTCTTGAAGGGATCACGACGAACGAAGGAACCATCGCTCCGATTCGAAGTGCCAGGGTCTTGGCTGTACTTGGCGATTCGGTGACAACCGATCATATTTCGCCCGCCGGCTCGATCGCCAAGGACGGGCCTGCCGGTCGATTCTTGGTTGAGAATGGTGTTCATGCTCGCGACTTCAATAGCTACGGAGCGCGGCGAGGAAACGACCGCGTTATGGTTCGCGGTACCTTTGCCAACATCCGTATTCGCAATGCCATGACGCCAGGCATCGAAGGCGGTGTGACCAAGTACTTGCCGACCGGCGCACAGATGAATATCTACGACGCGTCGATGATGTACCAAGCAAGCAAGACTCCGCTCGTGATTCTAGCCGGTTCGGAGTATGGAACCGGGTCATCGCGTGACTGGGCAGCTAAGGGGACGCTTTTGCTAGGGATACGCGCCGTGATTGCCGTTTCCTACGAACGAATCCACCGAAGCAATTTGGTAGGCATGGGCGTGCTACCGCTCCAATTCCTCGAGGGACAGTCAGCCCAGAGCCTTGGTCTCACGGGTGAAGAATCGATCGATATTCCTTCGCTGAGTGATCAGCTTCAACCGCGAAGCATGCTTACCGTTATTGCAACGAAAGTGAATGGAACCAAGCAATCCTTTGAGGCCCTTGTTCGCATTGATACCCCTGTTGAAATCGATTACTACCGAAACGGCGGCATCCTGCCGACCGTCCTTCGCAAGCTGGCTGAAGCTTAGGGCTGCATGGGAAAACGAAAACGAAAACGTCCATCCATTACGATTACCAAAATTGCGATCGCACTCGCGGCCGTTACAACGGTGATTGCAATGACAGCCTCTGGTACCGTAGTCGCGACTGGAGGTCGTGATTTCGCCGAGAAAATACATATGCTTGCATTGGGCATAATGCTTATTGCATATTTGTTTCTTGTGGTTGTGCTTATGGCCTTCAAGCCAACGCCAATGGTTTCTCTTTGTGTTGTTGAACAAGAACAAAGCCTTATGGTTTCGCCTTGTGGTAGAGACAGCTACATCGTGCTTAACCAAGATCGCATCGACCGCTCAGAACAGTGTGCATTGGAAAAGATTCCAAAGCGACAACGCGCCACAATCCGAATCCTTGTCGCAAGAGACGTTTCAGTTCCCAATGATTTTTTAGATTCGCTGGCTCTATTCCCTAACTTGTCTTTGTTAGACCTGCAAGGAGCAAAGGTGCCACCCGGATTTTGGATGAGTTTAGAAGAATTGCCGAATGTGAAACATGTCCTTGCGACGAACGCAATTCCTGCCGAGCTGCTTCGAAATATCTCCATTTCCTTGCCGGAGGTCAAGTTCTGGATGGACCACAAAAGATCTTTGGTTATTGGTTCGAATGCGGCTATGAAAACAAGTGGTACTTGAAATGAATGACTCGCGACCTGCAACGGTCTATTTAATCGGCGCAGGACCAGGGGATCCAGGCTTGATCACCGTTCGAGGTGCAGAGTTAATTGGTCGGGCGGATGCAATTCTCTACGATGGATTGGCAAACGATGCTTTGCTCCGTTATGCAGCCAGCCATGCAGAAAAAGTCTGCGTCGGGAAACATGGCCATGGGGGCATGTGGTCGCAATCGCAAATTGACGACGAAGTTGTTCGACTCGCCAAAATGGGCAAGTCGGTTGCGAGGCTCAAAGGGGGCGATACTGCCATCTTTGCCCGCACCGCCGAAGAAGTTGATAGACTCGTTTTGGAGGGAATACCTTATGAGATCGTTCCTGGCATCACCGCAGCCCTTGCGGCAAGTGCCTATACAGGGATCCCGATTACCCATCGAGATTGGTCGTCAGCCGTAGCCTTGATCACAGGGCGAATACAACCCGCCGACGGCAACGAGGACGCAGAGGAATCACTCGATTGGAATGCGCTGGCGAAATTCCCCGGAACACTGGTACTCTACATGGGAGTCACTACAGCCTCGCTTTGGAGCAAGAAGCTGATCGATGCCGGCAAGCCACCCTCAACGCCAGTGGCCATGGTCCGTCGTTGCTCTTGGCCTGACCAAAAAGTCATCCGGTGTGACTTGGGGACCGCAGCCTCTACCATCGCTTCGATCCCTGGTTTGCGTCCACCAATTATTAGCATTGTCGGCGAAGTGATTCGAATGGCAAAAACCGTTGATTGGTTTTCGAGGCGGCCATGGTTTGGGAAACGCGTTTGGGTTACGAGCCCAGAGCATACAGGCAGAATGCTGAGTCAAAAGTTTTCGGAGCAAGGTGCAGAAGTACTTCAACTGCCTGTTCTGGCCGTCGAACCGCCTGTCGATTGGAGTGCCGTCGATGCAACACTTCAAACTCTCGATTTATTCGATTGGATTGTCTTCAGCAGCCTGTACGGCGTCGAAGGTTTCTTTACGCGTTTGCGGGCTCTAGGGAAAGATGGTCGAAGTCTTCATCGTAGCAAATTAGCCTCGGTGGGGTCGGCTACTGCGGCCGCTATCTCCAAGTATGCAATGCACTGCGACCTGACGCCGCAAGTCTCCGGTGCGAATGCGTTGGCTGATCTAATGGTTCATGATTGCAAACTCAAGCGATATTTGTTTATCCGCAGCCCGGATGGCGAGACGACTGCCATGACACGTCTCGAGAAGGCTGGTGCAATCGTCGACGGCCTCAACGTCTATCGTCAGGTTCCTATTCCAGCATTATCGGCGGAGTGGATTTCCCGAATCAAAGCTGGCGAAATCGATGCCATTACTGCAACCAGCTGCAACATTGCTAGCCACTCCGTCATGTTGCTCGGCGAGCTCAGTCGCAAGCAAAAGTGGCTTAGCTTATCACCTTCGATCACAGCGAAGTTGCATGAGCTCGGTTGCACCGATGTACAAACAGCCAAAGAGCCAAGTTTTGACGCGCTCGTTGAGCTATCGCTGGAGCCAGTTTGACTGGCCACCAAGCAGAGCCTGGGAAAAAGATACCATACTCGCTTCCTTTTGTGATTCTTGTGCCTTTTGGTGGCTCGCTTGACTCTCATAACGAATCGAGTATTTCAAGCCGTTTCGAGCCACTCGCAACCAACCCGATTTGCCGGGCTCGAGCCGATAGTTCGTTCAGCGCGGTTTGGCCGACGGACCCCAGTTGGACAGTCCATTCATTGACATACAAATCCACATGTTGCATGAGCACGGAATCGTCCAACTCCTGGGCATAATAACGCATCGTTGGCAGAGTCTCGTCGCGATTGGCCAACCCATACTTCAATGAATCGTGAATGACGGTCTGTACCGTCCGCAAGGTATCCAGGTCCAGTCCGCGCGAGCCAACGATTCCGCCCAATGGCAACGGGCTGTTGGTTTCGGATTCCCATCGAGTGCCGAGATCCTCAACCAAACTCAAACCCTCGGACTGCCAGGTGAATCGTCCCTCATGGATGCATACGCCAAAGTCTGCATTACGTTTCTTTAAGCGCGGCATGATGTCGGAGAACAAGACCTGCTCGAGACGCGAGGTTCGAGGATAGAACATCTTAAACAGGAGGGTCGCCGTCGTATGTTCGCCTGGGCACAATGTCAACTGGTTGGAATCAGTCGGGCAATCATTGCTGTCGGAAGCGAGCAAAAGGGGTCCGACTCCGAAGCCGAGGGCAGAACCAGTAGGCAAAACCAACATTCGATCCGCGAGCAACAGGGCTGCGTGAAAGCTGACCTTAGCAATATCAAGATCACCTCGAAAAGTACGAGCATTGAGCTGCTGAATATCGAGCAGCTCCAACTGAAAATCCAGCCCGCGCCAATCGACTTTTCGGTGCATTAGGGCATGGAATGCAAACGTGTCGTTGGGGCATGTAGAAATTCCCAATCGAAGAACACGACTCATCAAGCGAACACCTCGTGAATGGACCGTTCGACCGCCGCCATCGCCTCGCCGATGCACCAATTGGCCTTATTTCGATCGCCCGCTTTATTCGAGATGCCGCGGATGATTCGTAATGGGATTCCCGAAAAACAGCAAGCTGCTGCAACGGAAAATCCTTCCATATCTTCCGCAACGGCATTGGGATATTTCTTCAATCGCCATTGGACATCCTGTTCGTTTGCCGAAGCCGAGCAGCAGCTCAACAGCGGAACACTTGCCGACAAGCCATCTTCATGCAAAAAGATAGAATCGGATATTTCCGGATCGCGTGGCCAATGTTTCCAACCCATTTCGCTGGCGGAAAGAAAATCCTCACCAGACCCGGCTCCAATCCCGAAGCAAATGGCTTCATCAAACTCAACTGCGGTCCCCACCTCGCACTTAGGATTCAATGCTCCTGCAACACCCAACAATAAAACCCGTTTGGGCGAGTGTTCGGCAATCAATTGGTTCGTTCGAATTGCCGAAGCGATCGGACCAAAACCGCATACGGCAAGTTCACTCCTAGCGTTCTTAATGCATCCAACGAAGGAAGAAGAAAGGCTTTCGAGTTCGAATTCGGTCGGCACGAGGAACAGGGTTGAATCCATGCAAATGCGAAGTCCAGCGGCTAGCGAATGGAGAAATTTCTTTCAGCCAGCTGGGCCAGACGTTGCCATGATAGATCATCTCCAGCGGCTTCCAAGAAACTATGGGCTCGATCCCAATCCGCTTCGGATTCCATAAAAAACCGGAGTGCGCTGTGCGTCAGCTCTTCAGGCAGCGGGATGAGTTTGGTTTGAAAAAGAGCAGGGTTTCGTCGGATGATATCCGGAACATCACACGGCTCTGCAAGCAAATCCTCTTGCGATAATTTATCGAGGGCACCCGACGAACACATCTCACCGACCAAACCGAGAGATTGCAAGGAGAAAGCAGGCCGGTTGGGGGAAACGAATCCAACGAAGTCGGTGGTTGGATTTGCCCACCCACGTGAAACCAACCTATCTAGCAACATGGGGTCTGTGAACGGACAAAGCGGACTAGAGAATACAATCCAATCTGCGCTTAGCCGGTCAGCTAATTCCTTCGCACGTTGAGCTGGCGTGCTGAGTGCGCTCGGCATCCATTTCGCGTTGCAGAGTCCAGTTTGACTTATTAGTTCTCGATAATGAGGTGGCCCCGTCACCACAATCGTTTCAATTAAGGTCGACTCGCTTAACCGCCGAACACACCACTCTAAAAGGGTTAGCCCATCGAGTCGGCGCAACGCTGATTCTAGCCGCGTCGTTCGCTGCTCTTTCGCACCCGCGACGGCTAAGTCGATCAACGCTATAGTTTGTTTTGGATTCGTCGCCATACAATGCTCCATGCGTGTAAGGTACTAGGCTGTTTTAAAATCACTGGTTCCCATCCATGGTGTAAAATCAAGATGCAATTGAGGGGTACAGCGGACGAATCTCAATTTATCGCTCCCAAGCATCGGTTGCAAGCACCTCCTAGTAAGGATCTACGGGAAACATCAACCAAATTACCAGACTCACTACCCAGTGGCACGCTCTGAGGCTGAGATTTAATAGTACCAATCACACTCCGTGTGATTTCCGCAGTTCAAATCATTTGGTTTTTGAGGCAACATCACACGGAATGGCTGATAATTACTTTCTTCTGAGCGGGCCCCTGATATATTCGGGTATGCTGATCGCCTGAAAACGAAATTGCTAGCTTAGTGTTTATCGCTCAGCAATTCGTCGACTCGCTGAACGGCAATACACAGGGATTTGGCTGCCATTCGGAAGTTCATGTGCCCTGAAACTTCCGGTTGTAGTTCTCGAAACAATGCCGACGTCGTCCGAAGCTTCCCAATCTTCTTCCTTGCGATTCGCAAGTAACGAACGGCATCGCCCGCATCCAATGAAGGACCGAGAGCCAGCATAAAATCATACAACCCGCGATGGATGTCTGCTAGTTCTTCGTCATCCGTTGCTTCATCAGAATGCTTGAGAAATGCACGTACCATCCAAACATGACTCAGCCAACCATCGACTTCAAGCATCAACTCAGCTGCCTTGGGATCACTAGCCCCCGCGATAATTGAATCGGCACCCTCGTTCTCAACTTCGTTTTCGTCATCTAATTCCGACACGGGTCAATCCTGTAACGCGGCTCACCCCAAGATACTCAGGCTCAAACTACATATGCGATACCAAGTCCGACGCGTCAAATCGAACCTTTGCCAAACTTGCGTAGCGGTCTTCCGAATGCCGATAACCGAGTGCGCACCCGACGATTGTCGTATAGTCCCCACCCTCTAAGCCGAGCAACTTATCATATTCTGTCGCGACAATCCCCTCCATTGGACAAGCATCTACGCCTAGCATGGCTGCGCTGGCAAGCAACTGCCCAAGCGCGATGTATGCTTGGTTGCTGCTCCAAGCCAATTGTCGTCCAGCGGCGTTTTGCAAAAATTCAAGCAACACGTTTCGATAACCACCTAGCGACTCTACCGGGACGTTTCGCTGTTCCGCAGTTCTGGCCAGAAAAGCGTCCACATATTGTTTGTCAACTGTCTTCCTGGCTGCAAAAACCACCATGTGCGAACAATCGCCAGGCTGAGGTTGATTCCATGAAATCGCTGGGAGCTTGGCCTTGTTTTCGCGCGAACTTATCACAATGAACCTCCACGGCTGCAAGCCAAAGCTGCTTGGAGTCAAAACCAAGCTGCATTCGATGGCTGCCCAGGTATCCGCATCCAGTTGCCGAGACGGGTCAAATCGTTTCACCGCGTATCGCCATCGATAGGATTCGATCAATTGGGAAACGCTCAACGGTGCCACGGCCATGGATTGCTATACCTTGCTACTGAGATGACTGTGCTACCGAGATGACTGTTGACCCGCATCGCCCGTAATCTGATTTAATTCCACCGTTGTGTCAAGCTCTTCGTGAGCTCATGTAGGTCAGACTGTCCTCAGGCTGACCTTGAACCGCCTTGCCGACTGCTCGCGTCTGCAGACAACCAGAAACCCACCACTTCTCAAATGGGGTAACCAATTGCCAGCTAGTATTTCACTCGAATAGCGGTTCAGGCGATACAAGCGCTGGATAACCAAGCCGCTTGCATTCAAATCCCTCCGCAGTTCGCGTTCCGAATAGATGTGCAAAAACATCGACGGCAATCCGCGATATGCATAGACGCTGTCCCCTAGCTCCCAGTTTGAATCTCGCCTTGCTCGCAACCAATCCTTTATTGTCCGACTCACGCCGCCGGGGTCCCTCAACCACGAACCACGATTATGGACGTGAACAAAGAACATACCAGTTGGTGCTAAAATTCGACTCGCATGTTTCATGAACGAGCGTCGATTCTCGCGGCCTTGTACCATGCCCAACGAACTGTACATGCAAAGCACTGCATCCGCAAATCCGTCCGCTAAGCACTCCAGATGAGCCATGTTGGCTCGGATCGCTACAGGCTGTGACTGCAAAATGGATTGTGCCTTGGATTTGAATTCGCCAAGCATCTCCAAACTCAAATCGACACCGATGACTCGCCAGCCACGTTCTGCAAGGGGAATGAGATTGCGTCCAGTTCCACAACCTATGTCGACAGCAATGCGGCTCGAACCATCCGATCGAGTTGTGGACTGGCCAAGATGTTGAGCGATCAACTTCCGATCCAATTCAAGCAGCGGATGCCCCGCGTGAAAACGATCGTAGTCCGTTGCGATTGCAGACTCGGTAACATAATCCCAAGTTCCTCGAGAGACCCCGGCAGGCAACTGCCACGAAGCTCGCGTTTCCTTGCTGGGTCGGTTGGCAGAGTGAACCATGCCCGTTAAACAAGTTCCTTAATGGGCTGGCAACCGCCGTCGATGAGGTAGTGAGGTCGGCCCGTTGCGTCGCTGACAGTGGTCGTCGCGGCATGGATGCCCAAGTTGTGATAGAGCGTTGCAAAGACTTCCTGAAACGTAACTGGACGTTGAACTGCCTCTCCGCCCAAACGATCGGTAGCACCGATGACTTGCCCTGTTTTCATGCCACCACCAGCGAGCAGCGCACATGAAACGTTTGGCCAATGGTCTCGTCCACCGTCCTTATTGATCTTCGGTGTGCGCCCAAATTCTCCCCAAGCAATCACAGTTGTGTTGTCCAGCATGCCACGTTCATCGAGATCTTGGATGAGTGAACTGAGGGCTTGGTCGAAGTCGGGGAAATTCTGTTTTGCAATCTTGAAATTGTTTCCATGCCAGTCCCAGAACGAATAACTCAGCGTGACGACGCGAACTCCCGCTTCAACGAGCCGACGTGCGAGCAGAAACTGTTCGTTTAGCCTAGGTGCAGCATCACCCTGCTCTTTGTCCGTTCCCTTACCATATCGCTCGCGTAGCTTAGGGGCTTCTGAAGAAAGGTCGAGTGCGTCAAGCATCCTACTCGATGTCAAGATATCGAATGCCCGGTGCTGGAAGGAATCAAAGCCCTCCATTGCGCCACTGCTATCGATGTCCCTTCGAAACTGATCGATGCTAGCGAGCAGCGTCCTTCGATCGGCTAAGCGTTGGGTTGTGATACTATCAAGTACCATGTCACTTCTTATATCGCCCGCCGGGTTGAAGGGTGTGTGAGCGTGTCCGAGAAAGCTGGACTTACCGAAGTTGTAAGGAGTGTGTCGCATCTTGGGAGAGAGATTGACATAGGACGCCAACGTTGGATCATTTGTCCCTTGAAGCTTGGAGACTACCGAACCGAACTCTGGCCATCCTCCAGGCGGATTGCGATCATTGAGACGTCCTGTCATGCACTGAAACGACTCATGCCTATCCTTGGCACCCACTATGGAACGGATAATAGCATACTTGTCGGCCAATCTTGCTAGATGCGGCAAATGCTCGCAGATCTGGATACCCGGGACGTTGGTGGAGATCGGCCGGAATTCGCCACGTATCTCAACGGGGGCCTCCGTCTTGAGATCGTACATATCCTGATGCGGCGGACCGCCCGGTAGATACACCATAATGACGGACTTGTTGGCACTGCCAACCCCATTCGTGGCTTCGGCGCGAAGAAGCTCGACCAAGGAGAGACCGCCAATCCCAAGGGAGCCGATCTTCAAAAAATTGCGACGATGCAAGCCATCACAAAATCGATTGTACGACCGGCCTTGAATGAAAATCATTAAACCAAATTCCAGAAGAATGAAAACGGTGGGTGTTGGCAGGATTTGATCTTGGCAACATCAAGTTGCTTTGTCAAACAAGGGAAGTGGAATTCTAATTTTTTCGAAGAAACCGATCGTACTCGAAACCGCGGAAGTGTGGGTTCAAAAATCCCGCAGGATTGGAGATCATCCAGCTATCGGCCTAAGAAAATTCAAAGAATTTCGAACTGCTTGGCACGCTCTGAGGCTGTGATTTTATGTGGGCGAGTCGCTCTGCGACTCGCTCTCACTGATGAAATTAAAGGCCAAAGATCTAAAATGATTCGGAGTTGCGTCGCAACTCGCCTGCGTTTCCAAAAAATCACAGCCTCTCTGAGGCACGAATACATTTCATCAGTTTAGTAACGCGAGTCGCGGAGCGACTCGCCCACTTCAATTCTTAATGGGACGAAAACCCTGGATGCGACCTCGGGGAGCGAGGCCCACAACATCAATGGGAAGATCCAATTGATGGACGCCCACGTTACCTGCTGCGTCGTGTGCTTCCATTTTTAAATAAATCGAAATGGGTAAGCTTGGGTCTGCTGGCCAAACGTAACGTCCGTTGTTCCGAATTCCTGAGGCGATGACGGACCACGGGCCATTGGGTGTTTGCGAATAGGAAAGGGTGATTGGCCGGTCGGGGAAATAGTCATCGTTAACAAGATACTCGATGACCAAAGAACCAGATTCATTCCCTTTTCCGTACAATGCACTCACAATTCTGCCTTGGGGTTTTTGTATGTCAACATGAATCCAGGCGTCTGCATTGTCGCCGTTTCGAGGCCGGTTGGATGCAAGCCCGTTGGTTCCAACGATGACCATGCGGAATCCAAACAAACCCTCGGATTCAACCTCAATGTCGAATGGGCTAACCCGGTCTGGATCTTGACCCCACATCTGCCATGTTTGTCCTTCGTCTGACGTCCCCCACAGCTCCACATTGGAAACCGGTGAATCGGCATCGTTCTCAATATTGTAATCGAGACTAAAAGCTTTACTGTTGCTGTATAGCGGCTTGATATCCTTACGGAAAGAAGTTTGACCTGGGATGCGTACCACCTTGGGCTCGATCTCGAGTGAACCACTTGAGCTTAGTAGAGACTGTTCGGTTCGCTTGCCTGCGAGGCTGACTGGCCCAGGTGATTTCAGTTGTTCGAACTCATCATCCGTCAAAGTACGAACAGGCAGTTTACTTGGTCGCTCTTCGAACTTTGGTAATGGCCTATTCTCTAAGGGAATCGTTCTGTCCGAATTGGCTTCAGGGAGATTCGGGAATGGCTGATTTTCAGTAGGCCCGATTTTAATTGGGTTCCGCGCCGCATCGAAAACCTGTGGATTGGCAGACTGCAATGCGATGAATTTGCTTTGCTGCTCGATCAATTGCAACTGCGCTGCTGCAAGCTGTTCCATCTTCGGTGACGAGCGGGCTGCTCCGAGAACCTCCACTTTTGGAAAGGAATGGACCACCCCACTTCCAATCGGAGTACTCATTGTTGGTGGAGCCATGGTCGTTGGTGGAGCCAAGATCGGAGGGGAGACCGCCGGTGCGTTTGCAATCGTCCGGTTGGAATCGCCTAGGTCTCGCGTCTTGCCACTAGCAAATTGCATGTTGCCGCTAGCCGACGCAGATCGCGGAAGCTGCGGTAGTTTAGTGACCTCAACGCGATTGCCAGCTTTGTCCTTGGCCGTAAGTCGAACAACCAGCTGGCGGGTTCCGTTGGGGATGCTCCAAGAACCACTCCCAATCCATTCGAGCGGACTTTGTCCTGGACTCAATTCAAAAGGAATCTCACGCCATTGCGAAAACCCCTCGGTTTGATAGGCCAGTTCGATCGCCGATACATCAATAGCCGCATCGGAAATCTCAAATTCCGCTTGCATGACTCCGCGTTGATCGATATCCACTACAAGCTTTGCCACTGGCTTCGTGGTATCGACAGCGACTCGCAATGGTTCACCAGGATTGTCAAAACTGCGTCCTTGACTGTCGAGCGTTTTGAGTCGAAATTGGTATTCGCCATCGATCTTGGCTTTGAAATGAAACTGTTTCGTCCTAACGTCGCCGCTCGAATAGAGCATCCATGATCTGCCACCGTTCTCCGAAAACTCCAACTGGATTTCGCGTGGAGTTTGGCCTGTAACATCGACGTTAAACGGTATCACAAAATCCAATCGCGGCCAATAAACCACGGGGTCAGCGTTCGTTGCTGGTTCGGATTGAGCCATCAATGAAACGGAGGGTACCGCAAGAAGTGCTAGTCCAACCACCAGCGATCGAAAAAATCTGCGTTGAGCACTAGCTTTTGTGCGACGCTCGCCAGAGAGCCGAAAGCGTATCTGTTTTTCTTTTTTTATATTAATCATAAATGGCTATCGGTTTTGAGTTCCATTCAAGTCGTTTGCAACACGTTCGGGGCGTGTGCTGTCTAGCACGCGGGAGTAGAACGCGCTGTTCTGAGTAAACTCGTCATAGTTTGCTTTGGTCTCAAAAAGGAATACACGATTGGTGCCTTCTTGAATACAACCGAACTCGCACTTGCCGTCATGAAGTTCCCCCGCTTTGCAGAAGTGGACAATATCGAATCCGCTCAAACATGGGGTAAAGCGATCCGGCTCACGTAGCAATGCTTGCCTCGCTCGGTCGCTCACGCAATGGTAGACCCGACCGCGATGACGTACTGCAAAAGACTTCGCACCCTCTACCCAACCCTTGGCGCTGGGCTCGTTGAGCGATTCGATTAGCGTCACAGGACAGAAGCCACCAAGCCCAATTGTTTCGGCATAAACCTGTTGAGCAGCGAGTGTGTTGTTTTGTTGGGCCAACGGAGTCTTGGGCGCTGGCGGGACAACGATGGGCTGCTGGGTGACGTACGGGTTGTCAATCACCCGAGAGTTCGGCAATGTGGTGCCAGTCATGGGCGATGCAGAAACATTGCTAGGTGTTGCATCAGGTTTGTTTGTCCATGAGGCCGCCTGCGTTCGCACCGAGTGACCAGTATTGCCTGAATGGATCGGTTGTTCGGTTTGGATTTGTGGCGTATGCGCAGCTAACGCGCGGTCCTGGCGTTTTTCTTTCGCGCGTGCTGTTGAGTTGCGTTCGACTGTCCAGTCTCGATGTCGCAAGGCGATGCGTTCTATGGTTTTGCAATAAACAGCTGGGTCGGCATTGCTGACACCTCGATAGATCTCATCTCCGTTCGGAAAGAGGTATATGTCGGTTGGCCAGCGGGTCACTTGAAATTTTTGAGCAAGGTCTCGTCGCCGATCGGCATTGATCTTCACTGGCACCAAGTGTTCGTTCATCTTGGAAACCAACGCAGGATCGTGAAACGTCTTTTTGTCAAGTAATTTGCAAGGTGGACAATAGTCGCCGTAGAAATGAAGCAGGACGATACTGTTGGTCGTGGCAGCCCGCTGGACTGCGGCCTCGTAGTCCTCGGTCCAAGCGATCTCGCGCTCGATGGCAAATGCGATCACGGGGGCACAAAATGCCAATGCGGTCGAGAGCAACGTTGCAGAAATCGTTTTAGGCATAAAACCAGCAAGCAAAAACTGTTTGAACATTGGGAGTCCCTTATTCGCGCAGCCTCCCTCGGTCGAAAATGCCGAACGAGCCGTCGTATCAGTCGCATCGGTTGCAACGGTTATGCGAGTTGACTGGAAATACAGAAAACGATAAAAAAGACCGAATGTCGGAGATATAGCGATTTCCCGCTTGACACGCCAAGAGGGCAATGGCAAACTTTAAATCAAAGCGATGGATTCGACGGAGATTTGATAACTTCCTCCGCTGCCCTACCCGCGCGGTTCCTAACCCGCACGGTTCACAGGCAATCCTCCCGCTGTCGCCAAGTGTCATCCACGGAAAGTTTTCGGTTGCACACGTTTGTGTAATCTTCCTCCCGACTGCCTACTTGATTGACCGGTGAGATCACCGATGTTTCATGTAGCGGATGCCATAGCAGATATCTGCTAGCAAAAAAACCAATTTGCAGTTTTGCAATTTCCACTCAGACCAACTTCGCTTGAATTGCATTTTGTCGTCGCGAGTGGAAACGTTCGATTTTTTCGGATGGGATTTGATTTGGCGGGCTATGATGCTCGCTCCATTTTGCTCCCACCGATTTGTGTTTCGTGTTAGACCCTCTAGTCCTCTGTTGCCTCTTCTCGTCGTTACCACCAATTCGATTTTGGGGTCGTGAAGCGGTCGCAGACAGTTTTCCTGTTTGGATATTGCATTTATGCCCAAGAAGAAGCGATTTCGTTCCCATTTCCAAGGTGATAATCCAGGTAGTGCTCCAGGACCCGGGGGCTCAGCCTCAAGGCCTCGATTAAAAAAACCGCGCCGTAGATTTGGTCCGAACTACCAACAAGCGTTTGCGAATCCCGATGATGCGACGAGTGAAAACCCAGTCAATGAAGATGGCGAAGCGATCGTTACCGAAGACGGCGAAGCGCCCGCAGAGGAACCAGGTCAAGAGTTCTTCGGCTTACTAGAGATGCACCCCAATGGATACGGTTTCCTAAGATCCCCATCCAGCAATTATTCCCGTGAAAGAACCGATCCATTCGTGCCTGGAACGATGATCGAAAAATTTCGATTGCGACAGGGGCTTAAGATCCGCGCAATCATGCAACAAACCCGCCGCTCGCAGGGGCCTCGAGTCAAAGAAATCATCGACGTCGAAGGCATGAAGCCCGAGGATTACATCAACGTAAAAACCTTTGATACGTTGACTGCAATCAATCCAGAACGCTGGCTGAAATTGGAAATCGGTGCCCAACCCATTACCAATCGAGTTATCGATTTGTTGGCTCCGCTCGGACGAGGCCAACGTGCGTTGATTGTGTCGCCCCCTCGCTCCGGCAAAACAATCATGCTTCAGTCGATCTCCAAAGGGATCGCCTTAAACTATCCTGAAGTCGAATTGATCGTTCTGCTGATCGACGAGCGACCTGAAGAAGTAACCGACATGCGCCGAAATATCGTCCGTGGCGAAGTCATTTCAAGCAGTCTTGACGAAGACGTGGATTCACACGTTCGACTCAGCCAATTGGTGGTAGACCGTTGCCGAAGACTTGCCGAAATGGGCAAGGATGTTTTCTTGCTCATGGATTCGATCACTCGCTTGGCTCGCGCATTCAATAAGTGGGTCGGCAACAGCGGGGCTACGATGTCCGGTGGTGTGAACATCAAGGCCATGGACATTCCAAAGAAACTCTTTGCCACAGCCAGATGTTTTGCCGAGGGTGGATCGCTCACGATCGTCGGCACAGCTTTGATTGACACCGGGTCGCGAATGGACGAACTCATTTTCCAAGAGTTCAAGGGAACCGGAAATATGGAACTTGTTCTAGATCGAAAACTGGCCGAACGACGTGTTTGGCCTGCCATCGATATCACCCAGTCCGGAACGCGCCGCGAAGAACTCTTGCACGATCCAGATACCTACCATGCGGTAACCATGATCAGGCGAACTCTCAACTCGATGCACCCCGTGGAAGCGATGGAACAGTTGACAAAGCAACTATCGCGATTCCAAAGCAACGCCGAGTTTTTGAAACTCATCGCCAACGCCAAGATAATGGACTAACCCATAGTTGCACGTCACTTCGTGCCGTGATTCCCCTTGTTGCACGTCACTCCGTGCCGTGATTCTCCACAGGGAGTGTCGAGCTACACTACCCATACCTATCCTATTGGCATGCCTTTACACAGCGACGAGAGATTTCCAAAATCCCTTCGTCTAGTAAGTCCATTGGACTTTGACCGCGTATTTAAAGAAGGGGTGGTTGCCAGCGATGGAGTATTGGTCATTCATGCCGTCAGGGGCAAGCAGGCTTGGACTCGCATTGGCTTGAGCGTCTCAAAACGCGTCGGGAATTCACCTGTTCGAAATCGATGGAAGCGACTGATTCGCGAAGCGTTTCGGCGTCAGAAAGGCGATATGCCAATCGGTATCGACATGGTAGTTCGCCCAAAACGCGGGGCGGTACCTGACTACGAACTCATCTTCAACGCGCTCTTGAAGCTTGCATTGCAACTAGATCGCAAGCTGAAACAATGATTCGCAACCAGGATGTAGCCGACGTCGCTCCGCGACTCGGCAATTCAGTGTCGCGGAGCGACACTGCCACAACGATCGAATCAAAGAACTTTTGCCGTAGTGCTAAGCTACATTTTCGGCCACAGATCTTGCGATTCAAAGTGGAGTTCAACCTGCTCCAATACTGGATCAATCGTCTCGGCTTGAATACGATGCGGAGGCGACCAGTCGAACCACTCATAGCCTTCATGCTCCGTGATCACGATTGGCTTGTCATGCACGAGAAACCCCAAGTAGATAGTTAATTCCTTTAACTGCTTTTTGCCTGCGTTTCTTTTGTAAGAAACCCAGTATCGGTTTTCAAAAACAAAGTTCGGATCCACCCAAATGTCCGAGGCTTGCAGCCCGGTCTCTTCGCTCAGCTCTCGCAAGGCCGCTTGTTGCTTCGTCTCACCCGGATCTAAGTGCCCCTTGGGTAGATCCCATCGTATGCTATGCTTCATTAACAAGAATTGAAGCGTTTTTTGTTTTCGAAAAAGCAGAATGCCGCTTGAAAATACCTCGGGTTCCATGACTAATATTGCACCGACTAGGATTGAACGAAAAACTCTTACATGCTGGTGAAAATCGCACATGAAGATATACACGAAAACGGGCGATGCGGGTACAACCGGTTTGTTTGGCGGGCCTCGTGTTGCAAAGGACGATCCCCGCATTTGCGCTTATGGGTCGGTGGATGAACTCAACGCCGTCATTGGGATTGCACGCGCGACAACGCTGGGCGACAAGATGGACTCGATCCTAGGCTCGGTACAGCACCATCTCTTTTCCATGGGGGCCGAATTGGCTACCCCCAACCCAGAGGAACATGGCCTCAAATGGGCAGGCGGCTCCCACGTCGAACAGATGGAGAATTGGATCGATGAATTGGAGACCAGTCTCAAACCGCTTCGAAATTTTATTTTGCCAGGTGGCAGCACCCAAGCGGCTCACCTGCATCTAGCACGCACCGTTTGCCGAAGAACAGAACGGGAAATAGTTAGCTTTTCTCGCGATCGAAGTGTTAGCGATGCCTCGCATATCGTGGTATTCTTGAATCGACTCAGCGACTTGTTATTCGTGATGGCTCGATTTGCCAATCACCAAGTCGGCGTAGTCGACGTCAATTGGGAAAGTCCAAGGAAATAAGGATGCTTCACGGATGGCAACGCCCATAGCGGTTATTGACTTCGAAACGGCGAACAGTCGATCCAGTTCAGCTTGCCAATTGGGATTGGTTCGCTTACAGGATTGGCAAATCGTTGCGGAAAAGGAATGGTTGATTCGGCCGCAGCGATTGTATTTCTCTCCGCAATGTGTGCGAGTGCATGGTATTACTGCAAGAGATTGCGTGACGAGCCCGGAATGGGATCGCGTTTGGGATGAGTTGCATCCATTGATTGATGGTTGCGTCATCATTGCACACAATGTTGGCTTTGACGCAGCGGTGCTGCAGGGTACGTGTCAACTTTATGATATCGCCGTGCCACAATTTGATTTGCAGTGTACGCGACTGATCGCCAAGCGCACGTGGCCTGGTCAAAGCGGCTATGGACTAGCCGCTATTTCGGAGCGGCTTGCGATCCAGTTCCGTCACCACAACGCATTAGAGGATGCCCGCGCATGCGCTCAGATTGCGATCGCAGCTGCCGGCAAGTTAAACGCGATAGACCTCGAGGGGCTCGAGGAAAAGTTAGGGTTAACGCGTGGACGCATTTGGGTAGACCAGGTACGTCAACCGAGAACGGTCCGGCGAACGCGCATTGAGTCCGTGGCCGAGCCTCAGGCAAGATACCAACCCAAATTGTTTCGCACGGATGGCACGCCATCGCGAGCGGATCAGATTCGCAGAACACGATTGCGAGCCGATGCGATCTTAGCGAGCTGCGAGGACGTTCGCCCATTAGCGGGCAAGCATGTTGTATTGATGCATACATTGTTGGGATTGGACCGTGACGATTCGGTCTCGTTTTTAATGAAGCTTGGTGCCTTGGTACAACCCAAGATGAATATGCAAACGCATTACGTCATCATGGGAACGAGCGATCCGACGGATTCAGATTGCGTTGAAACCTCGCTGCCGGTCGAGCAAGTAGCCCAGCGAAACAAAGATGGGCAGCCTATTCGCATCTTAACGCAGCGACAGTTGTTGGCGTGCATACCCTCGGGTTTGGCAATCGCCCGCGGCGACTGGTAAAGCTCACTTGCTGTTCAAAACATGAACAACAGAGATCTGCTGTAAATTGCCGGCGGTGAAATCCTGAACTCGGATCGTCGCTTGAATCGACGGCAGCCGATACGAAAGAGGAGCACCGGTTTCTTTTTCATATTCGTCAATTCCGATCCCATCCGTTCCTTGGTCACCCAAACCTGAAAGAGTGGTACTCAATCCAAACCTGCGAAGCCCATCTCGCCATGCAACATAGCTCGCATCACCCGTAGGCAGGCCCATGAATTCCATGTACTCGCCATCCGACTCATACGCGTCGGTAAAGGTATCGAAACAGGGTTGATACGCCACTACACCGTTGGCCGGCTCCACGAAATACGAGCCCGATTTCACGAAGCTTAACTTTCGCTGAATTCCTGCCCCGAAAATTTGAACGCCGCTGAGATTGGACGGCCATAACGTGATCGTCGACGCAGGTATGTTCGGCATCCCCAATTGCAATACTCCAGTAGAAAGATTGTGACTCGCATGGATGACCTTGCGGCTCCAATCGATATCGACAAACGCACCGGAATTCGAAAAAACGGCCGGCACACTTGGCGAGACCAATGACGATGCGTTAATCAATGTCTTAGAGTACCCAGGGTCCGACGGCGTTAAGGTCAAATCGTCCGTTCCTGGCCAGCCTGCTTCCGTAAAGTTGTCGACGGTACCGTCGCCGTCATCGTCCACAGTTGCTGCTCCCCATGCACCGTCTGCACCCATGTTTGCCAACTGCTTTACCGCCAAGTCATAGCCCTTAATGTCAAACGCAACTACATTCGAGGCAACGATTTCTTCAAGCGTTGGTACGACGCTTCCAACTTGGGTCGGCGTGGTTGGATTGAGAGCAATCTTGGTGCGAAAGAAACAAGAGGGAATGAACCCTCTATCCGCTGGACGTACGGGAGTAGCCGGCGATGCCGGACTCAAAAATCCAAATGCTTGGTTCGTCAGGCTGAGGTAATTTCCAGTGGATCCAGCCTCCGACGTCAACGCCAGCAACGGCATCGATGTTCCGGCGCCGAGACCAAGTGGAGTAAGAGGTATCGTATAGTGTGAAAAACGATTCTCAGGTCGTTGTAAGTCATAGAGCGAATTGCATTGAACGGTCAAGCCACCACTCGCTGCAACAAAGTCATTCGTTACGGGGCGCACACTTAGGTCACAGCGCTGGTACGGAAAACGCATCATGTATCGGAACGAGGGAACAGTCCCGCCTGGAGTCAACGGCTTCATGATCAACTGAGGATCACGTCCAGAAAAGGCCAAAGACGAATCAGCGGATTCGGAGATGTCTAAATCCGGTCGTATCAGTAGCACGCGCCTACACAGCGCAAGTCGGTCGGGCATACCATCTCCGGCCCCGGGTGTTAAATCCGATACTGAGGTTTCAGGTGGGATGCCATAGCCGCTTTGCTGTAATTCTTGAATATTGATCGGATACCGCTGTGCCACTGAAGCTGTCGCCGATTGATCGCTTTCCTGAAGCGGTCTCATGAACCAAGCTATCTCTGCAAATTGGGATGCAATCGAAACATCTGTCGCCCAAGCTTCGTTCCAGTCGCTTGCACTCATCGAAGGAATTGGAATCCCCTTGTTCATGTTGCTAACCAAAAGCAAGGCTTTTGGAACCTTACCTCGAAACCATTCCCCTTCCTTGGCCTTGCAAGTAAACATAACAATGTCATCGATGTCTCCCCATCGGTTTGCACTGAGACGCTGTTCCACTGTGCCGGTTGGCACATAATTGAACAACGTCGCCGAAAAATCGGCCAGCGGACCATCGTAATACTTAAAGTAACCGTTGCCGGCCAAGGAGCTCTGCGGATTGCTGCTGTCTACCGTCAGCCCCTCAAGGTCGCTGCGAAGCAAGGTGCTAATACCTCGAAGCTGATCGCTGAGAGTAAGCTTCGATCTCCCTGCCGATACGGTCTCGCTCAAGGTCTTAAACCCTTGTGCCAAGGCCAACATCAACAACAGCGTGAGCGTCGTCGCAATCATCACCTCGATCAACGTCAAGCCTCGGGGGCAAGAATCCATTCGTACGTGTGGACTAACAGCCCGGCACACATGAATTGTACCGAGCCCAAAGCAGTTCTTCGATCTTGTTTCGGATAGTTTCATGGCTTGAATCTTTCGAACGCAAAGGGTGTCCATTTTTAATCCAACTTGCGTTTCAGCAAAATGGTTCGATCCGTATTCAAGTTTTCGCCAGGCTTGTAGCCGACCGGAATCGAACGATCGATGATATAAAACATTCGTTCACGTTTCGGCAATCCATTTTCGTCTAAGTACTCGTTTCCGAAACCAGTTACAGGATCGTACTCGTAAAGCGATACAGTCACCCACATCGCAAACACGTTAGACTGATTCGTAACCAAGTTAGGTAGACGCATTTCGCGTTGAAACCGAGTGAATGCATTTCGTTTCGCATCTTCGATGGCTTGGGGCGTTGATGGTACTGAACTGCCCGACACGCCATTGACGCTATCAGGTGAAAACAGCATGGAATCCGCTGGGGCTGCCGAAACGGCTAAACTCGCAGCATTTGGATTGGCCAAATTGAAGGAACGAGCGAGCGTCGATTCAACGCCGAATTTGCTCCGCATCTTGGCTCTCGCCGTTGGATCCTCAACGTGTGGCGCCAAGTTCGACGTCAACGCCGAACGGTACGCGCCCGCGAATTGCGTTGGAAATTGCGGATGCAGATGCGGCGCAATACTGACGGCAGAATACGAGGCGAAGAACGGCGAAATGACACCCGTTGGATAGCCTCGACGATTGGCCATGAACTGTTCCGTCAATGGATCGATCGAGTCTGTGTTGGGATTTGCAGCAGTGGCCGGCACGCTTCGGTCTGCGCCTCGCAAGTAGTTGTATTCGATGCCTTTGAGAACTGAACTTCGAGCGACACTGGTAACGTTTCGTTCCTGTGTAATCGTATTTAAGTTCACTTTGCCCGCAGCCCGATAGCTAGGCGTCTTGTTGAACGGTGCCCGCAACGTGGGTCCCACAAACGCTTCGGGCGTTCCCGGTGAGAAGTAGTCGGAACGGATCCTTGAATCCAAGAACCGGTCGGCAAGGTTGATAGCTCGGGTATTGACTGGCGCTGCGTTTGGATAGTTTGGATTCATAGTTCGAATAATCGGGTCCGGGTTATAGACTTTCTGTGCATCCACGAAAGGTGGTCGCGTTTCGACGAATTCCAATAGCAAGGGCCAGTCCGCTTCGGCCGCAGTTGGAAACGAACCGCCCGAACGTGCCGTTTGCGAACCTGGTTGCGCCCAGGCACCGATCTGATCAAAGTCGTATCCAGAGCCAGGCGTTCCGCTGATGTTGTGGTCCACACGCCAAGCGTTCATCGTCTGGAAGCTAGGCAAGAATCGGAACGGATGCCGTTGATCGTTGTCGTCTTCGAATACCGAATGGTAAAATCCGAATTGGCCAGGTCCCGTCAATGGTACCAGCATCAGTTCATGCGGTGACGCAAACGGCCGATTCAACCAAGCCACCGAAGTCATGTTGGCAATAGCCCCATAATAAGCGGGATCCGTACTCGTGAAGGGAGGGCCAAATCCGTCGTAAACGTTCGCCAAATCATTCGCCGATTGAACCGGCGTAGCCAGCGAACCGACACGATACCCGACGTTCAAGTAGCCTAATGTGGTTGCACTACTGCCAGGGTTGGCTGCCGTTCTAGCCGATGCATATCCGAGCTGATGCATGAAATACGATGGATACCTTTTTGAGGCAGTCGGTGCTGGCTGAACGGCTGTCTTTCGGAATTGTGCTGTAGATGGCGAATGATAGGTAAGTCCGCCTGCCCCACCGGCCGCTGGCTGACTAGGTACTGGCGTGCTTGTCTTGCCGGTAGCCGTCGCTATGTCGCCATCTTTGTATCGAGATTGCAAAGCGATTGTCTTGGGAATGTCCGTATGGTCAGCGCCAGCTGGGCACTCGCCATTAAACACCGTTAAGTCGATCGAAATCCAATCCACCGTTATGTACGGATTGGTAATGGGATCGTATCCAAACTCAGGATCAGCCAGCCGTTGCAGATACGCGACCCGAACATTTTGATAGGTTCCACTGTGATACATGCCTGTACCGCTAGTAGGATTCAAAATCGGATTGAGAGTTGGTGCTGAGCCTGCTGGGTCTGGATAATCAAATGGGCGATCTGGAAGCTGGCCAGTCACGACAGCTGGTGCTGGCGAACTGTCCTTGATTTTGATCCACGAATCTGGAGGAAAGTAATTTGCTGGAGTGTTGTCACCATATCCAAGCAATCCGTCTGAGCGGCTCTTGTCGTCTTCGTTTAGCCGATAAATGGGGCGATACTTGTCCGCCCATAGGTACTTCCCAACTTCAGGCGTAGGAAGGGATATGTTTATTCCCACCCCAGTTCGGAAAGCATCGGACCACTCTTCGGCTGGACGAATGACATTGGGATCACTAACCGCCGGATCGTTTGGAGGTTCTGTGGCGCAAACCATACCGAGGGCCGGCTTGATGCGATTTACAGGTGCCGTGGGAGTTCTCCATACCGATTCAGCAGCCGTCCCGTCAAGAAACGTCGTCGTCACGGACGTCGGAAACAGTTGCACTGTCTGATGACTTGGCGACCGAACAGGAACGAGATACTTCTTGTTGATTCCAGCTTTGATGAGTGGATTGGGCCAGTCATCGCCCGTGAGCGAATTTTTTGTCAGTGATCCCAGGGGTGTTTCGGTCCGAGGGCCGACCACCAAGTACGAACCACCTTGCAAAAGTGGCATCGAGTTTCCAGGCAATAGCAAACCATTGTTGCCATAGGCTGTCCGATTAGCGTACAAACGGTTTTTCGCTTGCGCTGGAGTTCCAACCAAATCTGGAATAACAAGAGGAGTGGTGTTTGTGTAATCGTATCCGGAAAACCAGATCATGCGGTCAAACGTCGATGAAATGGGTGGCGTCGCTGTCGTCGAAGTCAAATCATAGTAGAGTCCCGAACCAAGTATGGCATCCGGGATCCCAGGAGCGGCTGAGCCAGCCAGGGCAACAGGGCTGCTAACTTGATGGGTGATCTTGTTCATCATCGCAGGAGTCGTTTGCAACGTCGCGTTTGGATGAGGCGTCGATGACCCGACAGGATAATGGTCGGATAGTCCAATGCGCCAAACGGGTTGAAGACCATATGTCACACCACTGTCCACCATCTTGCCGAGTGCCAATTTCATAGTCCCATCGCTCGCTAAAGTGTATAGGCTCGACGGAGCCCCTGGAACGATGGTGTTGGTCGGCGACGTTGTGGTTCGAGAGCAATAGAGCTCAAGGAACAACGATGCCAATGGAAACCGATATTGATCGAAATCCTCGTCTGGACTCATTGGGTCGGTCGTTGCCTTGCCTTCCTTATCAGCATCGGTGTCCCGAACCCGCTTGTCGTGCAGCGCCAACGACTCGGTCAATAACAGCTCTGGCATTTCCATGCCCCAAACCACGCCGACTAACTCTTTCGAAACACTCGTGCCAGCAAGATGCACGTAATCGGGTGCCCAGTAAGCGAGCTTAGCCGGTGGACTCGCTGGCGCAAGCGGTGGAGTCGGACCACCAGTGGGCATTACCCCAATACCAAACGGGAGTATGTCGAATTCGAATCGCGTCATCGCCGAATCGGAATCTCGGAAATCTACAACGTTCACTGCCCATTGAGCAATCGCATGGGCGCGAACTCGATACCACGCGAACGTGCCGTCAGTCAAACCCGCCATGGCTGGAAATTTGTAGCTCCGGGGGATAATCAATTGAGCCAAGCAATACAAACTCCTTGCAAAGGCTTGACGCGAACTCAGTCGAACGCGGGTCAGCGAACCTCCCAATGCGACTTCGCGACCGTACCTGCCCTCGATAGATCCGACTGTCGGTACGCCACCGCTGTAGGCCAGATAGGACTCAAGCTCGTTGAGGTTGTTTGGATCATTAACAATCCAATAAGCAATCTCTTGTGGATCGTCTACTTGCCCATCGCCATCGTAATCGCGACCATTGCCAAAGGGCCGATTCAGATCGATCCGCAGCCCATTCGCAATGTCAATTGGGAACAGCGAACCCATCGCAGCCGTATTGAGTTCTGGGTCATTCAGCGATGGTGTTGGCGAACTCCGGTTTTGATACCGTTGCTTGTGCAACATCTTAATGAACTCAGTGAAGCTCCGCGGCGATTGATTGATCCCAGTAGCTGCTGTGCCGTTTGTTATGACCATCGCCGCCCCTAAATTGGGATGGGTTAGCTCAACGCTACGAGTTGTTAGTTGACGTAGAATCTCCGAGTTGAGAAGAAGTTTGTTAACGTCATATGGGCTGTTTGCGTCCCCTGCAACTCGTCGATTGCGAGGGTCTTGTAGCAACCGCTCTTTTAGCCTACTTGGCAAACTACTGGCATCGCCATCGTAGCGACGGAGTAAGGCTTCCAGGTCTGCGATGCTAAAGGGATCGTCACCACTGGACTCGGACAGCGCGGCGGTTTCGTACGGATCGTCTTCGACGTCTGAAGGGAGACCCACGACAAACGGAGCAGTGGGATTGGCATCGTCCATTACGGGCGGTACAAACACAAAACTACCGTTCACGTCGAACGCAGCTCCTACACTGGAACGGCTGCCCCTGTACGCAGAACTACCGACTTCGCGCTCAAAGACTTGGCTGGCCCAATCGTTGGCAGGCAATCCGACCGCGCGACGCCCCGGCATGCGATCCAAGCCCACATCCGCAAAAGCAGTAATAGGAAACGGCTGAACCATGTTTCGAAGCCGACCACTATAACGACGCGCGCCGTACCGATCGTCAAAGAATGAAAACGTCGTGGTGTCGACCCCCGAGATAGTGGTGATCGGATTGGTAAGAAGCGCCGGCACATGATTCAAGGCGCCGTTGAGCGAAATATCCGCTGGTCCAAATCCGAAACCCTGGGACATCAGTTCCCCCAACCTCTGGTAACCCGCCAAACTAGCGGCGGCCGCAAAGGCTGCTCGACCTTGGATCCGATCGCCATGTAAATTTACATTAAGACGGCCATCTAGATCCTCAATCAATAAGGCCATAACCGGCTTCAGCAACTTGCCATCCGGTCCACTCGTCGCCGGCATCCCCGAATCGGTCAAGATACTATCGTTTACTCCGTCGCCGTCGTTATCAAAATCCCACGGACCAATGATCTGACTTGCTACGTACGATTGCAACGTTGAGATTTGGCCCGCAGTCGGTGGCGATCCCCAAGTAAAGGTCGGCAAGATTCTCGGGTACAACGGGTCGTCTGATCGAAAGTTAGGGTTCACGATCGCACCTGTCGCACTCCAACCGCGACTCATGATTCGCGAACTTGAGGCGTCGATCAATTTCAGCAACTGATCCACTTGTACCGCGTTCAAGCTCGCAGGATCACCGAATACACTTGCAATGTAGTGAATGACTTCGGGCCGGTGCATCGATGGGATGATGTTATTAACCCAAGCCCCGACGGCTGTATTCCAATAAACACTTTGATGGGCCAGCCACGTATCGCGATAGTCCGCTACGTCGATCCCCTCATTGCTGCTGCCATTCAGCCGAATATCCGTCGGCAAATTGCGTATTGCTCCAATTCCTGGAATCGGAGCTACAACGTACCCCGTATCGTTCAAGTAGTTGTAGTCGGTTAAATAGGCTGGCGATATTTTTGCGCCCGAAGCTAGTGTCGGAATGCTCATAACGCGTCGGCTGTCGATGGTGCCAAATCCACCTATGGTTGGACTATTCACATCTTCAATTCCTATGCCAGGGCTATTGAAGGGCGCGTCATTGATCACGCACTTGTATCCACCCACGGGAAAGTTAAAAAAGAATAGTGAACTAGGATTGGTGAGCCATTGACTGACAGGCAATGATCGATTCTCCAAAGCCCCTAATGCATTGGTGAACTGACCCGTTAAGGTTTCCCCGTGGATCTCGCTCAAATCGATCAAGATGGAGTAGTCCAAATCAGAGCCTTGTAGGTCCATATAACCAGGTGATGACCAGGGAAGAGTTCCGGAGTTCTGAGCAAAATTTGGGTCGAGTGTTGTACTATTGTCGGGATGATTCACGTGGCCAACATACTTTAGAATTCGGAATGTTTGCCCGGCAAGCGGTCCTTCCAATATAGTAATCAACCGCGAGTTGTATTCGTTTTCGTTTAGCGACAGTCCTGCGCCTGAGGCAGTCGCTTGATTGAGCGAGACCTTTAAAAATCGTCCTGCGACGGTAGTACACCAAAGTGGATTGCCAGCCAACGGCGGAGAAACTACGACATGGCCAAAGTTCACAGTAATTGGATTGCGACCATAAATATCTCCAAGCAAATCCTTCATGTAAGCAGGCGAACTCTGGTCGGTCGTACCGCGGATGAATGAATTCGCTACTTTGCTCGCGGTTCCTTCGAACGCGATGTTCAACCCACGTGATCGAACCTTCGTCGCGTCACTCCCGACTTTCGAACTGCCGGCCGATACGACATAGGTCACCGCTAACAGTGAAAACAATGCCAGCATGCCGAGGGCGATGAGCAAGATCAATCCGCGAGCAGGTCGACTTCTTCTTCTACTTTTTCTCAGCACAATTATGCCTGCTGTCCTACTGTTGTTGCAATCTACTCGATGAGCCATTTTCTTTACCTCTCTCGATTGTGTGTGTGGAGAGTGGGATTGTTCAATTCGTATCTAAATTGACGGTTCGTTCGTAAACTTGAACGACGTTTTTCAGCAGCGTAACCGCTGTTGTAGGCATGGCCATCGATGTGACACCATACTTCGTAAAAATCTTCTGCTCGTGATTGGTCCAGAACCAAGGTTCACCTGTCACACGTACAACTCGAGGGAATGCATTGTCCCCACTGATGCCAATCACTCGATACCATTTATGCCGTTGGCGAGTCGCTAAAACCGCCGTAGCGAGAGAGACTGCAGGTGGACTGACTTCGATCTCAACCGAAGTTGAACGGGATAGCATTAACCAGTCCCCAACCTTGATCCTTGGATCTAGTATGGGGGCTCCAAGCGAATCGACTTGTGCATCCGCCTCGATCACGATATCGAAGGCACCTGAATTCCAACTCAATGACGTTCCGGGTGGCGCGTCGTTCAAGAATCCAATTCGCTCGCTGACAGGCGGAATTCCTGTTGCCGGAATGCCAGTGGTCGGGTCCAAATTCAGATCGCGAACATCTCGCTTGCTGAAGACCACGACTCCGAGGTTGTAGTTTTCTGGAACCAATGCCGGAGCCGAGGCTGATGCACCCGCCAGCATTTCAGGTACGATCACCGGTGTCTCATCGACAGGAGTAATCGTTGCGAGCCACGATACCGATGTACCTGAAGTCGGCGACTGGATCAACGCTCCTGAGCCATCTACATACTCGCCTCGAAGCGGGGCAGAGCTTCGATCGACCTCGGGCTGTGCCTGTATAAGATCGCCCCCGCTCATGGTGGCTAATTGAATCGCGGCCGGCAATCGCAACCATCTAGGCGAACCGGCTGGAGCACTCGGATCGAGCAGACTGACTCGACGCAACCTCGGCGTAAAAAAAGTAGGGCCACTACCCAGTGGATCGTAACTCGTTGGCATCAAATCGTTGTAAAACGGAAATCGAGTCTTGGCGAAATTGCCTAGTCCAACTTGCGTGGTTTGATATCCCCAAAACAGCGGGTCGATACAAAACCCCATTCCGATTACCTGATTTTGAAGCCGAGCAACATCTAATGGAGTCACGGGGGCTGGATTAGGTGCCGACTTGCGAGAATTAAATTCGTTCAAATAAAATTCGTTGAGTGATGCTATAGGAGAACGACCGCCCTGATCTGCAATAAACAGCCATGGTGCGTCCATGCGAGGTCGCACAATCGAACTTGAATTGAATAGACCCAGAACGCTCTCTCCAGCTGCGAGAGCTTGAGTGGTCTTGTAACTATCCTCGGCTTGTCGGCCCGCAAAGGGTATCATCGCAGCAATGCCGAGCAGCCCAATCAGGATGATCACCATCGCAAATAGAACTTCCACCACGGTGAGTCCAGCCGAAAAACGATTGGGCCGGACTAACACTTTGCGTTGGAATGCGAACTCATGAGTACTCATTTTATTGACCTGTAATCGTTGAGTTGTACGTTCCCAAACGAGACTTGCCGACAATGTCAAACAAAGTATCGGTTGTCTCCGGCAAGAATCGATTGATCGGTGCGGCAGTAATGGCGCCCGATTTAGGCGATAACCGAAGGATATAACTACTGGGGTCAGTCAAGTTTTGTTTCGTACCATTGGCCTCAGCCAACTCCAACGCCGATCGATTGCGACCAAGCAGTCCGGAGTCAACGGGCATATGCACTTGATCAATACGTCCCACGTGCAAGAAAACGTCTTCTACGGGATCGATTCGTACGGCCTGAGGACTCACCGCTGCGGCCGTCCCTTTTTGATTTGCGTAAATGCGTGATAGCGCACCATTTGCAGAAAAGACCAGATAAATTGGCCGAAGCTCATCTGGCCTAGGCACGCCAGCGGCACCCGATACTACCCAATCCGAAGCGAAACGAACGCGATAATCCGAAAACGCGGTCGAACGGTCATTGGCGAATCCACTCAGGGACAAATCGATGCATGTCCCCTTCGGAAGCTGAATGGTTTGCGTGTAAATCGTCTTTGGTTTTTGAAAAATTCGAAACTCGGGCCAAGCTTCTCCCGCTTGAATATTCACGTAGGGAGTCACCGACATTTCACCGATGCCATCCAACCCACGTTCATTCAAAACAGAAAACCAAAGCGTCGTCGCATCCACAGCGCTTGCGTAATTGTCGTGTGGAGCTCGAGTCGACGGTGACACGATCGTATATCGGATGGGTGATTTTCCAAAACTCACTTCGTTTCCTGCAATCAAATACTCGCCTAGCAATGCTGCGGCATTCGTGCCTGTGGGACCTGTCACCTGAAAGACGCGTACTTCGTTGATTCCGCTGGAAACTTGATCGGAGTCAACCAACGGGATAATCGGATCGTAAACGGCGGGTATCGCAGGAGATGCTGAGGTTAGAGGGGAACGCGCCGTGACAACAAACGGAACCGGAACCGATCTCTCGGTCACGGGCATGGGCTCCTCGGCCATGCTCAATTTGATGCAACTATTGTAGGCCAGAAAATTGGTGTCCGGCGACTGCGCAGTTCGCGATGCGATCGCAAAACTACTTGCGGTGGCGGACACAAACCTAGGTGGAGTCAACGTTGCGTCGGCATCCAACATGTTGATGATACCGTCATTGTTTACGTCCGAAGCCCGACCGGAAAGCCGCTCCAAAACGACTGCGACCGATCGGTTCTTTCCAATCGCGCGAGCGCGTGCTGCTTCGATATAGTTTTTCACCAAGATGGCAGCTTGACTCGTTTTGCGGTCGTTGAGCAATCCCTTTACCGATGGCAATATCAAAGCCGCGAGCAAGGTGGCTATGCCCAAGACAACTAAAAGTTCTACTAAGGTAAACGCCCTTCGTTTGCATTGCGATGAGAGGCAGAGCCTCTGCCCCTCATCCCCTGCTCTTCTCCCCGGACGACAGGGGAGCAGGGAGCAAGAATCAATTCGTGCTCTAAGTATTTGTTTTACTAGGATCATAGTGCAGCCCCATTTCCGTCGTAGTTCGTAATGTTATCTAGCGAGGAATTGGACGTGTCGATTCGCCCACCGAGTCGGTCGGCGGGTGAAAGACGTGGATACCATGGATCGGTGAATCGGGCACCATTCAAATAACTTGGTGCTCCTGTCCACTGCGAATCGATGACGGAATACGAAGTAGATGCGTTCATCGTGTTCTTAGACTCGATCCGAAGCCCAATGACTCCGTCGATGCCTCCACTGATCACCAATGGATACGCGCCCGGCCCCGGATTGAGACTTGGTGTTCCATATCCTGGATCCGCTCCCATTCGATCCAAGGGATCACTCTCAATCGCAATCTTGAGCGTTGGACCACTTCCCGTGATGATGCCTGGATCTAACAAATCTGGGTGATAACGGGCTATTCCCTCATAACCGGTTGGCCATCGAATCCACTGTATCGGTCTACCAAACGAATCGATGAACTCTTTGAGACCATCTCCATCGGTGTCGCCTGTCTCGGATGAGCCGAACAACTCGATGGCGCTCGATCCGTTGAGTTCAGAATCCTCTATGACTAAGTACAAGAGCTCTGCGTTCGCATTCTGGTTGTGCCATCCTGCGATCGGCTTGCCAGTTGCATTGCTTAGCTTGCGAGCTAAACCAAACACCCTTGATGTCGGTGGATTTCGAACCGAAACTGCCGCCGCTCCAATCGCAAGGCCCGTTGGAATAATCTTCGGAACGCTGTTGAGAACTACCGTCAAGGATTGATTGGTCACCCACTTGTCACTCCACTTCAAGTCGTCCGGATGGTCTGGCATTTCCATGGCAACTAGTTCCCGCAGGCACAACAACCTGGCACGTTCAAGCAGCAGCGTTTTCGATTCCGTCAGCGGTGTTATCGGGGCCGTGTTTGGCGGCAACGGAAACCCAAGAGGGGTCTTCAGCACAAGTGGATAGCTTGAATACTCCTCCATTCGCGAATTCAAAACATCGCTGATCTTTTGAATGGTCGTGCGCGTTTTCTGTGTGTTCGCTTCCTGCGATGCACCGCGATACGCAACGAGGAACATGCCGGACATGAAGCCGATGATCGAAATCACCACCAGCAGTTCAATCAGTGTGAACGCGTTGCGAGTTTTAGCGATTATCTTTGTCATGGAAGTCTCCCTCTAATTCAGAATCCCGATCAACCCATTACAAAATGTTTTCGCCTAAGGTGTTTTTATCAATCATGTTGCCCGCGTCGTCCTTCATCGGACGATTTCCACCATGCTCAGGCAAGATCAATGGTGCGCCACCGGCTTGTTGGAATCCAGCTCCGTTCAATGCACAGGGTGCACCTTTGGAGGTGAAGAGAATCAAGCTGGCTGGGCCAGTAACCGCCGAGGCGATGCGTCCTCCAAAGTAACCGTCGACGCCTGGACTCAGGATCTGAAACGACGTCTTTTTCTCATAGAACAATCGGGCATTTACAGTATTGATATCTTCCGACAACATCGGACGAGCTGCCCCATAAATCCCACGTCCTACGCCTGCTGTCACTGTGATGTCCGAGGGTTGATAAAAATTAAAATACGTGATCCCTGGCTTGGTCGATTGGTAAGTTCGACTGTCGAAATAAACATAGGGACTACCTTTGGAAAAGTCGCTGAACATCGACATGTAGACTGGCAACAAGTCCTTGCCAGTCCCAGCCTGACATGAGGGCTCACCAAACAATGCTTCATCCGTCGAAATCAAAGCGCCGCCCACAATGCCTACCGTCAGTCGCTCCGACTTGAAGTCAAAAAACGAATTCTGTCGCTGAGCGTTGTACTGTAACCTCTGCCCAGCGACCGTCGACCCTGCAAAAGGCCCACCAGGACCGGTAAACGGACGTTGTTTATCTGAGCTAAACCCACCAAGAAAAAACACCAACGCTTCGGCCGGGTCCATCACACGGCAATGCACCGGCGCGCTCGATGCAAAACTGCTTAACGATGTATCGTTGTCGTTCCGACAATCTGCAACCGAGCCCAATTGTGCGGCCAGCATTGCGGGATTTAGTAGACTCAATTCCGTCTGCAGAATATCAGGAAATGCCTTTCGCAAATGCGATTCCATGACTGTCCATGAACTACCGTCCGGTGGATAGTCTCCATTCTTGCTGCGATAGTTTTCCACTGCGTCGTTCAAGGCCTGAACCTCAAATTTCACCGAGGCTCGATTGAATCCAGCCGTCACACCAAAAACAGCCGGTAAAAGGAGTCCAACCAGCACGCCAATGATCGCGATGACCACGAGCAGCTCAACTAGCGTGAACCCTCGTTGCACGTTGCCAGTCCCCGTTTGTACCCAACTCGAAACGGATCGTTTCATTTGCTCATCCTCCACAATTGACTTTTTTGTTCGTTGGCTTGCAGGACAGGCTAGAAGCCTATCCAACTTTCAATTACTTGTTTCCGCTCAAGCTGGTGATCAGCGAGATCAGCGGCATGAACAACGATATCACGATGAAACCGACCGCGACCCCAAGGAACACAATCAGCAACGGCTCGATCAGCTTCGTCAAACCCTCTGTCATCACAGCTACTTCTTCGTCGTAGTTGTCCGCGATCTTATAAAGCATCGTGTCCAACTCGCCCGTCTCCTCGCCCACGTCGATCATGTTGACCACCAAGTCGTCCATGACGCGAGAGTTCATCTTCAATAGATAGAGCAAGCAACCAACGACGATTCCAATACCGATCGCCATCAGACCGACTGTGATCAAGGCGCTGCCATCGGGTGGCTTGGCCCCCTTCTTCACTACCGCTTTGACGATGTTACCCGCCGCGTCTTTCTTGTTGTTCACGCCACGCCCTGACGTCAGTGCGACCGACATGATCATGATCCCGGGGAACATACCCGTCCAAGCCCAGTAAAACATCGCAACCGGATGAAAACCCGGTACCGAGTTCTCCTTCATCGGCTTCGAGATGACTTCGCCCTCGCGAATCGCTTCGGTCACCTTCGTAAAAATACGCTCGAACATCGCATTGCCCGACGTTTCTCGCGTGATGTTCAACGCTTCCAAAATCGGCACACCCGACGTCACCAACGTCCCTAACGTTCGCGTCGTACGGGCCAAAATATTCTTCTCAATTAACCCGCCGAACAGCGGGATCTTTATTATGAACTGGTCAAATCCCATCCGACCGTGTTTAAACTTACGAATAATCTTACCGACCAGCCAACAACAAATAGGTAACAAGAACATCAACCAGTAATAGTTCACCACGTACTCGCTCATGGCCATCAGCAACTGCGTTGCAGCCGGCAACTTAAGATCGAACTCATCGAACATCTTCTTAAACGTGGGCACGATAAAGAACATGATCCCTGCCAAAATCCCGATCGCTACGACCACAACTGCAATCGGATAAATCATCGCCCCCTTGACTTTTCGTTTGAGCGATTCGGACCGTTCCAGGAACTCGGATAGACGCTGCAAAATCGTTTCCAACGCACCACCTGCCTCACCCGCCTTCACCATGTTCACGTACAGGCGACTGAAAACCTTCGGGCATTTGGACATGGACTCGGAGAGCGTGGAACCAGTTTCGATTTCATCGCAAACGTCCATGAGCGCATTCTTGAGCTTGCCGGGCCGCTGATTGTTTTCCAAAATCTTCAGCGAACGAAGGATCGGCAGACCTGCGTCTTGCAAAATGGACAATTGACGGGTGAACGTACAAATGTGCTTGGTCTTGGCACCACCCATCGCGAATGGACGTTTCCTCTTCCTGCCTACCGCCTTGGCCTGAACCCCTTTTTTAAGCGACAGCTTGGTTACAAAGTAACCCATCTGCCGAATGGTATTCTGTGCCTCTTCTTCGCTTGGCGCATCAATAACGTCCCGGATTTCTTGACCGGTGCGATCCATGGCTTCGAATTGGTATACCGGCATAATCGTTGTCCTCTAATAAACTGTCGTCTGTTGGTACGCGTCTTCGATGCGACATTGCCGCATCGATTTTTAAATTGTCAGTTGTCAGTTGTCAGTTGTCAGTTGTCAGTTGTCAGTTGTCAGTTGTCAGTTGTCAGTTGTCAGTTGTCAGTTGTCAGTTGTCAGTTG
>JAYVPJ010000013.1:0-35353 GCA_043757445.1 Pirellula sp. | reverse complement strand
CGCACCCGAGACACTGGCTCGAGAAGCGATCAAGAAAGGACGATCAGGTTATCGCACGAGTGGTTGGCCCGAACCGGCCGTCATTTAGCCAAGAGGCTTGCGAAGCAAACCGCGATGAACGAGGGAGAATGTCGTGGGCAGGTTCGTTTGTAGAGTGCAAATGTAGTCGAAAAGATTGTGATTTCGTAGCTAGAAAAGTACTTCGGTGATCGCAATTTCGCTTCGACGTGCGGCGAAGCAACACGAGGAGTAATTAGAAGGAACTTGAATCGATTCGCCCGCCTGGCGCACTGATTAGAGAGTTGTGGATTGGAAAGCGACAACTACTTTTCCCTAGCTGCGACAACGAAAAATCCCTAGAGCCTATCAACCTAACCTCGCAAACCCTGTCATGCACCTGGTCGACCCGGGCTCGGGACCAAGCCTCGGGCTATATGCCCTTCGTCATGCTACAATTCGTTCTTGCGGCTTCGCATAGGCGTTTTTACCAATTTTCGGGGCGGTTCATGTCTTCGTTAATCATATTGAATTCGAAATTTGCGCCCCCCCTGCCGATCCGCAAGTTTACGGTAGCCCAGTACCACCAGTTGGGCGAGTTGGGTGTCTTGACGCCCGATGATCGCGTCGAGCTTCTTGAAGGGTGGATCGTAGAGAAAATGAATCATGGACACGCTCATGGATTTGCAGTTCAGTTCCTGAACATATGTCTCAATTCTCAATTGCCCAGCGGATGGATAAGTCGATGTCAACTTCCCATAACAACACTACGCAGTGAGCCGGAGCCGGATTTGGCAGTGGTTCGAGGGTGCATCACTGACTTCCGTGGTGGTCATCCATCGGGAAACGATTGCAGATTGATAGTCGAAGTTGCCGACTCTTCCATCCAAAAAGATCGAGCCAAGGCGGCAATCTATTTTTCTGCTGGGGTCGAAGAGTACTGGATCGTGAATCTCGAAGACAAACATGTCGAATGCTTCCTGAAAGCCGCACCGGATGTGCAGCAGGTTTTTGGACGGAACGATACCATCCGCACTCAAATTGGCGATAAAACGATTGGACTTGCCGTGAGCGAGTTGTTCTAGCGCAAGAAGTGCACCGGTTGAACTTAGAGAGCTCGACCGAAAAGATGCTTGACCGCATTGAATGTTCCGTTGGCATTCGTAGGCTTCTGCTGGTGGGGCTTCTGTATCAATACAACGAGAATCGAGGCTCAACTCCATCGAAGGGATTGGCGAGAGCGACGGACGAAATTTTTTCGCAGTGGAACGACCCGTTTGACAGCCGACACGACAGCCGACGGCGCTAGCCGCTAGCGGCTACTTTCGCTTTAGGATGTAGACGACGTCTTCGGTTCCAGCGTCAATTTCAATCGGTTCGGTGATGTCGTACGTAAAGTCATAGGCTGTCTCAATGGACCACTCTGGGACTTTTTTGATCATCGAAGCAAATTGCCTCCACGTATAGCTTCGCAAAGCTAAACAGTCGTCGATGCGAATGGAGCCGGTTGGACGATAAATTTCGAACCGAAGATTGAACCGCTCCATCCTCGTTTTTACGTCCTTATCGCGAGGCCACATCCGTGTATTAATCTGCAGATTCCCACGGCGTGCGGTCCAACTTTCCGTGTCCGAGGGAATGCCTTCGAGCGGCGTCAAATGAAATCCCAACGCGTAAATGCCGCCCGGTCTGACTGCGTTTGCCATCGCTTGAAAGTGGGCTACTGCCGCCTTTTCCGTGCTCAAGTGACGGAAAGAATTGATCGTATTGAAAGCGGCATCAAATGGCTTCTTGACCGTAAAGTCGCACATGTCGGCGACCCACCCAGATTGCTTCAACTCATGTTTCTTGAGTCGAGCGTTGCAATATGCTATTGCCTTGGCATTGAGATCCAGTCCCTCCGCAATGTATCCCTTTTTGGCCATTCGAAACAGCAATCGACCGGTTCCGCAAGCAGGTTCCAGGACCCGTTTGGTTTTGCCATCGACATGCTTCTTGAATGCAGCTTCTAGAAACTTGAACTCGGCAACCCAGTCGCTTGCAAAAACCAAATCGTAATAAATCGGGTAGTCGTAAATGTTTCCACTGACGTGTTCCATTCGAAGGTGCTCTTCAATTCAATTCAAAATGTTTCATAATTACAAATGGTTAGCGAGCGTATGGTGTCAGCTCGAATTGGAGAGAGATTCTGACAGGCTCACGCCGTCTTCACAATGGAAGAACGAATTCTTCACTGGGGCGACGCCACCGAGGCCGACGCCGACGCTGCTAGCGTCGGCGCTGAGGCTGCCTGCATCAGCGCTGACGCTAGCAGCGTCAGCTGCGAATGTTATTAAATCTTAATAAAAATGCGTTTGCGGTACATCCAAAGCAAAATCAACCACATCACTCCGAGTGTGAGCACGCCAAGTATCAGAGGTTTCAACGCTAGCGGGGCGTCCAATTGAAACCAGCCGGCTAAGAATTCACGAAACTTCTCGAGGAAATATCCGAAGTGCCGTTCGATCGCAAGTCGGATCGGTTCTCTCACTGTCGAACTCATTACATAAGCGGTAATTGAGTTGGCTCCGATGACCAGGAAAGGAAAGCCCCAACGTTGGTAGCCGCCAATATCGCAGACTAAGTTGAGCACCGCCAGCCAAACAAAGCACAAGCCGCCGCTCCAAAGAGCCCAGGTCGGTGTCCAGATTCGCTTGACAATGGGGCAAAGCCCCAATGCGTCCACTAGCAACGCAATCGAAATGCAAATGCCAGCGGCCATCCAAAGCCAGAGTTGTTTACGACCCGCTGTGGTTTCCCATTGCAGCAATTTTCCTGCGATCAAACCCAACAGCATCGTGCCTAAAGTCGGGATGAAACTAAGCATGCAGTAACCACCACCCGAATACTCGAATGGCTTCTCGCGTGGAAAAAGATTCATCCACCATCGATCTACCGTCGAGGCGAGATTGGAGTTCTTGTTGAAATGCGATGCGATCCCTTGGTAGTGCTCCGTCCACTTTGGATCCACGCCGTATTTGTCATATGGAAAATCCGCACCGGGCGCCTGGTAACCAACGAATGCCAACCAATATCCGACAAGGATCACGCCAGTCGAGACGATCAATCCTCTCATCGAAAAGTTTGACAACAAGAACAAGATCCAATATCCCAATCCAATTTGGGTTAGCGTATCGTCAAACGTAAAATTCGTGCTCGAGCGGCCGAGGCTACGCAAAAAGATCCCTAAGAAAATGAGAATGAAACTTCGAAGGATCGCATGCATTAACATGCGGTTCCAAGTCTGCCCCTTTGCACCGCGAGCCAAAATGGAAAAGGCCATCGCAGTTCCTACCAAAAACGAAAAGCTCGGCTGGATCATATCGTGCAGCGAGCAGCCACGCCAAGCAACATGACTGGTATGAAAAGCCAGCCAGTCTGCCGCTTGAGCTAGCCAACTATCTCCTGACACGAATTTCTTCAAATCGGATAGATGCAGCATTTCGGCCAACATCAAGAACATCACGATGCCGCGGTAGACATCGACACTTGCAATGCGAGCAGTGGGATTGGACTCAGCTGTAGCACTTGACGAGATAGCACTTGACATAGTTACGCGGGAGTTCGGTTTCGGGATTAAAGGCGAGCGGCAGGCTAAAATCTACCAGCAACAAAGTGGGTGGCACGCTCTGAGGAACGAAGGGCGTGTGAATAACCAGTCAACCTTTGCCATGAACACACGCCCATCGCTCTGAGAGGCTGTGATTCTATAGTACCCATCACACTCCGTGTGATTTTAGCAGTTCAAAAACCCTCGGTTTTTGAGGCAACATCACACGGAGTGTGATGGGTACTTTACCAACTACCGCTCGCCAAACAGAATCGGCAAGCTGCCGCAACCCGACGTATCAACCGTTGCAAGTGTTTACAACCATGGACGAGATGCGGCTTAGCACTTATCGCGTTATTCTCGCATTAAAAGAACTACACATGTCGCTTCGCAAAGTTCCCCCCGACCAATTTCTCCCACTCCTTCACCAGTCTTTCCTTTAACGGAAACTTGCTCTGGTTGGATTTGGAGGATATCGGAGATTCGTTGTTTTATGCGGTCTTTGTGTGGAGACAATTTGGGGCGTTCGAGTTGAACAACGCAATCCAAATTAACGATGAACCAACCGGCTTCGGACACCGCATTCATGGCTATCGCCAGCATCTCAGCAGAATCGCGACCGCGATTTTCTTCAGAATCATTTGGGAACAGCTGTCCTATATCCGGTAGGCCTGTCGCACTAAGAATGGCGTCCGTGATTGCGTGCAAGAGAACGTCGGCATCGGAATGGCCGACGAAATGATTATCCACGTCTAGTTGCAATCCGCCCAGAATCATCGGTCCTCCGGAAGCGATCCGATGTGAGTCCATGCCCAATCCAATGCGCAAGCCTGAGAATCCAATTGCGTTTCGCGTTGCCACTATGCAGTGCCGGCTGGGTTGAAGTATTCGGGTTCTAATCCGTCCTTCCATTTGATATTGCAACCAATGCTGGGACGCTGTTCGGTAGCAACTTGTTTTCCGTTAAGTATGCAATCCAGCGCAGACCGTAGATCTTTTCCTGTTAGCGGCCTGTCTGCCTTTGGCCTCGAATCATCTAATTGTCCTCGGTAAACCAATCGAACGTCTGAGTCGAAAACAAATAGGTCAGGCGTGCATGCCGCGTTATAAGCGATAGCGACCGATTGGTCTGAGTCATAAAGATACGGGAACTTGTAACCTTGCTTAACGGCCTCAGACTTCATCATTTCAGGGCTGTCTTCAGGATGTGCGATGACATCGTTGGAACTGATCCCGACGAAGTCGACACCTTTTGGCATGTACTCGTTCGATATGCGGGTTAACTCGGGTGCAACGTGTTTGACGTAGGGGCAGTGATTGCACATGAAAACGATAACCAGCGCTTTTTTGTCGCGGAAATCGGACAGAGAGACACTTTGGCCATCGATATTCTTGAGTGTGAAATCAGGCGCTTGAGTACCCAATGGGAGCATCGTGCTTGCGGTTCGAACCATAAGTGAAATTACCTCTGATTGAGTTTCGGAAAGTAGTTTGCGCTAGATCATAGCCACCAAGATCGCGAGGCCCTGGGGGCATGCAAGGTAACTAGCGACCTTTGCCAACGCAGACGGCGTCTTCAGTAACGACTTTGTCCATATAGATGTCATGGCTTTCAGCTGGGATCTTCTCAAACATCTGGCACTCGAAGGCTAATGCGATCAGAGGCGCGTCGAGTCTTGCATGTTGCAAAAGTTTGTCATAGTAACCTTTGCCGTGCCCAGTCCGCCCACCATTGCGGTCAAAAGCAACTCCAGGCACCATGACCAAATCGAGATCGGCAGGTGGTAGGCGTTTGCATTCAACGGACCGAAGTTCGTTTTTTGGTTCCAGGATGCGATACATTCCCAGTTCTAATTCTTCCATGTTCTCAAGCCAAAAGAGCTCGAGCTCGCCATCCACACAGTAGGGAACCACGATGCGTTTGCCACTAGCGAGGGCGGCGGGAAGTGCCTGCCGCGTCCGCACTTCGTCACGAACGTCCACATAAAACATGATCGTTTTGGCAGAGTGGTATTCTGGAAGTTGCATGAACCGATCGACAATTCTCTCGGAAACAGCGTCTTTTTCCTGCTGGGCACGGCGGTTTTCGTGCGCCTGCTTTCGAATTGCGGTCTTCAATTCGAAGAGTTCAGATACAGGGGCGTCGTCCATTAGTAGGTTCCTTGGGGTGCATTCTTTGGGAATAATTGGGGCATGCGGTAGCATGAGAATGGTAGCAAGGCTTGTGCATCCTTCCAATCCGCAAGCGAACCGGCGTTCGAAAAACAGGGTAAACTCGGGTTTTGCCGGGGAGTCATGGATTTTCCGTTAACTTAGACCCAGTCAAAACTTGTGCATCTTCACCCCGCAAATTACCCTTAGTCCATTGGATTAAACCGTTATCCTTCCGAAACCAAGTCTTGTTAGGCCGTCATGTACGCGTTGCTTCCCTATGTTTGGGTTCTCTTTATGGTCGGTTTGGTCGTGGCTACGATCACAGCAGCAATGATGGGCCGCCCTAAGAAAGCTCCGAAAAAAGCGCCGGTCACGGGTGACGAAGTAGCCGCGGATCCATTGGCCGAATCGGAACCGGTTCTCGATTTTGGCGACGAGCTTGCGCAAATGGATAAAAAATAGTTATCCTTTGTAAAGTTGAAATTCTTGGTTGCCTCGCAAAGTTCGTTGACACATGGTTTGGGATTGGTCGGTGGATGGCTGGATCATGGTTGCTGGTGCCTTGTGCGCTGTTGCAGCCTCGTTGCTGGGCAATTTTCTTGTACTGCGACGCCTGAGTCTAATGGGAGACGCAATCAGTCACTCTGTGTTACCGGGCATTGCTGCCGCTTTCTTGTTTAGTGGAACGCGGGGTTCCATCGTGGTTTTGATCGGAGCAGCCAGCATGGGACTGTTAACAGTTTGGCTGACGGAATTGATTCGGAAGTACGGCAAAGTAGAGGAGAGCGCGGCGATAGGAGTGGTTTTTACGTCGCTATTCGCGGTCGGTCTGGTGATGATGGTTCGAGCTGGAGACAAGATCGACTTAGATCCTTCGTGCGTGCTCTATGGCAATCTAGAAACGATCATCTTGGATACAGTTGCAACGCCAATTGGGCTAGTTCCTCGCGTCGTGCTCACCATCAGCGCCGTTTGCTTGCTCAATGCAATCGCCGTGATTGGCTTCTTCCATCAATGGCAGGTTTCAACGTTTGACCCACTTCTGTCTCGGGCACAAGGGATTTCACCAACCGTTTTTCATTATGTATTGGCGTCACTTGTAGCTGTGACTTGCATCGCTAGTTTTGAAGCGGTTGGGAACATTTTGGTTGTGGCCATGTTGGTAGTCCCTGCAGCCACGGCATTCTTGTTGTGCAATCGCTTGCATACGATGATCCTATCCAGCGCTGGGATTGGAGCAGCCTCCGCGATAACGGGGCACTTTTTAGCGATCTCTGTGCCAGTGGCTTTTGGATATCGATCTGTTAATTCTGCGGCGATGATGGCCGTAGCGAGCGGTCTGTTTTTGGTCTCAGCGGTGATTGCTAGCCCTAGGGCTGGGGTGCTCGTTCGATGGATTGAACAAAGAGCGGTGGCTCGAAAGATCATTGGTGAGGACATGCTTGCATTGCTTTATCGACATTCCGAGCGAATGATTCCGAACGACTACCAAGGCGAAAATCGAACGGCACTGTCATCGCTGGAGATATCCATGCAACTCAAAATACCGTTGAGTAAGCTAGGCACTGTCGCATCGGATCTTGTTCGTGCAGGTTGTGTCTCGCCGTCCCAATCTTCGATGACACTTACAGACCATGGACTTCGTGTGGCTCAAAACTTGATTCGTTCGCACCGACTATGGGAACAGTATTTATCCGTCGAAGTAAACGCGACGGACGCTCGCTTGCACGCGCAGGCTGAGTCACTGGAGCATTTTACAAGCTCTTCCATGCGTGACAAGCTAGATGCAGAAACCGGGCAATCCACCATGGATCCGCACGGACGCAGTATTCCACCGGAGGGATAGATTCGATGATTCGTTCCATTCTGCTAATGCGAGCGCAGGCTATTTTATTTCTCGTCGCCACGTTTACCGGCTTTGGGCCAGCGGATGTCTCGTATGCAGTGCAATTCGTTTCCAACGGGGATGCCAACACAGACGAGGAGACCGATGAAGTGAAAGACAAATCCAGGTTTTGGAATCTGTCTTTGCCAACGCTGGGAGGCAAGCAGTTCTGGACGGACTACCGTTGGTGGCAAGGCTGGCGAGTTCAATACAATAGCACGCTTGACCACTGGCGATTGCTCGATCCAAAGTCGGTGCGAAAAGCTTGGGGAGGAAGGCAAGCCATGCTCGACGAACTCAGCCGCGTGGTTGCATCGAATCCAGCTGCAACAAGTCCCTCCGAAGTAGTACTCTTATTGCATGGTTTAATGCGATCGTCCAGCAGCATGGATCCTATCGAGGCTGAGTTGTCGCGTGTGGATCGCGATTTTATGAAACTGCATCCAGATGATTCCAGCCAACGCGAGGCCATTTCCTATTCCTATGCCAGTACTCGCGACCCTATTTCCGTTCACTCTGCTGCTCTCATGGAATTGGTCGAAAATCTTCCGGGGCAACCCAAAATTAGCGTGGTAGGACACAGTATGGGCAACATCGTATTTCGTCATGCGATTGGGGGATGGCAACGAAACGGCGACCCAAAGAAAGTACTTACAAGATTGAATCGAGTTGTTATGCTAGGGCCTCCCAACCAAGGCTCTTCGTTCGCGGCGAAACTTTCGCGATTGGGGTTGTTTGAAACGATTACGGGTAACTCAGGGATGCAATTGGGACCAACTTGGGATGACTTTCGGAGTGGACTAGGTACTCCGCCTTGTCCTTTTGCCATCGTGGCTGGAGACATTTCCAAAAGTCCAATTCAGAATCCCTTGCTCAGCGGCCCAAGCGATGGCGTTGTTACACTTGAGGAAGCCGCCTTAGACGGCATGTCGGAAATTGCATCTGTCCCGGTCCTTCACTCATTCCTGATGAGCGACTCGTCCGTCGTGAAGGCTACCGTCTCGTTTCTTTCAGGGACTGGGCTCAAGGCTGCACTAGAAAAATAGAATTAGAAGGTAGTTAGAGGCTCAATATGAAAACACGATGGAACGAGCATGAAGAACCGAGCAGCAAAGACATCCGTGACGAAATCCTGAGGTTTTTGTTGATGATGAAGCCAGGGGAGAGTATTTGTCCGTCCGATATTGGAAGGACATTCGGCTCGAAATGGCGAGAACTGATGACGACGGTTCGCGAAGTTGCGTCTGACATGGTCCGGGACGGAGCGATTGAAATCACACAAAATGGAGAGGTCGTCGACATCGACGAAAGGAAGATCGAATCGCTCAAAGGGCCTATTCGATTGCGGTTGGCTAAACGGCCGACGGGGTGAATACTCCAACGAAAGTCACACTTGCCGGCGGGCTGTGTTTTTTTGAGGCTGAAGAAAGTACCCATCACGCTCCGCGTGATGTTGCCTCAAAAACCAAAGGCCCTTGAACTGCGAAAATCACGCGGAGCGTGATTGGTAGTATAAAATCACAGCCTCTGAGAATGACCTCGCATTGAAATCGCCCCCGAGTTGTCTTTCTGACTTGTAGCTTCTTAGATCGCTACAAGACATACTGCTACAAGACATACTGGGTCAATTGAATAATCCGAAGGCGAGTATCGGATACAGCGTCGTTCATGTCCATTTTTAGATTGTCCGAACCAAGTCGAGTAGACAATGCACACTAATTTCCGAACATGCAAAGCCTTTGCCGTATTGAGCCTTGCGATGAGCCCGGCTCTGACAGCACAGGTACCCCTCGAAAAAGTCGATACCGCGGTAATAGATAAAATCAAAGACGAGGGATTGCAACGATCGCAAGTGATGGAGTCGATCAGCTATCTAACCGATGTCCATGGTCCTCGATTGACTGGCTCGCCATTGACTAGAATCGCAGGCGAGTGGACCAAAGCAAAATTGAGCGAGTGGGGGTTAGAAAACTCACATCTCGAAAGCTGGGGGCCTTTTGGTCGAGGTTGGACATTGGAGGCGTGCTCGGTCAACTTAGTTGAGCCACATTACTCAGCATTAATTGCTCACCCCAAAGCTTGGACGCCGTCTACCTCCAAGACAATTCGAAGCGAACCCATCTATTTGGACGCGTCGACTCCTGAAGAACTTGAAAAGTATCGCGGCAAGCTGGGGCGCGCGATCGTTTTGATTAGCCCACCTCGCGAGATTAAAGCGTTGTTTGATCCACCTGCTGCTCGTCAAACCGATGCCGATCTATTGAGACTTGCAAATGCAGATCCAGGTTCACCACGAAGACGCGGTGGTCCTGGGGTTGGCGGCCCTCCTGGCGGCCCAGAAGCAGGTGGACCCGGCGCAGGTGGACCCGGCGGCGGGCGAAGCGGTAGGAGTGCCCCGGGAGCCCCAGCGGCATCGGGCGAAGCTGCTCCAGTCGTCGCAGGCGATGCTTCCGCACCTCCGGGCCCACGCGGCGACGGAAGAGGCGCTATGCAGATTCAAGCGGACAAGTGGCAGTTGGCTTACGACGAGGGCGCTGCCGTGGTGCTTGAACCGGGTCGAGGCGATGGAGGCACGGTTTTCGTCCAATCCGCAACCATGCCTCGACGTGCGGATCCAGCAGGCAGAGAAGGAAATAATCCCTTTAGCCGCGGTCCCCGACCATGGGCCACCAATCCACCGGATGTCCTACCGCAATTGGTCGTGGCCGCTGAGCACTACAATCGTATTGTACGCATGATCCAAAAAGGATCGCATCCCAAGCTAGCCATCGATATCGAAACTCGCTATCACGACGGCGAATTGAACAGCTTCAATGTCATCGCAGAGATACCAGGTACCGACCTCAAGGATGAAGTTGTCATGTTAGGTGGTCACTTTGATTCGTGGCACGCGGGCACCGGCGCGACGGATAATGCAATCGGATGTGGGGTTGCTTTGGAGGCTGTACGGATCTTGAAGGCGATTGGTGCCCAACCAAGACGAACCATTCGACTCGCCTTATGGACAGGAGAAGAACAAGGCTTACTGGGTTCACAAGCCTATGTTTCCGATCACTTTGGAAGCCGCAAAGGGGGTGCCGGAGGTGGCATTGGGGGGGGCATTGGCGGAGGTGATGGAACGCGACCTAGAGCGACCTACGAGCTGAAAGCAGAACACGAAAAATTTTCTTCTTACTTCAACTTGGACAATGGCACTGGAAAGATACGAGGTATCTACCTTCAGGGAAATGAAGCGGTTCGGCCTATTTTCCGATCCTGGCTTGCGCCTTTCTCCGACATGGGTGCGACTACCATTAGTTCGTCGAACACCGGCGGAACGGATCACGAATCCTTCGATGGAATCGGATTGCCAGGATTCCAATTCATTCAGGATCCGCTGGAGTATGACACTCGTACTCACCATTCCAGCATGGACGTATACGAGCGCATACAAGCCGACGATGCGAAACAAGCGTCTATCATTATGGCTGCGTTTGTATATCAGGCCGCGGTAAGAGATGAAAAATTACCTCGCAAAACGCTGGATGGCGAAGTCGTGATCGTTCCGGCCGCTACCACTCCTTCGGTCAGCGTTCCCCATGTTCCCGCACCTGCCGTCCAATCGCAGACGACGGGAACTTAGCAGTTTAAGCACCACGTCACCGAAATCCTCGGGTCACAAAGGTTTGGAATCGATGATACCCTTGTTGGATTTGAATCCCATTGGTTACACTGTAGGGGTGGGATGTGCGAGCGACGCACAGGCGGTCCCGCATTTCGATAGTCACCTGAGCCATATGGCTTGGAATATGCATCCCTGGAGTCTGGAATGAAAAAGATTGAAGCCATCGTTCGTCATTTTAAGTTGGAAGACGTCAAGAACGCACTCACGGAAAAAGACATCCATGGAATGACCGTCAGCGAAGTACGAGGATATGGCCGTCAAAAGGGGCACACCGAAATCTATCGCGGAACCGAGTATGCGGTGGATTTCGTACCTAAAGTAAAAATCGAAGTTGTTTGCGCAGATAGCGAACTTCAAACGGTCATTGATACAATCGTCAAGACAGCGCAAACCGGCCAAATTGGCGACGGCAAGATTTTCGTTTCAGACCTTCAGACGGCTGTGCGGATTCGAACCGGTGAGACCGGTCAAGACGCTTTGTAAGCCAACCAATAAATTGACTTCTCTCCATTCGCAAGTAGTTAAAGCGCGTTCGCAATTGGCGGACGCGCGTCTAAAGGCGGCGAGCCTTCACCAATCTGGTGCGACTGGTCCACAAGTCTGCTTTGCCTGGGCGGATCAAGTTGACCAAGTAATTCACGATTTGATCGAAGCTTCACTCGGCAGTTTGCAGAAGCCGCTGGACCCGTCCTGTTTCGCATTTCTCGCTCTGGGGGGATACGGTCGAAGGGATCTTGCACCCTTTTCTGACATCGACCTAATGTTGCTGTATCGGGGAGTAAGCGAATCCGAAATTGCCCCGCTAGCTCGCTCCATTGCTCAGATGATTGTCGATGCGGGATTGCAACTCGGATTCACCATTCGAACTCCATACCAAGCGCGCCAAGTCGCTTGGACCGATGCGACCATACTGACTTCCTTGGTGGAAATGCGTTTGGTTGAAGGGAGCCAAGCGATGTTTGAAGGCTTTCTAAGTGCCTTCCGCATAGGTTGCAAAAGGCGATCAAGACGTCTCTCGGCGCTTATCGAGAAGGAGCGGTTCGTTGAGCGACAAAAGTTTGGAGAGTTAGTATACTTGTTGCACCCAAACATCAAGCGGTCTCGCGGTTGCTTGAGGGATGTTCAAATCGTTCGTTGGATTGGCTTTGTGTGCTTTGGAGAGAAGGATCCAGAGCAATTGGTTGAGATGGGATTGCTTGCGCAGGAGGATTTTCGAGCGATCCGCGACGGGTATCAGTACTTGCTTCGTTTGCGGAACCAACTGCATTTTCTTGCGGGTCGGGCACAGGATTCGCTGGACCGTCCGAAGCAGATTGAAATGGCGTCTTGGTCGCATTTCAAAGGTACCGACGGAGTGCTACCCGTCGAAGAATTCATGCAGCAGTATTTTGAATTCACGAGCGAGCTGCGATACAGTTCTGCGAACTTCGTTGGGATGGCTCGATCACGATTGAGCATCGTCGGCTATTTGTCCCTGTTCATTGCGTGGCCGATTCGCAAGGGAATTCGATTGGGTATCAAGGAAATTTGGGCGACAAAGTCGGGTCTCGAAAATCTCCAGTCAGATCCAGCGAAAGTGTTGGAGTTGATGCAGGTTGCAAACCGCTACATGCGGCGGATTGAACACAAGACTTGGAGAACCATTCGACAGGCGATGCTCAGACGTCGAGATAGTCAAGTTGGCTCGGAGGCGATCGATCGGTTTTTGCAGTTGATAGCTCAACCTGGTCGTCTCGGTGAGATATTGCGGCGGTTGCATGAACTGCGAGTGCTCGAACAAATTATTCCGGCTATGCGGCATGCTCGGTGTCTACTGCAATTCAATGAGTACCACAAGTATACGGTAGACGCACATTGCATTCGCTCGGTGGAATGCGCCGGCGAATTTGCCAAGTCGGATGACGTCTTAGGACGGGTTTATCGCGGCCTACAGAACAAGATGATTCTGCACCTGGCCCTTTTGTTACATGATTTAGGAAAGGGATTTCCTGAGGACCATAGCGAGGTTGGTCGCGAGATCGCAGAGGAGACGGCACGACTCTTAAAATTGTCGGACTCCGATCGGGAGTTGCTCGTTTTTCTTGTCCACCAACATCTGCTCATGGCCCATACGGCCTTTCGATTTGATCTTTCGCAGAAAGATCCGATCGTCCATTTTGCAAAGCAAGTAGGTTCGATTGAGCGCCTTCAAATGTTGATGGTTCTTTCCTGTGCAGATCTAGACGCGGTCGGTCCTGGTGCGCTCAACGATTGGAAACTTAGATTGATATTGCAGCTGTATGATGCCACGGAATCTCAATTCCGGAGCGACAGCCCCGATCAACGCTTCCTCAATATCGTGGCGTCTCAAAGGACAGCCGTCATGGCCCATCGAACGGCTGAAGAACGGGAAAACAGTTGGTGTACCGAACAAATTGATGCGATTCCTTCCGGATACTTATTGTCGATCAAGCCCAAAGATCTGATGGATGAGCTGCGACGAATCAGGCGATTGACGGCTGAGAATCCCGTTCAGGCGTGGGGGAACTTCTTGGCAAATCAAGATGCTACCGAATACGTAACTGTTGTTAGACAGGAACAATCTACCGGCTTGTTTCACAAGATTGCAGGTGCTCTGTCCAGTCAAGGGCTAAGTATTCTGTCCGCCGAGATCCATACCCAGCCTGGTAGAATTGCCTGGGATCGATTTGTGGTTCAAGATGCAGACTACGAGGGCATGCCACCACCCCATCGGATCGAACAAGTCTGTAAACACTTGGTTCAATCCATGGATCCCAAGAACGCAAAACCACCTGTCTTTCGACGCATTTGGAAATCCCAGTCCTCATTTGACGCAGTGAACGCAAGAACACAGCCGACCCAAATTCGGTTTGACAATAGTACCTCGGAGAGCAACACCATTATTTCGGTCTTTGCGTATGACCGAATCGGTTTGCTTTACGACATTTCGAAAATCCTTTTCGATCTTAAACTGGATTTGCAGGTCGCCAAAGTCAGCACACATCTCGACCAAGTCGTAGACGTCTTCTATGTCACTGACCTCGAGGGTCACAAAATCACTGAACCAACTCGGCTTTACACTCTTAGGCACAGCCTCCTCAGAGCTATCGAGTCCGTTGAACCTAGAACATGAGCTAAGATTGCTTTGTCAATTTGACTAGCGCCTGCCTGAGTTCTCGAACCTTGAGAGGCAACGGTATTAGCACGTGGCATGAATTGGTTCTTGCCCCGCGAATGATGTGCTGTTGCTTTGGGTCGACCAGCATCACAACAGGAACGCTCTTGGTATGCTCCTGCTCGGAGAATTTATTGAATGCTTCCAGGGCAAGGTTTCCAAGGTCAGGGGCACAAAGTACCACGCAATCTGCCGGAGTCTCATCTAACGTAAACTTGCTGAGTGCTCGTTCCGGGTCGCCAAAAATGAGAACACGATAGCCGCGTTTTTTTAGTTTCTCCCTCAGGATATTTTGCAATTCGGGTTTACTCTCCACGACGATGAGCGTCTTGCCATTTCCCTCCTTGGCCTCATCTTCATTTATGGTTTGGATTGCGTGCTGTGGGCTCTTCTTTTCGCGACTTTCTCCATCTGCGTTCTCAAGATAACGGATGGCCGCTTGCAAGTCGGCTAACACTGCCCCTGTCGTCTGATATCGTTTTTCCGGATCGAACTCGAGAGCCTTGTGGCAGATTGAATAAATTTGATCCGGTAAGCCCTGAATCACTTCGTTGAGTGGCGGAATTTCGGTAAAACGCGAGACGCTTAATCGCTGCAGGCGATCGCGAGTCTCGATGAGCGCAGGTTTACCACTAACAACGTTATAAAAAATCACTCCAACAAAAAACAAGTCACTTCGCGGATCACCCTTACGTACGCCCGTTCCTCGCTCGAGGGCTGCATAATCAATCGCTCGTGCGCTAGGGCAATCCGCAATCGCTTCTGGCGTCGATACGTCAGCCATCGCAGCCAGTCCAAAGTCCACTAGTTTGCAACGTCCGCTAGAGTGCACCAAAACATTCGTCAATTTTAGATCGCGGTGCGTAATGCCCTTTGAGGCCGCAAAATCAAGACCACCACAGATATCATGCATGATGTTCAACGAATCGGCAGCCCCAAAACTCCCACGTATCTTCAATATCTCTCGCAAAGTCTCTCCCTCCACAAATTCCATGACCAAGTAGGGGGATCGAGCATCGTTTTCAATTTCGTGAATCGTCACGATATTGGGGTGCCGCAGTTGCAGCCCCATTCTTCCTTCGCGCAGGAACTGTTCGACCGATGCCACTTGATCGCGGTGCCTACGACGTAATACCTTGACAGCCACGACACGACCGGTTTCTCGGTGTACACAACGGAATACCCTTGCAAACGTACCTGCTCCGATCATGTACAGAACTCGGTAGGGACCATAAAAGAATCCAAGCCGCTCGCCCGCGCACATCCGATCCAATTGAAAGTTGGTTAGAATGCTTTTCCGAAGTAGAAGATTTTTTAGATCCTCCAGTTTGACATCGCTGGAACGCAGTTCCCCCCAAATCCGATCGATTTGTTGCGGAGTCGCTAACTCCAAATCTATCGCGCGTTGAGTAAGTGTCCTGGGAGTAAATTCCATCGAGGCGTCTGACCGACGAAGAGTGATGAGAGGTTTTGGAAAGAAGTTTCAGTTGGCTCAATAACTAGACTAAGCCAAAAGAACCTCGCAAGCAAACCATTAAACAAACAGGCGAGTCGATTCAGGTTTATTTTGCCTATATCGACTCGCCTGTTTCGCTTTTTGAACGCATTTCGCTCTGTAGGGTCGGAGGGGTTTCGGGCTGGAAAGTGGCGACTTTTGACACCCGACTACACAAGCTAATGCGTTTATCCGTTCCAACTAATCTTGGTTTCCGTCAGGGGATTTCCCGTCGGCCTCACCCTGATCACCCATCATTTCTTGAATCTGCCGTTGGTACGCGTCACGTTCGCGTCGAGTTGCCTCCAAATCAAAGACCAAATACTTCATGTCTAAACGCAATTGTCCGATGGAATCCTGAACCAATTGCAAAATTTTTCGACGGCGATTGGTGCTTTCGACAACTCTTTGAAAGGCAGGCTGAATCGTCAAGCGTTGTGCCGGTGGCAACAATTCAATCACCTTTTGAAGATCCACCAATTCGCTTGGAGTGTCATTTAGGAGATTTTCGGTCGATTGGGCTGCGTGGCTCATACTGAGGCTCCTCAAGGTAGCGATTGAAGTTGGTTTGCCGAAAGTTTGCTGGCGATTATGAAATTAAAGAAAAGCAGCTGTCGTGCCGACACTCTCTCACGGGAGAACTAACATGGATGGTAAACCCATGCTAGTCAAGGACTTAGCAAAGTCGATACTTTCGCTTCGATTTCGCTAACCCGTAGAGTCCGTGGGGTTTTCGCAACACGAAACGATCTAGAATCGTGCTGTAAGTCATGCTACAAGCAAGACTTACGATCTTGCACGTCAGGTTGATCCCCATGTTTCTTTTTCTCCACTATTCATTCGCAATTTGTTGCAAAAAGTCAACCCATCAGCCACTTAACGCAATTGGGCTACTTTTGCATTGGCGAATTGTCGTGGCGATGTTTTTTTTCCACATCGCCTTCGCGCAGCCTGCAAACGCGCAAGTCTCGGACTCGTTCGACGAACCGCAACCGAAGTTTCGTCTCTGGCAAAGCGACGCGAGGGCGCAAATGTCCCCCTCCAGGAAAACCGAACCAGGGGTCGAAATCATCGAGACCTCATTCGGTACCGGCAGCAAAGTCTTCCTCATCTATCCGATCGATCCGTGTGTGATCATTGATGACTTGAATGCGTCCATCCGCATTCTCTCTGCTCAAAGCGGATTGAGAATTGGTTTTCGCGTCGTATTTCCTCGTAGTGCACACGCAGCAACACACGATTTAATTACAGAGGTCCTCTTCGGGACACCTTGCGAGGGAGCTGGCCGATGGTCGACCTCACGCATCGCCCATGTTGTCAATCCATTCGACGATCGTATTCGATATCTGCGAACGAAATTCGGACCGAGTATTAACCTGCAAGACGCTTACATCGACGCTGTTGTGCTCAGTGTCTATTCCGAGCCTGGCACAATCAAGCTAAAGGTCGACGACTTACTGGTCGCAGGTATGGTTGCTCCAATCTCCATCGGAGCGAATGAGACTATTCCAATCGACGAAATACCACATCCTGCAACTCTGCCGGTCCAAGAGCAACTTCGCATTTTACAAACGACCGTCCCAAGATGGATACTCCATCAAGGTGAAAGCCTCGACTACCTCAAATCACTTGGCTTCAATGCGATCATCACTCACAACCCAAACGATCCACTTGTGATCCAGCAAGCCGCGCGATCGCAAATGGGGGTCATCGCTCGTCCGCCCGACTTGGTTCCGACCGAAAGCAGAGCTAACGAATTTCGACACGTTCAAGGCTGGCTAATCGGAATGACGCGCGACCAATCCCACCTTGAGCAAACTCGAGGACTCGTCAATAAACTTTCTCACTTTCCAGCCTCATTGGCTCGCCCCACGTTTGGCGAAGCAATGGAGTTGTATGGCCCCTATAGCCGGCTGAGCGACGCTCTGGCCATTCCGATTCCGATTTCAACGCGCGTACGTTCTGCAAGCGAAGCAGCTACGATTATGCAATCCAACTTCCGCGGGTTGTCGGGACGTTCAATTCCATTGACGTCGATTGTAACTCAGATGCCCGATGAGTGGTCCCAGCAAAAGTCCATTGCTTCGAAGGCACTCGGTCGAGAGCTTAGCAATCCTGTAGACTTCGATTTAATTCAAGTCCGATTGCAGTTTTATCGAAGCATGATGCAAGGAGCACGCGGGTTTATCTTTCGTTCTGGTTCGCCACTCGATTCAGCTGACCCTACATCGATCGTCCGTAGCCAGGCCTATGCTGGAATCAATCATGAGATCGAGTTGTTTCTGCCTTGGATACAAGCGGGGCAATCCTCTTGGCAAAACGTTGCGACCGATTCGCCCAATCATACCGCAACGGTCATCGAAACGCCCAAGAGTCAACTTGCCATCATTTTGGCGTCTGGGCTAATGGACCAGATCTGTGCTATGGCTCCGACTAAGGATCGAATCCAATTCACGCTACCGGTCTCGGGGCAAGGGCGAAGTGTTTTTCGAATCACTCACGGAGAATTGGAACGACTCCAAGGACAGCTGACACCAAATGGTCTGTTGGTGACGATAGATAGGCCTAGCATTATCGAGCAAATCGTTACCGCTGCCGATCCAATGCCCATCACTTACCTGCGTGACATGCTTTTGCTGCATGGCCCGAGCTTTGTTGAATCTCGAATCGACATCACCGAACAAGTGCTTGAAATGGGGCAAAGGACCTTGGTTGCTCAGGGGATACCCGGAAACGATGCGCGGTGGGATGAAATCCGTCGCGCTGAATCGCTGTACCGCGAGTCTATACAAAACTTGCGCCGCTCCAATTTGCCTCAAGCTTCGAAATCGTCGGATCAAGCGATGTTGGCTGCCCAGCGCGTGGTGCGTGGTTCATGGGATGAAGCCGCATCACAATTCGGGGCTTTTCAGAGTAGTCCGCTTTTGGCTTCGCCACTCTCGTTGCCGTTACATTGGGAATTCAATCGATTGCTGAGCGGGCGAAGCTGGCAATCGCTACCAGTACCAGGCGTTCCCTTTCACGATACTGCTAGGTTTCATCAATCGCATTGGCAAGTGGATCGACGCCTGACCGAAAGTATCGAAAGCGTTTGTGCAATTGGAGCGAATGGACCAGATGGCCTGCCAGCACTGGAACTTACCACCAAGCCTCTAAACAACCAACCGATTCCTTCGGGATATGGCGGGGCCGTGATGCGAGTCTCCTCTCCTCCGATCATAGCTCCAGCTGGGGCTATGGTTCATATCCAAGGACTAGTGCGGATCGCTTCGCCCGCTAGTGAAACCCAGAGCGGGCTTCTGGTCTGCGACAGCATCGGCGGAGAATCTCTTGGCCAATTGATTTCGTCAGCCGATCCGTCGCAATATGAATGGCGTCGATTCACACTCGTTCGATTCGTGACCAAAGAACGTTCCCTGGTGGTACACTTCGAAACAAGGGGAGAAATACGGGCGACTATTTCGAGTCTCATTGCGGAAATGATTATCCCAACCCAACCGATCGACGTACTGACCCGCCCCTATTCTCCGGAAGAAACGCAAGCCGAAGCTGAAAAATCCATTCCTGTTTTCACATCGAGCCTCCCCTAGGCGATGCTTATCCCTCTTGGATTTATTGTTAGAATAGAATCGCGTCTTCTTGTATTTCTAATTCGTTTTGCTCGGGTCCAATCATGCACCGACTCAAACTTTACTCCGTGCCGATTTCGATATTCGCTGTCGTTCTTACGGCTTCCATTGCGTTCTCGGCAGATCAGAAGTCGTTTGACATTCCGCTTTGGGCTGATGGTGCCCCGGGAGCACTCGGAATAGAAGCCAAAGATATTCCACTTGCCATGGTCCGGTTGCCGTCAAGCGAAAGACCGACGGGAGCGCTGGTCATCTGTCCGGGCGGTGGTTACGGCGGACTAGCTATGGGGCATGAGGGCGTCGAAATGGCCGAATGGGCAAACCAAATGGGCTTAGCTGCTATCATCTGCGACTACCGTCATCGAGGCAAGGGTTATGGCCATCCTGCTCCATTGCAAGATGCGCAGCGCGCCATACGAACAGTCCGAGCCAAAGCGGCTGAGTGGAACATCGACACCACTCGAGTTGGCATTTTGGGCTTTTCTGCTGGCGGCCATTTGGTCTCGACCGTCCTCACTAGGTTCGACGCAGGCGATTCACAAAGTGCCGATGCCATCGAACGACAATCGTCAAGACCTGACTATGGAATCTTGGCCTACCCCGTAATCCTGTTTGGTCAGCCGGCAACACACAAGGGAAGCGAGAAAAATCTTCTCGGCGAATCACCCGATCCCAAATTAATAGCGTCCTTTCAAAGCGACTTGAACGTGACCAAAGAGACGCCTCCGACATTTTTATTCCACACGCTCGAAGACAAAGCCGTTCCCCCTCAAAACTCAGTTGCCTTCTACTCCGCTATGATCCGCAATGGAGTCGCCGGTGAACTGCACGTCTTCGAAAAGGGCGCTCACGGCCTAGGTCTCGCCAAAAAGACACCCGGAACTTCAGAATGGCCCAACGCATGCCGACGCTGGTTAGAGGCCAAGCAGTTTGTGACGCCAAACTGAGTTAGTTGCATAAAGGAGCAGGACGCTAGCAGCGTCCACAACGTGGCGGACGCTGCTAGCGTCCGCACGATCTACCGCGTTATCCACTTCGCACGTATCGAATTACCTGAGCGATAACATTTGTCGACGACCGTTTCAAGACTTACTTCCGAGAATCCTTCTGCCATCGCGGTATTGGAAATCAATGGGCCGCAGGCTGTTCAAATAGTCCAACGGTGTTGGCGTCCCAATCAAGGAGACAAAAGCCTTCCGCTCAACGCCATTCGCTACGGATTCACTCAGTTCGAAGGTGCACTCAATGGCGAGTCCATTGTTCTTTGTCGAACGCATGAGCATCGCGTTGAAATCCATTGCCACGGTGGACGGCTAGCATCCGATACCATCATTCGAAACCTCGTCGCGTGTGGAGTGAAAGAGCAGCGACCGTACGCGCAAGAGACCGCCAGCAGCGAAGACCAAATCGTACTTGAGGCGCGCGAAGACTTACTTCGCGCTGACACGCTCCGAACAACCGCCATCTTGCTCGACCAATTCCGAGGTGCGCTCGGCCGTGAGCTCGTCGCCATAAAGTCAAACATCTTGGCCGGTGAAACGGTTGAGTCAACGAAGCGAATTTTGAATCTCAATGAGCGAACACAACTCGGAAGCCATCTCATTGTGCCATGGCGCGTGGTGCTTGCCGGGCCACCCAACTCAGGAAAGAGTAGTCTGCTCAATATGCTGCTTGGATACTCGCGGGCAATCGTTCATGAACAAGCGGGTACGACCCGCGATTTACTGTCTGAACGCTCTAGCTTCGAAGGTTGGCCAATCGAACTCATCGATGGCGCTGGCATCCGAACTGCAGCCGATGCGATCGAAGCAACTGGAATCGACCAAATACTAAAATGCATCGCGTCAGCGGATTGCACGCTTTTGCTCGTGGATCGAACAACTGGATGGACCGAAACTCACACTCGAATACTAAACCACTGTTCTGGAAAAGTAGTCTTGGTCGTTACGAAAGTGGACTTGAATCACATCGCTAGCAAGGGCGTCGACGATCCATTGGGAAATATCCCAATTCCGATTCTTGCGAGGGTGAATACGAGTTGTGTCACCGGTGTCGGATTAAAAGAACTCATCCGTTCGGTCGTAATGTTTCTAGTGCCGCAATCGCCTCACGCTGGCGATCCGGTCCCATTCAGACAACGCCATCGAGAGGCGATCGATAGGCTGATAGAGTGCCTTCCGTTATGACAGGCTGGAAGCCTATCCCATTTATGCTACTAGCCGATTTTAATCTGAAAATCCAAGGCCGAAGAGGATCATGTTGGTACCGATATGAAACGCATGTTCGCGAACGTATCCTCGGCATTGCATCGAGTGTTTGCTTTCCATCGCACAGCTCAAATCGTTCGGAGAAAAGAGCATTACGATTCGCCCTTTCCATTCCAAAGCCAGAATCTCAGCAGGCCCTTCACGCTTCGCTTGTTTAATATCCGAACTTGGACTCGATGGATCGACTAGGGTAACGTTGCTTAAGTCGAAGTTTCCAGTGCCGTCATTACGCTGCATCAGCATATGTTTTGGCTCAATGGTTCGCCAGGAAGATTCAGGCAAGGCCTTAGAGAACTCTCTTCGGACGCTCTCCGAAAACTCGGCCGAGGCACAGATCGCATCTCCCAAAACGACCCCCGCCGTCTCAAAATGTTTTCGCAATCCGGTGACTTCTTCTTCGGTGAATCTAAATTTGTTTCGACCATGAATGTAGAGGATCGGATACTTTTGAACCTCGTCGCTGCTCAAGGAAACCATTGGCGTTTTGCTTTCTACCAGCGATTGAGTCAACGTCCGATAGAATTCGAGTAGGTTCGGGACAGCTTTCGGTGTATCGTCCGAACCGCCGCTATGCATGATCTTTCCGATAGCCAATGAGCCACGATTTAGTGGCTGCCGATTCTTTTGTTGCTGAACGATCTGAACCGCATCCAGTTTGTCCTTTAGTTCGCGATCTGTTGCGTAAGCTGCAACATTCACGCCGAGCTTGACTGCGTTCAAGATGTCCCCATCGATAGCCGGACCGTGCTTCTTGACTATCCCAAAGGGACGAGCGAGTTCCCAACGGCATGATAGGCTGATCGGCGAATAGACAACACTGGTGCGACAGCAAGCGTCCAAACCATACAACCAAAAATCCTTCGGAAGCGCATTGGGATCAACCCTGCTTTCGGCAGTCCAAATAGGATGCAATGGTGGCAGTTTTTGAAGCGATTTGTCAAAGATTTTTTCCATCTCACTTCGAAAGGACTTATCAAACTCGTCTCCGTTGCAACCGTCGCCATTGCAGGCTTCAGCAAAAATGAATCCGCCGTTATTCGTGTACTCTTTGAGCAGGTTGCGTTGCGCATCATTCAGTTTGAATTCACGCGTGCCGCTGATAAAGAGAACGGGTGTTTCGAGCAATGAGGCAAGGTCCGCTTGCTCAAGTCGTACGGACTGCCAAGCCAATTCCCTCTTCCATACCGATTCGATTTGACCAGTCAAGTTTTGAACGGCCCGACGATGTTTTTGCCAGTCGTTGTCGGCCCCGAACTGCAAGTGACCGATAACGACTTGACGCTTGCCTTTGCTGAGAAACAGGAGCGCCATCGCAGTTGACGAGACTTCGTCGATGCCGTCACGAAATGAGCCGCCGGTGAGTTGCGTCTCAAGTAGGAATTCCGCTCCCTCACGGTACCAATCCTTCGCCCCGATAAAGCGTTGGCCTGTCAATCTACCGACGCGTTCCAAAGCGTAGAGATAGTAATGGGTGTATCCCTGTCCGTGTGGATTATGGTTGAAAGCGATGTTGCTTGCCAACCATTTCATGGCATCATCGACATGGGACCCTGCCTTTAGCCCGCCACAACACTGAATCCCATTGTTTCCAACGCTCGCGTCGACACCAGCCGTGGCCTCCTGCAAAATGACCATCGATGCGATGCCAGCGCAAGCCATACTGCCTGTTGGACCATTATTTCGATATCCCCAGGCTGAGCCCGTTTTGTTACTGAGCCAGTATTGTTCGCATTTCTGCATAGCATCTATCAATGTCTTGTCTTTTTCTCCTTTGATCTCTACTTTGACATTGATCCCCAACTTGCTCGCTTCCCAAAGGGCCAGAACCGCAAACTGGGTATTGGACTCATCGCCGCCACCTCCTCCAATATCCCCGTAGCTCCATCCACCATCCGATGACTGGACCTTGACGAGCCATTCGGTGACATCCTTTATTTGTTTCATGTCTCTGGCAGGTTCGGCGGCAGCGAGGACCATAACTTGCAGGGATGCTTCGTACGTTTTGGAAGGGTTCTTATTAGCCCGAATATACGTCAAAGCTCGGCTAACTTCCGGAGACTTCGCCGTCTTACCTGCGCTGAGCAGGGCGAGGGTCACAAGACAAGTTTGGCCTGTGCCGTACGTTTCTGCACCAGCCCAAGAGCCACCTCGCTGACCGTCCTTCTTTTGTGCATTCACAAAAAAAGAGACGCATCTTTCAATGGCCGCTGAAACTTTTGCTGCCGAGACTTTGTCCATAGGGGCTCTAGGGTTTTGCCCGGCCACACTCGGACCAAAGAATGCTGAAAGTAGCATCGAGATCAAGGCTATTGGTGGAATTCGCATATTGACTTCGCTTTCAGAATACAGACTTAATTAAGCGACGGCAGAAGTTCTCTTGTTCAATTAATGTAGTTGGATCGATGTGGCAGTGTCGCTCCGCGACACTGAATTACCGAGTCGCGGAGCGACGTCGGCTACTTCTAGGAATTGCCGAGTCGCGGAGCGACGTCGGCTACATCTAGCTGACGATGCTAGAGTTACCCGACACAGCCTCGGACGTTTTCTTCACTTACGGGTGTAATAATTCCCCTTTCGGTAACGATGGCCGTGATCAGTTCAGCAGGTGTTACGTCGAAAGCAGGATTGTAAACATCGATATTGCTTGGCGCAGTCTGCCTGCCGAATCCATTGATGATTTCATCCGCATGGCGCTGCTCAATCGTTATGTCGTCGCCGCTTACGATGGATAAATCAAACGTACTTCGTGGTGCCGCCACATAAAAGGGAATATTGTGGTACTTGGCCAGTACGGCCACTCCATAAGTCCCGATTTTGTTTGCAGTATCTCCTCTCGCAGTGATGCGATCCGCCCCAACAATGACCGCTTGAACTTTGCCTTCTCGCATGACCTGCGCCGCCATCGAATCGCAAATCACGGTGCAAGGCACTTGACGTTGTTGCAGTTCCCACGCGGTCAGGCGAGAGCCTTGAAGCAAAGGGCGGGTTTCATCCGCGTACACGTGTAATGTCTTACCTTGGTCCTGCGCGGTGAAGATTGCTGCCAAAGCGGTACCGTATTCGGATGTCGCAAGTCCACCGGTATTGCAATGTGTCAAGACGCCCGAATTGTCCTCGAGCAATAGAGCTCCGTATTCGCCTATGGCATGGCACATTCGCCGGTCTTCGTCGTGAATGAGTCTGGCTTCGCGTAGCAATGCTTGTGCAATATCGGCGGCAGCGGAGACATTCGGATTGCGAGCCACAACGCCGCGCATTCTGTCTAACGCCCAGAACAGGTTCACCGCCGTTGGCCGACTGGTCGCCAGATAATCACAAGCCCGCATGGCTGCTTGACGTGCCTCGCTCACGGAGTTAGCTTCGCGAACGCACTTCTGAATTCCAAGAACCACACCGTAGGCTGCTGCAATACCGATGGCAGGTGCACCACGTACGCGAAGCATCACGATCGCTTCAAACGCGTCTTCGATCGTTGCAATCGAGAGTGCCTTTAGCTGCAACGGTAGAAGTGTTTGATCGACCAATTCCAGACTTCCCTGGATATCGCCAGACCACTGTACCGAAAATACCTTTTTCGCAGGAAGAAGTGTTGTCATTCGCTTTTTGATTCTGTAGCCGGATCTCCGTCCGGGAACGGCTGGGCGAGGAGTTCCTGAACGCGTTGCACTAGCCGATCCATTGCGAATGGTTTGTGAATGTAGTCATCTGCTCCGAGCATGCGAGCATACGCTTGATGCCGTTCTCCCTCGTTGCCCGTCACCATGATTACGCGGACAAAAGACTGTTTCGTACTTCTTAAGTGTTCGAGAACGAGGAAACCGCTTCGGCCGGGCATCATCATATCCAACACCATCAGGTCCGGTTTCACGATTGCAATAGCCGCGACCCCTTGATTCCCATCGGGTACGTGCGTGACGTCATACCCGAGTTTTTCGAGGGCGAATTTAACGGGGTCGGCAATCTCGAAATCGTCGTCCACGATTAAAATGCGCGGCGTTCGATTTTCGGTTTGCCAACCTGGGGCTATGTGCATTGTTTTACGTTCCGGTTGGGGTGCGTCAGCCTGAGGATAGGCTGACCTACGTGGAGTATCAGTTAAATACCACTTGTTTTACCGTCAAAGGTAGCAGGCACACTCCGAGGCTGTGATTTTATAGTACCCATCACGCTCCGCGTGATTTTCGCAGTTCAAAAACCTTTGGTTTTTGAGGCAACATCACGGGGAGCGTGATGGGTACTTTCTTCAGATTCAAAAAAATCACAGCCTCTCCGTGTGCCGTTCGCAATTATCTGTAATTCGCGGGCTGACGGCACTTGGAAAGTGCCTGCTACCTTCTTAAGTAAGCGACCTGGAATGTCAGCATGAGGACAAGCTGCCCTACGTGGTCCGGTTTTAAGTATAGCAGCCTTTCGAATCATAGCACTATCGGCTGCGTCCACCATTGCTTCCACGTCCAACCGGGTGGCGGAATGAATGGGACGACTGTCCACCAGGGCATTTCCTTTAGATCGCGAGGAGGGGAGGTTGGAACTTCATCTGGACGAAGAGACTTCGGGGCGTCAGCGAGTGTCCAGCCAGACTCCGGTGGCGCAAGGTTGAGGGCCTGATGATGGTCTCGTTGACGATGCTCAATCCATGCCAATGTCGGAAACGTTGAGTCGCCTGGCAAAAAAGTATTTGCATGCTTCAATCGATCGCGAGCAAGCTGAAAGTCCTCTTTAGCCGCTGCTGCCAAGCTCAAATTGGTCCATGCCGCAGTATTTCTTGGATGCAACGAGGCCGCTTCCTGCCATTCGCTCTCAGCCAAATCCCAACGGCCTTGGCGCGCATAACCGTTTCCCTTTCGTATTTGCGATGAGCCTGGCATAAACCAGGGCAAGTCAAGGGTGGCATCGATTGGTTCGTTGGTGGGTGCAACCAGTGCCCATGATTGGCGGGCTGAGGCCATTAATACCCGACCGTCCCCACCCGGTGTATGCATGGACAGGTCAGGGAATTGCTTTTCCGCTTGCAACCGGTCGACTGCGATCGTTTGTTCCTTGACTTTCAAACCGCTATTCACATCGGTGACCACCCAATGCACTGACATGCTCTCGTTCGGTTCTTTCGGTTTGAAAATTCGAAAGCGAGGCTTTTTCTTCGGGTCCGGTGGAGGAATATCTAAGTCGTCGTGCTGAATGTACCCTTGCAAAATGTAATCCATTCCCGCGCGGCGGGCTGCACCCAAGGATGCCATTTCATTGGGTTGGTTGTCGTACGAAACCAACTGTATTCCACTGGCTTGCTCTAATTCGATTGGATGCAAGGCCGCAACGAGTGGATTCGGCTGGGGTTGGGCCAACTTCATCGCTTTCTGCAATCGTTCAGCTGCCTCCGTACGACCACCGATCGGCGCCACCGCGACCCGCACAACGCCTGCCTTTGTTACGTGCGGCGCCTTCCACGTGTGCATCGGAGCAGTCATATGGCAACCTGCGCATTGCAGTAGCAGCGCGACCAATAGCATGAAACTGCCGTTGAACCATTTCGTGCTTGTTTGACTGAATAGCATAAGATTCCAAACCTCAGTCCGGACAGTAGCTTAAGTTCCCTGTTCTGAGCAAGACAACTTTCACGCGTATTGTACCTTGCTTAGGCGAGCGGCAGAATGAAAAGTACCGTAGGATGGGACCAATGTCTCGTCCATTGACTCGTTCGGGACAATGGTCCCAAACTACAAGTGGTATCACACAGCCTGCCGCTCGCCTTAGCCCTGTTTAACCCTATTTAACCCCCGAATCGGATATCCACTTTTGAGCCACTCTGGGCTATTTTCGATCGATTCGATACACTCTGCTTTCGACTAAAGAAGGCATTGAATTGCCTTTGTATCATTCACTCGTTAATAAATTTTTGCCTTTCCTTACCACAGCTTCCCCCAATGAATTTGAACTACGACCGAAACAGCCTCATTTCGATCATTCGAGAGCACGCACTTCAGTTTGGGCAATTTACGCTCTCTAGCGGAAAACAAGCCTCCTATTACCTGGACTGTCGCATGGTAACATTACACCCCAAAGGCTCGAATCAGATCGCGGCAGGAATGCTGGAGGTGATCCTGAGCAATCGCTTTGGTGCAATGCCTGATGCCGTAGGGGGGTTAGCCATAGGAGCCGATCCGATTTCGGCTGCCATTGTCGTTCATGCAGGCCTGCGCGACCACCACTTGCTTGGTTTCATGGTTCGCAAAGAAGCGAAACAGCACGGGACCGGCCGATTGGTAGAAGGTCCTGTTAAACCAGGAATGAAATGTGTCATTGTTGAGGATGTGATCACCAGCGGTGGTAGTGCCTTGAAAGCTGCAACAGCTGCTCGCGAATTTGGACTCGAAGTTATTGGTGTGTTGGGAGTTATCGATCGATTGGAGGGTGGCGAAGCTGCTTTTAAAGCGGCCGGTATCCCGCTCGCAACTCTGCTAACGATCGATGACTTTCTAAAGTAATTCGAAAGTAAACGGTAACGCAACTCCTACCGCTCGCCTTAGCGCGGCAATGCTGGATTTCCGCACGGATCATTCAGTATAATCCGCTTGACAATAGGCTATCTAGCATCCGCATCACCGACGGCATCATCTACTTTGCAAAACAAGCTGAAATGGTAGTTGACAGTCTGATTGGATCGAGACAGGCTAAGCGTTAAAATACAATGCGGTCTACCGTTTCGATAACTAGTTCTTTTTGAAATGAACGAAACTCAGCATTTATAGAAATACACACACACTTCGATACGCCAATGGGTGGAGCTAGTCGGTGAACCAAGTTATTAAGTCTCAATTAGGAAACATGTTTGATGGCGACTGTGCAGTTGAGGACCAACCGTTCCTGCCTGATGCGAACTGTGGTATCGACTTAAATACAGGGCTGGATATTGAACCAACGGATGCAATCGACGGCGACATTGCAACCGTAGAGCCTGTCGTTGAGTTTGGCAAGCCAATCCAAGATTGGTTTGAAATGGCCCTGAACGCCGAAACGCCAGTCAAGAGATCGGTTCGCGCGTCTTGGGGCGAAGACGAAGACGAAGTCGAAGACGAACCGATCAAGGAGGATACCGAGGACGAAGATCCAGATCCGTTTGAAGACTTCGACGAAGACGATTTTGATGATGACTTCGATGACGATTTCGAAGAAGAGCTGGACGACGAGTATGAAATCGAACCTGCCGACGATGGATTGGTCACCGATCCGGATGCCGATCTTGGAAATGGTGAGATTCTCGACGAAGAAGAAGAAATCGGCCCGGATGTCGAGGAAGTCGATTAGTCGGATGGGCCCGTGGCCCGAGGGAGCACCGTGGCGGATGCTGCCAGCATCCGAACCGACGCTAGCAGCGTCGGCAACGATTGGACGTACCCGAAACAGTTCGAAAAGTCTATGATTTGCTTCCACGGAGCGACGCCATTTCGTTCGACGCGGATCGAGGATCCGCGGTTTGCCGACCCTTTTCTTCCGACCCCGACACCAGGTCATGTTCCAAGCTGTTAAGACCGATATTAAGTTTCCAAAACTCGAAGTCGAAACCCTGGCTTTTTGGAAGCAAAATCGCATCTACGAAAAGTCGCTGGAACTCAGGAAAGACGCTCCAGCTTTCGTATTCTTCGAAGGGCCACCGACCGCCAATGGCATGCCCCACCCTGGCCACTGTCTGACCAGAGCCATCAAGGATCTCTTTCCTCGCTACCGAACCATGCGTGGCTATCGCTGCGAGCGTAAAGCAGGTTGGGATACGCACGGACTCCCCGTCGAAGTCGAAGTTTGTAAAGAACTGGGCATCCACAGCAAAGAGGAAATCGAAGCCTACGGCATCGAAGCCTTCATCCAGCGTTGTCAACACAGCGTATGGCGATACATGCAAGAGTGGGAGCGGATGACGGAACGCCTCGGCTTTTGGATCGATCTATCGCAAGCGTACGTGACCTACCATCAAAGCTACATCGAAAGCGTTTGGTGGTCGCTCAAGAACTTCTTCGATCGTGGGCTGCTATACCGTGGCCATAAGATCGTTTGGTGGTGGGCTCAAGGAGGCACCGCCCTCAGCGCTGGTGAAGTTGGGCAAGGTTATCGCGAAGTCGCTGATCCTAGCGTCTACGTTCGGTTTCCACTCGAGGGACTTGAGAACACATCCCTCGTCGTATGGACCACCACTCCGTGGACGCTGCCAAGCAACCAATTCGCCGCCGTCCATTCGAAACTCGACTACGCCTATTGCACCGATAGCGATTCCGGCGAAACGATCATCGTTGCTAGTGCGCTGGTTGCATCATTGGCTGAAAAGACCAAGCGAACGCTGAGCGTTCAAAAGACCGTAAAGGGGTCAGGTCTCATTGATTTGAAATACATCCCACCCTTTCCTTACTACTATGATCAACAATCAAAAGATCAAGCCGAACTAAAAAGCGGTGGCAAGCAAAGACCCTCATGGCGTGTTGTCGAAGCGAGCTTTGTAACCATTGAATCGGGTACGGGCCTTGTTCATATGGCTCCTCCGTTTGGTGAAGCGGACTATGAAGTGCTCGTAAGTGAGAAGGCTCGTTTCGTTTCGTCAGAACAACTGCCGTTGCTCTGCGCCGTTGCCCCCAACGGACGCTTCACTGCAGAGGCCCCCGAATACGAAGGGACCTGGGTCAAAGATGCCGACAAGCCGATCACGCGCCGACTGCGCGACGAAGGAAAACTTTGGCATCAAGAACAATACTTGCACGACTACCCTTTTTGTTGGCGCGCAAGCGAAGACCCACTCATCCAGTATCCTCGCGAAAGTTGGTTCATCCGAACGACCAAGTTTCGCGATGCCATGCTTGAGAACAACAAGCGGATCGGCTGGTTGCCGGAACACATCGGTACAGGACGTTTTGGTAATTTCCTCGAGTCGAACGTCGACTGGGCTCTTTCACGAGAACGCTATTGGGGAACGCCACTTCCAATTTGGGTTTGCGATCAATCGGGCAAAATGGAAGCCATCGGCAGTTACGACGAGTTGCTTGCCAAGCCTGGCGTAACGGGCGCGGAGGTTTGGCTCCAAGCCAAAGCCAAGAACCCAGAATTGGTCGACGACCTTCGGGTCCACAAACCTTATATCGATGCCGTACATTACGACTCCCCGTTTGAGGCCGGTTCTCGAATGCGCCGGGTCACCGAGGTCATCGATTGTTGGTATGACAGCGGTGCCATGCCTTTTGCGCAATGGGGCTACCCGCATCAGAACGCGGACAGGTTCAAGGATCAATTTCCAGCCGACTTCATTAGCGAAGCCCTCGACCAAACTCGCGGTTGGTTTTATAGCCAACTTGCCATCAGCACGATGCTCTTCGAAAAGCAAGAGATCGCCTACCCTCATCCATTCAAGAACTGCATCGTGCTCGGGCTGATGATGGCCGAATGGTACGAGAGCAAGGATGGCAAGCAACGCTTTCTGACCGAGGACGAAGCTCGTGACGCCCTGGGTAGCGATTTTGTCGTCAAGACAGGCAAGATGTCAAAACAACTTCGCAACTATCGAAGCCCGCAAGAGATCTTTGACAAGTATGGGGCCGATGCTTTGCGATGGTACTTGTTCGCCAATCAGCCACCTTGGAATTCCATTCTTTATAGCGAACGCGCGATCAAGGATAGCATCCCGGAATTCATCTTGCGGCTATGGAACGTCTTTAGTTTCTTCACGATCTATGCGGAGATCGACGGCTTCTGTGGCCCATCCACTATCCAAGGGCCTTTGGATCAATTGAATTCCACAGAATTTTCCAAGTCTCCTACGTATCGCCCCATCGAACAACGCAGTGAGCTCGATCGATGGATGATGAGCGAACTGGCTGCCGCCTGCACTGACGTTGTCGAGCGTATGGACAAATACGATAGTTATGGTGCATGCCAAACGCTCAATGCGTTGGTCGATGCGTTGAGCAATTGGTACGTTCGCCGTAGTAGATCACGTTATTGGGCTGCCGACAAACAGGCACCTGAAAAGTTGGACGCCTATTGGACACTCTACGAAAGCCTCGTCGTCCTTTCGAAATTGATCGCACCGTTCACGCCTTTCGTTGCCGAAGTGCTTTGGCGACATCTCAAGGGGGATCTGGACGGCGTTCGCGAAAGCGTCCACCTTTGCGACTACCCGGATGGTGGCTTTGCTTCGACCGACCCGATACTCAATCAACGTATGAATTTACTACGAGAAATTGCATCGCTTGGGCGATCCGCTCGCATGGAAGCGAAATTGAAAGTGCGACAAACGCTTAGCCGTGTGGAAGTGACGTTGGCAGACGAATTGCACATCGATTGGTTGAAGAAGCACGACGACATCGTTCGCGCCGAGATCAATGTCAAAAAGATTCACTACGCAAGCGGGGCCAGTCCCTTCGTCGAATACTCCGTTCAACCCAACTTCCGAAAGCTGGGGCCACGCGTCGGGCCATTGCTCCCCAAACTCAAGCAAGCCCTTGCAACTGCAGCCGGCGCCCAGTTATTGGAGCAAATGAACTTGCATGGAAAAATCACCTTGGTAATCGATGGCAAGAGCGTCGAATTGGACAGTGAGGACATTCAGGTTCGCATGAACGCCAAGGCAGGTTGGGCTGCGTCGCAGGGCAAGAGTTGCGTTGTCGCGCTCAACACGGAATTGACTGACGAATTGATCCGCGATGGGATTGCCAACGACGCCATTCGCCTGATCCAAGACATGCGAAAGAAGCGACAGTGCGACTTTGCCGATCGCATCGAAGTGGTTCTGCAAAGTCCCGAAAGTCTAATTCAAGAAGCGATTCAAGAGAACCGTGAACATATCTGTGCAGAAACACTTGCCGTACGCCTCACGATGGATTCATCGTCCACCGGTGTCGAGCTCGAAGCGGTCGAATTAGCCGACTTTTCCGTCCAACTCGGCCTGAAAGTTGTCAGTGCCTAGAGTTCCATTCGCAACACTTCCACTTCCATTCCACGCACAATCCATCCTTGCTATGACAACCTACCGTACCGAAGTCGATTCGATGGGCGAAGTGCAAGTGCCCGTCAACGCCTACTACAGCTCCCAAACACAGCGAGCAGTAGAAAACTTTCCGATCTCCGGTTGGCGATTGCCATCAGCCTTGATTCGCGGCATGGGACGAGTGAAACTTGCCTGCGCGATTGCCAACAACGACTTAGGCAAACTTACCGGTTCGGGCAAGAACACACTCGGCAATGAACAAGTACAAGCGATGCTTGCCGCTTGCCAAGAAGTCATCGATGGCAAGATGGACGGTGAGTTCCCAATCGATGTATTCCAGACCGGCTCGGGCACCTCGAGCAACATGAATATCAATGAAGTGATTTCGAATCGGGCGATCGAGATCATGGGTGGAGACCGTTTTGCAAAGACCAAGCCGATACATCCAAATGATCACGTCAACATGGGGCAGAGCACCAACGACACGTTTCCCACGGCTATCCACGTTGCTACCGCGTGTGAGATCCACAACAGCTTGATCCCGCAATTGGAACGTCTCCACAAGATCATGAGAGAAAAGGCTCAACGGTGGGATAAGATCATCAAGATAGGCCGCACGCATTTGATGGATGCCACGCCACTGCGACTAGGTCAAGAGTTCGGTGGTTTTGCTCGTCAAATAGAGCTTTCAATGGAACGTGCAAAAGTCGCCATGAAAGCCGTTTTAGAGTTGCCAGTCGGCGGAACTGCAGTTGGCAGCGGTATTAATACACATCCGGAATTCGGTCGCCGTGTTTCGGAGAACTTGGCCAAGCAAACCGGTATTCCGTTTGTTGAGGCGGCCGATCATTTCGAAGCCAACGCGCAGCGCGACGGCTTAGTCGAATCGCACGGTCAGATCAAGACGATTGCGATGTCCTTGTTTAACGTTGCCAACAACATCCGTTGGCTTGGTTCAGGTCCACGTTGCGGCTTCTACGAGGTGGTCTTGCCCGACCGTCAGCCTGGCTCATCTATTATGCCGGGCAAGGTGAATCCGGTGATGTGCGAGAGCATGATGCAATTGACGGCCCGCGTGATGGGCAACGACACGACGATGACGTTGTGTGGTGCCTCGGGAGGTAACTTCCAATTGAACATTATGATGCCGGTTATGGGAGACGCGATGCTCGAGAGCGTTGGGCTGTTATCCAACGGAGTGAGTGCATTCATCGAGTTCTGCATGGAAGGCTTGGAAGCGAACCCAGAAGCCTGTGAAGCGGGCGTGGAGCAAAGCCTTTCGATGGTCACGAGTCTCAATCCATTCATAGGCTACGAGAAAGCAGCCAAGCTAACGAAAGAGGCGTTTGCATCGGGCAAGACGATACGTGAACTTTGTGTCGAACAAAGTGTACTTCCCAAGGAAACTCTTGATGCCGCCCTCGACCCGTTCACGATGACCGAACCGCAGGTGTAGCAAAGTGGGGTAAGCTTCCAGCTTGCCGTCAGTGATTCGTCACAGGTTGGAAGCTTACCCCACTTGGACAACCCGAAAAGTAAGGACTGACAACGCACTTCACTCATGGCCAAAGGAGACCATCTCACTTTCGGACCAATCAAATCAAAAGATTTCGATTCAGGTAGCACACAGAATTTTACGCTCAGAAATATCATTCCGGCGCGGGGGAGGTATAGTGAAAGCTGATTTCAACGCCTACCGAGCCTTTCTCAATGCACGATGTTACCCAAATCCTGAACCAAATTAAATCTGGTGATCCATTAGCGGCAGAGAAACTGCTGCCGCTGGTGTATGACGAGTTGAGAAGGCTGGCGACCTGTCGGTTGGCAAATGAAAAGCCAGGACAGACGCTGCAAGCCACGGCGCTGGTCCATGATGCTTATGTTCGGCTAGTGGATGTTGACACGGTGCAGCATTGGAATAGTCGCGGACATTTTTTTGGCGCGGCTGCGGAAGCGATGAGACGTATCCTCGTCGAGTATGCGCTCCGAAAAAGTGGTCCGAAACGTGGTGGGGACCGCGTGCGTGTCGAACTCGATTCTAGCTGTGACATCGCGATTTCCAAATCGGATGAAATCCTAGCCGTACATGAGGCATTGGCGGACCTGGCCCAGGAAGTCCCGGCTGCGGCCGAGCTGGTGAAGCTGCGGTATTTTGCTGGCATGACTCATCAAGAAGCTGCAGATTGCCTTGGTATCTCGCGTTCCACCGCAGATCGCCATTGGGCCTATGCCAAGGCCGCCCTCTTTTGTGCGCTTGCAGATCGCACTTAATGATTGCGGCAGACTAAAAGGAACCATCCCACCGGGTGGCACGGGTGGCAATGTCAGGTTGGCGGGTATGGCCTTTCAGGTTGGTCGGGGGCTCAGCCTGGGCTGTGCGACAAATAGCAATTCGCAAAAATTATGCTTATGCGACTTTTGTTCCGCGTAGGTCTAAATGAATGCTGAAGCAGATTGGATTGTTTGCTGTGTTGCGTTCTTGCGTTTTTAGCCCAACGGGCTTAAACAATGGCAGCCCAGGGCCGAGCGAAGCGCCGC
>JAYVPJ010000012.1:0-35552 GCA_043757445.1 Pirellula sp. | reverse complement strand
TTCGATCGTTGTGGCAGTGTCGCTCCGCGACACTGAATTGCCGAGTCGCGGAGCGACGTCGGCTACATGTTATGCCAAAATACTTCTTCACGCGTGCTAAGTCTGCAGGGCGAATCTCATTTGACAATTGTTGCGCCATGGATGCATAATTCATTTGTGATCGTCAGTTCAAGCTGGCAATCGATTTGGCTTCCCGTCAAGTTGGTTTGCATCGTATGGGATACCCATGCGGAAAACTTTACCTGGACATGGCCATGGTGGGGTTAAGTGCATCTACCGAAGCACACCTCCCCACCACATACCCGTTCGGTTGAACTGACGATCTCTTTTTCATTATTATGACTGGAAAACTCCGACGATGGATCGCACCAAGAACTTGGCGGAAATAGTTCTCGATTGTCCATGGACTCTTGAAGCCATCGAAGAGGTCGTCTCGCGATTTACCAAGGCGAGAACGAAAGCCAGAAAACAGCTTGGCGTTGAGATCTACGCCCAATTCAAAACGCCGCCGTCGCGAAATGCCCTGGTCGCCTTCCTCGAAAACCAAGCCTACCGTCTCACCCGCAAACTACTGTGGGAGAGCGTTGCAAAGAACAAGCGTTTTGATTTCGAACCGACTAGAATGCGAGTTCCAGTTGCTGCTTCCTTTGCGAGTTCCATTCCTGACTTGCCAACCGTAGGCGCTTTGGCTGAATGGTGCGGGCTGCCTGTTGGATTACTCGATTGGTTGTCACAACATAGAAAAGATCACTACCGTGTGAGCTTCATGCCGAAGCGATCGGGTGGTCTGCGGATTCTCGAATCGCCACGCTCGAGGTTGAAAGTAATCCAACGAACGATCGCGAACGGATTGTTGCAATCCATTCCATGCCATACATCGGCGCACGGTTTTGTTCGTGGTCGGTCGGCGATTTCGTATGTTCAGCCACACGCGGGAAAAGAGGTTGTGTTGCGTATGGATCTTCAAGACTTTTTTCCAAGCATTGAAGCGTCGCGAGTCTTTGGGTTGTTTCGATGCATTGGCTACCCGCACTCGGTCACACAAATCCTGACAAATCTTTGTACGGCCTGCTGTTCGGAAGAGAAGATCAGGACGATTACATCCGAACATTATCGTTTTCAGTCCAATCGCGATCCGATGGAGCGTCTGCGCCGTTATTACTGTCGCAAGCATTTGCCTCAAGGCGCACCCACCTCACCTAGTTTAGCCAACTTGATTGCATATCGCTTGGATTGCCGTTTGAGTGGGTTGGCACGAAACGCTGGAGTCAACTACACGCGATACGCCGACGATCTTCTCTTTTCCGGTCCAAAGGATTTTGGCCGAATCGCCAAATCCTTTGCAATCAAGGTTGGCTCGATTACGTTGGACGAGGGCTTTCTGGTTCAACACAGGAAGACACGAATCATGCGGTCGGCGACGCAGCAAGTGGCTGCGGGAATCGTCATTAACCAATTCACCAACGTTAAGCGAAATGAGTATGACCTACTCAAAGCAATCTTGTTCAACAGCGCTCGCTATGGTCCATCGACTCAAAATCGAGAAGCGTTGCCTGACTTCCAGTCGCATCTCCGCGGTAGGATCAATTGGGTGCAACAATTGAATCCCGCTCGCGGCGAGAAATTGATGGAGATGTTTCGGGTGATCGACTGGTCGAGTCCGCAGCAGCCTACTATCCGCGGCGCCGCAACTATGCGAATTCGTACACCACAAGTTGGTGTTAGTCACGAAAAAGAGACCTGACCCCTTTTCAGTCCCTCGTTGAATCAAGGAAACGATAAATGACCAAAACCAAGCTCTCAACCCTTCCCACGCGGCGCGAGTTCGCCGCCGCTGCCTCATTCGCTAGCGGCGCGATCATCACCTCAATGAAACTCAGCCCGGTACACGCTGCGGGTGATGATACTTTGAAAGTCGGTCTAATCGGTTGCGGCGGGCGAGGTACAGGTGCCGCGACCCAGGCTCTCAAAGCCGACAGTCGAGTCCAGCTCACCGCGATGGCCGATGTTTTCGCGGATCGGCTGTACTTGAGCCTGCGAAGTCTCAAAGCGACCGAAGGGCTCGAGTCCAAACTGGATGTGCCTCCTGAACGGCAGTTCGTTGGCTTCGACGCATACCAACAGTTGTTGGAAAGCGGCGTCGATGTTGTGCTTTTGGCCTCACCTCCCCATTTTCGGCCAATGCATTTAAAAGCCGCAGTGGACACAGGCAAGCACGTCTTTGCAGAAAAGCCAGTGGCCGTGGATGCACCAGGTGTTCACTCAGTGCTCCAAAGTTGCGCCAAGGCGAAAACGAAGGGGCTCTCAATCGTTTCAGGACTCTGTTTGCGATATCACTCGCCCTTTCAGGAAGCGATCCAACGCATCCATGATGGGGCGATTGGCGAAATTCGTACGTTGCTCGCGAACGACTATCGTGGTCCTATTTGGGTCAAGCCTCGAAAGCCTGAATGGTCCGATATGTTTTGGCAAATGCAGAATTGGTACTACTTCACATGGTTGTCCGGCGATTTCAACGTGGAACAGCATATTCATAATCTCGATGTATGTGCTTGGGCGATGGGCGACCAGTATCCGACCAAGGCGATTGGAATGGGTGGGCGTGAAGTCCGCAAAGGTCCCGAGTACGGAAACATCTTCGACCACCACAGTGTTGTTTACGAGTATTCAAGCGGAGCACAACTGATCAGCAATACACGCCAAATTCCTGACTGCAAATCTGATATCAGTGTCAACATCTTAGGCACACAGGGAACAGCTTCGTTGCGAGAACGAAAGAACGGCGCCCGAATCGCTGGCCAGAATAACTGGGCGAACCGCGACGAGGGGAAACTTCACTATCAAGTCGAGCATGACGAGTTATTCGCAAGCATCCGAGCCGGCAAGCCAATCAACAATGGGCAGTACATGGCCAAGAGCACGTTGTTAGCCATCATGGGACGTATGGCGACCTACACGGGACAAGAAATCACCTGGGACATGGCATGGAATTCAAAAGAAGACCTGAGTCCTCCTGCATACGAGTGGGGTGAACTGGAAACCCCTTCGGTTGCGATCCCGGGTGTTACAAAGTTTGTTTGATATTGATTCAACGACTAATGAGGATGCCGAGAATGAAGTTGATCTGCCCGCTGCTGATGTTTGTCTACGTCGTTTCTCGCGCAGGCGATCTCATTGCCGAAGCAGCAATCGCGATCTAGTCTGGGGGCTACCAGTGAAGACAACGCGCGCTCCTGCCACGCGCACCCAACCTTAGCACGAAGCAGCCTGGGCCTGGGCTGCGCGACAAATTGCAGTTCGCAAAAATTGTGTTGCTGCGAGTTTTGTTCCGTTCTGCGATCTGGCCTTTCCGGTTGCTCGGGGGCTTGTCCCCCACCAACCTTGTTTTGGCGTTCTAACGGTCGGCACTCGCGAATCGACTCGTTCCCCTCGGCTTTGCCCGCCAGAGGCGGGCAAAGCCGAGGGGAACGGGAGTTGGGACGCCCATTGTGTAGAACGCCAAAACGCATCCGTCGGGGGCAAGCCGGCTTGCCCCCGACAGCTTGGCAAATCGCTGGCGTCAGCCTGAGGACAGGCTGATCTACGTGAGTCACATAATCGCCAGGTTATCTCGGTGAATGACTTCCTCGTAGGGACACTGACCAAGGATCTGCTCGATTCGATCCGAGCGGCAGCCACGAATTTGATTGACTTGATTGGCACTGTAATTGATTAAGCCACGTGCAATCTCGAGCGACTGGAGATTGACGACAGAGACGATGTCCCCTTTGCCAAAGTCGCCGCTGACTTCCTTAATTCCGATTGCCAAAAGACTTCGGCCGTCGATGCACATGGCCTTGGCCGCTCCATCATCCACAGTTAGCTGGCCTGTTGTCTGCGCTGAAAAACCGATCCATCTCTTTCGAGGTGTTAGCGCCTTTGACTGCGGTAAAAAAAGAGTCCCCGTTGTCTCTCCCCTCGCAAGATGAATCAAAACATTTGGCTCCCGCCCCCAAGCGATGATCACGGGCTGACCGCTCATGGTGACAAACTTGGCTGTAGTCAGTTTGCTGGCCATGCCCCCTTTGCTTATGCCAGTCTTGCGATCGCGGACCATCTCCTCGATCCGATCATCGATTTTCAAAACGGTCGAAACGACCTTTGCTTCGGGATCGCGAGGGTCCCGATCAAATAGCCCGCGTACATCGCTGAGAATAGCAAGTACGCTGCCCTCTAATAGGCCGGCTACCATGCCAGCCAGACGATCATTGTCTCCGAAAGTCGTTTTCAATTCGTCGACAGCTACCGTATCGTTTTCATTGATAATCGGGATCGCACCCATCTCCAATAACCGACGCAGTGTATTGCGAACGTTGAGATAAGCGACGCGATCATCCAGTTCCGAAGCGGTCAGCAAGATCTGGGCGGCATGTCGACCGTGTTCCGAAAACGTTTGCTCATAGACCTGGATCAAATGCGTCTGGCCTATGGCGGCAACCGCTTGCAATGTTGCCAAATCGGTTGGTCTTCCGAGTAGCCCAAGTTTGCCGACGCCGCTGGCAACGGCCCCGCTAGAAACCAATACCACTCGCTTGCCCATGTTGACCAATTCGAGCAACTGCCTCGCCAGATTCGCTACCTGAACTCGATCAAGCCTCCCCGCATCATCCGTTAAAGATCTGGATCCAACCTTGACTACCCAAGTCGGTGCATTTGCAACGCTCTGTCTACCCTCGTCCATGTTTTTCTATCGTTGTTGGTGTATCAACAGCTAGCTAGCTTTTTCGTTTCGATCAATCGATCCAATTCCAGGCGAAGCTTCGGGAGTATCTCATCGTAAGTATACGCACCGATAGCTTCGCCACCCCGCTTGAGGTTCACCTTGGCAGGTCCGCACCATAGTCCAAGATCTGCGTCATCGGTTTCTCCAGGGCCGTTTACGCGACATCCCATAACAGCGATTGTAATAGCGTAGTCCTTCGCATAGGCGGTCATCTCTTTTACATCCTGAGCCAACTCAACAAACGCCTCATTCTCAACTCGCGAGCAACTCGGGCACGAAATGATATTGAGTTTCGATGGATCCAATGCCACGACCGATCTCAATCTGCCATTATGAATGTCGTCGATGATTTGTCGTCCCGATTCAATCTCCATTGATTTTTTGGAATTGGGTACGGTCAAACTAACGCGAATCGTATCTCCGATACCACGACCGATTAGCTGTTCAAAGGCGATGCGAGTTTTGATGATACCGTCTGGTGGAAGGCCAGCTTCGGTAACGCCCAAGTGCAACGGCACGTCCGGTCGCTGTTCCGAAAATCGCTTGTTCACCTCGACAACTTTAGTTGGATCACTGTCCTTGAGGGAGACCACGAAACGAGCAAAACCAAGACTATCGAGCAACTCGCAATGTTCAAATGCCGACGCCAACATTGGACCGATCGAGTCGGAATGATCGAACCGTTCTTTTTGACCAGGATCGACGCTGCCGCAGTTGACTCCGACACGCAAGGCACAGTTGTTAGCGGCGGCAATGTCGGCTAGGAATTTCACCTTGTCTTGCCATGGACGTTGCTTTTCATGGTGGTAGAGATGTCCAGGGTTGTACCGCACCTTGTCGACGTGGGGCGCTACCTTTTCAACTAAGCGATAGTTCTCTTGCAAGTCGACGGACAAGTTGGCGGAAGTCTGCTTGCGGATCTCCGCCAACGCTTCTGCGTCTTTATCGCTATCGACTGCAATGCGAACGACATCCGCCCCAGCCCGCTGTAGATCGTTGACCAGTGCTACCGTTGCGTCGATGTCCGTCGTGTGGGTAGCAGTCATGCTTTGCACCGCGATGGGATGGTTTGCACCGATCGAAATGGAACCGATTTGAACGCTTCGAGTGGGGTTTCGCTTGATTTCCATAGACTTAATATTGGACTTGAGTTCGAGAACTGAGGTTCAATGCTCTGCCAACAGTTTAGCTCATCGGAAGAATTTCGCAGTCCCTAAGTTGAGTTTAAACGAATCCAGGATGAGCTTGGCACTCGCCGGATTTTTCAACTAACCAAGGGTCTTGCCTTTGGCTGCAGTTTCCTCGGCCGCACTTCCGCGAAAATAGCGTGGTTGCAGACAAAAAGGATCCAGAGTATCCCCGGCAAGAAGTTTTACATAACCAAGCCTCGCCACGCTCTCCGCAAAAGGAGCAGTCGCAGGTCCATCAATCCATCGCATTCTCGCGAGTGGATTCGATGCAACTGTCAATTCCCCATTCTCCGGATCGGCTAAATATTTCCGGATGCGGTCGCAACCAGGACCGCAAAAATCAATCGTTGGAACAACGACAGCCTGCTGCTGTGCGCGGGCTAACAGAGCCCCAATGTCGACAATTTCTGTGGCGGATATTTTTTCGAACCCTGATAGTGCGGATGCGATTTTAACGGAATACTCGGCGCAAAAAACTTGACCCCGGTAGGCGTCAAGCACTGCAACCACGGACGCGCTAGGAATCGGACACTGGAGTGCAATCACATCGAGCGTATCGATTTCGACGATCGGTATCTTCAGCGCATAAGCCATGGTCTTGGCCGTAGCCACACCGACGCGCAAGCCCGTAAACGATCCCGGCCCGGTCAACAACGCTATGGCCGCCAGGCTATGCATCTCGATGTTGTTTTTGGCCATCAAGCGTTCAATCGCGGGAGCCAAGGTCTTCGCCGAACCCGATTCTGGCGAAAGGTACTCCATGTCGTAAAAGAGCGATCCGGCTTCATCGCGAAGGATGGCGACCGAGCCGCTCTTTCCACTGGTCTCCAGAGCTAACAAAACAGGGGCAGGCATGGTGTGGTTGGCTCAGCAACTACTTTCCAATCTCAGAAAGGAGTTCGCTCATTTCGGCCGCCGCGTGCTGATTTTCCTGGCGCCTTGCTTCGTCAATGCCGTCCCTAAGGAACGTTCTTGCCTCCTCCATTCGGTCCAGTTCGACGAGTTGCTGTGCAGCCATGAAAAATGCGGCAACATACTTTGGCTCTTCGTGATAGGCCAAATCCGTCAACAGCACCAAGCTCTTTTCATTCTCATCCAGCTTGCGGTATTCCATAGCGAGCGTGTATCGCAAAAAAGCATCCCTGGGATCATCCTGGAGCATTGCATGGATCTTGTCGATGCGTGAGGTTGTCATGAGGTCGTTTCATTCACAGTGGTAAGTTGCAAGCCGAGCGTTTGCCCACGTTGGACGCAGAACGGTTTAAGATCGATCTCTGTTTTTTGACCACTCATCCATTGATACATTAGCAGACCGGTCGCAGTCGACCAGTGCAAACCGTGCCGAAAATGCCCGGCTGCGATATACGCATTCTCAAATGGATGTAGGGAACCCAAATAGGGAAACGAGTCGAATGAACCCGGTCGGAGACCCGCCCAAGTGCGCTCGACTACGGCGGCCTCCAACGCAGGACATAGATTCAATGCCCAAGCTTTGAGAGAATCGATCATTTCCAAAGTCGTTCCATCATCGAACCCAACTTCTTCTTCACAAGAACCAGCGAGAATATGTCCGTCATCACGAGGAACCAAGTAGCGATGGCCCTCGTTGATCACGACAGAAAAAAGTGGATTTTCCAGTTTGAACAAAACCATCTGTCCACGCACTGGAAGAATACCTGTCTCAATCGCAAGCGGGCTGAGCAACTGGGAAGCCCATGCTCCGCTCGTAACACAAAAACGGTCAGCGCGGAATTGTCTTGTGCCTGCCTTGGCCATCACAATGCGATCACTCATTGTCGCAAGAGAATCAACGCGAGTATTCTCAACGACAGTGACACCAAGTTTTTCGCAAGCACATCGAAGCGCACGAATGTGCCTCGGGTTTCTCAAACGACAGTCATCTGGCAAGTACCATGCTTGCAACTTGTCAGTGCGATCCGCTAGCGAAGCAACTTGGGGAAGCCTTGTTACCAATTCCTTGGTGGACCATGATTCATATCGGATGCCGTGTTCGTCCCACCACATTTGGTTGGCTGATAGAGTGGCCCGCTCGGCGGCTGTGCATGCTAGATACAAGCCACCACATTCTCGAAATTCATTGTCGATGCCAGTTTGCTCAAGCAATCTCCGTGACCAATCTGGATGCAAACGATGAGACAGAGCTCGCAATTGTTCTACGGGATCGAGCGCCGCTAGCGATGCTCCGGCCGGCAGAATACCAGCTCCAGCCCATGAAGCCGCTTGGCCTATCTCACCCGCATCGACGAGAAGCACTTTCCAGCCACTCGAAGCAGACTGGTATGCGATAGAAAGCCCAATGACTCCACCACCGCAAAGCATGAGATCGTAGTGCGGTCCGGTCAATGTTGGCATTCCTTTCTTTCAATCCGTCATTTTATGTTGAACCGTAACATGGCCTGGATAATTCATTGGCCAAAGAGCCCTCACTCTGTAGTTTCTGAGCCTCAGTGCGCTAGCATGTGGGCTGGATTCGCAGGTGATTACGTGACTTCCGGCCCGCACGCTAAGGCGTTGCGGCTCAAAGGGAGTGCCATTTGGCTAACGCCCTTGGGCTGCTCATTAAATCCTAGGTGAATAATCCGAGTTAGTCCTTGGGGGCATACAACAGCACTTTACCAATACAATACACAGTCAGCAAAAGCACGGACGAAATCGACACAATCATGAAAATCCAACCGGCGGTTGTCATCGCGATATTCCTGTTGTTTTTGTTCTAAGATCCAGATTAGGCTCGACCTTCCTTTTTCCATCGTTGTCCGGCAAAGAACACCATGATCCAGAGGAACACCATGCACCCCACAACAATCAAAAACCCAGCCATCTGAATTGGATTGGCAAGCCTTTCGACTATCTTCAAGTATCCTTTCCATTCGCCCTTTTCGACGGTTGAAGATAACGTGGCAATCAATATCCAAATGAGGAACGTGGGGGAGACAAACTTAATCACGTATTGAACGAACCGAGGTACTCGAAGTTCGGCGCCGCTATCGAGCTCTTCTTGCCCCAACTTAATGCCAAACACCCAACCATAAATAATGGCCTGGACGAGTGCCAAAATGACGATGAATAGTTCTCCAGCCCAGAAGTCGATTGCATCCAATGCGGTTAGTCCTTTCGAATAGTACATCACGAATCCGGTCCCCATCATTGTGATGACGAACATGAGTGCTGTAGAGCCTTTTCGAGTCATTCCCAAGCCTTCTTCGAAGAACGCCATCACTGGTTGCAACATGGACAAACTGCTGGTAATTGCGGCCAGGAAGAGCATAAAGAACCACAGGAAGCCGAAGATTTGGCCACCGGGCATTTCTGCAAAAACGTTCGGCAGCGCTTCAAATCCAAGAGAGAACGAACTTTTCGTAAATGTTGCTAGCGTTGTTGCACCCAAGAAAACAAACGCCGCAGGAATCGTGATGGTTCCGCCCAAGCAAACTTCGAAAAATTCGTTAACGCTGGTCGCCGTTAATCCACTCAATGCAATGTCTTTTTTGGGCTTTACGTAACTAGCGTAATTAATGATCACGCCAAAGCCGACGGAAAGCGTAAAGAAAATCTGTCCGGCAGCAGCTAACCAAGTCTCTGGTCTAGAGAGTGCCGAAAGGTTTGGGTTCCACATGTACCCCAAACCGTTAATGATATTTTGCTCGGGAGCGGCTGGATTCGCTGGTAACGTCAAAACGCGGACGAGCACACAGACGGCACAAACCGCCATCATCGGAATTGCAATGTTACAAAACTTTTCGATTCCTCCACTCAGGCCACGATAGACAACAAAAAAGTTCAAGAGAAACGTAATCGCGATAAAAACCACAGCTTGTTGAATGGTTCCGGAAATCAAAGCCCCATTCTCCGCTGAGCCAGTGAAGTTCGTAAAGAAATCTTTGTAGGCCTCTGTGTTCTGTCCCAGCATCAAGCTTCCGGTCAGATAATTCCACGCGTAACCGAGACACCACGCTTCGATCACAATGTAATAAAAGTAAACTGCCATCGGAATGAGCAACGCGAGTGCCCCGAGATATTTTGCGAGTGGATGCCTCCACAAGACGGAAAAGATACCCGGCGCCGAGTTGAATCCATGTCTTCCGCCGTAACGACCCATTGCCCATTCCGCCCAACACAATGGGATGCCAACTAACAACAAGGCTATGAAGTAGGGGATCATGAATGCCCCGCCGCCATTCTCTGCCGCCTTGCCCGGAAACCTTAGGAAATTCCCGAGGCCCACGGCGGATCCAGCCACCGCCATGATCACGCCAATTCTCGATCCCCATTGCTCTTTTTCGTCGGACATGTGGCTCCCTGACTTGCGTAGAGTTGCGATGAAACTGCCGCCAATTCTCAACCCAAGATCATCGCGGAGAGGGTGACATCAACTAATGCCTCACGACAATTCCCGGGCTGTATGCTACACCACTACCGCGAAAGTGCTAGCACCTCTCGCAAAACTGGTACGACATCTCGCGATTTTGCTAAGACTCGCCTGAGCATGGAAGGTATCTTTTAAGATGCCGTTCCATGACATGTCGGCAATGCATACGAAAAAAGCCGAAGTTCTTGGACCTCGGCTTAAGTATCTTCGATGTCTGCCAAATCTCAAAAGGCAAATTCTATCGATACATGCTATTCGCAGGCGGTGCACCGTTGGCTGTGTTTGGCACACCAGCCGGAAAGCCTGTGCCGCCGGATCCCTGATTGGAAAAGTCATAGCTTGTCTGACGACCAACGCTGCCAGGTCGGTACGGACTAGCACCCGAATACGCTTGTGTGGCGACGGAAGGTCCGCCAGTAGAATTTGTCGGTTGATAAGTGGCAGGCAAAGCATTGGGCATGCTACTCGGCGATGGCATTGCATTAATGGCGCCGGGGCTATAGCCTGCGGGCAACGCTGGAACGCCACCGTTTCCAACTGGAGGGTACGACGTATTCGGCGGTTGAGGCAAACCAGATGGCCCACCGTAGGCTGGTGGTAACCCAGCGAGCGAGTTGGGAGGAGGGGCACTCGAATAGCCGCTCGGTGCTTGAGGCGGAGCTGAGTAGCCGCTTGATGGCGTGAACCCAGACCGATTCGCGTTGCTCGCCATGGTGTTGCCAGCCATATTGTATGGACCGGTCGAATAGCCATTGGCTCCAGCCGAAATGCCGGCACCGTTATTTGCTAACTGGCTGTTTGCCATCGGATTGTTCGGTGGCATATTGAAGCTTGGCCCGCCAGCCCCAGTTGTCCCGTACGGAGACGTCATTCGGCCTGCGTTTGCCGCATTGCTCACCAACGGTGTCGGCGTGTTCTTGTAAGAGGGGCCCATGGGCGATGTCGAGCTGTTCGGCATCGACATGCTCGGACTGCTGCCTGCTAAGGTCGATTCCGAAGGTTTCTTGGACCACGGAAACATATCCGCGCCGGGCATTTTCCATCCGGTTTTGCATCCGGTCTGTGTTCCGGCTATCGCAACGACAACTAAGGTCAAGCGTGTCCACTTCGCGAGATTGGTTCGCATGCTAACAATTCCCTTTGGTAGCTTGTAGCAGTTTCACCCGATTCGGGATGAAATGCCTTTGTTTTGGTAACGTTAGGTTCTCAACAGTGAAAATCATTTAAAGTTAAAACCGACTACTATACTATTTCGGCAAATCGTCGTCCGCACAACACGTATAATCCAAAAAACCTACCCATTTTCTCCAGCAAGTTTTTGTTCGGGGCTCCGTTAAACTAGTGAAAGACGGATTTAGCGGAAATGCTTCATTCACGTCAACTGCAGCTTGGACACCACTTCCATCGTTTGTATTTCATCAGTTAGGCGAGGGGCAGAAACAAACATACCAAGTAGCATGGGCGTCCCGCGCGTCCCGCCCATGTTTTGACGGGCGAGACGCGCGAGACGCCCGTGCCACGAGATGGCTAGAGTAGGATTTCAACTGCATCTCGCCTTAGTGCGAGTCGCAGAGCGACTCGCCCACAGTTGGTAGTGGATCTTGTTAAAGTTCCTATGCCGCAAAGATCTTTAACAAGATCCGCTACCCAAAAAATCGAAGTAGTCGAGGCACTAGTGCCATTCCTCCGTTTTGTAATACTCGTTTACGGGTGCTTAAGTATGACGTCGTCCACGCTGGGTCAAAATACCTATCTGACTCCGCCGCAAGAAGTCATCGATATTGTCGACGCGAAACCCGAGCCCTCGGTATCACTGAGTCCGGATGCCAAATGGATGGTGTACGTCGACAGGAATGCGATGCCCGATATTTCGGATCTGGCACGGCGCATGGTCGGTGTTGCAGGCATGCGCATCGATCCGATTGCGAATGCCGGCTTTCAAACGGACTTCTTCCGTGGGCTGTCGGTGCGCAAGCGAGAGTCAACGACAATGACTCGCATACCGGTCCAAGAAAATGCGAGGATCGCAATGATCAGTTGGTCACACGACTCGCAACGGCTTTTCTTTACCAATGTCACTCTGAAGGGAACGCAACTTTGGTTGGTCTCGCTCGACACTCCTGATCAGCCCGTTCTCTTGACCGATCGACTATCGATGGTGCTAGGATCCGTTGAGTGGATGCCTGATGGGAAGCGAGTCCTTTGCAACCTTGTTCCCTCATCACGCGGACCAGAACCTTCTGCACCCTCGGTTCCCAATGGGCCGAATATTCAAGAGACGTTTGGGAACGTTTCACCCATACGAACGTACCAAGATTTGTTATCAAATCCTTATGATGAACAATTATTCGAGTACTATGGAACTTCCCAACTCGCCATCCTGCAAGCCAACGCTCCAACGATTGAAATTGGTAAGCCTGCGTTGATCGATATTGCAAGTGTCGCACCCGATGGCAATCATTTGCTGGTATCGACATTGCACAGACCATTCTCCTATCTTTTGACCGCAGGTTCTTTTCCGCACACGATTCAGGTTTGGAATCTCGACGGTAAATTGCTCTACCAAGTAGCTGATGTACCCCTCGAAGAAAACATTCCAATCGAGGGGGTTCGTCTCGGCCCACGTTCAGTGAATTGGCGGGTCGGCTTTCCAGCAACACTGGTTTGGACTGAAGCTCTCGACGACGGTGACCCTCGCAAGAAAGTCCCGTATCGCGACCAGATCAAAACGATCGATGCGCCCTTTGTCGATACTCCTCGCGACCTCATACGATTGGAACATCGCTATGCCGGACTCTCTTCGTTTCCCAAAACATCATGGCTTATGGCAACCGAAACGGATCGCGATCGTCGTTGGGTTCGAGCTCTGCTTTACGACATGGACCAGCCTGGCCAGAATCCAAAGATCTTAGTCGATCGAAGCATGCGAGATCGATATGGCGACCCTGGACGCATGCTCTTCAAGGCAGACAAGGCAGGCTTTCCGGTGGCACAGCAAGTCGGTGATTGGATATGGCTAGCTGGACAAGGTGCAACTCCGGACGGCAATTTGCCTTTCCTAGATAGAAAGAATTTGGAGACACTCGAAACCCAACGGTTATGGCGATGCGAGCCGGGAGCCACCGAAAGTGTTATCTCCATGCTTGCCATGGACGCAACAGACAAGCCATTGTTCATTACGCGTCGCGAATCGCCGACCAGCCCCCCTAATTTCTATTTACGAGATCTTTTTGCGAACACCGATGTTGCCTTAACCGATTTCAAGGACCCGACCCCGCAAATTCGCGGCATCAAAAAGCAAATCGTTAAATACCAACGCAACGATGGAGTTCCACTGTCAGCAACGCTTTATCTGCCCGCTGACTATGTGGAGGGTACACGTTTGCCGCTCATCGTCTGGGCCTACCCGCTCGAATTCAACGATGCAAGTACTGCCGGTCAAGTGTCCGCATATCCATCCGAGTTCACGCGAATCTCCGGACTTAGCCATTTGACATTGCTGACTCAAGGTTATGCCATCATGGATGATGCGACCATGCCCGTAATCGGCGATCCAGAAACGATGAACGACACTTTCATCGAACAAATCGTGGGAGCGGCCAAAGCAGCCATCGATAAAGCGGTCGAAATGGGTGTCGCAGACGGAAGTCGGGTCGGCGTTGGCGGACATAGTTATGGCGCATTCATGACCGCCAATCTGCTTGCGCATAGCGACCTTTTTCGTGCTGGCATTGCTCGTAGCGGAGCGTATAACCGCACATTGACTCCGTTTGGCTTCCAGTCGGAACGGCGGCCGCTGTGGGAAGCCAAAGAGGTCTATTCCAATGTCTCTCCATTTATGCACGCAGACAAGATCAAAGCCCCCATCTTGTTTGTGCACGGGGAAAACGACAATAATCCTGGGACTTTTCCGCTCCAATCGCAACGAATGTTTCAAGCGGTCAAAGGAAACGGCGGCGCTGCGCGACTTGTCATGTTGCCTCACGAAAGCCACGGATATCGCGCTCGTCAGTCGGTTTTGCATACACAACACGAAATGATAGCCTGGATGAATCAGTTCGTACGCGACGCCAAGTAGCGTGCTGGGTGGCACGCCCAGAGGCTGTGATTTTATGTGGGCGAGTCGCTCCGCGACTCGCTCTAACTGATGAAATTGAAGGCTAAAGATCTAAAATGATTCGGAGTTGCCACCCAAAAACCCAATTGCGTGCATCCCGGACCAAACAGGTGTAGGATAATGCCATTGTCCACACTCGCCCTGGCCATCAGTCCACTCCATACCCCAATGAGGCTCTCATTATGAATTCAAAAAAATGTCCTGATTGCAACTCGCCCTCGAAGCGATCCATTGCCCGAAGAGACTTCCTCCAGGCGGCAGCCAGTATCGCAGTGCTTCCGCTCGCAGCCCGCATGGTGCATGGCCAAGCGGCGCGAACCAGCAAAGCCGAAACGATTGTAGGTGAGTTTCACGCGAGCCTTTCCGAACAACAACGGGCCGAAATATGCCTACCGTTTGCCGATACGTTGCGAAGCAAAGTGAACGCCAATTGGCACGTTACCAAGCCTTTGATTGGAAGCGATTTTTACACAGCTAGCCAACGTGAAATGATCGACAAGATCGTGCGAGCGGTCACCAGCGAGGAAGGTCACGAGCGCTTGAATCGACAAATGGATGACGACGACGGTGGACTGGGTGCTTACAGCGTCGCTGTCTTCGGGAACCCAGCCACCGGGGACTTCCAATGGTTGTTGACCGGCAGACACCTCACCCTGCGTGCCGATGGAGACTCGTCTCCTAAGACTGCGTTTGGAGGCGGAATGGTCTATGGTCACGGCGAAGAATCAAGCGCCGCTGCCAATATTTTTTACTATCAGACCAAAAAAGTGAACGAGGTCTTTGCGGCGTTGGACAAGGACCAAGCCAAGCAAGCTTTGATATCGTCCGCGGCACCGAAAGAAACGGAAATTCAGATCCAAGGTGAAAAAGGCAAGTTCGCCGGACTTGCTGTCAAAGCCATGAACAAGGAACAGCAGGTTCTCGTCAAGGACTGTTTGAAGACTCTGCTTTCCCCCTACCGCAAAGAAGATGGCGATGAAGCAATGAAGCTGATTGAGGCAGCAGGCGGCATCGATCAATTGCGATTTGCGTTTTACCAGCAAGAGGACCTCGGCAATGACAAAGTGTGGGATATCTGGCGAATCGAGGGGCCAAGTACTGTCGTGCATTTCCGGGGTGCCCCGCACGTCCACGCTTACATCAACATCGCGCAAGTCTAGCGTCATTTTCATGAGTTCATTGCACGTTGTTAATCCGTTGGTAATCCGTTGGTAATCCGATGTTGATTCGATTTGTTTGCCGGCTTCATTTCATACTCGCTGTTGGCCTTTCATCGGCTTTCGCCCATGCGCAATCGCCAACTTTCAATGCAATCGCGGATGCGATTCAGCCACTGCTCAAAGGCTACCAAGGTGATACAGCAGTAGCCGTATATCATTTTGAAAGCGACACGCATTGGTCCGTTCGCGGCGATTTCGTTATGCCGACGGCGAGTCTGATTAAGTTGCCGGTTATGGTAGAGGCCTATCGGCAAGCTGCCGCCGGGCAAGTAAAACTTGACCAGCCGATTGAATTGAAAAAGGAGGATATGGTCCAGGGCTCCGGGATCTTAACGAGCCACTTTTCACCTGGCACAATGATTTCATTGCGGGATGCTATCCGCATGATGATTGTCTTCTCGGACAATACCGCTACGAACTTGGTTATCGATGCCATTGGTCTGCCGGCCACAACGGCCGCCATGAAGGAACTTGGATTTGTTGAGACACAGCTTCACTCAAAAGTGTTTCGTCGTGATTTGTCTATCGCCCTTGAACGGAGTGAAAAGTATGGCCTCGGTAGTACGACGGCTATCGACATGGTAAATCTACTTACCAAATTGAAACGAAGCGAACTTGCAAGCCAAGAAGCAACCGAGTCTATGCTCGACCACTTAATAAATTGCGATGACAAATCTCGCTTTTCATTGCGGCTACCAACCCAAGTCAAAGTGGCACACAAAACAGGCTCGGTCACCCGGGTTCGGACCGATGCAGGCTTGCTCATCGGGCCCGGATGTACGATCGCGCTATGCGTATTAACGGACAACAATAAAGACATTCGATGGACAGACGACAACGCGGGAAACAAGCTTTGCGCCGACATCGCGAAATCGGTTTACGATGTTCTTGCACCCAAGAACAAGGAAAAGGAAACGGCCACCTCCCAAGCCAAGGCGATGCGTATTGGTGCAACAGGGGACATGGTCGAAGCTCTCCAGCGGACGCTCAAAGCCAGAATGTCACCACCAGGAACTATTTCGGTCGATGGCGATTTTGGGCCAGCCACAGAAGCTGCAGTTAAGGCTTTTCAAAAACAAGTGAATATCGAAGCCACCGGTATAGTGGACGAAGCGACCTGGAATAAGCTTGGCTCGCTAATCGAACAAGACCAGCCGTTGCCATCACCACAATATGTCAACTCCGAGACGCTTGATAAAAAACCTTTGGACGATCCGTTTGGTCCGCCTCAAGTTACTTGTACTGCTTGGACTATTGTAGATCGAGCCAGCGGCCATTCGATTGCATCGAGCAAATCCGATACCCCGATGCACTTTGCAAGTACTACTAAGATGATGACGGCGTATTTGGTGTTCAAGCTGGCGACAGAGCGTTCGGAAGTTTTGAGTGAAGTGTTGACGTTTTCGAAGCGAGCGGATGACACGGTCGGCTCGACCGCCGGAGTGCGAGCTGGCGAAAGCCTTACCGTTGCTGAGTTGATGTATGGCCTTATGCTACCCTCAGGCAATGACGCAGCCGTTGCCTTGGCCGAACACTTTGGTCGTAAGTTTGCAGAGTCAGATCAGACTCTCAATGACGAACAGTCGTTTGATCGATTCATTGAGCAAATGAACATGACCGCCCGAGAACTAAACTTGCAGCAAACCCACTTTGTGAATCCACACGGGCTGACTGACAAGGCTCATTTGTCAACAGCCAATGACCTGGCGCTGCTAGCCAAAGCGTCCTTAGATGTACCGCGTTTCCGAGACTACGTTACTTGTCGACAACATGGTTGTGAAGTAACAGGCGTCGGAGGTTACAAGCGCAATTTAAAATGGGAGAACACCAACAGGCTATTGAGTATCGAGGGTTACACGGGTCTCAAGACCGGAACCACCGACGCTGCTGGCGCTTGTTTGGTATCGAGCAGCCAACGGGATGGTCGAGAATTGATTGTTGTCTTACTCAATGCCGCAAACTCAGACGCCCGTTACGTGGACGCCCGCAATTTGCATGCGTATGGTTGGCGGAAATCCTCTGTTTCGCAATAGCCGTTATCGCAATTTCGTTTAACCCCGAGCCGCAGGCGACGGCCGACCTCAATCCGTCGTTTACGAAACGGACCTAGGTAGGGTTAATCGAAGAGTCAATGTGCTTCAATCGGAACTAAAGTCTTTCGCGGGTGTTAGAATCCAACGGCCCGACGGGCAACGCTACTGAAGATAATACGATTTCAAGTATCCATGCAAAGGGACAGGAAAAACGATGGTTCGTTCACGTTGGTCGCGATTAGCGGCTTTAGGACTGATATGCACTGCTACTCAATTCAGCATGGAAGGCATTGCTTTCGCTGATTGGTCTAGATTTCGTGGGCCCAATGGCTCTGGGATATCGGAAGAAAAAGAGACAACACCAACAACTTGGAGCGAAAAAGAAAATCTCAAGTGGAAAGTTCCGTTGCCGGGTGCTGGGGTTTCTTGCCCTATCGTGGTGGGAAACAGAGTTTTTGTAACCTCTTATTCGGGCTACGGTCTCAATCAAGACGAGCCAGGTGACGTGAAGGATTTAGTGCGCCATCTCGTATGCATGGATCGCTTGACGGGTAAAACTCTCTGGCAAAAAGCTTTGCCGTCCACGGTTCCAGAGGATCCCTATAGTGGAATGGGCGTGCCACAACATGGTTACGCTTCCCACACACCTACTTCTGACGGCAAAAATGTCTACGTTTTCTTCGGCAAGAGTGGAGTGCTCGCTTACGACTTAGAGGGCAAGCAATTATGGGAAGCAAGCGTTGGCAAAGGATCCGATGACCGCCGTTGGGGTTCGTCATCAAGCCCGATCGTCCACGAAAACGTGTTGATAGTTCCTGCTGGTCCAGAGGGCCGAGCCTTGATTGGACTCGACAAGAACACGGGCAAGGAACTCTGGCGACTTCCATCTGACAAATTAGGCAATGTTTGGGGAACACCAACAATTGCCAAGGCCGGGGGCAATTCGGAACTAGTGATAGGTGCCCCAGGCGAAATTTGGGGCCTCAATCCAAAGACGGGCGAGTTTGGTTGGTATTGTATGTACCTGGATAACGGCGATCAATTTAGCTCCAGTGTCGTAGTGGATGGCGAAGTCGTCTACGCTGTCGAGGGAAGAGGCGGTGGTTCGGTTGCAGTCAAAACCGGCGGCAAGGATGATGTCACCGCATCGAAAACGGTTTGGAAAGGACGAGATAGCTCGAGTTTCGCTTCCCCGCTTGTCTACGAAGGTCGACTCTATTACGTATCGAGGAAGGTCCTTACCTGCGTCGATGCCAAGACACAGGAAAAGTTCTTCGAAGGACGAATGAAGGGCATGAATGGGGAAGTCGCACCTGAGCCCGGCGGATTCGGCGGCGGTGGTGGCGGATTCGGAGGGGGACGCCCACCTGGTGCGCCGGGCGGTGCAGGACCTGGTGGTGCAGGACCCGGCGGCGGCCCTCCCGGCGGTGGGCGTGCCGGTGGCGGCGGTCCTCCCAGTGGCGGTCCTCCCAGTGGCGGTGGTGGACGAGCCGGTCGCGGAGGTGGAGGGGGCTTCGGCAGCATTGACTATGGGTCACCGATAATCGCCGACGGCAAGTTGTATTTCACATCCCGCAATGGCGAAACTTATGTTTTCACCGCAGGTAAAGAGTTCAATCAACTTTCTGTCAATCGAGTCACGACCGACACTGAGGACTTCAGTGCTACACCAGCCATCAGCAACGGCGAGATCTTTATTCGATCCAACAAGAACCTATATTGCGTCTCGACCAAAAAATAAGCGTTGGCATGATCGCGCCATGTAGAGCCGATCGAGGCATCCAAGCCTCGATCGGCGGGCTTACTTGATGTGTCCTGCGCGTCGCAAATGCTCAAGCATCTCCGTAGGAAACGCTCGCACGACCTCGCTTCCAAAAATGGAGCCGTGGTCCCCTGGAATCATCTTGACGTAGCCTCGATCCATTGACGCTCGACCTAACTTTGTTAACTCGGCATCCAATAGCGCCACAGCTTCATTGAGATAAAAACTATCTTCCGTGCCAACGACCAAGCGGATGTTGTTTCGAAAAACAGGAGACAACTCATTGGGATTCTTGCGCAATAGATAAGCACGCACGCATTTGTTTTTCGAACAAAACGAATGACCATTGATAGACAAGAGTGGCGTAAGCTTCCAGCTTGCGAGCAGAAAAACGCAAGCTGGAAGCTTACGCCACGTTTGAAATGGGACAGTTATTTATCGAACGGTCCGAAGGCTCGGAAACTTATGTGCAGGGACGATAGAGTCAAAATGGCGAAGCAAGCAAAACGAAAAATGGATTTCACTGGGGAGTTTCCGATGTCAATAGTATGCTGGATTTCGTAGGCGACCGGAAGCTTGACAGAGACTATCCCTGCTCTCTAGAGCGCAGATAGTCTCTTTCATGTTGCCCGTCAGCGTGAAACTTAACTATACTCTTTCAGTAGCGATACTGCTGCCTAAATGGAAATCCGCAAACTGGAGTTTTGCAAGGTCATGCTTCGATTATTGTTGCCTTGTCATCGACTGGCTCTTTTTCTATTGGGCGTTTTTTTGAACGTCCATACCGTTTATCCTCAGGAAAAGACTTCCGATTCGCTTCGGTTCAATCAAGATATTCGGCCAATCCTGTCTAGCGCCTGCTTTCGCTGTCATGGGGCTGACGCTAAGACACGCGAGGCCGAACTGCGATTGGATGTTTCCGACGGCGCCTTCGCACCACGCGCATCCGGCGAGCTTGCAATCGTTCCAGGCAAACTTGACGAGAGTCTCATGTGGACTCGCATCCAATCCACCGACCCCGATTCGGTCATGCCTCCTCCATCCTCGAATCGCCAACTTTCAGACGCGGAAAAGCAAACGATTGCAAACTGGATCGGACAAGGTGCGAAATATGAAAAGCATTGGTCCTTCGAACCGATCGCGACGTTAGAGGAAGATGCGTTTTCTATTGACGAGTCTCTCGAGCGAGAACGGCAACGCAGAGGGCTCATCGCTCAAGGACCCACGGATCCGATCACGCAAGTTCGACGGCTTGCTTTCACACTAACTGGCCTGCCACCCAGTTTAGCCGACGTGAAAACGTTCGAAGCCAACCCGACGGATGCGAACTATGGCAAACTCGTAGAACAGTATCTCGCGTCGACACACTATGGCGAGGAGATGGCCAAGCACTGGCTCGACGTGGCTCGTTACGGCGACACACACGGAATGCACTTGGATAACGAGCGACAAGCTTGGGCCTACCGCGATTGGGTCGTCGATGCCTTCAACAGCAACATGCCCTTCTCACAATTCACCATCGAGCAGTTAGCGGGCGACATGTTACCCAACCCATCGCTCGCACAACAGGTCGCCACTGGCTACAACCGTTGCAATGTGACAACGGGTGAAGGTGGAGCTATCGATGACGAATTTTTATTTCGTTACGCGGTTGATAGGACGAGCACCACAGTTCAAACATGGCTTGGTTTGACCGGCGGTTGTGCGGTTTGCCACGATCACAAGTACGATCCAATCAGTACTCGTGAATTTTATTCATTGTACGCATTCTTCTACAGCGCAGCGGACCCAGCGATGGATGGAAATGTCGAGTCGACTCGCCCGTTTTTGCCACTGCCAACTGGTGAACAGAAGAAGCAGCTCGAGCTAGCCAAAGAACGCGAGGCACAGTCTCTGAAGAAACTTCAACAGATTGCATCCGACAAAGAGCAAATCGCTTACGAATCCCAATCAACACCACAGAATTCTGGACCTGTTACTGCCGTCTGGATGGATGATGAGTTTCCGATTGGAGCTGGAGTCAGGAATACATCGCGCAACGATGCGCGTTGGTCCAGCGAGATAGGTGCCCCCATGGGGCGGCGAGCGCTTCGGCAAGAGTTTGGCCACAAATTCGAGCAAACGATTACGGGTGGGCTCTCGCCAATGTGGATCCTTGATCAAGGCAACCTGCGAGTCTGGGTGCTGACAGACATAAAAGAACCACCCAAAGCAATCTTCATCGATATCAAAACAGACTCAGATTCGAAACGATGGGCTTGGAGCAATGAGCCAAATGATGCAAAACTATTAGGCTTTGAGCCCGATCGCGTTCAAGGAAAACTTCCTCAACCAGGTCGCTGGACCGAGCTAACGGTATCGCTCTCGGAGTTGAAAGTTGGGACTAGTGTCAAGGAAATAAAGCTCGGTTTGTTCGGGGGTATCTGCCATTGGGATGGTCTTACATGCACCGGCAACCAGCGAGCAGAAGATCAGCTTACGTCGAACGTGAACACTTGGTGGTCTTCCGTCAAAGGCTCTACCGTTCCATTGGCTGGCGATAGCTTAGCCAAGGCAATTAAAGAAGGACCGGAAAGCGATGCAGGCAAGGCACAGGCTGAGCAAGTTGCCGAATTCTATCGCATGTACATTTCGGAAGCAGCATCTCCTACGGTCCTCGCCGCTCGACGCAACTGGCAAACGGCGAGAATAGATCGAGCGATGATTGAAAGCGGAATTCCGGGTACGTTTATCTTCAACGATCGACCAAAACCGCGCGAAGCATTTGTCATGATGCGTGGCCAGTACGATCAGAAGGGGGAGGCGGTTTCGCCCGGTACCCCAGCCGTATTTCCACCGCTCAAAAAATCGGCGGAACAGGATCGTCTCACTCGCCTCGATCTAGCGAAATGGCTAGTTTCGGATGAGAATCCATTAACTGCAAGAGTGACCGCTAACCGTTTTTGGCAGCAAGTATTCGGCGTTGGCTTGGTAAAGACGAGCGACGATTTTGGCTCACAAGGTTCACCGCCGACGCATCCGGAATTGCTTGAATCCCTAGCGCATCGCTTTCGCAAGAACGGGTGGAACGTTAAGCAATTGATGCGAGAGCTGGTAATGTCGAAAGCCTTTCGACAGTCAGCCGTCGTTACCGCCGAAAGTCAAAACATCGATCCAGAAAACCGATACTTGGCCCGTGGTCCTCGGATCCGCCTCGATGCAGAACAGATCCGAGATACAGTCCTGGCCGTAAGTGGATTGCTCAACCGGCAGTCCGGCGGACAAGCCTTTAAGGGCTATCAACCGCAAAACATTTGGGAGCCGGTTGGCTACGGTGACTCGAACACGCGCTACTACATCCAGGATCATGGAGACTCGCTCTACCGTCGAAGCCTATACAGTTTCATCAAACGCACAGCCCCGCCTCCGTTCATGAGCAACTTCGACGCCCCCAATCGCGAACTGTTTTGCACGCGGAGAGAACGAAGCAATACACCACTTCAAGCGTTGCAACTCATGAATGACGTGCAGTATGTGGAAGCGGCAAGAGTTCTCGCCGAAAGAGTTCTGCGCGATAGCAACGTTAAGCCGGAGGATCGAGTCGAGTCCATTTTTCAGCGTTGCCTATCTCGCAAGCCGACCATCTCGGAGCTCAAGGCGATCGAAGGCGCACAGCTTAAATTCCGAATGCACTTTAAAGAAAATCCCGACGACGGAAAGCGGTTGATTGCCATGGGCGAGAAGCCCTATGACGCGTCGATACCATCGGAGGAACTAGCAGTCTATACCTTGGTTGCGAATCTTGTATTGAATCTAGACGAGCTTGTGAATCGCAATTGACCAATGGATCGCTTTGCGCTAACTCTTTGGTTAGCTAACTAAAAATCCCGAACGTCAACCGAGCAAGCCGGTGGGGCAGTCCCCAAATGCGTACGATTGTATGGACTGCGATGGTAAAACGTAAGTGAGAGTCGTAGGTGCTTGCTGGCAATTTATATCTACTATCTCCGATGGTACAACGAACTGGGGTATACTTTCGGGCTTGCGACTGAATCCTAAAATCCCGAACGTCAACCAGCAGGAGGGCGGACAACATGACTATGAAACCGTTCCTCAAGCCAAGAATCACCGGTGCTAGGTTCGCCGGCGGTGCGATACCGTTAGATGTTTTGGCAGACTTTGCCGTTCTTTCCGAGATGATTCTGGAAGTAGCGAAATGGAAATACCGCGAAAAGAATTCATCTCGCCATCGCGTTCCTCGTGGGTTTGCCGAGGGCATATCGCTGAAGCTGACGGGTGTCGAAGAGGGAAGTGCTATTCCTGTTATCAGCCTTGTTTTTAGTTCCGCGTTACTGCTGCCGCCCGAGTCGGAACACTACTTCAACGAAGCGAGAGATTCAATCATTTCGGCAGTGGCAGCAGCGGAGCAAGGGACTCGTATCACTATCCACCTTCCGGAAAAGCTACTCGGCTACTTCGATCGATTTGGCAGGAATCTTGCTGATGGTGAAGTGATTGAGCTTGGGTCCGACAGCATTCAGCAACGTGCCCGACTTACAAAAGAGACTCGACGCAAGTTGGTACTGGCTTCGTCGGCAAAGCATTACACCGAAGAGACGTCGGTGTATGGATTGGTTCACGAATTCGATCAGCGAGCTAAGACATTTCAGTTGACGCTACCTGGTGGTTCCATCCTCAGTCGAATTCCCGTTGAGTCACAACATTACGATTCGGTTCTCGATGCGAGTAACGGGTTCAGGAATCAGCAGCGACTGAGAGTTTTCGGCGTCGGAAGATTTGATTTGAGTGATAAACTTTTGGAACTAATAAGCGTAGAGCATGTCGTACCACTCGATCCACTTGATGTCATCGTTCGCATTGATGAACTGAAACAATTGAAGCGTGGTTGGTTTGATGGGAAGGGCGAAGCGTTTGACCCACAGCAGATTGATTGGGTCGTGGAGGCTTTTAAGAGTTATTACCCTGACGACACTAAACTTCCTTACCTGTTTCCTACCCCAGAAGGAAAGCTATTTGCTGAGTGGTCATTGGGTGCGAATTCTGTCTCCCTAGAGATCGATTTGAGCAGCCGTTCTGCAGATTGGCATGTGCTACACAATGCCTCGGACGCCGAGGAAACCGAGCAGTTTGACCTAAATGATTCGGCAAATTGGAAATCGATCGCTGAACGCATCAAGAGCCTAGGCGGAGAGTCTGAATGACCGACGAAGCCATGGTCTATCGGCAGATTCATCCCAGCTTTGTTCAAGTAGGATTTCCTACCTCACAAGCCTTTCGTCCGACTCCGAAAGACGAGTCGAAGTTATCGGTTTATGATGGTGACCAAATAACCGCAGATAAAGCTTTTACGCACTACACTGCTTCGCTCAATCTGGCGTCGGTCGGCGTTATGGGGTTATTGATTGCTGAGTGTACTGCAGAGTCGCTATCGGTTCATCCAGCACCTGAGCCATTCCCCGAACATGCCGTCATCGATTTCAGTGGGCTAAACGACAAAGAATGTCGTAAAAAGAGCAAAAAGCTTCAGGCAAAGGCTGTTCAACGTGGTTGGCTTTATCGTGCATCGTGAAGATTCGAGACGAGATATCAAAATGGCTAAAGGCTCTTACAGCTTGATCCAGTTTTATCCGGATCGCATTCGCGCTGAGGCGGTCAATGTGGGCTTGGCAGTGGTGTGTTCAGAAACCGATTTCGCAAGTTTCAACGTTTTGGAAATGGGTAAACGTACAATTCGATATTCTATGAGTCTATTCATTTCGAGACCTTTGTCCTAATAAAATAATCCTTCGCTATTCTACCCGGAGATTTTTATAATACGGGCGGTAAAGTCTGAGATTGCCAATCGTCGCTGCCTGCCTAACTCGACAGGAAAGATCGTTGAGGTGTTGGCTGCCCAAACGCATTTCGTGCAATATTTGCTTTTCTAAGTCCAATATGCTCTCACTATGCTGTTGCAAATTAAGTAACCTATAAGCATCGATTGAATGGTATTGCGGCAAGACGCTTAGATTTGGGTCCGGACGTCCAATGGTTTGTGTATTTAGGTTACAACTACAGACAATCCGTCTAGCAACGCTTCGAATATATGCGGGTGCGATAGTTCTTTGCTTGCTCTTCATCGATCGCGCATTCGCCGACGAGAATGCTGACGCTTTGTTCGAGAATAGCATTCGCCCAGTGTTAGTTGAGACCTGCTTTCGCTGCCATGGTGAAAACAAAATTTCCGGCGGGTTACGAGTGGATTCGCGCGAGGCACTGCTACAAGGAGGAGAATCGGGTGAATCCATCGTGCTTGGGAAACCGGACGAAAGTTTGCTCGTAAGAGCGATCAAGCGACATGCCAATGTTTCAGCCATGCCGCCTGACAAGGATAAGACACTTCGGCCCGAACAAGTAGCTGCATTCGAAGCTTGGATTCTCGCTGATGCCCAATGGCCCAAGCGAACCAAGAAATTCGAGAACAAAACCCATTGGGCCTTTGAGCCATTGCGAGTCGTGGAGCCGCCAAAGGTTGCGAATCATCAGCCTGAGGACAGACTGACCTACGTGAAATCCATATCGAACAATCCAATCGACGCGTTTATCCGTGCCAAGCAGGAATCCATTGGAGTCTCACATGCCCCAACTGCCATCAAGCAGACCCTGATTCGCCGAGCGACGTTTGATTTGACGGGCTTGCCACCTACGCCATCCGAGGTAGCTGCATTCGAACGAGATTCGTCGCCTACTGCCTACAACACGATGATCGATCGATTGCTCGATTCTTCGGATTACGGTCGCCGTTGGGGAAGGCATTGGTTGGATGTTGTTCGATACGCCGATACGGCAGGTGAAACCGCTGACTACCCAGTGCCGCTAGCGTGGCGATATCGCAACTATGTAATCGATGCTTTCAATGCCGACAAACCCTATGATCAATTCTTGCGAGAGCAGATTGCTGGCGATGTGTTAGCAATACATGGGCCATCTGAGCGCTACGCAGAACAAGTCATTGCGACTGGGTACCTGGCTATTTCACGACGCTTTGGCTTCGATTCGGAGAACTACCATCATCTAACCATCCAAGACTCAATCGACACCCTGGGACAATCGGTGCTGGGCCTGAGTCTGGGTTGTGCTCGATGCCACGATCACAAGTTTGATGATATCTCCGTGAACGATTATTACGGGCTATACGCCATCTTTGACAGCAGTCGCTATGCGTTTCCGGGTTCGGAACAAAAGCAGAAATTTCGATCGATGGTACCTTTGCTACCGCCAAACGAAGCGGTCCCAAAATGGCGAACATTCGATCAGCATGTTGCATCGATTGCGTCGAAGTTAGTCAAAGCAAAGCTGCCAGTCCCGACAGCCATTTTGCGATCGCTGAACGACATAGACGGGGACTTCGAAATGCAAGCGCCAGCTAATGGCGGTAGCAACGGTGTGCTCGTCCCGCCCTGGCTTTACGAAGGCAAGATTGCGGTTACCAACGCAGCCCAGAGTCCGTTCAAAAACATATATGCCGATGGAAAAGTGGGCGCAAGCATCGCAGCCGAAATTGGCGAGTATCGTATCTCGCAGTCGCTCTACCCACGAAGAACGTCGAAGGACTGTGACTTACTGCAAGTCAATCTCGATTTTCGAGTAACGACTGCCGACGCCAAAACGACCGGCGTTCATCGCATTTGGCTCGGTTCCTTGCCTACGTCGCCAGCTTTAGTAGTGACTATCTCATCGAACACCGTCTCATTGCAAATGGATGAGACTGAGGAGTTCATTGGCCATGTAATGCCAAATGAGTGGCACAATCTACAACTGAGCATCAACCTAGCTGAGCGAACGGTTTCAGGTACAGTCGGTACATCAACGACCGTTACGCCATTCTCCAATAAGCCGCTCCTTTCAAGCTGGACAGGCGCAATAGACTTGGTTGTATTCGAATCCTCAAAAAGCACAGAGAGCGACTCATCCGCGTTACCCGCCATCGAGTTCGATAATTTTGGTTTTCAAGAGGAACTAATTCCGTCCCCTTTCAACGCATCGATTTCCGCGAAGTTGGCAAGCGACGAACTCAACTCGACGACTGATAGCGAGGCCAAGCAGGCAGCGCAAGAACTCAATACCTTGTTGGCTGACGGTCCTTTTGCAATGGCCTACGGCATGGCGGAAGGTACACCCCACGCTGTGCCGATACAGTTGCGAGGGGAGCCAAGCCAACCCGGCAATATGGTTTCACGTGGCTTGGTAAAAATTCTTGGAGGCGAATCGCTTTCCGACAACGTCATAGGAAGCGGACGCCTCGAGCTTGCGGCTTGGCTCACGCGATCGGACAATCCATTGACCGCCCGAGTCATGGTCAATCGCATTTGGCAGTACCACTTTGGACAAGGCTTGGTAAAGACACCCAACGATTTTGGAGTCCGAGGGTTGCCTCCAACGCATCCCGAGTTGCTGGATTATTTGGCAACTCAGTTCATTGAAAGGGGCTGGTCCATGAAAGCCATGCATCGACTAATCATGCACAGCGAAACATACCAGCAATCTTCACAATGGGATGACTCGCGGAGAAACCAACTGCTTACTCATTTCTCAAGACGAAGATTGATCGCTGAAGAGATTCGCGATTCGATCCTATTGGTAAGCGGTGAATTGGATCGTCAACCTGCCATGGAGCATCCCTTCCCGTCACCACTAAGTTTTGGCTTCACGCAACATGGCCCGTTTAGCGCTGTGTACGAACACAATAAGCGCAGCGTCTACCTCATGACCCAGCGACTCAAACGTCATCCGTTCCTAGCCCTATTCGACGGCCCCGATCCAAATGCGACAACGCCTGACCGACTAGGTACCACCGTCCCCACTCAAGCCTTGTTCTTCCTCAACGACCCGTTTGTTCATGCCAAATCGGAAGCATGGGCGAAGCGACTGCAGGCCAGTGAGCCCACTGAATCGAGGCAGATTGAATTAGCTATTCAATGTGCGTTGTGCCGCACGGCATCGGAACAAGAAAAAGCAGATGCCTCCTCGTTTCTGGCTGCGTATAGGGCAGAATTGAAATCGCTGGGCCGAGACGATATCGACAACCTTGCTCTCGCGGGGCTTTTGCGAACGCTTTTCGGAAGCAATGAATTCGTACATGTGGACTGAAAACCTACGATGACCACAAATGAACTTTATGACTTGTCACGCCGCGGTGCAGTGCGATCCATGATCGGTGGTTCGATGCTCTTGCCTGGAATTGTGTCTGAGTTGTTGGCACAAGAGGGCGCTTCGGATTTAGTCGACCCGCTAGCACCTAAGCCAACGCATTTTCTTGCCAAGGCCAAACGAGTCATCTTTCTCTTTATGAGCGGTGGAGTTTCGCATGTGGACTCTTGGGATCCGAAGCCAAAGCTCGTCGTGGATTCGGGCAAGACGATTCCAGTAAATGAATTTCAAGGGCGCAAGGGGGAATTCAAGATGTTCCTGAAACGCCCGCAGTGGGAATTCCAACCGCACGGCCAGTCCGGGATTGAGGTCAGTTCGTTGTTTCCGAACATGGCTGAATGCGTTGATGACATGTGTGTCATACGCTCCATGAAGTCCGATCACACGAACCACTACGAGGCAACACTGGGCATCCATACTGGCTCGTTTACGTTCGCCAGACCGAGTCTTGGGTCGTGGCTTAGCTATGGACTTGGGACCGTCAATCGCAACCTACCTTCTTTCGTGGTCATCGCTCCGCACTCGCCCTATGCAGGCGGTCAAGTTTGGGGCAGCGATTTCCTGCCGGGATCGCATCAAGGTACGTTGGTGGTCCCTGGCCCGGAGCCTGTTTCGAACATCCAGCGTCGCGCTTCCAGTAGTCGTTTGCAAGAGCTCGAACTGGCGGCCATGGCACGAATGAACCAACGGCATCTTGAGTCTCATGCAAACGATGGCCAACTAGCCGCACGGATGACTTCATTCGAAACGGCCTTCGGCATGCAGTCAGAGATGCCGGAGGTGTTCGACCTATCGAAGGAAAGCGATGAGACATTGGCAATGTATGGGCTTCCGCGGGGAAGCACCAGCGGCTTTGCTTGGCAGTGTCTAGTGGCTCGGCGGTTGGCTGAACGAGGAGTTCGCTTTGTTGAGTTGATAGATGTTGGATCCTCGAACAATTGGGACGCGCACGGTGACATGATGACCCATGCACCCTTGGCCAAGAATGTCGATCAACCGGTGGCTGGACTACTGCGAGATTTAAAGAGGCGAGGAATGCTGGACGACACGCTAGTGGTTTGGACAAGTGAGTTTGGACGAACGCCGTTTAACGCGGCCGCGGGAGCGGCTGGTCGCGAACATCACCACTGGGTCTTCTCCTCGTGGTTAGCCGGTGCCGGAGTAAAGCCAGGAATTACCTATGGTGAATCCGACGAATATGGCATTGATGTGGCCAGGGATCCCGTCCATGTACACGACTTTCATGCAACCATTTTGCACTTAATGGGATTGGACCACGAGCGATTGACGTATCGGCAAACGGGCCGCGATTATCGTCTAACCGATGTGGCGGGACGTGTCGTCAAAGAGATTCTTACCTAGCTTCGCTCACCCTTCTAAAAAAACCGGCGCCTCCAGTCACCAACACTGTGTCCCTATTACCTACGTGCTTCAAGGACCGGAATCGAAGGTGCTACTGCTTGCTCGCGAGCAGCCCTACTGCCCATTTAGTACCTTTCGACTTCTGAGCAAATCAACATAGTCACGAGCAATGTGGATAATCCCTCGGTTGTAGAAATTGTCGTAAAAGACTTGGTCTCGTTCGGCTTTTGATTCGAGAAACTGCTCTCTGACTTTTTCCGTCGTCAAATCGCTTCGAAGGGATCGGCATTTCACTTCGTTGAGGGATATAGTTTCATCAGCCTTTTGTTTGACGTAAGTTTCTATTTCTAAGCGAAGCTGGCCGAACTCAAGATTTTTAGCAACTCGCTCGTCGGCGGCTTTTCGCAACTTGACTCTGATTGCGTTGTCTACCATTTCGTAATTCTGGTGTTCCGTTTCAGACACAACGCCTCTCGGTAAGGCGTAGTCCAGATCGCTTTCGGAAATATCCAACTTGGCAGTTAGCGATGGCAACACGACATCAGACGCGACGCCAGCTAGCTGCGTCGAACTTCCACCCGGTCGATATAACTGTTTGATCGTCAGTTTCAGTGCACCATAGGTTTTTGCTGGCTCTGGTCCGAACGGGTCTGGCACAATGTCTACGATTTTTTGTACCGTTCCTTTGCCGTGAGTCTTGGGATCGCCCACCACCAGTCCACGCCCGTAGTCTTGGATTGCGCCAGCGAACACCTCGCTTGCACTCGTAGTCATTTGGCTAACCATCACTAGGAGTGGTCCGTCCCAGTCAACGCCTCTTTCTTGATCGTCGAGTGATTCGATCTTTCCACCGGGTGATTTCAATTGAACCACAGGTCCCTGATCGATGTAGTTGGTGTGTGGATCTATCGCATTGGTCAGCGACGACAGGTATAGCTCGAGCAACTCGTCGGCATTCAATTGCGAGGCTTCGTGGTAATACTCGCGATAAAGCCGATGAAGAATCGCTTTGATTTCTTCGTTGCTTTTTCCGTCGGATCGAAGACTCAGATATTTCAACTTGATCGTCTTCCGCCTACGGTCCGTGATTTCCATTATGTCCTTGGCACAACTTCCAGAAAGTAGGACTTCGCAGGATCGATTCTCATGAGAAACGTTTCGAATCCACGCGAAGATATTTCGTCGTTGAATTCTGGGCCGAGGACATGCGATTGTTCGACGATCGTACGAACACTTCGAACGATCAACGCAGTCAACTTGGGCGGTTCGCTCAATTGCGATACTCTTTGAAAATCGTCCGGCTCAAGTTCAAACGCAACGATTACACCATTTGTCATTAGCAACGCGCAAATAGCATAAGACAGGTAGTTGTAAAATGTTGTCAATCAGCTGCTCTTGGTTCAAATATCTGGAGCATGGATATTCATTTCCGCCATTAAGATTTGCAATCCAACTCTATCCGATAGTCACGAGCTACAATAGGAGGAGTGGCACCTGTCCTGGTAAATCTCCATGTATCTCGAGTGATCGATTGTTGGTCGAAGGTTCGTACTTGGTCGGGCCTCAGGGAAACCGGTTGCTTTTCGCGAGAACGCAAAAAAGGGGTCAGGTCTATTTATCGCAAAAGAGACCTGACCCCTTTTCGTTTCCCAGGGCGGCGCTTTGCGGCTTCGCCGCGTCGCTCTGCCCTGGGCTGCCATTGTTTAAGCCCGTTGGGCTATTTGCAAACGGATCTTAGCCGTAACAAAGTAGTCCTATGTGTAATCGACGCAGCCGATGGTAAACAACGTGGCTGCTACCAGTCGAAGTTCTTCAAAACATCCGTGTTCCAATTGGAAAAGATGTCGTCGGTTGGGCCAGTCAATCGCTTGTATTGAGATGACACTCGATTCTCGATCACCGCCGGTTGGATAGATTGTTGTGTGCTATTCGTGGACCGTTGTGTAGTAGGCATGCTTGGCATGCTGGTGGCTCGATCCGTTTCGAATGGTTTGTTGCCTGCACGGTTACAAACCAAATCATCCGACAAATGGCTAATTACCGAGTCGACAGCCTTCGAAGTTACCGGTGGTGCCATGCTTGCACTAAATAGCTGCCTGCCGTTGTTAGGCGGTGTTGGATCTGCGATCCCTTGTGGGTTCGTATTATCTGCCGCGAGTGCGAAGCTTGAGTTCGCCGACTTGCTCCCCGACGTGATACCAGCAGCCGCATTGTATTGATACACACGGTCCGTACCATTATCGACGATCCATATGTTCGATACGTTGGCTGGGTCCAGCGTGATGCCCGTCGGGCTTCCCGCACCTGATGTGGAAATCGTCCAACTGCCGACGTAAGTCCCAGCGACGGTGTACTTGAACACTTTGTCAGTGTTGCTGTCGTTGACAACCCACAAGTAGTTGCCGTCCGTGACGATGTCCTTGGCGTTCTTGTTGCCGCTATTCAAGCTAAAGCTGCTAGTAGCATTCGGACTCCCGGAAGTTAACAGGGCGGCACCGGCATAGTAGTACACGCGATCGGCTTGGTTATCGACCAACCACACATCTTTGCCATCGGTGGCGATTCCTTCGGCTAATGCATTGGATGCCAGTCCGCCGGCAGTCCATGATCCCACCATGTTTCCACTGGTGTCGTATAGATAAACTTTCTTATTTGCGTCGACAACCCAAACGGTCGTGCCGGCTGCTGTGCTGGCAGCACCGCGTGGAGCAGTATTACCAGTATTGAGTCCATAGCTCTCGACGGCCGCTCCGCTTGCTTGGTACTCATAAGTCATATCGGCATTTGCATCGTCCACCACATAGAACTTGGTGAAGGGATCGTTGTCCAGAATTGTGACAACTGCTTGGCCGCGAGCGAGAGTTGCCGCAACTGGGCTCGACAAGATGACGTTGAAAGTCTCAGTCGACTCCGCAATGGTATCATCCAACAAGGGGATGCGTATCGTTTCGGTTGTCACACCTGAGGCAAAGGTAACTGTACCTGTCGATGCTGTGAAATCGCTACCAGCAGTTGCCGATCCATTGGTGGTCGCGTAGTTCACGGTCAACGGCAGAGTGCTTGGTGTAGTGTTCGTGACCGTCAACAGAGCTTCGGATTCAGTTCCAAATCGCATGATTTCCGTTGGCCCAGTAAGTTGAATGGCATTACCCGCGGAGACGTATAGGTCGCCGTCAGGACCGAATGCCATGCGGTATTGAAGATTACTTGCCAATCCGCCACTCCCCGTGGGAACGTAGTCATCCAAATACGTGCCGTTTAAAGTGAATCGCATAATCCGACCGTTACCGTGACTGAGTACATACATCAGTCCATCGGAACCGAACTTCACGGATGTTGGACTGGATATCCCGGCACTGGCAGCAACACCTACAAATGCACCGGTGAGGGCATTGTATTTCAAGATCTGATTTGAATTGCGGCTTGCAACGTAGAGATAGTTATTCGAAGAATCAAACTGCAGCTCGAAGGGGAAGTTCAACCCGCCAGAACCCGAAGTGATAAATGTCCCCATAGGCGAGCCCGCGGCTCCATCGTAGCGAAGGATTTGATTGTTACCACCGCTAGTAACATAAAGTTCTGGAACGCCATCATTGTTAGCGTCAGGACCAAACGCAATGTCCTGGGGCCCATTGATGCCACCACTCCCCGCCTTAACAAATACATCAACGAACGCGCCCGTTGTCGCATTATATCGTAAAACTTCGTTTGTTCCCTGACTTACGGCGTAAAGGAAGCCGCTTTGCAAGACAACATTGCGTAAACCAACGATGCGTTCAGGGGATACAAAATGATCGATAAATGTACCACTCGTTGCGTCATACCGATCAATTGCGTTGCCATTAACAACGTATAACTTGCCATCTGTCCCAAACGTAAAATAGACTATGCCAATCCCTGTAGGGCCTGCAACGAAAGTCCCTCGATAGTGAGCTGCGTGGTCACCTTCTGTAGCCGAGGTATCCACAACGGAAATTTGCCGCCTACTGTCATCATCATTGATACTTACGGTACCCGTGCCGGACAAAATGTTAGCACTACCTGTCGCGTTGCTCAGGTTTACCGAAAAATCTTTGCTAGGCTCTGCGACTAGGTTGTCCTTTGCGGCTAGCAAGATACGCCTCGACGTTTGACCTGGGTTAAAGGTGACGGTGCCTGTCTGCGAAAAGTATTTCGCGCTCGCAGTGGCGCTACCGTCTGCCGTAGCATAATCGACACTCACAGGTGTCGAACTGGCTGCCGAAAGGCTTAGAACCACTCCGCTGTCGTAGCGCACGATGGAGTTGTTATCTCGAACACTTATTAAAAGTGCCCCCTGCGAATCAAAAACCATGCCTGATGGTTTTGACAGACTTTTACCCGACACGGCATCTACGAGGAGACTACCGATTGAATTCCCATTGGTGTCATAGCGAGACACATTGCCCCGGGTGTCGCCAACGTAGAGCGTTCCTTGTTGATCAAAGACCAAGCTACGTCCAAGGCCGCCTACATTACCTGAAGCGAACCGATCAATGAACGCCCCGGATAATCCACTGTAACGTAGGACGTCCTGCTCCGCACCAGCGATAACGTAAAGATTTCCGTCTGGACCAAAGGCGGAGTACGCCGAGTTACTTAAACCAAAACTTGCTGGCGTCACGAAAATTGCACCTGACTGCCCATTTGCTGGGAAAGGACTGCCGGGATTAGCTGATAATGGCCCCTTATATCGGGTTATTGTGTCATCGGAGCTGTTATTTATGTAGAGATTGCCGTCGGTTCCAAAGGTTACACCCTGTGGACTGTTGAGTCCGCTACCAGCCGGAACGAATACATTGATGAATGCTCCCGTCGTTCCATTGTAGCGCAGAACTTGATTCGTTGAACTGCTGGAAACATACATGTTGCCATCAGGTCCAAACGCTAGCCCGTACGGAGTTGATAGTCCACCAGAACCCGCGCCAACGAAGATGTTAAGAAATTGGCCAGTGGTACTGTTGTACCTCAATACCTCACTGTTGCCTCGACTGGCCACGTAGACATTGTTATCCGGACCAAGGACCAAAGCTTGGGGTATGCTGAGCCCGCCGCTGCCTGGAGCCACAAAAGCACTCGCACTGCCAATCTCATTCATGGTGGCGTTGCCAATGGATATATCGACAGCCATGAGGGCTCGTTCTTCCAGCGATTCCACAATAAGCGATCGCTTGGCACGGGTGGCCGAGTCTCGGTTCGACCGAGAAAGTTTTTCACGTTGACGTTTCATAGTATGCTCTTCATCCTCGGTCTGCGATAAACTAGAAGTCTCTCTTTCAGCGCGCAGACCGTGCGGCGAAGGAAAGGACAGGTCGGTGAGGAACTTACTTGGTGGTATGGCCTCACCGGCCATTTGAATTATTAGTTCTGGTATCTCATCCTCTGACGAACGATTTCGATCTTGGCCCAACGACTTGCGAGTATCGGCCAGCGTGCGATAGATATTGCGAAGCAGCAGGTTTCCCTGCGCATGGGGCCCGACTCGGTCGAGTGTCTCTTGCAATCGCTC
>JAYVPJ010000011.1:0-35564 GCA_043757445.1 Pirellula sp. | reverse complement strand
GATCGTTGTGGCAGTGTCGCTCCGCGACACTGAATTGCCGAGTCGCGGAGCGACGTCGGCTACATGTTATGCCAAAATACTTCTTCACGCGTGCTTACTATGGCACATAGTTCTTTGCAATTTGTTCAAAGGCAAATATTTGAGATGCCTGCCAGCCTGCATCGCGATTGAGTTCGACGGCCATCCATTGAGCTACCTTAGGTGCCATCGCAATCGCGGCTTGGGCATTGAGGAAAAGGGCGCGGGTTCGACGAGCCAAAACGTCTTCAACGGTTCTCGCCCACTCGTTTCGAACGGCCCATATCACTTCTACAACTCGGATTGGCAAATCGGGATGGAGCTGCTCTCCAAGTTCATGACGTCCCTGAATTAGCTGCTCGATCAATGAAGCATCCGTTCCATAGACTGAACATGGAGCTCCACTGAACGCGAAACCAGACGGTGGACAACCGTGCAATCGCAATTCATGCGTCGTACTGGGGCGGTGCGTGAATCCCGCTGATTGGATAGCTCGATCGATGCAGTCTTCTGCCATCTGACGGTAGGTCGTCCATTTCCCACCTGCTATAGTTAATAGTCCCGAAGGCGAAATTTCAAGCGTGTGGTCGCGAGAAAGCGAAGCAGTCGATTTGCCTTGTTTGCCCGTTACCAGTGGGCGAATGCCCGCAAACACACTTAAGCATTCTTGGCGATGCGGCTTGACCTGGACGTATTCTGCTGCGGTCTCCAACAAGAATTCGATTTCGTCGTCGAATGCTTTAGGTTCTTCGATTGCATTTGGAATTGGGGTGTCGGTAGTTCCAAGCAAAACGTGATCGTGCCACGGGATGATGAAGATGACCCTACCGTCTCGAGTCTTCGGCACGATTAAGGCTGTGTCGCCTGGGAAGAAAATTTTGGGCAGGACCAAGTGAATTCCTTGGCTCGCCGCCACCAGCGTTTGCGAGTTAGGTGTGTCTAGCTTCCGAATCGTATCGCAAAAGGGCCCTGTTGCATTGATGATGCACTTGGCTTGCAGTCGATGCAAGCAACCTGACTCTTCATCGCGAAACGTTAACCCATCGAGCTGTGTTCCATGGCTCTGCGTCAGCTCGATGACTCGAGCGCCATTGACCAATGTCGCACCTTGTTCAGCCGCAGTTTGAACCAAGTTGATCAGCAGTCGCGAGTCATCAAACTGGCCATCGAAGTACGATATCCCCGCACGCAAATGGGTGGGTGAGAGTGCGGGCTGTTTCGCGAGGACCTGTCGCTTCGAAAGGGGTCTAGAGCGATGGAACTCGGGGCCATGCCCGAGCCAATCATAGAGCTTCATTCCAATTCCGTAGAATGCTGTTTCCATAAGACTGCGGCATGGGAGAACGAACTCAAGTGGATGAACAAGATGGGGTGCATTTCTAAGCAGTCGACCTCGTTCGCGAAGTGAATCTCGAACCAAGGAGATGTTCCCTTGCCTCAGATAGCGAACGCCGCCATGAATGAGCTTGGTCGAACGGCTCGAAGTTCCCTTGCCAAAGTCGGTAGCCTCGAGCAGAACTACGGATAGTCCGCGAACCGCCGCATCCAAAGCAGCCCCGACGCCAGAGGCACCGCCACCGATGATTGCGATATCCCATGGCTTCGAGCGATTCAAGGTGGCTGCAAGATGATTGTCGCGATGGTGCGGTTGCGACATGCCGCTATTGTTCCCATTCCTTGGATCGCTCCAAGGCTTGTTTCCAACGTTGACGTCGGTGAGCTACTTCAGTCATTTTCATCTCTGGTTCGAAGACGCGATCGGATTGCCATATCGACTCGATTTCAGATTGGTCTTTCCAAAACCCGACGGCTAGACCCGCTAGGAACGCGGCTCCCAAAGCTGTTGTTTCAATGATTTTCGGTCGAACAACGGGAGCCTGGAGGATGTCCGCTTGAAACTGCATCAACAGGTTGTTCGCAGACGCGCCGCCGTCGACACGCAACTGATTGATTCCCATCCCTGAATCCTCTTGCATAGCGTCTAGAACGTCAGCAACTTGGAACGCGATGCCTTCGAGCGCTGCTCGCGCGAAGTGCCCCTTGGTTGTCCCGCGTGTGATGCCGAGAATCGTGCCGCGAGCATATGCATCCCAATGCGGAGCACCGAGGCCAGCGAAGGCAGGAACCAAAAATATTCCGCCACTGTCAGGCACGCTGGCTGCTAAAGGCTCCACTTCGCTTGAGGATTGAATGATGCCTAATCCATCGCGAAGCCATTGAACTACAGCACCCGCAACGAAGACGCTACCTTCCAAAGCGAATTGAGCATGTGAGTGAGTCCCAAGTTTCCAGGCCAATGTCGTCAACAGTTGATTTTTGGATATCTGAGGGGTCTCGCCAACATTCATGAGCATGAAACAACCCGTACCGTAGGTGTTCTTTGCCATTCCATGCAGTGAGCAGTTTTGGCCGAACAAGGCAGCCTGCTGATCTCCTGCAACACCTGCAATCGGAATCGCTTGATCGAATACGCCTGTCGCTGTTTCTCCATAGACTTCGCTACTCGAGCGAATGTTTGGCAGTATGGAATGCGGAACATGAAACAATGCGAGCAGTTCGTCGTCCCATTTGCCAGTCGTTAAATTGAAAAGCATTGTCCGCGAGGCATTCGATGGATCTGTAAGGTGGAGTTGGCCGCTTGAAAGCTTCCACATCAACCAAGTGTCGATCGTGCCGCAAGCTAGTTCGCCGCGTTCCGCTTTGGCTCGTGCACCAGGCACGTTCTCTAAAATCCATTGGATTTTGGTAGCAGAAAAATACGCATCAATGACCAATCCAGTTCTTTCCTGAATAAGACCCGCGTAACCTTGTTGACGTAATCGATCGCATATGCCTGCCGTTCGGCGGTCTTGCCAAACGATGGCGTTGTGGATGGGATTGCCAGACGATCGTTCCCAAACGACAGTGGTTTCGCGTTGGTTGGTGATCCCTATGGCCTCAATGTCTGTCGCTAAAGATCCGCTGCTCGAGAGGGCTTCACGCGCAACGGAGAGCTGTGAATTCCAAATCTCCTCCGGGTCATGTTCGACCCAACCGTTCTGCGGATAAATTTGCCGAAATTCTCTTTGCACTACGCGTTCGATTGCTCCTTCGCGACTGAACAGGATCGCGCGCGAGCTTGTAGTGCCTTGATCGAGAGCCAAAATGAACGACATGATGGAAACCTTGAACCAGAGTGAGGTTAGTACAAATAGGCCTAGAGTATAGCGTCCCTGGTGCGGCAACAATTGAGGTCAACGGTACTAAGCTCTGATGGCCCAGCGCAGCATGCAGCTAGTGTTGCGGTTTAGGATCGTTCGATCAATAAATGTCCAAATGTCGCCTTTTGCTCCGCAAAAGTAGCGATCTCCACGCAACTTTCGCGGAGCGAAAGGCGACACTAATGGATCGAACGATCCTTAGATACCCGCTTGCAGGGCGGCGACCACTTCTTCGCCATGAATCAACACGTCGACATCGCGAAAAACCCGTTTGACCTGTCCGTCGATACCAATAATAAACGTCGTGCGTTTAGCAATCGGAGTGTTGTTGAATTCGGTCAGAGCACCATAAGCCGTAGTGACTTTTTTGTCCGAATCCGCCAGGATGTCAAAATTCAGTTTGTGTTGATTAGAAAAATCGTTATGGGACTGAACGTTGTCAACGCTCACCCCAAAAAGTTCAGCGCCTAGCTCCGCGATTTGATTCTTGCGAACGCTGAAGTCGTTCGCTTCCAAGGTACAACCGGGAGTATTGTCCTTGGGGTAGAAATAAAGGACTACAGCTCGTTTGCCAATGAAGGAAGACAGGTCGACCATCTCGCCGTTCTGATTGGGCAATCGAACAGCCGGTGCCGCAGAACCTACGTCGACTCGGTTCAGCGAATTGATGACGATTAAAGCATCGAGCGGACTCACGCTCCCATCGCCGTTGACATCCATGAGCGGCCCCGAGTAGTTGATCGGCTTGGACTCCAACGTCCCTGTTCCGTGTTCATTGATGTAATTGATCACGATGAGCGCGTCCAACGGCTCGACCATCCCCGACATGTTCACATCCAGACGGTTCGTAGCATTTTGCCAATCCGCTGCGCACATTTCCCGTCGCTCCAAACGCTCGAAACTTCTTAGAATTCGCTTTTCCATCGGTTGAATTACCGTCGAGAGTAATGGTAATTGAAACATTTAAGCACCGAAATCGCTGCATTTTGAAGTATAGGTTGTATTCTTTGACGCGTCAAATTTCCGATTGGTTCCCAGGGAATCAATGACCTTCGTACGCAATGGTGGCTTTTCGACACATCTCGCTGATCGCCAGTATGCATCACCTTCGAATGCAATCGTTTCCGTTGGCTTTACGCCAGCGGGACTCACTTTGTAAATTTTGAGCCTCAATGCGCTAGCATGAGGGCCGGATTTGCAACTACGGTATTCCATCGGGTCGGTTGCTGCACATGACTTGGCTAGCGCTCCGAGCATCTGGGAACCAACAAACGAGATACGTATTCTGGCCGTCAATCACGCGAAGAGGTGTCGTTTGCGAAGGCCCAACAGGTCGAGTGCCCAATAGTGGACTCAACTGCAATTGGTGATCACCGGCCGGCGCTTCGACCCTCAGTACTTGAATATCGCGAGGCAATAGCCCCCAGCATCTAGTGTCGGCGGCTTCACTCGCTTCCCATGCGATTCCAGCGATGTCCATGCCGATTCCAGCCAAGCCACCGTTCTTACCCATGCTACTCTTGGCTGCTGCAACCGTCGCTTTCTTGATGACACGCCGAGCCACTGCCCTGGCGATAACAGAATTGCGATTCGCTCGATAGGTTGACACCGCAAGTTGTTCGATGTTTGCCAATGAGGCTGTCGGTCCAATTGAATTGCCATCGATGCGGATGCTAACAGAGTCAACATCGGAAGATGGGATAACGATGTCCGGGATCTTAATCGGAGCGATCGTTGGAGGAAGCTTGTATGGACCAACGGCGGATACGATTCGGTCTGCGATCAACAGGGCGTCGCTCGTTGGTTGTTCGGCTACCTCCACTTTGTAAGGCCCGCGACCGACCATCGCGAATACATAGATAACACCCTGACCCGGTTGAGAATGCACACCATCCCGGGCGCGGGCGAGATCCCATCGCAATGGTTCGCAGTTTGGCAGCAGACTCGACGCAAGTTCGTAGTTGCGCATAGCATCGTCATAATCTCGATGGGTCGCTTCTCGCAGCATTCCTCGCATGTAGAACCCCAGCGGCAGAGAACGGTACTCACTCGCATCTTTCCCACTGCGCTGCGCAAACATTCGACCCAACTCTTCATGTTTGTCTTGGATTTGCAGGGTGTAACTTTCTGCATCGATGCCATCTTGCATCAAACTTGACAGAGACAGAAAGATACGAATGAGAATCTTTTCATAGTCTTCTCCGGCATACGATCGCACTTGATCATCCGTCCACATGGAGATTGTTTTCTCAGCGAGCGAGTCCTGTTCGAGATAGTCAAATCGGTCTCGGACCTCTCGCAGTTTCGTTTCAGCTTGCTTGGCTTGGCCGCTTAGCAAGTCGACAACTGCTAGATCGAGATTTACCACATCGCGATCATGACGATTTGACTTGGCGAGTTTTTCGAGGCCCTCACGACACGCTTGCATGTGCCCATCATAAAAAAGATTCCTTGGCTGCGAGACACGTTTGGAATGGGTAGAACAGCCTGAAGCAATCAAGACCAGTAGACAAGCAGCCAGGTAGCCTAAACTTGGGATGGCGATGGGATGCGTCGCCTTGGAGCGGTACCTAGCGCATCGAGTCATCGCTTGAGTGGATTGTAATTCCAGAACTTGCCTGCAGCCGACTTGTGATAACCCTTGCGAACTTCGGACGACAGTTTGTCGTATTGACCGGTGTGAACATTGGTTAGTTCAAGCGTTAATTCGTAATCGCGTTGGGTCGAACTGTTGCGTTTCGTGGTTCCGCTCGTCAGCGTAGCGTAGAGCAAATAGTCGATGGGCGCTCCGCCACGTTGCAGTACCGCAGTGAACAACCGCATATTGTCCGGCAACATCAATGCATCCGGTCGCATTCGCGTTTCGTGGAGCGCTGCGTCCACCATGCGCTTACTGATCGATTGGAAGGAATTGGACTCGAGAATCTGCGAATCGATTTGGTTGTATAGCTTGTCCTTGAAGTCGCCGATGTCTTCCGCACTTTTGTTTTCAATTCCAACAAAGCAGACCGACTTCTTCATTGGCAGGCCGTTGGGTCCTAGCGGGCAATCGTCGGTTGCAATTTGCTGGCGGGCAAGGAGCTTTGCGACGGCTTCTTCAACTAATGGATCGAAGACTTCTGCACCAGCCTCGTGGCTACCAACCATATTCGCGGCTTCAGGCTTGATCACATGCCCGTATTGATAACCTCGGCACCCCACCAATGCGGCGAAGCTAACAATCGAAAAACTACTGAGCCAATCACGACGATGCATGGGATTCCTTTCCCGCGAAACCATTTAACCACTACCGCAGATTGTGCAACTCATCGCATTTGCGGACAAGGGGAATATCGGTAAAGAATCGATCGAACATAGAGAGGATCCATGTCAAAAAATGAATGATAGCATTGCAACCGATACCTCTTAGGCCAGCGGCAGGAGTTGGTTTACCGTAGCTTGAGCCCCTGGCCCGAGTTTCGCACGGCCCAGGGGGCCATGCTACTGGTAGATTTCAGCCTGCCGCTCGCCTTATGGTTGCAAATGCGATGGAGACGATCCGAGTTGCAGGGGCTTGTCGAATCTGGTAACACGTGGTTGGGTCACAAGCCGTCGCCTGCGGCGCAGGGTTAAACGGGATTAAACGATTGCAGTAAATCAACCATAGCGACGATCGGCCAACGAGCTCAACATGACTACGATCGATCGTTATCTACTCTTCCTCTACTCGCGAGTGTTTTTGATTTGCTTCCTAACTCTGTCGGGCCTTCTAATCGTAGTTCAGATTTTTACCAATCTGGACGAATTGATCGCATACGGCAAAGTCCGAGGTAGCTTCGCCCTCGGTTTGGCTGAATACTTTACTCCGTACATGTTGAGCATCTACGACCGAATGTGTGGATTGTTGACACTGCTTGCCACCATGTTTGTGGTGGCTTGGTTGTACCGAACACATGAAATGACAGCATTGTTGGCGGCAGGAATTAGCAAGGGACGGATCATTCGTCCCATAATGATTTTGTCAGCGATTTTGATTTCTTTTGCGGCGGTATCGCGTGAGCTATTGATTCCCCGGTACTCTGCCATGCTCAGCAAAACACCTCAAGAGTTGCTTGGGGAGAGTATCAGACCCATTCGTCCGACCGAAGATGTCGAAATGGGGGTCCTCATCGCCGGGCGAAACCTTCAGCCTGCCAATGCGATGATCAATCAGCCCATATTCCGGTTCTTGAGTCCAGCAGCACAAGTGACGCAGCAGATTACAGGCTGGTCAGCTAAGTTTCTAGCGGCTGACGATTTGCACCCACCCGGCTATTTGGTGTCGAACGCAAAAGGAGCCGAGTCACTCTCGGGAAAGAATTCTGTCCGCACTGAACAAGGAGTCTTCCTCCTTTTACCGACCGACAACACCTGGCTGAAACCAGATGAGTGCTTCGTTCCTAGCAAACTTGAATTTGATGTGCTCCGCGGGGGGGCGGCCAAGCAATTTGCAGCGACCAGCGATTTGGTATGGCGAGTGCGCAACCAGTCGCACTATTACGGTGCAGATTTGAAAGTGACGGTGCATTCGCGTTTTATCCAGCCACTATTAGACTTCACGCAGTTGCTGATCGGGATTCCAATGATCCTTTCCAACCGCAATCGCAATTTGGTGAGCATGATCATCTCCTGCATAGTCAGCTTTGCTGCTTTTTTTGGAATTAGCATTGGATTGCGCGCGTTAGGAGCGACAGAGACGTTTCTCACGCCCGCTTTGGCTGCCTGGGCTCCGCTTCTCGTCTTTGGTCCAATTGCTTGGGCTCAGTCGAGGCGCGCGATGCAGTCGTAAGGCGGATTCGTAGCATGGCCCCTGGGTAAGGCTCTAAGTGCAGCGTCAAATGCTTCGCGAACCCGCGATTGGTCTAGTACTGGTTAACGTTCCTGGGAAAATGCAGTCATCCCACTTGGCTTAACCTTCCTAAGCAAATTGACCATGAGCATCGCCGAATCCACTGAAAAAGTCACTAGGATCAAAATGTTAGATAAGTCCGGGGACCGAGTCCGCCAGATGTTTGCGGAAATCGCTTCCAAATACGACTTGATGAATCACGTTCTGTCGTTGAATATCGACACGCACTGGCGAGCGAAAACCTTACGAATTCTCGAACTGAAAGCCGGGGCACCCGTTCTCGACGTTTGCACCGGAACAGGGGATTTGGCCCTATCGATGGCCCGATTACTTGGAAAAGAAACCAAGGTTGTGGGCAGCGACTTTTGTGGTGAAATGCTTGATATCGCAAGAAAAAAACACATTCGAAAATTGCCGGGATATGATCAAGTCGAATTTATCGAAGCGGATACACAAGCCCTGCCCTTTCCGGAGAATCATTTTCAGGCGGTGACGGTTGCCTTTGGTCTCAGAAATGTCGCCGTTACCGACAAGGGATTGTCCGAGATGAGAAGAGTGTGCAAATCGGGTGGCCAAATTGCCGTCCTGGAATTCTCAAAACCAACACTGTTTGGGTTAAGCCATCTCTACAATGCTTACTTCAAATACATTCTGCCTCGAGTTGGCCAAAGCATGTCCAAGAACAAACAGTCCGCTTACGAGTATCTTCCCCAAAGCGTCCAAGAATTTCCCAGCGGCGAAGCCCTGGCGAGCATCATGCGAGAAGCCAAGCTAACCGACATCAAGATGGTCCCGATGACCTTTGGAGTTGTAACCTTGTATTTGGGGACGAAATGACGTCTTATTCCACTTCGGAGCACCCTCTTGTTCTTGCCATTACCGGTGCTAGTGGCGCCGTTTACGCGGTTCGTTTGCTCCAATGCCTATGCGAAGCCGAAGTACATGTTCACCTGGTTATGAGTCCATCAGCTGCAACTGTGATACAGCAAGAGCTTAATCTGGATATTGGTCCGAGGCGGGATCGCGTCGATTTGTTGCTGAGTTACAACTGGCCGGATGCGGCGTCGCAGAATCAATGGCGACCGAGGACTGGACAGCAAGTGGCCAAGGACCTTGAGTACATTACGATCCATGACTATCAAGACTACATGACGCCGATTGCGAGCGGTTCGTTTCTGACGCGAGGAATGGTCATTTGCCCGTGCTCGGGAGCCACCATTTCTGGAGTTGTCCATGCATCGGGAAACAATCTTATTCAACGCGCTGCAGACGTTCACCTCAAGGAGCAGCGAAAGCTGATTCTGGTACCACGCGAAACCCCGATGTCGGTTTTCCAATTGGAGAACATGCATCGCGCCGCGCAGGCAGGTGCCATCGTTTTGCCGGCCATGCCTGGCTGGTATCACAACGTCAAGTCGGTAGTTGATCTCATTGATTTTGTTGTCGCAAGGATCCTAGATCACTTGCGGGTTCCAAACACGCTCATGCAACGTTGGAGTGAGGGGTCCGCGGCAGGAGAAATCGAATGAGCAACGTGTCTTGGGTTCGCGTCGGCAAAAGCAATTGGCTCATGATCACCACGCCTTACATGCAGTTGATCCGGTTTAGCCACACGATCTTTGCATTGCCATTTGCTATGCTCGCAACCGCATGGGCATACGTAGTCCCGCTTCCCAAGGGCGATCCAATCGCGGGAGGAATACCGAGTTACCTAGCTTTTCGATGGCAATCGATACTAGGAATTTTGCTCTGCATGGTTACCGCCCGGAGTTTTGCGATGGCCATGAATCGTTTGCTCGATCATCGATGGGATGGTGAGAATCCGCGAACTTCGTCGCGTCATCTTCCTGCGAAGATCTTGACTCGAACCGGAGTTGGTTGGTTCAGTGCTTGCTGCGCCGTTTCCTTTGTCGCTTCTTGCGGTTTGTTCCTTCCGAATGTGCTACCGCTGGTTCTGTGTATTCCTGTACTCGTTTTTTTGACGGGATATAGTTTCGCCAAACGCTTTACCAACCTGGTTCATTTCTGGCTTGGCGCTGCATTGATGCTGGCTCCGATCTGCGCTTGGATTGCACTTCGTGGCGAAAGCGTCCAATCGAATCCATGGGATATCCTGCCGGCTCTTACGTTGGGTGTGGCTGTTTTCCTCTGGGTATCGGGATTCGACATCATTTATGCTTGCCAAGACGCCGAATACGATCGTGGTGCTGGGCTGTTTAGTATCCCAGCATGGCTCGGTGTGCGAAATGCGTTGCATGTGGCGGCAGCCTGCCATGCGGCAATGTGGTGCGTCGCCTTGCTGCTGAGTTTTGCCTTGCCGGCGTTATCGCTAGGCTGGCTTTTCCGGTCAGCTTTAGTGGTGGTTGGATTGTTGCTTGTTTACGAACATAGCCTGATATCCGACAAAAACCTAACCAGAATGCAACTGGCTTTTTTTCAACTCAACTCGATCATCAGCCTATTGTTTCTTGCAGTGGGAACGATCGACGCTTTCTGGCGTTAGAATATTCGACTTCAACCTTTTTTGATCCAAACAGCCATTTCAATCATGAGTAGCCTCAAGGTAATAGATCGTTTGCGTACCATACGAGACAAAGTGGAACAGGGTGGTCGCCTCAATTTGGACGACGGAGTTTTTCTTTACTCGCCTGAAGTACCGTTGCACGAGGTCGGCCAACTCTCGAATTACGTCCGTGAGAAGATTAATGGGAACGTTGGCTACTACAACATCAATACGCACTTGAACCCGACCAACGTGTGCGTTTACCGCTGCCGCTTTTGTGCGTTCCGTTCGGACCTTCGCGACCCCAAGGGCTATGCGATGAGCGACGAACAAATTCTTCAGCGTGGCCAGGAAGCCGTTGACAACGGTTGTACCGAGATGCACATCGTAGGTGGCTTGCACCACAAACTCGGCTACGATTGGTATCGCGGGATGATCGAAAAACTGCATACCGCGTTCCCTCGGCTGCATCTCAAGGGATGGACTGCGGTTGAAATCAACTGGTTTGAATTCCTGACCAAAATGTCCTCCAAGGAGATCCTGCAGGACTTGAAACAGGCCGGACTCGGTAGCATGCCCGGTGGCGGCGCAGAGATCTTCCACCCTGAAGTTCGCGATCAACTTTGCGAACACAAAGCCAATTCACATAAGTGGCTTGAGATTCACCAAGCGGCGCACGAAATCGGCCTCAAGACGAACTGCACGATGTTGTATGGGCACGTCGAACAAGCGTACCATCGCATCGATCACCTACTACGCTTGAGGGATTTGCAGGATAAAACCGGCGGATTTCAAACGTTTATTCCGCTTGCATTCCATCCGGAGAACACAAAACTATCGCACTTGAAAAAGCCATCCGCCCTGATGGATTTGAGAACGATAGCGATTTGCAGATTGATGCTGGACAATGTGCCTCATATCAAAGCCTATTGGATTATGTTAGGGATTGGGACTGCACAGATCGCCTTGGCTTACGGGGCAGACGACATTGATGGAACTGTACGGCATGAATTGATCTATCACGACGCCGGTGCAACGACACCTGAGATGCTAACTATCGATCAGATGAAGCACTTGATCGTCGAAGCAGGTAGAGAGCCAATCGAACGGGACACCGTCTATCACCATATCCATCGCAACCCCGACAACTTCAAAGATTGGACGGTTGGCGAGGAAGTATCACTCTACAAGGAAGCTTGCGCCACGTAGGCTGTCCTCAGCCGGTTAGCTTGGCGAGTCATGGTTATCGACAGCCGACGGCAACTACTTTACAGCTGCTTTTCTCTTATCGCTTATACGCTTTTCCAGAATCAATCGGGATATGTTTCTGTACCAATTAGTTCCTTTCTCTTCGAAGAGCGTCTTCCAATTGACTTCGGAAACCCATTCGTCTAATTTTTCAATCTCTATCCAGTCAAGGTCTACTGTGTAGTTCCTGTGCTCTGATTTATCGTTGTAGATGGATTCCAAACGCTCTGGAACCCAACGCTCATCATCACCCTTTAACTTTCGCCAGACCGTCTTGGTTTCGGAAAGATATTCCTTAGTCTGCTTTCCATTCGCGTCAATAGAATACTCTCTTGTTGCAACAGGCATCCCACCTTGGGCTTCATCAAACACTAGTTCATTTGCCAAATCCTTGTCTTTATTTACCCATCGCGAGCCAAGTTTTTTCGCCACAACTCCCTCGGAAGCCAAATGAAAAACAGTCACCCACACTCTAATCGCGCCATTAATACTCGAAAGCCGCCCCTCAAGCGCCATCGAGTTCAAAATGGGCAACGAAAAAGCGTCCAATTCTGTATGTACCACTCCGCCTAAAACGCTGGCGTTATTCCAGCCTGCTCGCGATCCGTCCTTGTCAGGTTCAATCTCAATCACCGGGCCATTCGCGTTCTCGCGGCCCACTCCATATATCTTTCCTTTCTCTTTCCCATTAATTCGAAACAGCTCAGACCTTCGAGGCAACGCTGAACCCTCGGTTGATACATGATTACTCGAATAGTCGACCTTTTTCGCCGAATCATAAAACTGTAGTCCAATCGTCTCCGATTGTTGAGTGATATCACCGGTTGAGTCAGCGGATGTAGTCACTAGTCTGATTCGAAAGACGAGACATCCCCGGGGTCCCATTCCATCATCCGCATCAACCAAGTACTTATCCAATCTTTCCTTTGCGCCGTCTATATCCGTAAGTTCACCTATTTGCGCACACACACTTTGGCGTTGCGCGTCAACTAGAAAAAGTACAAGCACCATTAATAATTGCTTCATAATAGATCTCCCCGAACCTCGCGAGTGCGTCAAGACTGGTCAGTTTGCAAATCGTAAACGGTATTTGTGGACAGCCTGAGTTCCACTTTGTGGTCCAAAGCTACCGTCTTGGCACGGCATTCCAAATATTCGGGCAATGGTTCTTCAATAGATCGATAAGGCTTGCGGGTAGCAATTCCGTTGTCAGTGGAACGATGAGGGTGTCTTCATTCTCATTTTTGCCTGACACACGTCCATATTTGTACTCGCTGGTCAAGCTGCCATCTGGCGTTAACGACAGCGGATCCACCGTCGCGGCCGGCACCGAAAGATAGATCCGCTCCGCCAAGGGTAGATGTTTCGTTTCTCCACGAACCAATTGTTGTTTGATAAACAACTGTCGATAGAGCTGTTTCGCCGTCAGTTGTCCTGGATCGATCAAGGTGACTCGCTCGGCAATCAGAGCTCGATAGGGCTGCTGTCCTCTTTGGTCTCGATAGTCTCGCAAACGCGTCAAGCTTTGCGAAATGCGAACTGCCTCGTACGGAAAATGTGTGCAACCAAGTATCACCTTTTCTAGTGGTTGGACTGCACCTGATCTTCGATATCCCTCCACCAACGTGCTAACGTCGTAACGCACATAGTTTTCCACCGAGTTCAGTCGCCAAGTCTCTGGTCGATCCATTTCGCCGAGCAACTCTTGCACAAATGAATCGGCACCGGCCTCGACAACACCGACTACCATTATCGGCAGCTTCCAACTATCGACGGCCGCTCGAATGTCCTCTAGACCATAGGCAGTTGCAGTGTTGCATGCGATGACAATGGCTTTCACCGCAGGCTTATCGAAGGAAGGAGTTTTGGCATTCGGAGCAGACCAATACCGATTGCCTAACAAAAAAATTGCGTCCTTCATGATCAACTCGCGAAGGTAGTCTTCCTTGTCGGCAGCGGAGTAGTTGCCATAGGGCATGTTGGCTTGATCGCCAAGGTAGACAAAGCGTTCATTCTGAAAATCAGGTACACCATCAGCCCCAGGCTGTCCATTGGAATTATTATGTTGGTCATAGGTCAAAAGTGTCTCAAGAACAGTCAGACCTCCGACACCAGAATCAAAAACGCCGATGGGTAGTTCGATCAGACTTTTTTGGTAACGTGCGAAATCGATCGAATACGTCTGGCTTACTCCGTTGTTCTTTAAAACACTGTCAGCCAGTTGATTTGCAGCCGTGCCGGCAGATGAATCCTGGCTGTAGAGATTAAAACCGCTAATCAAGCTGCCGAGCAGAATGGTTGCGATAAGTGAATCGCTGTCAAACAAGCATCGAGGGATTCGCATCGTAAGTAGCTTACTAGGTTGCCAACAGGAAGACGATTGCCGCGACTAAGGCACCAAGGATCGGACCGACGACGGGAACCCAAGCATACTCCCAATCGCTGTCTCGCTTGCCTGCGATTGGGAGCAAGTGATGCACTATTCGAGGGCCAAGATCGCGTGCCGGATTGATGGCGTACCCGGTCGTCCCACCTAAAGACAGCCCGATCCCAAAGACTATCAACGCCACTGGTACCAATCCCAAAGAGCCAAGCCCTAGTGTAGGCGGTTTGGCATTGTCGGATCCCAATGGGTTTTCAAAGACTGGGGTCTCACTCAGCAATATCGCAAACACGAGAACAAAAGTCCCGACCGCTTCGCAGAATAGCGATTGCATCGCGCCAGGGATGTTGGGCGCAGTGCAGAAGCAAGCCAGCTTGTCATCGGCGTTGTCCGTAGCCATGAAATGTGCTCGATAGAAGCCGTAGACCAGCGTGCCACCGGCCATTGCACCCAGCATCTGCGCTACGATGTAACCAATAGCCTTGCTCAACTCAAATTTTCCCGCGGCCACTAGCCCTATAGTTACGGCGGGATTGAGGTGCGCGCCGCTCGCTTTGGCACTGCAAAGAGCCCCAACGAAGACCGCAATCGCCCAGCCTGCCGAAATAACGACCCAACCGCTACCATGGCCTTTGGTTTTCGAAAGTACAACATTGGCAACCACGCCATTTCCTAGAATAATCAAGATCAAGGTTCCTAGGAATTCGGCCATGTAAGAATTCATGCATTCAATGCCCTGTAGTGCGAGGTTAGAAATGGTTTGTTTGGACGAGATAACGCAGCTAAAAAATAGTTAAGCCAGCGACCAACCTGCCCGCGGAGTTCGCGAAATGAACTCGTCTGCTTGGGGGCAGTTTGTGGCTCGCAACTTCGTCGCATCCCACTCCAGTTTTTGGTTCGTTCGAAACGCGACATTGCCAAGATGGTTAGCAATGGTAAGTAGCCCCGCGTAGCTGAACGGACTTCCGGTCGGCGTACCATTCTGAATGGCCAGCAACCATTCCTCGTGTTGACCGGGCGAGTTGGGAATGAACTGTTCTGGGCGAACAAAGTCCTTGAACTGTTCTTCCGGCAGGAGTAAGTGTTTGTCGTAATCGGCAAGCACCATCCCCTTGTCACCCATGAAGAGGATGCCGGAACCCCACTGCGGAATGCCCTGGTCCTTCCATATTTGTGGCTTATGGGTTCCTTGGTACCAGGAAACTTTACAGGCAGGCAAATCGCCTCTCGCCCCGTATTCATAGATAGCCGTCATTGAGGCAGGAGCGATCTCGCGATGCGGCTTATCGCCAATGGCCTCAATGGTTTTGGGCGATTCCAGCTTGAGCGCCCAAAAGGGCAAGTCGTTCATGTGGCTTCCTAGATCGGACATTGTGCCGCTCCCGAAGTCCCACCATCGGTACCATTTTGGGCCAGGAAAATAAACTTCGTGATAAGGTCGCATTGGAGCTGGACCAATCCACATGTCCCAGTCCAAGTTGGCAGGCGGCGTCATAGGCTCCGGTGGTCGGTCGGTAACGGAAACGATGTCCTTGTTCGCATCGGAATCTTCTCGGCTTTGCAGCCCCCATGCACGCGAAGTCCACACGTGTGCCTCATGGACATTGCCAATCGCTTTGGACTGAATCAGTTCTACCACACGACGATAATTATGCATCCCATGGATCTGAGTCCCCATTTGAGTTGCCACCTTCGCTTCCTTGGCAGCTTGCATGATTCGATGCGATTCGCCAATATTATGCGTTAAGGGTTTTTCGCAATAGACGTGCTTCTTTTGTTGCAACGCTGGGAGCGTTGCAAATGCATGCGTATGTTCGGTCGTACTAACAACGACAGCGTCAACGTCGGCCAGCTCATCCATCAGTCTTCGAAAATCAGTATAACGTCGAGCTCGAGTATGACGTTCCGCAGTTCTATCCAAGTGGTTGCTATTTACGTCACAGATGCCTAAGACATTGACTGAGCCGGTGTCGTACAGAGTGTTTAAGTTGCCTCCGCCTCGGCCGCCAACTCCAACGAAGGCGATGTTTAGTTTGTCGTTCTGGGCTTTGACGCGGAGGGGCGCCCCCACGAGACTACAAGCAACGGAACTGCTCGCCGCAATTTGGAGAAACCGTCGCCTAGAAATACCGCGGGAAATGGTCATGAAATCCTCTAAGGGATTGAATGGAAGGAAATGCGATAGCAATGCGCGATCCTCATTCTAGCGTTATTATTCTTGGGCATGTTGCCATCCCGCAGGCATCACCGAGGTTAGCGAAGTCCGTCGCTCTTCGATGTCCTCCTTCAGCACCATAAACTCATCACCTTTTTAAACTCATCACCTTTTTGAATTTCGTCTTGACGTACGGTGTGGCAGGTTCATTCGAGTTCTAGGAAACTCAGGTGGAGTTCGGCGTGACGTAGATTGAGTTGGATACGATCCTCATGGCTCAGGGGCCCAAACGCCGGGCTATCATACATCGCTTTCTCACCGCTTTGCAAGCGGCTGAGTGCCTTCCGCAGTCTCGAAAGTGCCTCATTGGTTGACATGAGCTCCTGTCCTTTTGTGCCACCCTCGACTCTAGGGATCCTTACGCCTGCCGGCATTCCATTGCGAAGATACCGACGTGTCATTCGAACCAAAATCCATTTGATGAAAAATGGTGGCGAACCAATCGGATATCCCTCCCAGCCGTATTCGATCCAAGCCGATAGATGGGAGAGGATTTGTCCTGCAGACCAGTTCCCAATGGTCCTCAGCTTTCCAATTCGATCTGCCGTCTCAATGCGTTCTAATTCACTTAGTAGTTCATCAATGGAATGAAACCAGAGTTTTCGACGCTTAACTTTGGCCGTGTTGAAGGGTGCTTTCATGGGTTGCTGCTCGCCAAGCGTTTGAAGTAAGCTTCTATGACTTCGCGGAAGTGACTTGGCAAATCCTTGGTGATATTTTGCAGTGCTTCTTGACGTTTCGCGGCTGGTAGATCGCCCCATCCGCTGCCGCTACCAATGTCCTTTTGGTCTACGTCGCCGGGCCCTTTCTCACCTGCAATTTGAGTGTTGTCCATGGGTTTTCCCCCTTGAGTCGGTTTTTGGCCTTTGGCATTTCCACCACCCTTCTTTTGTTGTTGCTGTTGTTGTTGCTGTTGTTCCAGTTTGTCAATCATTTTGTCGAGCTTGTCAACGATGGCCTGCTCTTTGTCACGAACGGTCTTTCCGGCTCGACCCAAAGCCAATCGGCGTTCAACATCGTTCATCAGTCGGGCAATTTCGTCTAGGGAATCTTCTTTGAAAGGCTTGATATCCGCTTGCATTAAGCGAGCAGTGATAGCGTATCGGGTCGGCAGCTCGGTCTCTCGTTCCAATAGTTTTTCGAGCGTCTCCAAACAGGCCGATCGCTGCATCAGGTGGTGCTGGCACACACCCATACAAAAGAGCCAAGTAGCTGGGTCCGAGGTGGATTCTTGCGCTAGTGGTAGAAGCCGTTGTAGCGCTTCATCAAAAAGTCCGTTATGAACCATATAGCGACAGCAAATTAACTGCAGATCGGCGCGTAGCCAAGCTGGGATGCTGCCGTTGGCCAAAATCGAGCTGAGTTGGGCATCCATCTTGGAGAAGTTGCCCGACGATGATGGCGCATCGATGAGTTCCTTTAGGCCAGCAACGGTGGAGTCAATTTTGGCAGTCGAGGTCAAAACGAAATCGAGGAGACTTACCCCCCGGAGGGCCGCGGTTTCCGAGCCTCCGACTTGGATTTGCCCAAACTCGATCCCAGGTCTGTTGCTTTGAAGGTAAGCATTCAACTGTTGAACCACTCGGTTGGTCTCTGGCCAACTCCAGCTGGACTGTTTCTTGAGCAATTGTGGGTCCGAGCCGATCGCAGACAACGGCGACAGAATTATCCAGCAAGCGACTAAGATTCTAAACATGCTTTTTCCGGCAGGTGCAGATTGATTTAGCTAGGTACAAATCCACGTATCGCCTCGCCTTTTTATAGCACAAAGTCGAATGCGATGGTGCCCAAAGCGCCGACTGCGGCTCGCAGTCAACCGATTTGTGCTAGCGAGCAAGTATACCGCCACAAAAAGCACATTGCAGATAACCGATCCAATCCGCACATTTTAACAACGATTTTGTTGGTTTGGTCGCGTCCGCGGTTGGACAAAGCTGCGGCTCTCCGGATTGAAATTTTCTTTTCATGTCGCAACTACCTATTAGAAGGCGACTTAGCTTAAAACCCCTCTAGTGGAGGTTTTGCCTCTAGCTTTTCGGCCACTAAGAATCAGGCTGACTGCATCGATTAAAGTCCGTTTCCTCAAATGCGACCGCTTCGCCCCCCCCCTAATGGGCTGCGAGTTGCCTTTTTGCCAAAATCGATTTGAAGGGGAGCGGACTTCAAAGCAGACTTGTTGTAGCAGGGACGCGACCCCAAACGAAGGCTGGCCTCAGACGGAACACGGATGGCTAGACCCTAACCTTATTCAGTAACCCTAAGATCGCGTCCCATCATGGCCAATGTTGACCGTGCCTATAACTCTGTTCGTCACGAGCTAGCTGAGCTTGGACTGTTAGCTGACGGCATTTATCTGGATGCAGTTGAGCTGTGCATATCCAATGTGAAAAGCTCTGGTGAACGAGGCTATGTCTTCGAACAGGTCGGTCATTATGGCAAGCGAGGCTATCGTCCGGGTGTCATTTACTTGCCTCGCGATTTGCCGCACCAACCCTATAAGCCTGGCATGACTCTGAGCGACACGATTCGTCATGAGTACGCGCACGCATGGTATTACATCGATCCAAGTTTCTTTCGGCAAGAGTGGTTTGAGCGAACTTTCGGCGAGGCCTATCACAATTGTACTGCAACCCCGTATCAAACTTGGCGTCGCCATCTAAAGCGAGATCCGAACTATCAGGCGGGCAAGCGCCGCTGTCGGAGTGAACACGGGAAACTGAAGTACTTTTACGGTTGCTTGTTTCAACAATTCATTACCGATTACGCTTCAACCAATTCGAGCGAGGACTTTGCAGAGACGTTTATGTTTTTTGTAAAGTACCGTCGTTCGCTTTCGAGATTTCGAAATCGGCCTGTTGTGTACCATAAGCTCAAAATGGTGGAACGAGCCGTAAATATAGCTAGCCGCAAGGTGAAGCAGTTCTCGGAACGAACTTATCGAAGCCGGACCGCGTAGACACGGGGCGGCTTTCGAGCGATGATTAAGGGCGGATCGCTGTCCTCCCGCTCTGACGAGTGCGTGGTCAACTCACATGTAGTTTCGGTCCATCGGTCGCCTACAAGCCTATTCCCGTAAGGTCGTCCATGCCATCCAATCGCATTCGCGTTCTTTTGTGCTCATCTTCGATGGATGGCGGCGGGAGTGAAAAGCAACTTTTGTATTTGCTAAGGGGGCTCGATCGCGAACGCTTTGAGCCCATTCTGTACCTACTATATGAATCTGGCGTTTTGCTAGACGAGGTACCTAAGGATATCAAGCGATTCGCATTCTGGTCTGAGAATTCATTTCCCCGGTGGAATTGGCCAGGTCGGATTCATAACATGCAAGTTCAACACCTAACTCAACTACTGAAGCGAGAAAAAATCGACGCAGTTTACGATCGACTTTTTCACGTGACACTGGTTACCGGGCCAGCGACAGAACGTACCCAAACACCGCGGATTTCCACGATCGTTTCGCCACCCCAGTTCGACCTGGCGCGTTCGGAAAAACATTGGCTAGCGATGAAAAAACGTACGCTGAAAAAAGCCTATGCAAATGCAACGGCGCTGCTGACTGTGGGAGCTGGTACGGCCGACAACGCTGCCCAGTACTACAACATCCCACGGAATGATTTTCAAGTAATGCTTAGTCCGATCGACATTGCGTGGATCGATTCGGAAAGTCAAAAAGCTTGGCCTGGTCTTGAGCTTCGACCAAACCGCAAACAAATCATCTCCATTGGTCGACTGAGTGACGAAAAAGGCCATCGCTATCTCATACAGGCCTTCGCGAAATACACAGCGGCGGCCAAAATGGATTTGGTTCCCGCGGCCGACTTGCATTTGGTTGGCGATGGTGTCCTCAGGAAGGAGTTGCAGAGTCTGGCAGCAAGCCTCGACGTTGCGGACAGCATCTTCTTTCACGGTCAAGTATATAGCCCATTTTCGCTTCTCAAAAAGTGTGATTTGTTGTGCTTGCCCTCGCTCTACGAGGGCATGCCTAACGCATTGCTCGAAGCCATGGCATGCAGGGTGCCCGTTCTGGCTACCAACACCAATCAAGGCGCAGGTGAATTGCTCCGTTCCCATCCGCTTGGGACCCTCGTTGCAAAAGCCAACGTCGACGAACTCGCGAATGCGATTCAAGATAGATTTCAAAGGCCAGCAGCTTGGCTGGAAAAGGTTGAGTTGGCTCGATCCTATGTCGAAAATCATCACTGTCTGCAACTTTGGATCGACAATATTAGCCAACTCCTGATGAGAATCGCAAAAAAGCCTTGAATGCGCCGTGAGGAGTGACTCCAATAGCGTTCTATGTCCCAAAAAACCGCAATTGTTCCAACGAACATACCTCAACCTGCTCGCCAACTTTCCAACGTTCTCCAAAATTTGTTCAAGATCCCTCGCGCTCAGATCACCTCGCTGATCGAAGAGGGATGCGTCACAGTCAACGGACGCGTTAGACGTCAGGCATTCTTGGTCGTCGAAGTTGGGGATCAAATCGGGGTGGAGATTGTCCCGCAACCCATTGCCGCGCCCGCTCATTCCAAGTACAAACAATCTAGTCGTTCGGTTGATTTCCTCTACGATGATGATGACCTAGCAATTGTCAATAAGCCTGCCAATTTGTTGACCGTACCGACCCGACACCGAGAGCCACATACCCTCATGTCCCTGGTCGAACGCCAGTTCCAAAAGTCGGCAGCTGGCACTCATGCATTCTGCGTTCACCGTTTGGACCGAGGGGTTTCCGGGGTCTTGGTGATCGCCAAGTCGCTTGAAATGGCGGAAGCATTGCGAAACCAATTTGCCATGCGCAAACCGCAACGAAAATACATCGCAATTGTCGCGGGTATCCCGAGACCATCGTGCCATGAATTGCGCAGTTTTTTAGCAACAGACGAAGACCTAAATCGATACTCGGTTCCAAACGCCGAAAATGGCGAACTCGCTATCACGCACTACGAAACCCGACACGTTTGGCGGGACGCGGCCTTCCTAGAAGTGCGATTGGAGACCGGTCGTCGCAATCAAATCCGAGTGCAATTGGCCGAGGCCGGCTACCCGATCTTGGGCGACCCTCGCTACAAGCCTCGGCAAGCCCAACACTGGGCTTGGCCTTACCGGCGATTGGCCTTGCACGCCGAAACGCTAGGCTTCAATCATCCGCGCACTGGCGAACCGATTCAAATAGAGTCGGAGTGGCCTCAAGAGTTTCGCGACTTTATTAGACATCAAAAGAAACATACACAAACGAACGAAGCAACGTAGGTCAGAGTGCCGTATCCGGCTGGGGATTTTCGGACCTGCGAGTGAATCGAAGGGACGGTAGCTTTTCTGCTGTCTGCAGGATCTTGCATTGACGAGCGGCGATCACAAAAACGACGCCAATTGCAAGAGAGAGAATGGAGTCCTCTTTCGATGCCAACTCCGTCGATTCCTTTGGTTCAGTATTGTCCTTTGGCTCAGTATTGCGTCCAGTCGTCTGCCAAGCATTGGAAACCATGTTGGTTGAGCCAATGAATAGTTGGAGTATCTCAAAAGGGTTGTTGCACGCCATCCATACCATCGATTGCTGAAGTCGCTTCGAATGGTCCTGCAACGCGTCGCCGATTTCAATCATGCCTTTCGGTGCCGGAAGACGATTCCTTGACGCGATCGTTTCTGTATTTGGATAAGCGTTTTTGGCACGGTATTCAGTTCCTGAGCTCAAAGCGATGGAGCGATTCAAAGCAATGGATCGTTCGGTTTTTTGTCGCAAAGAAAAAGTGAGCATTCCGTTTTCCGTGGAATTGGTCGTCTCGGATTTACTTGCCATCATCATCAGGCTGGGCTGCAACAATTGTTCAGAGGCCGCTGCGATGGAGGATCTTTCCGAGTGCATTTGCGATTGCAAGAGCGGGCACTGAGGGTTCAGTACACCGACGGCAGATCCAACTCGCGTTGTCGACGAATACACGGGTGGAGCAGCGCTTGCCCCTCGGGTTGCCGTTGAAGCAGCGGGAACAATCTCTCGCGCTGAGACTGGAATCACTAATCCATGCGGAGACGGCGGAACATTACTCGATACAACTGAGCTTGAACCCACTGAGCTTGAGCTGGTGGATCCAATGCTAGTACTAGATCGAACCAAAGCAGCACTCGAATTAGGCGATTCAGTTCCGAATTGTTCCGAAGCGTGGGCTATAGAATTGGCGATTGGGGGCGGAACGGATTCACCCTCGGCCCGAGTCTTCATTCCCGTGTTGCTTTTGAAGAGCCCGGTTTCGAATGGGCGAGGTATAGGTTTGACGGGGTTTGGTACGACGACGAAATTTTGTGCGACAGTTCTCTGTACAGGGATTGTCGCAATGGAGACACTACGCGACTCAAAATGCAAGAGAAAATCTACTGGCCCGGGTTGGTCCTGCGCAATCGGTAGCGAAGGATGCATATCGCCATTCATCGCAATACGGCTGTCGAGTTGCTCGAACGAAAAGTGGCGTTTTGTTTTGGAATAGTACATTTTGCTATCTTGAACCTGGAGTTCGAAAACCTTACAAGATATTCTATGTGCTCGAAGGCAAAGAAACTACAGCGAAGACAAGTTCGCTTGAATTTGGCTCAAGACAGCGGACTCCTTTGCGTGTCCGGGCAACAGTTTACAAACGCGTTGTTGGTATTCGCTAGCCTTTCGAAAGGCTTCTGCCGCGCCGGGCTTGTTCCCTTTGTTTTTCATCAATACCCCCAAATTATTCCATATTCCAGCAGCACGTTGCGAAGCCTCGGCGTCGTTGATATCCGAATCGGAAGTCGCGGCGGCGATCGCAATCGCTCTCCTAAACGCCTCTTCGGCTTCGGCAAACCGTTCCAGCGATGACGAAGCCATTCCAAGATTATTCAGTGCGATCGAGAGGTCGCGGCGCGGTGCTAATAGTGGTGGCACAAGTTTGCCGACACGGTCAAAGTGGTCGACCGCCAGCTTGTAGGACGCGATCGCCTCTCGCGTTTTTCCATTTCGCCAAAGGACAGATGCTGAGTTACTAAACGCCAAGGCTAATCGCTTGAGAGCTTCCGGCGTTTCGGAAGCATCCATAACTTTTCGCTTCAATGCAAAGCCTTGGGCCGCTGCCCTTTCGGCTGGTCCGTTGCGCCCAGCTTCCCCGAGCATAACCGACAAGTTGATCAATGCATCGGCGAGATAGCCATCATGGCCATCCGTCATCTCCTCATCATCGTCGACAACGTACACACTATCGATTGAACGGGGATTGGGTTTAGCTGTTACGCGTGTATCGTCGAGTTTTTGCAAGATGGTAATGGACTCGGAGCTTTCCTCGATTGCGCGCTCTAAGTCCCCTTCACGGAATGCAACAATGGCCTGAGTGTGATGGGAAAGTGCTTGGGCTCGGGCACGACGCTCCGAATTGGCAATGGTATCGGCAACTCCTTTCGCTTCTGCCAGCAGGGGTTTGCTAAAGGATTGATCGCCTTGTTCGCTTCGCAGCTGGATCCATTCATGGATGGCTCGGTGAAAGGTTAAGGCGAGCCCCGCATTGGGTTGGACTCGATTGGCGTCGCGAAGCGAATCGACTGCAACGCCATAAGCAGTATCTGCGTCGTTTACATCGCCCAGTCGTCTTGTGAGTCGAGCGATTTTTAGCTTTGTCTGCGCAACATCGCTAACGAGTCTCGGGTCCTCGATAGCCGCTGCGATAAACGCTTGGTAATAGCCGAGCGTTTCCCCCAACAATTCCCGCCGCAATGCCTCGGTTCCAGGTATGTCACTTAGTTGTCCTGCAAAGCGAAGCCCAAACGTATCCACCACGTGGCGGGCTTGACGGTAGTTGGCATCGGCGGATTGAAAGGCTTTGTCGGCGCGAAGCTTTTCCATCGCAATTTGAACGTTGTAAATGCCGAGCAATAGCGCGCAAAGCAAGGCCAAAAGCAACGCGACAGCCAGCCTACCAGAATGATTGGTCGCCCAATTCCTTGCCCGCTCAGCCAAACTCACTGAGTTCGCAAGTATTGGCTGGCCATTTGAGAATCGAATGAGATCCTCTGCAACCAAGGCGGCAGACTGATAGCGATGCGATCTCTCTGGACGCATGGCACGACGAACGATCGTCTCTAAGTCGCGAGGCAAATTGCGATTGTATGCCGTGGGGCGGAGGGGCTCATCCGTTCGAATACGTTGCAAGATTAAGGCTCGATCCATTCCACTAAATGGTGCCTTGCCTGCAAACAATTCGTACAGCGTGGCTCCAAAACTATAAATGTCGGAGCGAAAATCGATACGCTCTCGACGGCCCGAAGCTTGCTCGGGGCTCATGTATTGGAATGTGCCGATGATATCGCCAGTGCAAGTCAGATTCAGTCCATCCTCAACATGGGCTAAACCAAAATCGGTGATCCAAGTATGCCCTGTCGAATCCATTAGCAGGTTGGATGGTTTGATGTCGCGATGGACAATTCCCATCGTGTGAGCTTCATGCAATGCATTCGCCACATTGGCCATTTCTCTAGCCAACGTCCGATAGTACTCGATTGTAGTTGGCAATTGGCGGAGCCCGATCGAGTCACCATGAAGCTCTCGCTTTGAATTGGGGGTGCGTTGAAACGATTGGTCAATGAGTTGGGACAGCGACGCGCCATCGATCAGCTTCATCGTATAGTAATGCCTGCCGTTCTCACAACCGATGTGATAAACTGGGACAATACTCGGATGATTCAGAGACTCCGCGGCCCTCGCTTCTCGGCGAAAACGTTCTATGCAGCTTGGATCGCGAACGCCATTTGATTCGAGGAACTTAATCGCAACCTCGTTCCCCGTCGATTCCATTCTTGCCGCGTAGACCACCCCCATCGCTCCACGGCCAAGTTCTCGTCCAATCTGAAACCCGTTGACACGCATTGACTGAGGACCAATCTGCGGAATCCCGCTATTGCTCGAATTTGAATCATTCGATGCAATATGCACTTTGTTCAGCAGGCGTATGCTCTCAAGCGACGAACGAAGTTGCACAGCCAACTCAGGGTACTCCGCCAGAATGGACTGCGTTAGAATGGACTCCACCGACGGGCTGCCTCCCTTTTCAAGCTCGACGAGATAGTCGTCGAGGATTGCAACAACTCTGTCTTGAGTGGCCTCGTCTAGTTGATCTATCCAGTCTGTTTCCGTAGAAATGCCAGCCGCGAAAATCCGGGAATCCTGCTTCCGAAGAAGGCTCATGAGGTACTCTCAGCAAAATAGATGGCTCGAAGTCGATTGATCGCTCTTAACCAAAGCAGCCTAACAGCTTGTGGCGAACGATTCATAAGCGCTGCAATCTCATCGAACCGCATTCCGCCAAAGTTACGAAGCGCAATTACCTTTTGATAGTCTTCCGAAAGCATGGCAAGGTAATCAGCCATTCGCAACGATTCTTCTTCGCCAGAAACGATTTGACTTGGCGAAGCCTGGTAGTGGGCTAGGAAATTTCCCATTCCAACACAACTCGACTCGAGGCAAGACTGAATCGCATCAATGGAAACCTCGCGACGCACGTCCCGCTTGCCTGCCTTCACGTTGTATTCTATCGCTTTCAACAAACACCGAGAGAGAACCGTTCGCAACCACGACCCAAACTCAGCTTGAGTCGTACCGTGGAAGTCTCCAAGATCGCGATGGGCCGCCAACATCGTGTCTTGAACAATGTCAGACGGACTGACACGCTTGCCAACTGGGCGGCCTATCTGTGAGGCCGCAAGAATACGCATGTAGTTGCGGTACGGCTCCAATAAGTCTCCAACTGCATCGCTAGCCCCGGTGCGAGCCATGGCAATTTTCGAAGCAAAGTTGGTCATGGTTCACCCAAGTTACTCACCCAAAAAATCGGCGATTTCGATTAAATTCAGTTAAGCCATACGCCCGCCAAAAACGATGCGCCCGATTATCCAGTATACTCCAGTCCGTGGCCGAATCCATCGGTTTCGTTGTGGGAAATGATTGCGTCGGTGGAAGCGTGTTCGTGACGAGTGGCTTGCATGTGACGAATGGAGTGTTTGTAGCCGTTGGCTTGTTTGCACTCGATGGTGTGGTCAATGGATTCAATCCGTTGGCAGGCGCGCAGCTCGACAAGATAGCATCCACATCGTCTTGATCCAGCGCGGTGAAGTATTCGCTCGGTGACACGCTCGGGGCAAGTATTGCGGAACCCTTGCTGCTATGTTCGAGCCCCTCATTGTAACCATGACACCAGCCACAGAAACAAAAAAATGGCAGCTTGAGTCGGTCGAGAATCGCACAATCCATCGACCGACTCCAGCTTGCCAAACCCTCCTGGGGTATTTTCATCGCGGCCCACTGGTGCCGCATTGCTATCACAGCAACGGCAATTGGTATCCATTGCCGTTACGTAACGCATGAATTGCTGTTCCTTTCGCGTGGAGCCTTGTTTCGCTCCGCTTAAACCAGAGATCGTGGTATCGTCCGTAATTGTTCCACTCAACCGAAAAACTGGAGGAATACGAAAAGTCTGGCTGGTCGGCAAACTTTGCCTGTTTTATTAAGGCCGCATCCCCCAATGTGCCGAACCGTTACATACTCCAAGTTAACTTGAATCTCGAACGCTCGAACGCTAGAAGTACTCTGTCGAACACGATGTTCCAATCGATTGATAGCAAACTAGCATAACGCCAACGGAGGCAACGGACTGCCGTGTTGTTTCGAAAAAGAAATTCACCGAATCCGAGTTTCCAAACATCCATCGGACTGTCGGTCGTGATAGGGACTGGTGCGTGTATCCTATTTTATGGCTTGATCTTTGCTGGTCCATTGGATTTTGCATTGTTACGTCGCTATTGCCTTTGCCATCCGGTTGCTATCGCGACCTCGGAACTGTTTTTTGTCGCGATCGTAGCCCTCACAACCAAATGGTTGAACTCGGCGTCGCAGCATAGGATCAGTCATCAAGCAAGCTTGACACTCGAGGAAATCTCGTTGACGCAACTCGATATGCCGCAGAGTGCAACAGGCGAGCAGAAGGCATTATGGTTTGAAACGCTCTGGCGAACGCAATCGGCTTTCGTAGGCGAAAGTTGGCTTGGTCAGAGGGTCGGTGCCGTTTTACAACGTCAGCTCAAACGCAAAAACACAAAACAACTCGATCAAGACATAAAGGAATTGGCGGAACGCGACGCAGACCAACAGCACGATAGCTATGGTCTGATCCGAATTGTCACGTGGGCCATGCCCATGCTGGGATTCCTCGGTACCGTTTTGGGTATTTCCGATACCCTCGGGCAAATGGATGCTCAAGCTTTAGCCAGCGGTTCGCAAGACGCCATGAATGGCCTTACCGCTGGGTTGTACGTTGCGTTCGATACGACTGCAATCGGCCTGGTGTTGACCATGGTAGCCATGTTCGTGCAGTTTGGTGTCAACCGTTCGGAGCTCGCTGTCCTTTCCACTATCGATGGCAGGGTGTCCGATACGATGCAGCTTTGTTTGACCGAACAGGAATCGTTCAAAGACACTAGCAACGTAGAATCCGCACTCCAGCACATTGCTCAAGAATTACTTCGATCGGTGCAACAGATTGTTCAAACACAAAGCGATCTTTGGCGGGAAACGATTTCCGCTGCGCATGGACATTGGCAGAACTTGACATCGAGCTCAGCAGCTACGATCCAAGCGTGCATGAGCGGCGCAATAGAATCCTCGTTAGCCAAACACAATGAATCGCTCGAAGAGCACACCGAACATTTGGCTCGGGTGCAATCAGAGGGTGCCGTCCTCATCGATTCGCGTTGGCAGCAGTGGCAGTCGACGCTTTCAGAGCAAGCCCGGGCGATGCATCAACAACAGCGGGACATGACGGCTCAAACGGAGCTGCTCAATAAGCTAATTGACAAGCATGAAGCTGTCCGTACGATGGAGAAACCATTGCAAGCCACCTTGGAACGATTGACTGACGTGGACCGATTCCATGACGCGGCGATTTGCTTGACCGAAGCGGTGGCTGTCCTTGGTACTCAAATGGAACGCTACGGATATTTGGGTCGACAACCACTTCGCCGCCGATCCGCGGAGCCCGTCGAGAGCGCTGCCGAGGCAGAACCGACTGCAGCGCTACCGCTCAAGAGGCGTGCAGGATGAGTCGTAGCAAACGGCGTGGAGATAGCACGGCACCTGCATTGTTTCCATTCCTTGCGGTGTTGCTTTGCACCATTGGAGCCCTCGTGCTCATTCTCGTACTTACGGTCGCGAATTCGCACGCATCTGCCAAGCGAGAGGCGGAAGACGCGATGACCAATGTCAAGGACTCGTCGGATATCATGCAGGTCGTATCCGAAGAACTCGTGGCTCAGCGCGAGGACATGAAATCTAAGGTAGAGCGTCGTCGTAGAGACTTGGCTGACATCGAGAATCACATCGCTCGATTGACCAAGACCCTAGACCAGCTGGTGGACAAACTCGATCGAATCCATTCCCAGGTCGCCGCAACCGAGACGGACGATTCTGAAAAGTCCGCTGAAATCGCTGAACTGCAAAAAGAAATCGATGAAAAGAAAAAGGATCTTGTCGATGAGATAGAGAAGCAAAAGAAACGTAAACCGGCTTTCGCGGTCATTCCTTATACAGGTTCCAACGGTACTTCGCGTCGCCCTGTCTACTTGGAATGCACGAAACAGGGTGTTGTCGTGCAACCAGAGGGTTTGCTAATTTCTATAAACGACTTGAAACCACCGTTTGGACCAGGCAATCCGCTGGACGCGGCGCTGCGTGTATTGCGACTTACCTATCAGCAAAAAGATGCAACTTTTGGTATTTCTTTGCCACCCTATCCGTTGTTGATTGTCCGGCCCGATGGGATACACTCCTATGCGTTGGCCCGCGAAGCCATGAGCGGCTGGGATGACCAGTTTGGCTATGAGTTGGTCGATGGTGAGATGGAACTAAGATTCCCTCAGAGCCCTGTCGGCTTGAAAGAGCAGTTGACCAGCACGATTGAAATGGCCAAGCGTCGCCAACAGGCACTCATCGCGTCCATGCCTCGCCGTGTTTCGTCACAGGAGCGGGACGATAATTGGGACGTAATCGATGCAGTCAACGATTCACAAACGCCGGGTGCTGGAAATTCGTCGCGCAACGGAACTAACATTGATTCGAAATCGGAAACCGATTCTGGACTGGTCCCGGGAAATGGCACGCAAGCGAATTGGCAACTTGTTCAGGGATTGGCAAATTCTCAAGTTACTAGCGCTATACAAAAGAACGGCCACGAATCCTCTCAGTCCACCGGCTCAGCCAGCAATTCAATGGTACCTGATCAGAAAAACAAAACGGGTCCAAATGCATTCTCCATGAATGGCGCTGAACTCTCTGGCCAATACTCTGCAGGTGACGGCCAAAATTCCGGATTGCAAACATCCGTGCGACAGCATGGATTAACGCAAGTTCCCGCGAGTAGACAAGACTCAAATGGGCAAGGCTCAATGGACCCCCAATTGCAATCCAGCACGACCGCTGAATCAGCCAACAGCTCTGGAGAAATGAAAGATGGATCCACTGCAAAGACGCTACCATCGGGTGCTAATGCCAAGGGTTCGACAGCCAGCAATACCGCGGATTCCGGCGGAGGCCCATCAGGCAGCAACATGCCTACACCGCCCGGGGCAAATGCGTTCTCGTCGGGGACCGCGACGGGGGGCGGAGCGAGCAGCATGTCTGCGTCAGGCAGCCCGGCACAGAGCGATCCTTCTACGCCTCAGGGCCTTTCTGTTTCTATGAACCAAAAGGCAGAGAGTCAGCCAGCTAAGGCAAAGCACGTACGCCCCGAAGGGGACTTAAAACCCATTTCGGTAAGCGCTGGACATGGTTGGGCCGCTTCTCGGGCCGAAGGCAAGGCCACTCCCGTTTCGCGTCCCATGAATATCGTGGCCTTGAAAGACCGATGGCTACTCCGTTCAGACACCGAGCCCAACAGTTTTGAGGTGAATGTAACCATGGAAGAGGGACCGCAACAAGCCGGGAATCAATTGGCCGTTGCCATGCGCAAACGCGTCGACTCCTGGGGGCTCTCGGTACCAGGTGGTTATTGGTCGCCGACTCTGACAATCGAAGCAGCCAACGATGCTCAGCAGAGCGTCGTCCGACTGGAGCGATTGCTAGAGGGGAGCGGGGTAGAAATCAAAGTTGTTCCACTGACACTTCCGAATCGTCGCTAGGATTTCTAAGACATGAGCAAGCGGCGAAATGAAGAAGCTGCGATCGGCGAAGATGCCTTTCTCGACACCATTGCTAACCTCGTTGGAATCCTGATCATCCTGGTCGTAATCGTGGGTTCCAAAAGCTACTCGGCCGCAAAAATTGAAGTTGAAAACGAGCTAAAGGAGAAGGTAGAACAATTGGATTCGCCGCTGGCGAAGACCAAGAGTTTGAACCAAGACCTACAAAAGCAAGTTGAGGAACTTCGAAACTATGATCGTGAAGTCGTCTATCGCGATTCGGAACGCATGGCCATCATGGACCGTGTTACGATGGCGGAAAGAATTGTGGAGGAAGAACTGCAAAGCGTCGACCACGCAACGAAGGCAAAAATAGAAAAAGACTCGGAGATGAGTGAGCTGGAAAGGCAACTTGCTAATCTGCTCAATCAACAAGGGGAGATCCAATCCATCGAGCAAAATACCGCGGTTCTCCAGCATTTGCCGACCCCTATGGCCAAGACGGTGTTTGGTCGCGAATTGCATGTGATGATGCGAGGAGGTAAAGTCGCTGTCATTCCTTGGGAACGATTGATTGAAACCCTAAAAGGTGAAGCCAGGCGATCGGCAGAACGCAATTCGCAAAAGGATCGGTTTGTAAATCAGCTTGGGCCAATCGATGGCTTTCTGATGACCTACGGATTAAAGAGCCAAAGCGGAATAATGTCCAATGGCCAGTCCGCTCGACTTGCCCGAACTATTGAGCTGGAAAAGTTTGAATTGGAAGCGACCAGTGATGTTGTCCGCGAGTCCATTGCAGAAACGTTGGGTATGGGCGGACGGCTGCGTTTGGAGCTTGCTTCGTTTTCTTCCCAACATACTACCGTAACGGTCTGGGTTTACCCGGACAGCTTCAACGAATTCCGGACACTCAAGGAGCGTTTGTTTTCGGAGGGGTTTCTTTGTGCGGCGAGACCATTGCCTTTCAATGTCCGGATAGGCGCGTCACCACGCGGATCCGCTAGCACCGCTCAATAGTTGCAAACCAAAATTACCCTATATGGACTGCTCAGCGCGTTCGAGCGTGTTGGGTTCGGCTCGATAGGGTTGATAGCCTAACATTTGGATGCGCCAGGGACCAGCCACCGAGTAATCTATTCCTCGCCAATTGAATCGCTTGAGAAAGAGACAACGGATCAGCGCCCCGGTATAGACCCACTGAGTCATCCAAGCGATCCACAAGGTCTTAAACCAACTTGGCCTTGCCTGCCAATTGACATCTTCGCCGCGCGCTTTGGCTACGTTGCATACAGCCCCTTCGATCCATGGGAGGATGCTCGTTAAGCACCCTTGAAAAACGTTGAGTGCCAAAAAAACACCCGTTGCTCCCATCCAGTCTCCCTGTGCTAAAAATGCCATGCACGTAAGGAATCCCCAAAGAATGAGAATGGCCGAGCTTACTCCGTGTCCAACAATAAGCCACCAAAACGGATGGTAGAGCCTAGCGGCTAACAATTGTCGTTTGACCCATCCTTGACAAGAAACCACCGAGCAGTCTTCTCGATTGATCATCATGAGCGATGGAACAAAGACTACCTTCTGGCCGATGGTCGACAACTGATTTCGAATCATGGTGTCCTCGCAGTAAGCGAGTCGCCAACGTGCAAGAATACCCGCACGCCGGATTGAGTCCATTTTGAGCGCGAGCGTTCCTCCCCAAGCAATTTCATACCAGTACATTTGAACGATCGCCGCGGCATTCCATGCATAGCGTATCAACGCGCCATGGCTGCCCATTTTCGGCATATACCAACGATTTCCCGTTGCTGCTCCGATTTCGTTTGGGGCTAGGGCCGTAGCCAATTCGCGAAGCCACGTTGCATGCGGAATCGTGTCGGCATCCAATAACGCGACAATCTCAATCGAGTCCGGCAATCCCTCGACCGCCTGGACGAGGCTCGAACATTTTAGGCTACACGTTGACGATGGCGATGCAAGCAATTCGATGCGAGACCGGACCTTTCCAGATTTAGCAATGGCCTTCTTCAGAATGGGCACCGATGGATCCTCAAGGTTGTCCACCATGAAACGAACTTCATAGCTTGGGTAGTCCTGCGCAAGCAACCCTTTGATACATTGAGATAAAAATGGATCTCCTCCGCGCAAGCATAAGACGACTGCCGCGTTCGGACAGTTAGCGTCCGGCAGCAATGATCGCCTGAAACTATGCAAACGATAGACGAGGCCGGCCGCCAAAGAATACTGAATGATGAACCAACCGACTAAACTACAGTAAAAAGCGATTAGCATCATGCTCATTCAATTCATTTGAACCTCAGGCGTTAGCCGACTGCCATTTGGCTAGCGCCCAATGGCCGATTTTGATTTTCGGAAACGCTCCAAACCAGAGCAAGTCAAATCACGCGTTGGCGATTGCCTTCTACATGAGTCCCAAAAGCCATTGAGCTCGACATTGGAAAAAGCTGTTCCACCGCGTGACGCTGTTTTGTACCTGAGGGCTTGGAGACCATTTCTTTAAATTCAGCCACCTTCAATCGCAAAAGCGAATCGGCATCCCAATGAACACCAGCGGTGCAAACCAATGTACCGTCTGGCATCAGTCCAAGTGTCCACTGGCCTCCACCCGGACCAACCAAATCGATGGCCAGACGGCTCTTTGTCGCTCCATAACTAATGTCGTCCGCTACATGAAACTCGCGAAAATAATCGGCCGCCTGCCAATGAACAATAGCCGGATCGATGCGGCGCTTGCCCCATCGATCCGCTTCCCCAAATCGAATGTACGTATGCAGCATATTCTCGTCGATGGCTGGACAAGGCAGGTCACCTGCGAATCGCTTTAGGTTGGTGCAATCGAAGGTTGGATCGGTGCTTTCATAGTTGTTGTACATTGCCAAGCCAGGTAACGAGGCAGCTTCTAAATCATTGTAGGTCGTTGGGTCGATCGGTCCGTAACCCACATACTCCACGCCCGTCGAGTTGAAAAACTTGTACCCTGCATCGATCAGTTGCCTGGCGGTTAAGCAGTCGTCAGGAGCTAAATTGAATGTCCGTCCATGGGCTTCCGGATTAAAAAATAGATGAGTCATGACTTTGGAGACCCAATCCACGGGTATGACATTGCGGCGTTCATCACCCTGCAGTGGTAACCGCAACCTCGTTACTCGCACCCCGTCTGGACCAACAGGTTGACGCGGCGTCAAAAGAGCCATAAGTCGGAGATAAAGATAGATGCCATGATAGGTATTGGTGTAACCGGTTTGTGAGTCACCTGAGATGACTGCTGGCCGATAAACCGTTAGCTCGTCGATGAAGCTTGCGTCGCGCACCAACATTTCCGCTCGGAGTTTGCTTTCCTCGTAATCGTTTCGAAACGTTTGGCCACAGTCGACTTCAGTCTCCAAAATTCTGCCTTGTCGTAAACCACAAACATAGGCCGTGGAAACGTAATGGAGTCTTCGCAAACCCGCCGCATCGCAAAGCTCTAGCATATGCTGAGTGCCGCCAAAATTCGTGTTCCAAGGCTCTCCTGTTCCGTCAGCATGAAAGGTTAGTGAAGCGGCGCTGTGCATCATTGAATTACAATGCCTTCCAACCCATCGCTTGTCATTGCCACTCAGCCCAAGACATGGCTTACGCATATCGCCTTCGAGCAAGACAGGGCGAGGTAAAGATTTACCGGATTGTCGCTCCCAATGTTGTAGAATGGCTTCGACACGATCCGAGGCAGTATCTCTTTTCGAGCCCCGAACCAAAATGGCAAGTCGTTGGCCGCCTTCTAAGAGATCTCTCATTAAGTACCGACCGAGCAACCCAGTCGAACCCGTTAGCAATAGATAGCCAGTCAATTTTCACCTTTTTCACGATCACCAACCTAAAAACCAATTGGCGGCTTCTGGAACCTGGGCAGGGTTATCAAAGCTGGATTAAACATAAACCGCGGCACCAAACGTGTCGTGAAATCGAGGCGATTCCGATCGCGTCGAGCGCGCTGTACACCTGACGCTCCCAGATGGTACCCGCACACACCCCTAATTGGACAGTTCAAAATATTTTTTTGCACTTTGCGGGTAGAATTGAGATGCCTGAAGTTAAAGACTGACGATTGGGGGAACCTGGCATTCTAAAACAAAAGTTTTTGAATTGTGGCGACTTCCAAAATCAGAGACCGAAGCGTGATGGAGCGCGTTCGTTATGCAACGCAATTCACCTTAACCCAAATGAGCCAGCAATTTATGTGCGGTAGGTTCACTCTGACAACGCCCGTAGCCCATTGGCTCGCAGACCTTTTTCCGAACTGGCACGCGGAACTTGGTTCTGCGAGTGCACTATTGCCAAACGAATTGACGCAGGCTCGCTACAACATTGCACCAAGTCAACCAATTCTTGTGGTGCGATATTGTCTGCAACGATTATCACGACGGCGTCCAATGCGGACGTTGCCAGTGTTCACGACCGGATGCCAGCCCTCATGTTGAATTCGACTCAAATCATAGATTGGCTCGACCCAGCTAAGAACCACTCCGATGCAGTCGATGAATTGTTGGATCAATTGCAACCATGTCCGCTAGGAGTATTGCGACCCAGGCAAGTTTCTACATTAGTAAACAGCCCGGCCAATGACTCAGCATTGTTGCTCGATCCCAAAATCTAGTTTGTACGACTTATTGCAGTTTGTCGCGGCCAAAAGCGTGACATAGGCTCGAGATTTCGCAAAGAAAATACAAAAGGTTACGCAACCGTTTCAAGCTTTCAACGAGAACCTTATTGTCGAGTGACAAAACGGTTTTCAAACAACTAACTTGAATCAGGAACAAATCATGGCTGCTTACATTAAATTCGATGGTATTGACGGCGAATCCAAAGCAAAGGGACACGAAAAGTGGACCGACTTGGAAAACTTTTCGCAAGTGATTCACAAGGCTGGGGCTGGAGCCACCGGGGCTGCACGACGACGC
>JAYVPJ010000010.1:0-35949 GCA_043757445.1 Pirellula sp. | reverse complement strand
AAATGAAAAATCCTTCACGACAATCTTTCGCTGCTAGCATTTACTTAGGCAAGTCCTCTGCGATAATAATCGGCGAATTCTCATGCGATGGCCCTGCCCCAACCACCACAACGTACGTAGCGGAACTAGAGGTTTCAGATATAGAAAAAATCGCAACTGAAGCCAAACTTGTTCACGAGCTGAGTTGTGATCCGGATAGATTAGATACACTCTTTGGCTTGCCGATATCGCATTGGATATGCTGGTCAGTCCAAGCGAATCGGGGACGTTGTTCAGCAAGCTCCTCGAGTTTGAGACGGCGTCCGACAAAATCGTCTCCTTACCCAACATCCTCGTTCAGCCCGGCAAGCGAGTGCACAGGATTGCAATTTCATATGCTGTGTATCCAGTGTACACTCTAGCTTCCAACAGCAAAGAGCTTCGACCGCAGCGACGATAATGTTGTCATTGGGTAGAGCCAACGCACTCTCCATGACATCCAGTCCAGCATGCGTCGCTCGGAAGCCGATCTCAGCAGAAGGAAAAAGGCTAAAGCGATCCCAGAAATTGAAACATAGGTAATCCATAGACAACGGAGGTACTAACGAGTACAAGCCATCATCCATCAACGCTCGGTTAATATGGTCAAATGCTTCCTCGAGACTAAGGAAGAAGGCGTCGCTTTCATAGTCCGCATCCGCTATGTCACGTATCGGTTGATTGAATACGGCGTTTCGCCAATCGCAGTAGTCCAAGGTGTCCTCTCGCAATCATTATTAAAACCATTGGCAACCTATTTGCATCACAATATCGGGGTGTATGCGGTGGTTAATCGCAAGGGTTGCTTGGCGTTCAAAGCCATATGAATCCATGATCTCAGCCATGCGAAGATCAATACGGGGCGGCCCATGTTTTTTCGACAGTTTATAAACAAGTGGGTGATTCATCAAGATTCTGATTTGGCTTTGGCTTGCTCGATTGCTCCGACGAAGGCTCGTAAGGATTGATGTTATCTGTCACTTTGCTTGCCATTGGGACTTTTGGATCAATTCCCCATTCTTGACCTCTGTCGAAATCTTCTGGCGGGCAGGCCCGTTCTCTTTCGGTCACGTTACCCCATTGCTGTTCTTTGACCCCGATAATAACCTTGTTCGTCTGTTTGTTGGAGCCGCCAGTGCGACCACCTGGGATCACAACTGCATTGCTGTATTTGAAATCGACCATGATGGCTTGAATCAGCATTCATCCGATCCAAGGAAGTGAAACTGCCATCATCAAATGAATAAAGGACCAAAGCAAATGAACCAAGTCGAATACCAAATCAAACAACTAGCCGATGAACTTCCGATTCCCGCTGAAGGAAAGCAAAGTGTTGTCCTGACCGACAATACCAGAACTAAAGTGATCTTATTTTCGTTTGCCGCTGGTGGAGGACTTGCAGAACATGTGGCTCCATTTGAAGCGACCATTCAAATCATTTCAGGAACGGCAATGCTGACCGTTGGAGATGAGGCAGTGGAAGGAAAACCTGGGACTTGGATTCAGATGGCTGCACGAACACCACACAGCATCAAAGCAGAAACGCCTGTTGTGATGCTCCTGATGTTGGTGAAATGAAATGGTTTTTGGGAAAGGATGGAGTTGGAGTTAAAATCATGAAGCGACTGACGGGCAGTGCAGAAGGATCAAATGGCAAAGAATATAACTAATCAAAAACAGGTATTACCTTCAACGAAAATCCTTTTCCTGCACGGTTGGCACAGTGTCCCAGGCGGTGTCAAACCGACGTATCTAAAAGACCACGGTTACGAAGTCATTAACCCGATACTAGATGACGATGACTTTGATGTTGCAGTTGCGACCGCGCAAGCAGAGTTCGATAAGCACAAGCCTCATGTTGTCGTGGGAAGCTCTCGTGGTGGTGCTGTTGCAATGAATATCAACGCCTGTAATACCAAGCTGGTACTGCTCTGCCCGGCATGGAAGAAATGGGGAGTTGCCAAGGCTGTCAGCCCCGACACCGTTATACTGCACAGTCGGGCCGATGATGTTGTACCGTTTTCGGACTCGGAAGAATTGGTTGCCAACAGCGGCCTACCACCAGAAACGTTGATTGAAATTGGAAACGATCACCGTTTGGCTGATGTGTCTTCTTTGTCTGTGATTCTATGGGTCTGCAACTTGTTTGCGTCAGGACAGGAATTTCCGGGGCTTGAAGGTGAGAAGCCATCCTTTGTAGATGCCTCTTCTCAGGAAGAAGCCAGCTACGTCTGCGATGCTTGTGGCGAAGAAATCGTTATCCCACTGGACCTGACAGAAGGTTCGAGTCAGACCTATGTTGAAGATTGTCCTGTCTGCTGCCGTGCCAATACAATCTGCGTTCAAATTGATGATGAAGGGAATGCGCAAGTTCGGGCTGAACCAGAGCAAGACTACGAGTAAGTCCAGATGAACTTCCTAGCTGTGAAAGAACCCCTTGAATGACCAATATGCCTCTTATTCGCAAGACCAACGAAGGCCGGACCATCGCCGTCGTAGGTGACGTATACCCACCTGAAGTGCGGCCAAATAGCGATAACGCACCAGATGATCGTTGCCCAAATAGTCAAGATGTCCACGGCTGCAAGGGGAAGGTTTCGCATTCCAAACTGGATTGGCGTAAAGATCAAATTGGCTACAAGATTGATGACAAATGGCAAGGCGATCACCCAATTGATCTTACCAAGAAAAGCTTGCAAGAAAACAAAACCAAAGCTTATGAGGATGACAGGATAGAGGATTTGCCAGATCAGACCAATGGTACCAGGTGCAGGCGTCCAGCTTGGTTTGGCGAGTGAATTGTACCATTCGATCCACGGCATTTTGCGTCACTTCTTCCTGTGGGCATGTTCTTGTTCGGCGGACTTCATCTTGTAGCCGCTACAATACCGGCTGGAACGCAGAGGCCACGCCGGGTTTCGGAGAGGGAAATCCGAAACAGCTTCGCCGAAGGCTGGGTTATCGAGAGCATCGAGCGTTCAAAGCACGAGGTCCGACCTGATCCTAATGACGTGAATTTCAATGACGGAGGGCCGAAGGCGTGGTTTGTTGTGGTGAAGTGGGCAGACAAATAATGATCTTCACGATAGATCACCCGCTCGTATCGTGAATAGAACACCGGTTCCTTGATACGTTTACCAGAAGTCGATGACGCTTCACGATGTGCGACATAGGAATCAATAGCGATCACTTCGATGCTTACTTTACGACGAAATTAACCATTCTGCCTGGAACGACGATCGCCTTCATGATTTGCTTTCCATCAAGCCACTCCGCAAGGCGTTCGTGACTGCGGGCCGCTTGCTCCAGTTGCGGTGCTGTGCTGTCCGCCGGGACCATTAGTTTGGCTCGCAGTTTTCCATTGATTTGCAAAGGAACTTCGATTTCACTGAATCGAGTTAGCGCCTCGTCAAAGGTTGGCCAGGGTTGGTACGCCAACGATTGATTATGCCCGAGCGCATGCCATAGCTCCTCGGCCATGTGCGGTGCATATGGCGAAAGCAAAAGGACGAGTGATTCCATTCCCTGTTTCGGTCGGACTGTCTCTTTGGTGAAGTAGTTTACGAACTCCATCATGCGCGCAATAGCGGTATTAAAACTGAGCGATTCAATGTCTCGAGTAACGGCCATGATCGTGCTGTGTATGACTCGGTTTTGTTCGGCACTCGGAGCCACTTCTTTTATTGAGTCAACCAATTTGTTTTCTTCGGCGTGCGTGTCGATCATCAATCGCCATACTCGATCCAGGAAGTTTCGAACACCGTTGACCCCAGTCGTACTCCATGGCTTGGTCGCCTCTAAGGGCCCCATAAACATTTCGTATAACCGCAACGAATCGGCTCCATACTCGGAGACCACAGCATCTGGATTGACGACATTGCCGCGCGCTTTAGACATCTTGTGCGCGCGGCTATCAATACGAATCGATGGATCGGAGACCAAAACGAAATTATCACCAACCTTGGTTACATCGCTGTCCGCTACATTCACCGAATTCACTAGTTCTTTTGTTTTGGAACAGATGTAGCCTTCGTCCCCTTTTTCGAGTTGGACCGTGCTGATCCACTTTCCGTCTCCGGTTTGGAATCCTGTGTATTCCACTTCACCCAGAATCATTCCTTGATTGACCAGTTTGTGAAACGGCTCCGGATGGGAAACGTAACCGCGGTCGTAAAGCACTTTGTGCCAGAACCTCGCATACAACAAATGGAGAACAGCATGCTCCGCTCCGCCAATATACAAGTCGACGGGCATCCAAGCTTTCTCCTTAACGCGATCCACAATTGCCGATGCATTCTTCGGATCGATGAATCGCAAGTAATACCAACACGAACCTGCCCATTGCGGCATGGTGTTCGTTTCTCGGCGGTATGGTTTTCCCTCGATGGTCACATAGAGCCAGTTGTTGTCCGCTTTGGCGAGTGGCGGTTCAGGCCTACCATGCGGCTTGTAGTCCTCCAATTGCGGCAAATCGAGCGGCAAATCCTGTGGTTCCAACGCTCGAATGAGGCCGGTGGGTTTGCCGGCTGGATCCAATTCATGCAAGATTGGAAACGGCTCGCCCCAAAATCGTTGCCGACTAAAAAGCCAATCTCGTAATTTGTAGTTGATCGCTTGCCTTGCGACTCCGTTTGCTGTGAGTTCAGCAATGATTTTGTCTTTGGCATCTTGTGTGCCAAGACCGTCCAATGATCCGCTATGGATTGCAACCCCCGTACCGGTGAAACATGAGCCGCCATTGAGGATTTTCTCGCGTTCGGGGTCGTTGGCGGGCGGTCCGACAACGCATTGGACAGCGAGTTTGAACGCCTTGGCAAATTCAAAGTCGCGTTCGTCGTGCGCAGGCACGGCCATAATTGCACCCGTACCGTAACCGATTAAAACGTAGTCGGCGATCCAAATTGGAATTGGCTTGGAGGTGACTGGATTAATAGCGTACGCACCTGTAAAGACCCCCGTCTTTTTCTTGTCGCCATCCGTTCGGTCGCGATCACTCTTGAAGGTCGCCGCATCGCAATACTTCTTGACCGCGGCGGCTTGCTCGAATGTTGTTATTTTCATAACAACAGGATGCTCCGGAGCGATGACCATGTAGGTTGCTCCATAGAGCGTGTCTGGCCGCGTCGTATAGATGCGGAGCACGTCGCTGGGAATACTCTCCGGATACAGTTGGCCAGCCCGACTCTGCTGCCAGTTAGGAAATTCCGAGACGGGCAGGATTGGGAAATCGACTTCGGCTCCAGTGCTTCGACCGATCCAATCGGATTGCAGCTTTTTGATTCCCGACGCCCAATCAAGTCCCTCCAGATCGCTGATGAGCCGATCACCATAAGCCGTAATTCGAAGCATCCATTGCCTCAGAGGCATGCGTTGAACCGGATGGTTACCACGTTCGCTCTTGCCGTCGATCACCTCTTCGTTGGCCAAAACGGTTCCTAAGCCAGGGCACCAATTGACCAAGGCTTCGTCTTGGTATGCAAGTCGGTGTTTGTCTCGAAAAAGCGAGACAGCATCCTGTCCTTTCGCTAAGATTTCCCCGGGGATCGGAAGTTCGTCAATGGGGCGTCCGCGTTGTTGTTCCAAATCAAACCACGTATCGAACAACAGCAAGAAGATCCATTGAGTCCATCGAAAATACTCGCGATCTGTCGTCGCGAGGCAACGTTCCCAGTCATAGGAAAAGCCCAACATCTTCAGTTGGCGAGTGAAGTTGGCAATGTTCGTTTCGGTACTCACCCGAGGAGGGACATTGTGGAGAATCGCGTACTCCTCTGCTGGCAAGCCGAAGGCATCGTAGCCCATAGGATGGAGAACGGATTTGCCTCGCATTCGCCAGTATCGCGATTGAATGTCTGTGGCCGTGTAACCCTCGGGGTGCCCAACGTGCAGACCAGCCCCGCTTGGGTAAGGAAACATGTCCAGGATGTAGACTTTTTCTCCAACGGGCATTTCAGGCGAACGAAATGTTTTATTGCTTTCCCAATGCTTTTGCCATTTCGGTTCGATAACGGCTGGGTTGTAACGTGGCATGTGGAGGTGTAAGGTGTAAGGTGTAAGGCTAATAGCTGATATCAAATAACAAATTGCAAATTGCAAATTGCAAATCACTTAAAGCTTAAAGCTTTTAGTTTCTAGCTTATGCAGAATGGATTGCTCGGTTGTCGACGGCCAAGGCCGCTTCATGCATCGTTTCCGCAAGTGTTGGGTGTGCGTGGCATGATCGCGCGATGTCTTCGCTACTCGCGCCGAATTCGATGGCGATTGCGGCTTCTGCAATAAGGTCTCCAGCACGAGCACCGATGATATGGACCCCCAAGACTCGATCTGTCTTTGCATCCGCCAGGATTTTGACCCTTCCCTCGATTTCGCCCAACGTCCGAGCCCGACCATTGGCACCATAGGCGCTAATGCCCTTCTTGAATTCGATGCCCGCTTCCTTAAGTTGCTCCTCGGTTTTCCCAACAGTCGCTATCTCTGGGTGCGTATAGACGATCGCGGGGATGCAATCGTAGTTGAAATGGGAATGGATCCCCGCGATGCGCTCCATGCAGACAATCCCTTCGTCCATGGCTTTGTGAGCAAGCATGGCGCCGCCGATAAGGTCACCCAAAGCGTAGATACCTGGCGTTGAGGTTTGGTAATTGGCGTCAACGGAAATGAAGCCTCGTTTGTCGGTAACAACGCCTGCGGTTTCTAAACCGATCCCGACCGAGTTGGGTACTCGGCCGGCTGCAAGCAAAACTCGATCGCAAAGGATTGGTTCTGTGCCTTTACAACGAACGACACACTTGCCGCTTTCAACGCGAGCGCTTTCTACCCAGGAGTTGAGTCGGAACTCGATTCCTTGGCGGCTGAAAATTCGGAATGCGAGCAGGCTCAATTCTTGATCCATACCCGGCAGCATCCGATCCATGGCCTCCAGTACGACGACCTTGCTTCCAAGTCGGTTCCAGACGCTGCCTAGCTCTAGACCAATGTAGCCACCTCCAATCACGGTCAGTCTTTCCGGGACCGATGGATACGCTAGGGCAGCTGTGCTGTTGCCAATTAAATCTCCATCTTCTTCGACGCCCCGCATGGTCGCTGGACGGGAGCCGGTCGCTAAGATGATGTGCTTAGCTTTGAGGATGACGGATTCGTCACCGATTTGTGCGACGATTGAGTTCGTATCGCGAAGTTGACCTTGGCCGCGGTAGGGAGTCACTTTGTTCTTTTTGAACAATAGATCAATCCCACCTGTTAACGTTTGAACAACCTGATCCTTTCGCTTCATCATCGCGGCGAGATCGAGCTGGACGTTGCCTACTACAATACCGTGGTTGGCCAAGCCGTCCTTCGTGTCCTGGTAAAGATGGCTAGATTCCAACAGTGCTTTGCTAGGGATACATCCTACGCGAAGGCACGTACCTCCAAACTTCGAGTTTTCGTCGATGCAAGCGGCGTTCATCCCGAGCTGAGCAGCGCGGATAGCGGCAACGTAACCGCCCGGACCACCACCCAATACGATGACATCATGCTCAACAGTTTTCATGGATAACTCTATTTTCGGGTCGATATTTTCGGGTCGATTTCGGATATTTTGCAGGCAAATGCGAATGATCGGTGTGCCGTCTTATCAACAGCTTAACGGTCTTGCCTCAAATTCCAAGGTCAATGGGTGGTCAAGTACAATCCCGAAGAGATTACACTAGCTTTCGCGATGATTTCTAAACAAATCGACAGACTAGTGGAATGGACCAAATGGCCAGCGGCTTTGTTCGCGGTTTTAACGATACCGCTGACTATCTACGCTTGGGGGAAGCTTTTTTATCAGGTTCAAACGTACCCCGGTTATTCCTTGATGTTCACGCTCGGGGTTGGGCTTTTCGTCTGTTTAGCTCGGACAACACTTGCCCAGACGGCGTTTGTGCGTCGAATGGTTGAATTGGAACGGGACTTGACTCAGTCGATACTGGCTTTTGCGATGCTTCATCCAGTTGTTGGATACGGGAAAAATCCAACCAAAGGTTCTCGCGTGCGTTGGCTTGGTCGAGGAAACTGGTTTATGTTGACGGCACCTTATTTTGTTCCCACTGCGACGATCCTTCTTTGGCTCGCTTCGTTGATCTTGTTTCAGTCGCTACGGAGCCTCGTACTCGGGTTCGGCATCAGCTATCACTTAACAGCTGTAGCGATCCAATGCAGAACTGGGACGAGCGAGACCCGTCGGTTGGGCCGTAAATTCTGCTGGATGTTCTTGCCGGCCACCAATTTTCTAGTAGCCGGATTGGTCGCCGCATATTCGCTGAACGGACTTGGCGGCATCGGTGATTTTTCATACGAATGGACCGGACCACCTCGTATGCTCTTTACCTGGCTTTGGGCTATTGCATTCCCATCCGCCGCTTGATTCAGAGCTTGACCGCCGCCGACGTATTCGTTGTAGACTTTCCCGCAACGACGCCAAAAAAGATACTTACGACAATAACGGGTACAGAAATAGGGAAGAGTACTCGTCGGTCTAGTCTGTAGCTCATCTATGTATTTCCTTGGTCACCGGTCAACGACGTGCCTAAAGTGTAATGATTGGTAGAGCTCGATTGAGGGAGCCTGATTGGCGGCCCATTAAGTCGAGCGTCACGAACTTGAATCCTAGTTGTTGCATTCGTTCGCTGATCGAGGCACGCGTGGTTGGATCGCAAGCCGCTGCAAGGTCGTTCAGACTCAGTTCCAGTCTTGCTAGGCCGTCGGCGTGCAATCGAACCCGAACGTCGCGGAACCCGAGCGATGCCAAGAACAACTCGGCCTTCTCGATGATTTGCAGTCGATCGTGAGTCACCGATTGGCCATATGCGATTCTACTTGCAAGGCATGGAGAGGCAGGTTTATCGGCCACCTCCAACTGGAAGAAAGCCGCAATTTCTCGCACTTGATTTTTTGTTATGCTCAGGTTCACCAACGGTGCCACGACAGAGTACTCCGCTGCAGCCTGCAATCCAGGCCGATAATCTCCTAAGTCATCTTGGTTGGTTCCGGACATTAGGCATTCGAATTCATTTGCGTCTGCCCATGCTCGAAGAGTACCGTAAAGAGTTGACTTGCAAAAGTAGCATCGTCTCCCATCATTTCGAACGTAGTCCTCGTTCTGTATTTCATGGGTAGGAATTTCCAAGTGAGGAATTCCGATGGAAGCTGCCACGCTTCGGGCGGATTGGAGATCCGATTCGGGGACCGCACTCCCGACTCCTGTGATCGCGATGGAGTAGTTGGGAAGAGCCAGACAAGCAGCAGCAGCAACAACCGCGCTGTCCACACCACCGGAGAATGCAACGACCACCGATCGATGCGAGGCGATCTCTTGGACTAGCTTTGAAGCCAAATCTTTGGTCTGGCGGTTCATGTTGTGTGATTCTTTGTGATGTCAGACTGAGGAAGGGCTGACCGACGTGAATTGACTACCGTGAATTGACTGCGTGATGTACGTGAATTGACTGCAGTGGTGTTAGGATTTCTTTTTTCGCCGCTCGTCCGACGTCGGAAGCGGCATCGGGCCAGCATAAGCATCAAAGATTGCGAGCAAGTTCAAAAGTCCAGCGACCGCGGTATAAAGAGTGCCAAGTTCGAAGCCGGCCGACGTTGACAAGTGCCATGCGGACAGCTCCTCCCTATTCGCAGGTGCTGACATGAATCGAGTCCAGCCGCCACCCTGCGGTTCCTTTCCATTTTTGACGTCATCGCGATGAATCCAACCCTGAATAACAGCTGGAAACGCAGGGATGCCAACGCACAACTGGGCCGGAAACTGAATTCGGTATTCATCGGGATTCCAAGCTGCATAAACCACCCGGCTCTCTCCAACAAACAGCCCAAGGAAAAATAGGCCAAGTATGCAAACCGCGAACAAGTAGGCTTTGTTGCGCCTACCTTGGTAGTAGTGGCCAGCACCCGGAACGAGAAAGGCTAATACAGCGGCAAAATAGCGATTCTTAAGATTTATTTCGCAGTCGTCTACGAAGACTATGTGTCCTGTCTCTGCCGATTGACTCATTTCCCATGCATTCTTTGTAGTTGTAGGACTTTAGTGAATTCGATCCACCGAAGTGGTATTACCAACAATCTTACCATACGGGCTGCAGGTACTGCTACTTCAACTGAGGCCTAGGTCTGACTGTCCTCAGCTAGCCGCTAAACTACTAAATCAAAAGCCCGTAAGCCCGCTTGGGGTGCCTAAACCGGACGATGCTCCCGCGGGAGGTCATGTGAATAAGCACTACGGCAGAAGTTCTTTGATTCGATCGTTGTGGCAGTGTCGCTCTGCGACACTGAATTGCCGAGTCGCGGAGCGACGTCGGCTACATGTTATGCCAAAATACTTCTTCACGCGTGCTTATCTTTCATTTTCTACTTGACTCCAGGCAGACAATGCTGTATCACCACGCCAACACACCAACACTGTTGTCGATACAGGTCGCGTGATGGCTGAAATCCATTCATCAAGCCGAAAGGGGCGGAGGCAATGCAGCTTTCCATCGAGCCGAACAACGGCATTCCCATCTACGAACAACTCGTGAGGCAAATCAAATACGCTGTCGCCGAAGGGGTTCTCGTCCCCGGACAAGTGATCCCAAGTGTCAGGGACATGGCCAAGCAACTCACGGTGAACCCAAACACTGTCCAAAGAGCCTACTTCCAACTTCAAAGCGAAGAGGTCCTTCAATCGCTTCGCGGTCGAGGCGTAGCCGTCTGCGAAGGAGCAAAAAAACAATGCGTCGCAGATCGTCAGCAGCTGTTAGCCGAACGATTGACAAATGTTCTCGATGAAGCCATACGCAGTGGACTGGATGAAGCACGCTTGCGAACCATGTTTGAAAAAGCACTCAAAAACGCGATCCGATCGAAATTCGTCGACGGGTTGGATACGTTTCTGACGCACCATCTCTTTACGAATGGATGACGGTCGCCCAAGCGGGCTGGTATGTTTCAGGTTTTTATCCAGAGGGATTCTTGAAGTCTTACGCGGAGCGGATCCGCGAATTTCAATTGCCAAACGACACTAAAATCCGTGATCTGTCCAAGGGCATGCGGGCTAAGGTGGCATTGTCTTTGGCGATGGCATTTGATCCGGAATTGCTAATCTTGGATGAACCCACGTCCGGCCTCGATCCGCTGGTTCGTCGAGCCTTCTTAGAGAGCATGATCGATCGGGCTGCGGCAGGCCAGACCGTCTTCCTAAGTTCGCACCAAATCGCAGAGGTCGAACGCGTTGCCGATTGGGTAGCGATACTGCACCAAGGTCAATTGCAAATCGTAGCACCGCTGGAAGAGCTCAAAAGCAGCGTAACGATTCTCGATCTCTCGCTCCGCGATCCGCTTCTGGCTCTTCCGGATGAAATGGAGGCGATGCAAATGCTGCATAAAACGCAAACGGGCCGAACTCTCCACCTGATGGTGCGAGGTTTTACGCCGGCCATTGAAACCGCACTATCGCAACATTCCAACCTGTTCGAAATCAAATCCATACGACCTAACTTGGAGGAGCTCTATCTCGGGTTCCTGTTAATGACTATCGCGTTTCGCTGGCGATGGGGTATCGGTCAGCAATCCACATTTGCATTTTGGCGCAGCTCCAATTCGATCCAACTTCCGATCCATATTAATTTTCAATATGCTGCTGGTAAGGCTCCGAGCGAATGGTGGATGCATCTGCGGCATTCCATGTCGAATTCATTTTGGTTGAGAATGATGGTTCTGCTGGGGATGTTGGGGATGTTGGTTTTAAACTCCAGCATCTATGTATTTCCGCGAGAATTGGATGGCTTGGTACTGCTACTGGCCATGGGACTTCTCGGGATAACGGCATTGGAAGCAGACCAAACGCAAAACCGTTTTCGGTTCCTGGCGGATCGAGGAGTCAATCCTTGGAAGCTCACGATTTGCCGGATTGCACACGTGTCGATCCTAGCGTCGGTGGCCTGCGTTGCCTTTGCACTAGGGGCCTCGGCTTGCAGGGCGTATCAGCTGCAGCGAATAGCGCGATTGCAGATGTAATCGGAGAATCAATGTCAAAGCGTGACGCGTCGGACCAAAACGTAGTTGATGTCATCAAGAAGCTACCGAACCTGGAAGACGTACTCAATGGACAAAGAAAGCCTATCCAAGTTAGCCTCGCTCCTGAAGCTTTAAACAACTTGGTCGTTCGCATTGCGGCACTTGCCACCATTGCAATGCAATCCCAAGATTCGGCATTGGCACTTCGGCTTTGGCGATTAGAGCGTGACCTCCAGGATTTTGCTGGCGAAACCATGCCTTTGAACACGCATGCGTCACGAAACGTTGCGATGCACTTGCTGATGCAAGCAAGTGAGGCTACGGATCGCGTCATCCTTCCCCCCCCGGCGTGGCTAGCGCCCGCCGACCCTCCCAAAACTACGTTTCGGGAGGGTTGCACTGTTCCGCCGAGGTGGCGATCAGCGAGAAGTCTCCGAAATTTCGATGTATTTGCGCGTTACCATGGCGATTTCTCCCCCTCGCCCCTTTTTTTAAAAAGGGGCGAGGGGAGCATAGTCAAAGATGTGGATAAAGATGAGGCTATCGCAGCATGTAGTCGTGCATGGGCAAGTCAATTACAGTTTATCGCGTCGGACAAGCGACGGAAAAAGGCGCATCCAGAGTCCGACGATGAGCAGAGTACCAAGCCCGCCGATCGCGACGGATGGGACCGTTCCAAACCAGGCTGCCATCATCCCTGATTCGAACTCACCTAGCTGATTGGATGCACCAATGAACACCGAATTGACTGCACTGACTCGGCCTCGCATATCGTTGGGTGTTTCAAGTTGTACAAGCGAATGACGGATAACGACGCTCACGCAATCTGCCGCGCCTATTACGACTAACGTCATGAGCGACAGCCAAAACGATGTCGAGAAGGCAAAAACGATTGTTCCCATTCCAAATATCGCAACCGATATAAAGAGGTGACGGCCGACGCGGCTTTGAAAGGGGTACCTCGAAAGAAAATAAGTCATCGCCAAGGCACCGATGGCCGGGGCCGATTGCAAGAGTCCAAGTCCCGTCGGCCCGACCGTCAATATGTCCTTGGCAAAGATAGGAAGCAATGCAGTTGCTCCTCCAAGCAATACCGCGAACAAGTCCAATGATATGGCTCCCAGTACGACTGGATTTGCAGCAATGTAATGGATGCCGGCAAGCAAAGACTCGCTCGATCGTGCATGCTGCACGGGCACGCGAATCGAAGGCATCGTCGCCATGGCGACGCTTGCTATGATAAAGAATAGGGTTGCAACTGCATAGACAGCGGTTACCCCTGCAAGAAAAACCAATCCTGCCAGTGCGGGACCGCCGATAATTGCGATTTGCATAGCTGCCGTTGACATCGCCAATCCACGAGAGAAATCCGAAGCGGGAACCACGTTGGGCAGCATCGATTGCATCGTCGGCATTTCGAAAGCGCGAGCCGCACCGATCACTGCGATCAATCCGAAGATCCCCGCACGCGAAAGGACTCCAGTCCAGCTTCCCAACGCTAGCATCCCACAAGCGATCATCTGCACGATCGTACAAAGAAATGCAATCCTTCGTCGATCATACCTATCCGCGATCGCGCCTGCCCAAAGCGTCAGCGCAACGCGAGGCAAGAACTGCACGAGACCGACCAACCCAAGGTCAAACGGATTGTTGGTCAGATCATAGACAGACCAACCAGTTGCAACGACCTGCATCTGATAGGCACCCATCGAACAGACCCGTGCTGACCAATAGTGTCGGAACGAACGGATTTTAAATAGCGATCTCGGGCTCGTCACCGATGATGCGTCGTCCATGTTGCCAGCGTTCACGATTCGAAGAGTAATTCTTGCACCCACTGGTTCCGAAAACGTCCGTTGGGGTCGAACGCTTTGCAGATGGATCGGAATGTTGCCAGGTTGGGATATGCCGCCTCGATCTGATCTCGATCGTGAGGGTTGTGCTTGCCCCAATGGCAGCGAGCTCGAAATCGATGGTTCATCAAACAAGCCACGATATTGGCGAATTGTAGGAAGCCATCTCGTTTGTTCGGTCTGTCATAACTAATGAAGCTAAGAGCATAAAAGTCCTGGTCTCCGCCACTTGACATTGAAAGGAACATGTCGTCCGGCAGAATTCGACGTATGCATATCGCGTAGTGGTGCGTATACGCCCCCTTTGCATGAGCGATGGAGTCACCGTGCCCCAATTGTTCGCAAAGTTGTCGCGTCGCTTCGCTCAACCCATCGCCCGAGTCAAAAAAGACGATCAACTCTTTGGTCAATTCCATGGCTTCCGCCAAATGACCACGCCTCACAAACAATTCGATTTCGATATGCCGAAACAACTCATGCTCCATGATCAACATGTCCTGTGAGTGATCGACTACGCGCCAATTGCGAATCAAGGTGCGCGGTGCAATAGATCGAAAGAACGTTTTCGCTAGTTTCGGACTTCTCAATCGCTGAACAAGAGTCGTTAAGACTATGTGCAACCCGATGTCGATTGTTGAAAACCAATAAAAGCGATAAAGAGGAGCGAGCAAACTTCGTCTTTTTGTCGATTCACGCCGGTGTTGCCCAAGATACTTTCCATACCACGGGAAATAATAAAACTGCTGCAAGGGATAATCGGCTTCCATGGCCAGTGGTCCGTCGATGTCCTCATAAACATCCATGAACTCCTCGATCAAAAAGCTTTCGCGAGGACGCAGTTCGACGGCGATAACAATCCCCATACATCCGAGCGCACATTTGGCGGCCCTGAGCTGCTCGGGGTCACAAATCTGGGTGATCGTTGCTCGATTAGTCGCGGGATCGTAGTGGGCCAAATGGACCGCTGTAAGATATTCCGAGAGGCAGTGTCGACCTGATCCATGGGTAGCGGTAGAAGTGGCACCGGCAATCGTTTGCTCTGAGATCAATCCAAGCGATGGCATGGCAAGGCGATGTTTAGCCAATTCGGCGATCAACCGTTCGATTTTACATCCTCCCTCGACTGTGACCAATGCCCCCTGTTGATCGTAAGTGATGTTTACCGAGTTCAAGTGTTCGAGACTGATCGATACGTTGTCGGTTTGAGCGGCTGGCGACCAAGCGTGCGAGCTACCGATGGCTCGAATGGTACCGTTCGGTTCGCGATCGAGCACTGCTAGCAGGTCTTGGATGCTTTTTGGTCGATACTGCACGCGCGGCGTGAAGCGAATGTTTTCGCCGAAGTTGATGACTTCATTAGCTGACTTCATCAAGAGTTCTCAAGGCCACGAAGTTTCTTCTCGAAATTGCCTTTTCCAAGTTCGGAAAAAACGGCATCTTTACGTAGAAATTCTTTCCTGTTGGTAAGCGTTTTAGCTTTTGACAAGTTGGTCAGGTCAGCCCTGGACGATCCCAAACTAAGGCTAGGACTTGAAAGAATGGGTTGGGCATCTAAAGTCAGACCAATTTGTGGTTTGGAATTCGACTGGTTGATCGCCATGCTTTGTTCAACGCGTGGTGGTTCTACCCAAGAACTTGAAAAAGCGAACGGGGCGGTTGGAATGCTCGGAGCGTTTCCCGGCACCGCTCCTTCGTCGGACGAGCCTGCGGTTGGAATCGTGATATTTCGCAGCACTAATGAATCGATGATTCCAGACCGCATCACAATAAAGTCGGCATTCAATACGAAGCCGTTCTTGTCCACGTCTCGGTTGTTGCCGACGGTGGCTGCCTGTCCTACAGGTAATGCCGCTGTCAAATCCGCGTTGTTTACGAAATAGGCGCCACCAATAATTTGTCCGTTTATCTCACCTCTCAGATGCCCTAGGTAATAGACTTCCGTGATTGGGAGACCCGTTTTCGAATTGGCAAGGATTTGAATCTGCAACCAACGGTTCGCGATCGCGTTGTCGGCCCATTCCAATCGCACGCGAGCAGGAGTCGTTGTGGATCCTGGAGTTACAGAGATTCCTGTCGGAGCCGGAGCAGCGACCCAACTGTTGGGAGGGCTTGTTGACTCGTCAAAGAAACCTGTGGGGCTCATCCGCAGACTGAAATCGCTTGCGGTAAGGCTGGATGAAACCAACCCGGCAACGTCCAGCACCACGCCGTTGATGCCACGGGTCGTGTTGGTGAGGTTAGCATAACTCAGTGTCTGAGGCGATGTTCCTGACTTGGCTATTACCTTGCTTGGATCCAAGGCCGCTTGGACATCTGTTCCGCCGACCGAGTAGGAAGAATCCTTGTAGTACAACTGCCGATTCGTAACCGCCGGAATAGCGTTGATCGTAAACGAAACAGACGATGTGTTAACACTATCGTTTGCCTGAATCGTAACGATTTGGTTTACAAGTTTGACATTGGGGTTGTAACTCCAATTCCAAGTTCCATTCGATTGTCTATCCACAGAACCCAACGATGCAGTAAGCGTCACGACTCCGGCCTCAGGATCACGCCATGTCCCTGAGTTGGTCAGTGTAGACAATACATTGCCGTTCACGGTCGCATGGACCGCTGTCAAAATCACGGCTTCGTTGAAGTCAGTGAGTTGAACTGTAACTGTAGCTGTATCAACCAAGGCTGCCGCGCTGGAATCCGTTGCTTGAACGGTCAGCGAATACGAAGGTATCGTTTCATAATCGAGTCCGCTGGCCACGCTTAAATTGCCGGAGGGGGAGATAGAAAAACCATTTCCAATGTTACCTTGACTGATGCTGTAGGTTAATGTTTGGCCTGGATCGGGATCAAATCCCTGCAGCGTGCCAATCAGCGTGTTGACGGCAGAGGCTTCTGAAATCGAAAACGATTGTGGAACGATTACAGGTCGATGCAGTTCTATAATGAGCGCATCCCAATATGTCGGCTTCATATCGTACGGATTGCCAAGCACATCGTTGGTGATAAACAGTTGTCCATAGCCCTTTGACTTGGCGATTTTTGCTACACGCTGCATCTCGGCGGCTGAGGCCACCGAATGGATAATTGCATCAAATTCGACCCCGGAAGCGGCGTTGGCGGGTACAACGGAATTTGCCAGCGTGACTGAGCCTACGGCGGTTGGGCTTTCCATGTTTTCATAGCTGACAAACGAATCTGCCACCGGTTCGGTGTAGTACGTATTCAAAGCGATCGCGGTCCCTGGATTGGCCATGATGTATTTCCCCGCGAGCAAGTCGCGAGAACGGATTGCGTCTCGAATCGTTCGGTAATAATTCAGTTGATTGGAGTCCGCCATGTATTCGTCAAGAAAGACACCATCGATCAGACTTCCTCCGGAGGTATCTTTGTAGCCTGATGCATACCAGTCCAAAAATTGAGAGATTTGGGAAAATGCCCGACTACCGTAACCGGTCGGCACATATCCCAAGGTACGAACGTAGGGATTTGCTCTTAACAGTCGCAATGCATCCACGTAGATTTGGTAATCGGTGGCCAAAGGAATTGACTGAGGATCGATCGGACCGCTGCTGGGATTGATGACCACAGTGATAGGTTGCGCAGAGGACGCAGTCGATGCGATATCTTGCCACCAACCCGACAACTGCGTTCTTGCACCATTGGCAAAAGTAGGGTATTCGTAGAGCGGGACGACGAGGTCGGTGCGCATGCCTGAAGACTCAAGCAAGTTTTCAACCTGAATCGTGATGACTTGTTCTTTTGCCAAGCCACCTTGATCGGTTGCTCGAATCCGAACGGAATAGGCACTTCGAGCTTCAAAATCGAAAGTTGCATTGGTTCGCAATTGATTGCCTAGAATCGTGAACGCTTGATTGTCTGTGCTGCCTAATCCGCTTACCAAGGCAAAGGTGTGGGTGTTTGCTGCGTCCGGATCGGTCGCTGTCAGCGTTCCGACCAAACTGTTTACGGGGCTGTTTTCTGCGATTCTTCGATTGCTCAATTGGACCGAGGTGGGCACGCGATTACCTGGCACGACCACTTGAAGCGTGGAAGCACCTGCTGTCAACGTTGTATTAGAAACGACTTCCTGACCGTTTGACACAACGATTACTTCATAATCACCCAACGTACCTCTGGCTTGGAATTGACCGCCGAACGTAGTGCCGCGAGTATCGGTCCACCAATCGCCGAAGACTAGATCTTCGTAGACTTGGCCGTTTGGTTTGATCGAAAAGTCATCTCGAAAAAGAGAGGCCTGCGGTAGCCAATGCGACTTGCTCCAAAATCCCCATTGCAGGAATTCGGCGATCCCTGCCTGGCTGTATGTCATCGTCAAATAGTCACGGAGGTAGTCCGCCTGCAATTGCTCGTTGGAGGTATTTACGTCGAACTCCGTTATTGCGATCGGCAATCCATATGTCGTACTGTAGGTCTGAATCAATTGAGCCAACACACTCATGTCGGTAAGATTGGCTTCTCCATAATGGCTTTGTTCTCCGATCGTTTCGATCAGATTCTGTGATTTCAACCTTCCTAGCCAATAGTCGAAATTGGCTCGGTGCGAGGTGTTTCCACCATTGCGGGAAAAAATGTCGTACTCATTGAGCGTTCGCCTAGCTAATGGATCGCTCGCGCGGAAGAGGCGAAACCATTCGAGCAATTCATCGTTCCCGAGCACGCTCATTGCGTCGTTGTTGGTATAAGGTTCATTGACGATATCCCATTCGAAAGCCTTTCCCTCGAATGTGTCGGCGGCATCGACAATCCGAGCATTGATCGTATTGCGTAGGTACGTTGCCGCGACGGTTGCGCCTTGAGAAGACAAAAGAGTATCGTACTGACTCCAAACGCTTGAGGGCATGTAGGTTCGGGATGGCCATATCACGTTATGTCCTCGCAACTTGAGGCCGTTGGCTACAGCCCAATTGGCGGCGTCGATACCTAGTTGACGATTGTTTTGGAAGTCGGGCCATTTCAAGTTGTTTTCGACGACCACGGTATTGAAAAGCCGCTTAATCTCTGCTTGGTACTTCAAGGCCTCGGCACCTCCGGTCGAGCTCAACAGATTGCTGTACCCACTGACGGCAGTTCCGAAGGCAAAGGCATTCTTTTTTTGCCGGATCGTGACGACCGCTCCGTCGATTGGTGAACCGTTGGAATCTCTGACTTGAACGGTAAGATCAGCAGCGCGATTCTGATTGATACGAGTGTCCGCATCTGTTCGCCATGAATCCGTGCCTTCGCGACCGATATAGCTGCTAGACGGTGACTGCGTGGGCATCGCCGAGAAAGCGTATCCTCGAGTAAGATTCGTCCACTTGAACCCACCCACTTGGACCGACTGTGGCGCGAAGCCAACGTTCAGGGTTGCCTGCAATTTGGCAACGCCGTAGGCTTGAGTCGTCGTCAAGTTAAAAGTGTATTTTTGCCAATTGGAAGTCAGGGTTCTAGAATTGAACGACAACGTTGTGAAGCTTCCGTACGATTCTTGTACAACGATATCCAAGCGTGGACTTGCACCGGTAATGCCTCGGGCCCAGAATTCGACTTGAAGTGTATCACCTGTTTGAACAGCCGCAGCGCTACGAGCCACTGCCTGGAGTCGCCAACTGTCTGGTGGTGTCGTGACGGTCGTGATTAACGAAGCGTTGGCAAAAGTCTGGCCGGTAACCGCCACGCTTTGCATTGTTCCATAGACTCCGCCTATGTTATTGAGTTCTAGGCCAGTGGACGGCGCAAGTTCCGATGATGGCCCGTAGTTGCGAACGTTGAACGCAGCAAAACGAATGCTTTGAACTTGGCCTCCTAAATGAAATCCAAAGGTGGCCTCGCCGACGACATAGTCTTCGCTCGAAACAAATGGCAACTGCACCTTCGTCCATGTTGTCGAAAAGTTTAATCCTCGGTCGAGCGATTTGGTAAACGGGGTGCCATTGCGTTCGAAAATTGCAGAGATGGAACCGCTACCGGAAACTGTGCGAACTAAAAATTCAGCAAAGAGAATATCGCCTTTCTTTACAGGTCCGCTGATTGGTTGGCGAAGCTGAGCATCCCAAGGGTTGGCTGGTTTCGTTGTGATGGATGCCTGGATGGCTGTGATCGGTGAGGCTACGGAACCAGGTGGCGTGGTATCATTAACCGTTGTAAACGTGCCACCGAACGAAGAGAAATGGGTGCCAAGAGCGGTACCTGCCAAGAGGGATAGCCCACCAGCCGGAGTGGGTACATTGTCCTGAATGGTTGCAGTAGCGGTCCGTTGGCTGATCAGACCAAGTTGATATCCTGGAGCATCTACCAATTCGATAATCGATGTTTCGGTACCCTCGTTGATACTATCGGTGATAGAAGCGATATCGATGAACGCATAATCCTGGCCTGCAGGAATAATGACGGTGCCTGGAAGACTCGCAAAGTCAATTCCATTGAGGGCCGTTCCTCGCAACGCGTAAGAAACCGTCAGAGCGTTGTTGATTGGTGTGCCTCTGCGAACGACTCGCAAGCGCGCCGGCTCCGTTGCCCCCTCGGCTGTCTCTGGACGTTCGGCAAACAACTCGACTTCAGGCAAGGCCGGTGACAAGTATTCGCCACGAATCAAATCGATGTTTGAACCTCCAGGAGTCACCCAACCAACAGCCAAATGATCTGGGCCAATCCCTTCCTTGTGGAGCGCCTCCACATAGTAAGCTTGGCCAGCAACTAGTCTGTACACAGAAGATCGTTGCTCAGGAAACTTGGTCCATTCATTGGCGAGCGTACTGCTTGGAACCGTCGCGATACGTTGCTTACCAAGTGCGTTGCTCGAACTGCTAAGCCACAATTCAGCCGTATCGTCGCCGGCGATGTAGAAAGTGTATTCGCCCGTCTGCGGCGGATAGATCAAACCGCGAAGGCGTTCGCCGAAATTATCGGCTTGATTGGTTGGCGATTGAAGTCCGTTCGTGAGAACGACGGTACTTGGCGAGCTGGGGTAGGTCGCTAAGCCAGTGAGGGCTGCAACCGAAGTACCCGCGACGTTATTCCAAATCTCGCGTGAAGCGTTACCGCGTTCAGATGGAAAAAGACGAAAACTGGGCAACGTTTGCTGAAGCTGGCTGGCGCTACTCCAGTCCAACTGGACCGACGCGTTTCCTGTAGTCTCAAAGTATTCGAAAAGAATATCGTACTTGCGGCCGGACACAAGACTGATCGTTCCGACCGCTCCAACCACAGGTGCTTCCGTCCATCGGTCGATTAGCAGTTTACCATTGACCCACAATCGCAATCCGTTGTCCGCATTGGCGATGAACGAGTAGTTCTCTGTAAATACCGCTTCGACTTGACCAGACCATCGGACTGAGAATGTATCGGCACCAATGGATCCGTCGGGGGAGCCTGCGCCCCAATTGAAAGCGATGCTGGAGTCGGTACGGGCAAGCACGAAATCGGTAAAGTCTGAGTTATTATAGTACTGTGCCAACAAACCAACACCCGCGTTGGTGTCCCCTGCCATGAGGTGCCTGGGTTCCAGAAGTTCGAGCAAGCATCGCCGAGTTTGCTGTCGTCTAAGCGACAACTTTTTTGCAAGATGCGATTTCTGATCGGTCAATCTGGACAGCCTGGACATAGCGAAACCCCAGTGAAGGTCGCAAGAGATTTTTAGTAGAAGATGAGAGGACTCATTGTAGCCAATGCGGCCGGCCGAGTGGAACACGTTTCGCAGCTTTTTCTTTGCGGATTCTGACGCTAGCAGCGTCAGCCACGTAGAGGACAGCAACGTGGAGGACGCTGCCAGCGTCCTATTTGAATCCGTTGAGAGTTGCTGCGTCGTCACTATGGTATAATCGTTTGAGACTTGGCTGTTCGTGCTCAAATAGGGAGAATCGTTATGGCGCTGAGTGCTAAGAAATTACAAGAGGTGATGAGGGAAAAACGCCGTCGAGACAAATTGCCTCCACGACCTGTGATTGCCGAACTACTACCACTAACGCTGAAACCGCGGGAGCTTAAACAAATCACCGATCGATGCTCGCTCGCGCTACTGGCCATTGAGTCGACGTTGGTCCAATGTGCAAGGGACCTGTCGCTGGTGGATGATGAAATCGTGAGGCAGGGATTAGCTTGCTTGATTCGTCAAACACCGCCTGAATCCGAGGGAGTAGCCTTTGTCGCCTCGCGATTAGCTGCTACGCGTGAAGCGTCAAACGTTCACGAGGAAGACTGGATTTTAGCCTTAAGGGCGATATGCACATCGGTAATAAACCACTGCAAACGAAATGCGGGCGCCTTCAGCTACCTCACCTATGCACGAGCCTTTCTCGCTAAAGCCAACGGGCTGCGATCTTAGCCCGGATTACTCACAGGATCATTACTGATCAGCCATTGGGCGCTCACTTTGAGCCGCAACGCGCTAGCTAGCGTGCGGGCAGGACGTCAAGCAATCACCTGCAAATCCGGCCCTCATGCTAGCGCATTGAGGTTCAAAATTTCTAAAGTGAGTGCCATTGGGTATTGGCCAAAGGGCCAATGAATGATTCGGGCTAGCGGTGGCATTGATAGGCGTTCGGTATTTAACTCTCTCGATTTTTGCAATGCAAAGAATTAGATTTGTTAAAATCAAGCTCCGGTAATGAGCAACGAATGAAGGTATGCTCCGATTGCACGCAGCTTTCAAAACTGAAAACGATAAACCATGTTGATACCATTGCGAATCTACCAAGCACTTGTTGTTGCGACATTATTTTGTGCGTTATCAACCCCGAATTTTGCTTTACAAGAAAAGGCCGTTGGCGCCAAACCGATCGAGAATGTAGCTTCGTTGGTCCGCGTCGAGTTTCCATTGACGGCTGCCAACGAAGCTAGGATTGTTGACTCGCTGGAGCGATTGGCTAGCCGAGGCAAAGGGGCAGATCGTCCAATTGTCGTCTTAGAGTTTGTCGGAAAACAAGAATCGGAAACGAACGTCGACATTGCCACCATAGGCCGTGGAACGGACTTCGTTCGGGCCCTAGGACTAGCTAGATGGCTCAGCGGACCAAAAGGAAGGAGTATTCGCAGCGTGGCTTACTTGCCTCAATCGATTTGCGGACATGCGGTGCTGATCGCATTGGGCTGTGAAGAGATGGCAATTGCAAGTGCCGCAAAAATCGCTTCCGCCGGAATCGATGAACCAAACCTCGACGCGACCGTGAAGCAAGCTTATGTGGACATAGCCGAGCATCGTAGCACCTTCCCCGTTTCGGCTGTACTATCGCTTTTAGACCTGACAGAACAATTATTCGAACTGACTTTAGCCGATAAGAAAACGGAATTTACGACCACTTCCAAACTGAATGAAAAGTTGAAATCCGGTATTGCGCTTCCCTCCAAACCGATGACAATAGCCAATCAAATGGCAAGTTTCATGGGTGCGGAACTGCGAAAATGGAGGTGGGTCGCGTATGAAACCAACAGTCGTGATCAACTCGAAAGAGTACTTAAACTGACTAAGCCATTATCGGAGAAACCTGTCTTCGCAGGCCCGCGGATCATGATTCGGGTCCATCTAACAGGAATCGTCTCGAGCCGACAAGTTTCGCGGACCATCCGAGCAATCGACGAAGGACTTAGTAAGCCTGGGACCAATCTCATCTTAGTCGAGGTCGATTCCCCTGGCGGGAACTTAGATGAGAGCATTCGCCTCGCCCAATACTTAGCTGATATCCCAACCGAACAAGCCGAAGTTGTTACCTACATTACGCGCGCCGCCCGAGGGGACTCGGCGTTAATCGCGCTGGCAAGCGATCTGATCCTTATGCATCCTGACGCCAAGCTAGGTGGTCACGGCGAAGCGACAATCTCCCCTGCACGTTGCAATGAACAGAAGGCCGCGATACAGACCCTCGCTAAATCTTCAGGCCGTTCTGAAGGTGAATTGCTCGGGTGTATTTGCCCGGAAATAGAGATCTTTGCATACAACTCATTCGATGGCCAAACGCAATTGAACAATCCCCAATGGTTGGTAGACGATCCAGTAGCGCCCATGTGGAATAAAGGAGCAAGGGTCGACTTCGATGGTGGACTTTCGTTTGCCCGGGCCAACGAACTTGAATTAGCCAGCGACAATCCCGTCTCGTTGGAATTGGTTGGAAACAAGTTCGGTATTGACAAGCTCCCACCCGAAACGCGAACGAATGCAACGGAACAGTTCGTGGAATGGCTCGGAGGTCAAGGCTGGCTCTCGATGCTGTTGTTTGTGGTTGGGATCATTTCACTCAGCGCGGAGTTGAGCACGCCTGGCATTGGAATAGCAGGAATTCTCTCGGCAGTTTGCTTTTTGCTTTTTTTCTGGATCCACTTGTTTCAAGGCACCGTCGAATGGTTGGAGATACTTCTCATTTTGGCGGGGGTCGTATGCTTAGCGGCTGAGTTGTTCATTCTGCCGGGCTTCGGTGTCTTCGGCGTGACCGGATTGATATTGCTTGCGACCGGATTGCTTTTGGCAGGGCAAACTTTTGTAATTCCGACGAATGATTACCAATGGCAGAGAACTTCTCAAGGCATCGGTCAGTTAGGGTTGATCGTGATATCGTTGTTTGCGGCGGCAGTGATCTTTCGCAAGCAGCTCGCCAACTTGCCCATGGTCCGATGGTTCGCCTTGCAACCCCCTAAGACCGATCAAGACTTAGTCGCAATGGAGCACGCAATGGAGGAACTGCGAGCCTTCATCGGTTGGTACGGCACTACGATTTCGCGTTGCAATCCATCTGGAAAGGCATCGATCGGCGATCGTATTTTCAGCGTCGTGAGCCAAGGCGCTTGGATCGATGAAGATACGGAAGTCGAGGTGGTTAACCTACAAGAGAATACGCTCATCGTTAAGCCAAGAGTGTAGCTTGGCTAAATCCGAGAACTCTTATGACCGCAATCAAGACATCCCGAGTGATAGACCGACGCAAGCTGCGAAGTCCAGGATTGCGAAATGCACTTGAGCTTTCTAATTCCGGAGGAATAAGCCGACAGGTTCGAGAATGGTCGAGTCAGGCTACCCCTTACTTGAAGGTTAGCCTCAATGACCTTACACCATTCGCTCAGCTATTGTGGTAAAATGATTTTGCATATTCGTAGCGGATGCTGCCCGCATCTGAGCCGACGCTAGCAGCGTCGGCCACGTAGCAGCGTCCGCCAAGATTATTATGTCAGGTCCGTTCCTTCCAACTTTCATCTCTCCCAATTACTTGCGGCAGTTACCCATGACTTTACCCATGACAATATCGTTCAAAGCACTCGGTTTCCTCATTGCAATTACGTTTGTACTTTCCTATAAAAGCGATTCCTATGGGCAACAAGTTGGCAAGCCACGCAGCTTCTTTGCCGCTGACTACGAGAAAAAAATTGCTGCGGTAGTCCATGCCGACAACACAGTCGGATTGCAGATTCCTATCAACGCGATTCACGATGCCCAGCAATTGCCAAACGGGAACTGGTTATTGCAAACTACTTTTACGGAAGTCGTCGAAGTCGATAGGAAAGGCAAAGAAGTCTGGAGCTACAAACCCTCTGACGAGAAGGGCAGAGTCGAGATCCACGCTTTTCGTAGGCTTGATAACGGTTTAACCATGATTGCCGAAAGCGGGACGACGCGAATTATCGAGGTGAACAAGGAAGGTTCCATCGTGCACTCAACGCCGCTCAAGGTAAGTACACCTAATCCGCATCGCGATACGCGTTTAGTTCGAATAACGCCAACCGGTACGTATTTGGTTGCGCATGAAGGCGAAAAACTAGTTCGGGAATACGATCGCGAGGGTGCCATCGTATGGGAATACGAAGTGGGTTCGCAACTCTACAGCGCTATCAGGCTGAGTAACGAAAACACTTTGATCGGAACCGGCGACGGACATCGTGTCATAGAAGTAACCCAGGACAAAAAGATCGTATGGGAATTGAAAGAGAATGAACTCGAAGGGATTAAGTTAGCGTGGGTAACCATGGTGGATCGTTTGCCAAACGGCAACACTTGGATTGTCAATTGTCATGCCGGCCCAAACAATCCACAAATCCTCGAGGTCACTCCAGACAAAAAGGTGCTTTGGTCGTTCAAGGACTTCGAGCGTTTTGGAAATGCACTGCCAGTTGCGATTGCGATGTAAGTGGGCGAGTCGCTCTGCGAGTCGCTCTAACTGATGAAATGGAAGGCCAAAGATCTAAAATGATTCGGAGTTGCGTCGCAACTCGCCTGAGTTTCTAAAAATCACAGCCTCTCTGAGCGATAGCGAAGGGTGTGGATTTCAATGTGCCGCTCGCCTAATCATGGCTGCTCACGAATTGCTTGGACGCGTTTCCGTGCGTCCTAAGATCACAAGGCCAAGCCCCAGCAGGATACCTACGAAACTGATCCACTGAGCGATGCTCAGCGTGGTTCCGAACTGGCCCGCTTCATCCACTCGGATGATCTCCTCAATGATTCGCTGGAATCCGTAGGCAATCAGTCCCGCACCGATCACAACCCCAGTTCGCTTGACCACCGCCGAAAACAAGCAGGTCCAAATACAAAGGATCAAGCCACTCACTGCTGCGTAGACTTGAGACGGATGAACCGGCATCGAACGTGCAGGTACTCCGCCAGGGGCAATCTGAAACTGACGATTGTCGACTTGAACGGTGGCCTCATAAATCGGTGCTGCAAGGGGGGCGTGCCGTTTCGGCCCTTCGGCCATCCATTCTTTGATCGTAACCAGTTTTTGGCCCGGCTGGATATTGTTCGATGATGCCCAACTATTAGGCTTGACCTGCAGGATGGCTTGAGGCGCTGTTAGCTCAGGTTTGTCCTCTACCTCCATGCCGAATAATTTGCCCGACTCCAGTTGGTCCATGTAGGCTGGCGACCCCGACGGGAAAGTGATCGCAGGAAGCGATGCATCGCACACCCCGCCATAGCAACAACCGTTGAGCAAGCAGCCGATGCGACCAAAGGCAAGGCCAATGAAAAAGGCTGGCGTCACGCAGTCGGCAAGTTTTAGTAGCGGAAATCGATGCTTACGGCTCCATAGGGCGATCGCAATTAAGCCGCCGATGACGCTGCCATAAACCACCAAGCCCCCTTCGGTCACTTGCAAAGCTTTCCAAAACTTTTCCTGGAGCGTGTCCCCCAACTCACTCCATTTCTGAACCACATAAAACAATCGAGCGCCTATCATCCCAGACACAATCGTCCATGTCGCCAGCGAAAAAAAAGCCTCGCGCGACAAACCCGCATGCTCACATCGGACCATGGCAATGGCCATCGCGCTAATCACCCCTAACATCAACATGACGCCGTATCCACGGATCGGTAAGCCGGCAATCCAAGCTTCGGACTCACCCGTTGGAATACGTGTCTCTATCTGCGGTAGCAAAAAAACGACGATTAGTGCAGCCACCCCCCAAACGACACCTTGTTCCTCCAGCACCTTTGCAACGCCCCCCTTTTTGCGAGAAGTAGCAATCATCGCGATCGCTAAAATCGCAATCGCTCCGAGAACCCAACCAAAACCTAGAACCGGAATACCTAAGAAGTCATGCGGTATGTAAAAGAGCGTTGGACGCACGATTCGTTACTTTCAAGGTGGTTCACTTCATTTGCATTGAAGCGTCATATTGTCGATCAAACGAGTGCTCCCCACCCGTGCCGCTATGATTGCCACAGCGCTTTCGTCGACTTTCTCCAAAGGCTCCATCGTATCAGGATGCACAATCGCTGCATAATCAATGGAGTCAACTGAATTAGTCAATTCCAATCGCATTATCTCCTCCAATCTTGCACCATTCACCTCGCCTGAAGCTAATCTGCATTGAGCTTGGGACAAAGCTAGCCAAAGGCCAAGTGCTCGGACGCGATCTTCCTTGGAGAGATATCGATTGCGGCTGCTCATGGCAAGACCGTCTACTTCTCGTAGCGTTGCGCAACCTTCGATGCGAATTGGGATATTCAAATCCTCCACCATGGTTCGAATGACGGCTACCTGCTGGTAATCCTTGCGACCAAAGTATGCGATATGGGCCGGAATCAGGTGAAACAATTTCAGCACGATCGTTGTTACCCCTCGGAAATGACCGGGCCGCAACTCGCCCTCCCAACGGTTGGCTACCGAAGGCGGCTCGACAAACGTAGAGTGGCCGCTGCCATAGATACGATCGGGGGGAGGCACAAAGACGAAGTCGCAGCCTTGTGCGCAAAGGGCCTTGAGATCCGAATCGAGAGTTCGTGGGTACTTGGCAAGATCTTCGTTCGGGCCAAATTGGGTTGCGTTTACAAAAATAGTGGCAACGCAAATTTCGCAATCCTGTTTGGCACGACGAACCAAAGACAAATGCCCGTCGTGCAATGCGCCCATGGTTGGCACAACACCGATTCGTTTGGCGTCTCGCCGTACAAAATCGATTTGGGTATAGATCTCGTTTGGATCGTGAATGACTTTCATGCGTTAGCCAAAGTATGCGACTGCGTTTTCAAAAAACTTGAGTCCTTCGCCATGTTCTGGCTGCGTTTCGCGACGAGTCCATTGCGGATGGTTGGTAGCAAACAAATGGCGTTCGGGGTGCGGCATCAATCCAAAGATTCGACCGGTCGAGTCACATATTCCGGCAACATTGCCTTGCGCGCCGTTGGGATTGCTTGGAAAAGGGAGCGGATCACGGCCTGTTGTGCCATCAGCATCTGAATACCGAAGGACGATTTGCTTTTGTTGCGTTAAGAGTACCTCGGCGTCGCTGTCGCGGAATAGGAATCTGCCCTCAGCGTGCGCCATCGGCAGATAACACGCATCGATCCCACGCAAGAAGACGCAGTTGTCCATTTCCGGTTTTAGATGGACCCAACGGCTATCGAATCGCCCTTGCCGGTTCCAAGTCAAGGTTGCTGGCTGAACGCTCGAGGTCGCATCAAAGAAAATCCCCAATCGCATCATGATTTGAAAACCGTTGCAAATCCCCAGAACGAGCCGATCGTGCTGGCGAAAGGATTCCAAAGTATCCGCTAAAAATGTTTGGAGCTGCGTGGCCAAAATGCGACCTGCCGCAATGTCGTCGCCATAGCTGAAGCCACCCGGAAAACATAGGATTTGAAAGTTAGCGGCCAAATCGGGCTGCGAGATCAGCTGGTTGACATGAAGCCTTATTGCCTCGGCACCAGCCATTTCAAAGGCGAACGCGGTCTCAACATCGCAATTCGTGCCAGGGGCTCGCAGAACGAGCACTCTCGGTTTGGGCATCCTAAATTACTTTCCTTGATTGCCAACAAAAAAACGACTTGGATTAAAAATCTCGAAAGAGAAATCTACCTAAGAAAGCAGTGCCAATCAATGAGCGATCGCGATGTTTCGGGTAATCTAGGTCACTAGACGAGAGGCAGTTGAAATCCTACCTTGAGCATCTCGTAGCACGGGCGTCTCGCCCGTCAAAACATGGGCGGGATGCGCGAGACGCGCGGGATGCCCATGCCACTTGGTATGTTTGTTTCTGCCCCTCGCCTTAGAAAAAATCGTATTCATTTCGCCAAAAAAACGCTCCGAACAACGGACACCATCATGCGCGACGAACCCTCCGATGAGGCTGACGATTCTAGAGCGCTGCTAGCTCGCAATAAAATGAGGAATAGGCGTCTTTGGGTGGTTATCTTGTCCGCCGCTTTGACTTGGGTGGCATGCAAGTTTCTTGCAATGAGGTTTGCTTCCGCCGAGCAAGTAATGCTCACGCTACTTTCGATCGCGATGATTGCGTTGCTGTTGCGTATTTTTAGATCGAAGGGACGCTTTCGGTTTGCGAGTCTGTTATTGTTGACAGCCTTCTGTTCGGTTGTGTTTCGAGTGGTTCTACAACCATTGAAACGCTTGTCGGCGCAAAACGCTGCTATGGAGCTGCTTAACCGCAAGGGTGGATCTATGGTTACCTACGCTGGCATGGAACGTTACCCACAGAATGCGCACGGCTGGGTACAGTCCGACTCCGGCTATCTTTATCCCGCACTGCTTGCTTACCTAGAGAAGAAATACCTGCATCCAGTCGACGTGATGTCATTGAAAATTCCCTCCAGCTTGATCAATAAGGAGTTGTGGAATTCTTTGCACTGCAATCAAGTTAATAGGGTTGAAGTGCTTTTGGACGGATCGGAGAATGGAAAAGAGTTCAATCAAATTTTATCTGGCATTCCGCATTTCTTTGTCGAGTGGGACCACTATTTCTTTCATCGGCTGGTTTTCGTTGCCGACAAACCCTTGGATGGAACGTATGCAATCCATCAAGATCGGGTCGAAACAGTTAATTGCACTGAAGTGATGAAGTTTGCTTCAATCTCTTGACTTGCCCACGATCACCGTGGCCGCCTGATCGAGGTCTGTTTCATTCGAAATGGGGACGCGCTGGATGCTCGGCATAGATCGAAACCAGATTTCTTGCCGGCGAACAAATTGACGTGTATGCGCTTTGACTTGCTCGACCATTTCTTTCTCGTTGACCGAACCCCTCAAAAATTCCATCGGCTCCTTGTAGCCGACGGCTTGGGCCGCCGTTCTACCCAACGTCCCAAATTTGCCGATCAAGGACTTCACTTCATCTAACAGGCCGCGACTAAACATGCCGTCGACTCGTTGATTCACGCGGCCATGTAGTTGGGATCGTTCCCATGCCAGTGCGAAACACTTGCAGTTTGTAGGCCCTTGGACCTGTTCGAATTGGTTTTGCCAATGACTAAGCGGTCGACCGGTAATCTTTGCGACTTCCAGGGCTCGTGTCATTCGACGAACATCGCCATCAAGGATTTTAAAAGCCGAAAGCGGATCGACTTGCTCTAGACGTTTGCGTAGACAATCTATTCCAAACTCGGCAACATCCGCTTCTACGGCGGATCGAAAATCCCAGTCCGCTGGCGGGCCGAGGAACATACCGCAAAGCAAGGTCTTGATGTAGAGCGGCGTGCCTCCAACCAGAAGGACTTTCTTTCCACGAGTCCGGACCTCGTCCGCTTTTGAGTGTGCATCAACCACAAATTGAGAAACGCTATATTCGCTGGTTGGGTCGACCAAATCGATCAAGTGATGCGGTATTCGACTTCGCTGATGAGTAGTCGGCTTGGCAGTGCCGATGTCCATTCCGCGGTAGACGGCCATGGAGTCTACGGAAATAATTTCCGCATTTATTTTTTCTGCCAAATCCAATGCGACTCGGCTTTTCCCAGACGCGGTCGGTCCAGTCAAAAACCATGCGTCTTCGATTGGGGGTTTGATCCAATCGGCGAAGGGTTGAGTTTGAAGTAACATTGGATTCTTGACTGCTATGCAAATTGCTTTCGTCGATTTCACGATTTACGCTAAACGTTTGTACCGTAAACTAATATAGCAGGATCACAAAGAAAGTCTTAAACTTCGTTCAAAAAGCAAGTTGGAGAACTTCTAAGCGAGATGTATTGACGAGGGAATCACGCCACCGCGTGGCACGCCCAGAGGCTGTAATTTTATGTGGGCGAGTCGCTCCGCGACTCGCGCTAACACGCCCTTCGTTCCTCAGAGCGTGCCACCCAATTTGCACGCGGTTTCCAAACTGACGCTTGACTAAGGGCCGTTCGTTCAATACGTGGCGTAAGCTTCATGTGGCGTAAGCTTCCAGCTTGCGAGGAAAAAAACGCAAGCTGGAAGCTTACGCCACGTTTGAAATTGGACAGTTATTTATCGAACGGTCCTAAGAATTCATTCGCCAAAACAAGCGTTTCGCGTTTTCCGTCGTGATTTCCGCTAGTTCCTTTGCTGAAATCCCGATCGACTCCGCCAAACATTTTGCGGTGTGAACCACAAGGGAAGGCTCATTGGGACGTCTGGAGCGATTCGGTTCTGGGGTCAAATAGGGGCAATCCGTCTCCACTAAAATGCGATCCAGCGGTATGGTCTTGGCTGTCTTGCGAAGCTCCTCGGATTTTTTGTACGTTATCATGCCGGCAAAACTGATGAACAACCCGAGCGACACACATTGTTGGGCTGTATTCGTGCTCCCAGCAAACGAATGCATGACCCCTTGAAGTAATCCATGCGCCGATTGCTTTTCCAAGGCCTCGAGCATTTCCGGTTCGCAGTCTCGCATATGAATGATGAGCGGCAGATTGGTTTCTCGACTAAGTTGCCAATGTTTTTCAAAACTAGCTTGTTGGATTTCGAATGGGCAATCATCCCAATGGCGGTCTAGACCGGTTTCCCCCAAGGCGCATACTCGAGGACGTTTTGTGTATCCAGTAATTTTGATCCAATCGCCTGCTGAGGCTTGGTGCGCATAGTTAGGGTGGATACCGACAGATGCCCAAACACTTTCTCTGGATTCCGCGATCGCGATGGCTTCGTCGGACGTTTCTAAGTCCACTGCCACGCAAATCACTTGCGACACTCCCACTTTAGCAGCCCGCGAAAGTACCTCTTCCAATTGATTGAAAAGAGACTTGTCTGCCAGATGCGCGTGCGTATCGATCAACCCCATCGGATCGCCTAACTAAAAAAAAATCGCGTCAGATGATAAAAAATTGGGGCAGAAAAACAGAGAGTGTCTATTCGATCCAAGACACCGGCGTGACCTCGCACTAACGTACCGTAGTCGTGCACACCTCGATCTCGTTTGATCGCGCTCATCGTCATGCCCCCTGCAAATCCCAGCGCCGCAACCACAATAGCCATGAAGGCGGACTCCCATGGTGTGTAGGGAGTGACCCAATAAAGGATTGCCCCAACGATTCCGGTTGAAAGTGAACCGCCAACCAAGCCCTCCCAAGTCCTTGAACTGCTCACGTCCTTGGCAATTACACGTTTGTTTGCGACCCGTCCCCAGACCCATTGAAACACATCTGAAACCTGTGTGATCAAGACAAAGAAGAAAAGCAAACCGGCGTTGCTTCCAGTCCAAGGAGTTCCCGTTGCGGTCTTTAGCTGCAAATAGAGCAAGGCGGGCGCGAACGAGAGGCAATACACACAAATCATTAGACCGGCTTGGATCTGGGCTGAGCGTTCAAGGAAGCGTTTGTGATCACCCGCCATCGCGATCCTGGCAGGAATAAAGAGGGAGGCATATACGGGGATCATGATGCTGTAAATTTCATAAAAATCGATCACATTGCCGTTTCGGTACTTGATCCCTAAAGGTGACAACCCGATCAAAACGTATTGCAATGGAGTAAAAACCACCAAGCTCCAAAACAAAGCGCGATGGTCACCTCGCCTGGTCGGAGTCATCGTTATGAACTCGCGAAATGCCCAAAAGGAAACGAGTCCAAAAAGGACAATGGTCCCGACCTCCTTAAGGAACAGACCGGCAATCAAAATTGCAAACATCAACCACCACGACCAAAGCCGCAGTACAAATCGCTCCACTAAGGCTGGATTGATCGATGGACTCGAGCGGCGGGTCAAGTAATTTGCTACCCACGAAGCGATCGCCAGTACCGCAAGTACGACGCCGGCCAATATAAGCGTACGTGTGTCCAGCAATGCAGGCGGTGGCTTCACGGGCAAGATTTGGGCCGCCGAATTGGCGAGATCGCTGGCCGTGGCGGCCCCCGGAGGCGATTCGGCCTGGGCGAAAAATAGATTAAGGAATAGCATCTCACCAATGGGGACTGTGTTTCGAACTTCTTCGCTATAGTATCACGATTTGACTTCTTGCCGAGATCGAATGTGTTGTGTTTTTCATCGACCTTGATTTGAACTTGGATTTTAACGATTGGATTGAGCATGTTGATTCGGCTTGGCACACGCCAAAGTGCTCTTGCGCTGTGGCAGGCGGAATACGTCTCCAATTCACTGCGAGCCTTTGGCCATGACGTTCAATTGGTCAAAATCACCACTTCCGGTGACGTTTCAACGACACCACTTGGTGAATCGGGTGGCCAAGGAGTTTTCACCAAAGAAATCCAACGCGCGCTGTTGGACAATCGATGCGATCTAGCGGTGCATAGCTTAAAGGACCTGCCCACCGAGATCATACCGGAATTGAGCTTGGCCGCTGTCCCGCCTCGCGAGGACACCGCGGATTGCCTTTTATCGAATGGCCGGCTCTTGTTTGATTTGCCATTGGGTTCGAGTATTGGCACCGGCTCCCCGCGGCGAAAAGCCAGTCTACTCAACGTTCGACCAGATTTATTAGTAAAGGATATTCGAGGAAACGTCGGCACCCGAATTGGGAAATTGGACGACGGGCAATATGACGCTATTGTTTTAGCTTTTGCAGGTTTGCATCGACTCGGACTGCAATCGCGAATCACGCAAAAGTTTTCATTGGACGAAATGCTCCCCGCTGTTGGACAAGCTGCGCTGGGACTTGAGACTCGCTCCGATGACGCCACCACGATCGAGGCAGTGAAAAAACTAGACCACCTGCCAACGCACGCTGCCGTGATTGCTGAACGGACACTGCTCAGATCGATGCGTGCAGGTTGCCTCGCTCCGCTGGCATGCAATGCAGTCCTCCTCGAGGGCTCCATTCGCATATTGGCTCGAGTCTTTTCACCAGACGGTAAACAGAAGATCGAGTTGAAGCACATGATTGAACACAAATTGCAAATTGACCTATTGAAAAACCAAGGTGAGCTGATGCTCCTAGCGGAGCGCCTCGGCGTCGAAGCAGCACAGCTTTTGGCCGAACAAGGTGCAACAGAACTAATCCATCAAGCACACGCGTAGAAACAGAGTAGTGCTGCGTTGCAGCCAAGCATTGGGGTCCATAGCCGACGGAAGTAGTGGATCTTGTTAAAGATCCTTTTGCCGAGAGGATCTTTAGCAAGATCCACTACCCTAGAATCAAGACGTAAAAAAGTACTAATTCGACTGTCCTAAGTCCGGGATTGAGACCCCAACCAGCTCGTCTGGTTGGTGATTAAGTTTCGTAGCTAAGAAGCTTGGTCGAAATATCCTCCGCCATTGCCCGCATCCCCCGCATCCCGCCGCCGGAGGCGGTCGTCTAGCTTTACACATCGCTAGCAGCCTAATGCAGGGTGGCACGCCCAGCGGTTGTGATTTTATAGTACCAATCACGCTCCGCGTGATTTTCTCAGTTCAAAAACCTTTGGTTTTTGAGGCAACATCACGCGGAGCGTGATGGGTACTTTCTTCAGATTCAAAAAATCACAGCCGCCCAGAGTGAAAGCGATGGGCGTATGAATTGTGGCAACGATTTCGAGTGACTCACACACCCTTCGTTCCTCAGAGCATGCCACACCTGTCGAATTCCAATGAATGGATCGAGCTGAAAGCTGGACGACCTCTCCGGCGGCGGGATGCGGGCAAAGGGGGGGCGGCGTGGCTTTTGTTTAGCCCCTAAACTCCTTCACCCACGGCCAAAGGCCATGGGGGTCGAATTTAGTACAGTCGAACTAGGGTAACTTTAGTTTAAACTCGTCGGAAATTCTAATTACAGAGTCTTCGCATTCTTTCGCGTCGTCTTCGCGGCCGAGCTGACGATAGGCTTGAGCTTGATTCTCCAAACATTGGATGCGTTGTTTGGCCATCGCCTCTGGTAAAACGTAATTTCTCTGCAACAGAACAATCAGTTCGTCAACGCGTTGAGCATATTGAATTGCCTCCATCCAAGACTCAAGTCCGAGCAATGCAATGTATCGCTCTCTATGAAGTCGCAATTCAAGCATTTCAACCCAAGCGTCCTTTCGATGGTCGGACAGGGCAAGTTCGAGCAAATCAAACGCATCTCCGGAGATTTGCATAGATTCCTGGTAGTTCTGTCGAGAACTTTTTAGACTTGCGAGCGTTGCACTTCCCGCGATTGCATGTTTGGCAAGTATGGGTTGATCGCGGTTTTTTTCCCAAAGGATTTTAGACGATGCAATGGCTTGCAAGAGAAGCGATTCCGACCACGATTCATGTGAATTAGAAGTCGTGGCAAGGGTCAAGTCGAGATTATTGCGAGCATCGAGATATACCACATTGTCAGGCGCTTTCAGCAAAAGCGATTTGATCAATGCATCAGCACTTTCTAAATATGGCTCATCCGGCGTTCCGGGGAGGTCTCTTTGTTTGGTCTGATCTCAGGTATCATAGCGGAATCGAGTGAACCCATGTTTTTGGGTTATTCGCGTTCC
>JAYVPJ010000009.1:0-10412 GCA_043757445.1 Pirellula sp. | reverse complement strand
TGAGACTGAAACCACCGTTGTCGAAGGTATGCAGTTCGACCGTGGTTACCTGTCGCCCTATTTTGTCACCAATGCCGACAAGATGGTTGTTGACCTGGAAGACGTGCTGATCTTGCTGCACGAAAAGAAACTGTCGTCGCTGCAGCCGATGGTCCCGTTGCTGGAGGCCGTGATCCAGTCGCAGCGCCCGCTGTTGATCATCAGCGAAGACGTTGAAGGCGAGGCTTTGGCCACGCTGGTCGTGAACAAGCTGCGTGGCGGCCTGAAAATCGCAGCCGTCAAGGCTCCGGGCTTTGGCGACCGTCGCAAGGCCATGCTGCAAGACATCGCCATTCTGACCGGTGGTCAGGTGATCAGCGACGATCTGGGGATGAAGCTGGAATCGGTCACGATCGACATGCTGGGCAAAGCCAAGAAAGTCACGATCACCAAAGACAACACGACCGTCATCGACGGTTCGGGCGTCAAGGCCGAGATTGAAGCACGGGTTGCACAGATCCGCGCGCAGATCGAAGAAACCACGTCTGACTACGACCGTGAAAAACTGCAAGAACGCGTGGCCAAGCTGGCTGGCGGTGTTGCGGTGATCAAGGTCGGCGGCATGACCGAAGTGGAAGTGAAAGAGCGCAAGGACCGCGTTGACGACGCCTTGAACGCAACCCGTGCGGCTGTGCAAGAAGGCATCGTTGTTGGCGGCGGCGTGGCTCTGATCCAAGCTGGCAAAGTGCTGGATGGCATGGTTGGCGCGAATGCGGATCAAACCGCTGGTATCAACATTGTCCGCAAGGCACTGGAAGCACCGCTGCGTCAGATCGCGCAGAACGCGGGCGTGGACGGGTCGGTTGTGGCGGGCAAAGTGCGCGAATCCAACGACAAGTCGTTTGGTTTCAACGCACAGACCGAAGAATATGGTGACATGTTCGCCTTCGGCGTCATCGATCCGGCCAAGGTTGTGCGGACCGCGCTGGAAGATGCAGCCTCGGTCGCATCGCTGTTGATCACCACCGAAGCCATGATCGCGGATCGCCCCGAGCCCAAGTCGGGTGGCGGCATGGGCGGCGGCGGCATGGGCGGTATGGGCGGTGGTGGTATGGGTGGTATGGGTGGTGGCGGCATGGGAGGCATGGGTGGTGGCGGAATGGGCATGGGTGGAATGATGCGAATTGAAACGGACAACCCACGGAAAATGACCGTTGCAACCATTTGCTTGAATCACGGAAAAGCCGATCCAAATCCTCGAATGAAATACAAAGTCGTTCGTTTGGCCGAGGTCAACGACTCCCCTGTAATCGAAGAGTTTTGCAAAGCCCTCGCTGCAGGCAAAGTCAATCAAAGCACTGCACAAGCCGCCGCGTGGCACGTTGCGAACGGTTTGACTTGGGAAGAATTAATTCACAAACCTCGCGTTGTCTCTGAATACACTGGCGTAGAAATGTTCTTCACTGGATTTGAGGTACAAGCTGCGATGCGATTGACTGCTGTTGCGACGCAGGAAGTGGAACGGCTTGCTAGCTACAACACGGCTAATAAAGTGAACACTCAAAACAAAGTCGAGAATGAATCAATCGGTGATTCGCTCGCTAAATAGCACAATGACACTGCGATTTTTTGCGTCCTGAAATTGCAAGACTCATGAATACAAAGCCTCGGTTCCCCGAGGCTTTTTCGTTTTACATGGCTGGGCTACGCGAAAGACGTATCTAAGTGTAAATTCATAACCCGGTCGCCATTCTGGCGCCAACTTTACTTGACGCCATCCCATTTTCTAAGTGTTCACAATGAAAACGGACGAGTTACGAGAAAAATATCTTTCTTTCTTCCAATCCAAAGGCCATCATCGGCAAGCCAGCGATGTGTTGGTTCCAACCTGGGATCCGTCTGTACTCTTCACTCCTGCTGGAATGAATCAATTCAAGGATCATTTTTTAGGGAAGGTTAAACTGGATTTTACCCGTGCGACTACGTGCCAAAAGTGTTTGCGGACCGGCGACATCGACAACGTAGGCCGAACGGCCTACCACCATACTTTCTTTGAAATGCTAGGCAATTTCAGCTTCGGCGACTATTTCAAAAAGGATGCTATCGCATGGGCTTGGGAGTTTCTTACCGAAAAGAAGTGGCTGGGTATCGATCCCGCTCGGCTGACCGTCACCGTCTACAAGGATGACGATGAAGCGTTCCAACTTTGGAACGAAATTATTGGACTGCCCACAAGTCGAATAAGCCGCCTTGAGGAAGATGAGAACTTCTGGCCTGCGTCGGCCCCCAGTCAAGGTCCAGACGGTGTCTGTGGTCCGTGTAGCGAAATCTACTTTACTTTGGACTCCGGTAAGACTGTAGAAATCTGGAATCTCGTGTTCACTCAGTTCAATCGTGTCGGAGAGCCACCGGACAATCTTCGCCCACTGCCCAGCAAGAATATCGATACCGGCATGGGGATGGAACGTACCGCTAGCGTATTGCAAAATGTTACGACCAATTTTCATATCGACATACTAATGCCGATCGTCCAAGCCGCATCGGAAGTTTGCGGCATTCCCTACCAATACGAAAGCGACAATGGTCGTCGTCTGCGGAGGATCACCGACCACGTGCGAGCATGCACGTTTGCAATCCATGAAAACGTATATCCTGGGCCAAAAAAAGCCCGCTATGTCATCAAACGATTGTTGCGAAGAGCCGTTCTCGACGGCCACCAAATGGGGTTGCGAGAGCCGTTCCTCCACCATCTGGTACCGACGGTAGCTCAAATGATGCATGCCGTCTATCCCGAGCTTTCACAAACCACAGAACGCGTCGCCCAAGTCATGCGCCGCGAAGAATCCGATTTCTTTGCGACGATCGATTCTGGTCTAGAGAGAATTGGACGTGTGTTCGATGACATGCAAACATCGGGACGGGTGATGGTCGATGGCCAGGAGGCAGCGAACCTATATCAGACATATGGCGTACCACCGGAAATGTTCCAGCAAATCGCGGCTGAAAAGAATTACACGTTCGACTGGGAAGGCTACCGAACCGCTATGGGTGAGCACGGAAAAATAAGTGGCGGCGGCGGAATGGAACTATTTGAAACTGGACCGATCGAAACACTTAAAGAAGCCCTTCAGCATTGCGAGTTTTTAGGCTACGAAAAGACCACTGCTGACGCGATCGTTAAGGGAATTATTGTTGGCAAGCCCAAGGCGGACCATTTGGTTGGATCGGTTAAAACATCGAAGGTTACCGAAATGACCCGCATCGTATTGGACCGCTCACCCTTCTACGGCGAAAGCGGCGGGCAGCTTGGAGATTCTGGTCAATTGATCTGCTCCAAGGGGTGCTTTGAAGTCACGGATACGCAACGCAGCGGCGATTTGATCATCCACTATGGATCCGTGACTTCGGGTGAACTCAAAGAAGGTGATATAGTCACAGCCGAGGTGAATGAGACGCACCGCGATGCGATTCGTCGCGCTCACTCAGCAACGCACATCCTCCATCATGCTCTGCAAAAAACCGTTGGTGGACATGCGCAACAACAGGGAAGCAAGGTCGACGCCGATTGGTTGCGTTTCGACTTTAGCAATCAAGAACCGCTGACTGAAGAGCAGCTCAAAACAGTCGAAGCGATCTCGAACGATCGTATTCAAGATGCCGATTCCATCGTTTGGAAATTGCTTCCTCTTGCATCTGCGCGAGAAGCTGGAGCAATGATGCTCTTTGGCGAAAAATACCCCGACCCAGTTCGAATGGTTTGTATCGGTGAGTTTTCAAAGGAGCTATGCGGAGGCACGCATGCGAATCGAACCGACGAAATCGAATTGATCGAAATCTTGGCAGAAGAAAGTGTAGCCTCTGGAGTCCGAAGAATTACTGCTTTGACAGGCAAGCGAGCCGCCGGACAACGCCAAAAAGTTGATCAGCTCGCGAGACAAGTAGCATCTCTCCTAGGCTGCTCCATCGCAAGCGTAGGCGACAAGTCGATGGATTTGGTAACTGCCGTGCGCAAGCTCAAGAAGATGGCGAGCGGTACTGGAAATGAACAAGTACCGGAACTCATTGTCAAAGGTAAAAACGTCCAAACCAGTGAAAAGTATACGGTTATCAGAGCAGCGTTCAAGCAAGCGGCTCGAGCTTTAAACGTATCGCTAGAAGAAGTTCCCCACCGTATCGAGGCTTTGCTCATCGAGCAAACTCAGCTGCACCAACAATTGCAGCAGATTTCAACGAGCGGCGGAATGTCTGTCGATGATCTTCTGAGTCAAGCCGAGATGGTTTCAGGGACTCAGTTGATTGTTGCAGAAACGCCGAATGCAAATGCCGGCATGATGCGACAATGGATTGACCAATTGAGAAAACGATCGACCGAACCCATTGCTATTTTGTTGGCAAATTGTGTCGACGACAAAGTCACGCTGATTGCCGGAATTAGTCAAACGCTGGTTGAGCGTGGTTTCAGTGCAGGCAAGTGGATCACGCCGGTGGCGGAAACAGTTGGCGGTGGCGGCGGAGGGAAACCAGATCTTGCGCAAGCAGGTGGAAAACTACCAGCGAAGTTGCCAGAGGCTTTACAAGTTGCAAAAGATACTTGGCATTCCATGTTGGCCTAACGTCGCTAATGGTTAAACCGTAAATTTGCGACTTGGTTGCGGCCACTCGCCAACGCTTCGGGTTATGATTGTCAATATCGTATCCCTTTTAAACCATGAGCCGCGTACGCATGCCAAATGGCACTCACATTGAGCCGCAACTCGCTAGCGTGCGGGCCGGACGTCAAATAATCACCTGCAATTCCGGCCCTCATGCTGGCGCATCGAGGCTCAAAATTTACAAAGTGAGTGCCATTGGGCGCCCGCCGCCCAATAAGTTGAAAATGCTGCTCGCGTGTCTCGCGACCGTGGCCAAATAAATTTCCTCTCCATTGCTTTTGCCAAGAGCTTCTGAATGTCGAATCCAGCAAACGGCCAAATCGCTAACGTCCTCAATGAAACACGCGTCTTCCCGCCTAGCGAAATGTTCTCGAAACAGGCCGTCATCGGCTCGCTTGCCGCCTACGAAGAGCTTTACAAAGAGTCGTTAAGCGATATCGAAAAGTTTTGGGCAAAACAAGCCAAAGATCATTTGTATTGGTTTGAACCATTTCACACCGCGCTCGAATGGAATAACCCACTAGCAAAATGGTTCATTGGAGGAAAGACAAATGTCGCCTACAACTGCCTCGATGCTCACGTCCTTAACGGACAAGGGGACCGCGTGGCTTTCCACTGGGAAGGCGAACCGGGTGACCGCCGCACGATTACCTACGCCGACATGCTGCGCGACGTATGTCGATTTGCAAATGGCTTGAAACAAATCGGAATCGAAAAGGGGGACCGAGTTAGCATCTACATGCCGATGGTTCCCGAGCTTGCCGTTGCCATGTTGGCGTGCGCACGAATCGGAGCGATTCACTCAGTGATCTTCGGCGGCTTCAGCGCCGAGGCCATTTCCGATCGAAATAATGACGCACAAGCCAAACTGCTGATCACCGCCGATGGTGGCTGGCGTCGTGGGAAAGCTTTATCGCTCAAGGAAACAGCCGACGAAGCCTTAGACAAAAGCCCAACCGTAGAAAAGTGCATCGTGCTCAAAAGAGTTGGCAACGCAACCAACATGCACACGGGCCGCGATATTTGGTGGCATGATCTTGTTGCGAGTGTTTCCGATAACTGCCCCGCCGAACCGATGGACAGCGAGGACTCCTTGTTCATATTGTACACTAGCGGTTCGACTGGAAAACCCAAAGGAATTCGGCACACTACTGCCGGCTACAATTTGTATGTCAAGCGGACTTTTCAATGGGTCTTTGACCACCGCCAGGAAGACATATTTTGGTGCACCGCCGACTGCGGATGGATTACTGGCCACAGTTACATTGTTTATGGACCCATGTCGGCGGGTGCGACTCAAGTCATGTACGAGGGAGCTCCCAATTGGCCACAGGAAGATCGTTTCTGGGAAATCATCGAACGCTATAAGGTCTCTATTCTCTACACCGCACCGACTGCCATCCGTACTTTCATTAAGTGGGGTGATCATCACGTCGACAATCACGACCTCAGTTCATTGCGACTACTCGGGAGCGTTGGCGAAGGCATCAACCCAGAAGCCTGGATTTGGTATTACGAGAAGATCGGTGGTGGCCGTTGCCCGATTGTCGACACTTGGTGGCAGACGGAAACGGGCGGTATCATGATGTCGCCACTCCCAGGAGCTATCGCCTGCAAACCCGGTTCGTGCACTCGGCCAATGCCGGGCATTGTGCCGCGACTACTGGGCAACTCCTTGAATGATGTGGATGCTAACCATGGTGGTATGCTGTGCATCGAGAAACCGTGGCCAGGAATGTTGCGAGGAATTTGGGGTGATGATGCTCGATTTCAACAGCAATACTGGTCCCTTGTACCTGGCATGTACTTGACCGGCGACAACGCTAGGCAAGATGATGACGGTTACTACTGGATTATGGGGCGCATCGACGATGTGATCAATGTCTCGGGACATAGACTCAGTACGATCGAGGTAGAGAGCGCACTTGTTAGCCATCCAGCCGTAGCGGAAGCGGCCGCCGTTGGGCGACCAGACGAGATCAAGGGCCAAGCCATCACCGTGTTCGTAACGCTTAAGAATCATGAGCCGACCGACGCGATGCGAGAAGCTCTCAAAAAGCATGTGCGAAAAGAGATCGGCGCGCTTGCCGTTCCCGATGAAGTGCGTTTTACTTCGTCGCTTCCCAAGACTCGCAGCGGCAAAATCATGCGCCGTCTTCTTCGAGATATCGCCGCTGGCAAAGAAGGTACGGGCGATACCTCGACTCTTGAAGATTATTCCGTCTTGGTTCGTTTACGCAACGACGACGAGTCCTAGTGAGCGTACATCCATCGAGGCACTCTCGGCTTTTAAAAGGACGCTAGCAGCGTCCACCACGTGGCTGACGCTGCTAGCGTCACCAGGGATGAAACAACCATTCGAATTAGATTGAAGCACTCTCAGTCTTCGCTACAGCCCCATTTCCTTCAGCAAATGCTTGGCTTCGTAGACAATGCCAGTTAACCAAAGTACGTAGCGAATGTCGACACCGATCGAACGGCTGTAACTTTCATTCCAAGCAAAGTCGTTTATCGTTGCTTCAAAAGTTCTGTCGAAATTAACGCCAACGAGTTCACCCTTGGAATTGAATACAGGGCTGCCTGAGTTGCCACCGGTAGTATCGGTGTTATACAAAATAGCCACAGGAACTTGCCCCAGTTTCGGATGAACGAATGGACCGAAATCCTTTGCGTTGTAGCGGTCCATCACGGCTTTTGGTGTAATGTAGGGTTCGGCACCGGTGGTCTTGTCGATCACCCCTTGAAGCGTCGATATAGGGGTCTTCTGAATTGCGTCTGCAGGTGAATAACCTCGCACTCGTCCATAGGTAATCCTAAGTGTAGCGTTGGCGTCTGGGACAAACTGAGTTGGTTCGAACGCCTGTTTGGCCTCGATTAAAGTCCCATACAACCGGCCCAATCGCCCCTCTCGCTCTTTGTCCAAATCGCGTAACTCTTTGTACGCCGGATAGAGCTGAATCATCCATTTCAAGATGGGGTCGGCGGTCTGTTCTAGCTCTTCTAGCGTCTTCGATAAACACTCTACTACAAATGCGACATCGCCGAGTCTCGTGGAACCAACCAACGATTCGGATCGCGTTGTATACGAGCGGCTATCGTCCAACTTGCTCGACAACGCCGGTATATCGCGAGCACCGTTGATTTTGCTCAATCGTTCAAGCATTCCGCTGAGCATTATGGCATCAGTGGGTGCATGCCAATCGGCTAGGTCCAGCTTTAGTTGCTGTACGGTAAGGTCCCAATTGCGATTCATGTACTGACTTTCGCGTTCCACGTCGTCCTTCGAGCGTTCCACCGCAGCGTCAATAATCGTAAAGGCAAACGACATCGCTCGACATGCCGTTCTCAATTCTCGCAAATGAATTTCGAGTGGTCCTTTCGATGTCATTTCATCATAGACCTTGGCAATTTCCTGGAGCAACGATCCGTATTTTTCGCGCCGACCTGCATCTGATTGGAAAAAGACCGCGAGGTCCGATTCCGCTTTTTCGCGGGCCGCAACGATGTTTGCCCTCCGAAGTCCTAAGAGTTGCCCTCGGGATCTCTTTTCAACATTTGCAACGGACTTCGATCGCGAAGAATGCTTGATCGCAACCGAACGATCGGTTGCACCTGCCTTATCCATTTCACGAATTTGCCAAGCATACAGTTCCACAATGGCAGGCAGCTTGACATCTTGTTCGTACTTCAAAAAACTGGCAGTCTTTTGACGAACTGTACGCCCAGGGTAACCGAGCAAAAAAACGAAGTCTTCTTCATTAGCTCCTTGTGGGGCCACCTTGATTACTCGTTTGGGATGATAAGGGATATTGTTCTTGGAATAATCGGCCGATGATCCGTCTGGTGCGGTGTATGCTCGCATGAACGCAAAGTCCCCAGTGTGCCGAGGCCATTCCCAATTATCGGCTTCGCCTCCAAAGGCTCCGATCGACACGGGTGGAGCGAACACCAAACGAATATCCTTGAGATAGGTATACAAGAACAACACGTATGTCTTGCCCGCAAACATTTCGGCGACCTCGACTCGCAATCCTTTGTTGTCTTTTTCACTTGCCAACTCGATTTCCTTTCGACGTTTATCGATCGCTTTAGTTCGCTCGAGAAACGTCATCCTGTCTGTAACAACCGACAGAACTTGTTCGGATACATCTTGATATCCCTCGGTGATTCGCACTGTGTAGTTGGGCGCAGATTTTTCGTCTTCGAACGCTTTTGCAATAAATCCATGCGTTAGAACGTCATTGGTCGACGTGCTCGCCTTTTGAATGGCATCGAACGCACAGTGGTGATTGGTGATGATCAGGCCATTGCTCGAAACGAATGAACCTGTACACCCATTCACACGACAGATACCGTCGACCAAGCAAACTTGCCCGGGATTGAACAGCTCGGTAGGAGTCAGTTGCATCCCCTTGGTCGATAAATGAAGTCGCTCCAATTCACTAATCGGAAACATCCCCTCATCGCTCCAGGATGGACGTGAAATCAAGTGACACGCGAGAAAAGCCACGAGCACTATCGATCGTCGAAACATGTAGGACCTGTTGGTTGCATGAGTACGGAGCAAGCAATGCGATCCAAATAGTATAACTGCCGTTGGGCTTAGGCAACGAACTCTTCTTCACCGTTTGAGCCTGGCCGTTGCAACTGCCCAGATTCCTCAAGCGTTCGCAGGATGTCGACGATCTTTTGTTGAACACCTTCGACATCGCTGACCTTGACGCGACCAAGGAAGCCGATCTCTTCTTTGAGGATTTCAGCAGCACGGCTCGACATATTCTTCATAACCTTTTCCTGCAGCTGCGTACTCGCACCCTTGAGAGCCATTGCCCATTGGCTCGTTTCGACATTCTTGAGAATCGTTTGAATGTCTTTGTCTGCCAGTTTTTGAATATCTTCGAATACGAACATCAGTCGACGAATCTCTTCGACCAATTCCGGATTGTCCTTTGAGAGAGACTCCAACACCACTCGTTCGGTTGCCCGATCCGTCACATTGAGAATTTCCGCAACGGCTGGCACACCACCTGCTTTGCGGAACGACTGGCTCATGATCAAAGACATGCGTACCTCGAGCGCACATTCAATTTCCCTGATCGCTTCGGGATTGGTTTGTTGCATCCCGGCAATCCGCTTAATCACAGATAGTTGTTTTTGCTGGGGCAAACCGTTTAGGATTCCTGCGCCGGTCGCGGCAGGCACGTGACAAATGACCACGGCGATGGTTTGAGGGTGCTCGTCCATGATGAACGACAGAATATTTTGCGGGTCGGCCTTTTGTAAAAAACCAAATGGCAGTGACTCCAGGGTTTGCTGGAGAATGGAGAGCATATCTGCTGCGTCTTTGCCAAGCGCTTTCTTAACCAACGATTTTGCTCGGTCTAGACCACCGCTGGAATGCCCGAGCGAGCTTGGCTCACCGCCGAAAAACTCCGTTATGATTTCCTCTTGGACTTGACCCGAAATGTTGTCCAATTGAGCAATCGCTAAAGAAACGAGCTCTACCTGTTTTGGTGGAAGCTTTCCCAATAGGATTGCAGCATCATCCTCATTGAGGGCCATGAGGAGCACAGCCGCTTTGACAATTCCGTTATGTTTTTCGCCCACAAAAACTCTGCACTCCGTTGAAACGTAGGTGGATTGTACCCCGGCAAATGTCGGAGGTCAGTCAAAAATTGAATGTAAGCACTACGGCAGAAGTTTTTTGATTCGATCGTTGTGGCAGTGTCGCTCCGCGACACTGAATTGCCGAGTCGCGGAGCGACGTCGGCTACATGTTAT
>JAYVPJ010000008.1:0-10414 GCA_043757445.1 Pirellula sp. | reverse complement strand
TTGGCGCCATTGACTTGTCATAAATCCAATGGATACCAGATCGAAAGCTTTCGCGCTATAGGGGTAGAACAAAAAACCTATGCAATATCCAGGCTAGTGCTTAGCTGGGACTTCGGTCGATATTAGGGGTCGGTATTTTCGTGACTGGGTTTGGGCTACAATGCGATACTCGGCCCTTCATCATCCCTATGGAGATTTACTATGAAACATTTCCTTTGCTCTTTCCGTAGTTTAGCGATGGCAGCCATTCTTTCGCCAACGATGGTTACGATCACCCACGCACAGGAAACAAAGGCACTTGCTCCCCCGGTGCCGTTGTTCAATGGGAAGGATCTCGCTGGGTGGGTGCCCGTTAATGTTGCTCCCATGACCTTTACGGCCCGTGATGGAATGATCATTTCAACAGGCAAACCAACTGGCGTCATTCGAACGGATCGGATGTATGAAAACTGTATTGTGGAGCTCCAATGGCGACACATGCAGCCGGGCGGAAATGCTGGACTGTTCCTGTGGGGGGACGGGGTCCCGTCTGTTGGCATTCCTTTTACAAGAGGAATAGAAGTGCAGATTCTCGACAATGCCTACAATGCTAAAGGGAAAAACGAGTGGTTTACCACTCACGGGGATATCTTCCCAATTCACGGAGCAAAAATGGCTCCTTCAGGAAAGGCTGCCCTTAGTGGAGTTAGAAGCTTTCCGATTGAAGAACGCTCGAAAAGCTCTCCGGAGTGGAATCACTACCGAGTTGTCGCCAATCATGGCGAGATTCGATTGAGTGTGAATGACAAAGAAGTCTCAGTTGGAAAAGAATGCTGGCCTCGCAAGGGTTATATCTTCCTTGAATCGGAGGGGTCCGAGTGCCACTTTCGAAATCTAACTATACAAGAATTGCCGTCGACCAACGCGACGGAAGCGGAAACGGCTCTTTCCGGTGAAGGGCGTGTACCACTATTCACGGGCATCGATTTGGAGAACTGGAAAGTTCCTATTGGGGATAATGGTCACTGGAAGGTCGCCAGTGAAAGCTTGGATTACGACGGGGAAAGCGAATCGAAAGCCGAAAAATCACTTTGGTCTCAACGCGAATACGGAAATTTCCAGTTGGTTGTAGACTGGCGAATTAAAGAAACGCCCTATACGAATCCAAACGTAGCTCAAATCCTACCAGACGGCTCAGAAGCGGTCGATGCAGATGGAAAGCCGATCCAATTATCGATACCGGATTCCGATTCGGGCATTTTCTTGCGAGGAAGTGAAAAGCACCAAGTCAATATTTGGTGTTGGCCAATTGGCTCAGGAGAAATGTACGGCGTGCGACGCGATCTGAATTTACCAAAGGAAGTTCGCGCAGCCGTTACTCCCAGCAAGAAGGCAGACAATCCGATCGGCAAATGGAATCGATTTGAAATAACGGTCCGCGACAAAACCGTCACTGTCATCCTAAACAATGAAACCGTAGTGAAGGAGGCCTCGATTCCTGACTTGCCGCTGCGTGGGCCAATCGGCTTGCAACATCATGGAAGCAAGAAAGATGGCGAGTGGACAAGCCCTCCGTCATTGGTGCAGTTCCGAAATATTAGTATCAAAGAGCTTCCTTGATTTAGCGTTAATTGCACCCGGCAGTTGCGACCTACCGTAGGGATTTTTTTGCCACCCATCTTTTTGCCAAGAAGGAGTTCTGGCAAAAAAATTATGCGACCATCGGCGGCCTCGATTAGCCACAAAGCATAACAAATCCCCAGGGCAAGCCTGGGGTATTTCGAATCCTGCCCGCCTTGAGCGGCGGATCGTTCATGTTTTTTGGCTAGACGGCACAGCGAGCCGCAACCCGAATTATGATCGACGCCTACAATTAGACCAACGTCCCAGTCTTTCCCATTTCAATCCACCATTCTGAGTTGGCTCAACCGATGCGGTTTTTTCTTATTGTATGTCTGAATGTCATGCTGCTTTCATCACCATCGTTCGGTGAAAACTGGCCACAATGGCGAGGCGCGAATGCCGATGCCATCTCATCGGAAAAGAACATTCCAACCAAATGGAGCAAGTCCGAGAATATCGCTTGGCGTACTCCAATGCCCGGCCAGGCTGGCGCAACTCCTTGCATTTGGGGCGATAGGATCTATGCAACGAGCGCAGAAAAAAACGACCTCGTGTTGTTGTGTCTTAGCACCTTTGACGGCAAAGTTCTTTGGAAACAAACCGTTGGCACAGGCAATAAGGATGCGAGGTCAGGCGAGGGGAACTCTGCGTCACCATCGCCATCAACGGATGGAGACCACGTTTGGGTCTTCTTTGGGACGGGGATCCTCGGGTGTTATACCAAGGATGGCAAAGAGGTTTGGAAATTCGATGTCGGCGATCGATTTGGCAAACTGGATATCCAATTCGGAATGACCTCGACGCCCGTTCTTCATGGCGATGCGTTGTATCTCCAACTCATTCATGGGCGCATGAATCCACAAGATCAATCGCGCACAGGAAAGATCATCAAGCTCGAAAAGTTGACTGGAAAAACGGTCTGGGAAGTAGATCGAGTAACGAATGCGCAGTTCGAATGCAAACACTCCTACGCGTCGCCATTTGTCTATGATGACAAAAAGCTGAAGTTCCTTGTTGCACACGGCGCGGATTGCACGTCGGGACATGATTTAGAAACGGGCAAGGAGATCTGGAGATTTGGGATGCTCAATGGTCCCACTCCCATCAACGCGAAACCGAATGACCCAACCTTCCGTTTTGTAGCGTCTCCCTGTGTCTCGCCTGCAACCAACACGATCATTATTCCGACGGCGAAAGAAGGGCCGGTCCTCGCGATCAAGGCTTCTGAATTAAAGGGCGACTCCTCTGCGAAAACGTCGGCGGTTGCATGGAACCTGCCAAGAACCCCTGACGTTTCGATACCGCTTGTCGTTGATGGACTGGTCTATCTGTTGAACAAGGATGGCAAACTGCAGTGCGTGGAGTTAGCAACGGGCAAAGAAGTTTACTTGAACCGTACGTACACCGGCCAGCATCGTAGCAGTCCTATGTACGTCGATGGCCATATCTACTTTGGTTCCAATGATGGACACTTCACCGTGGTCAAAGCCGGCAGAGATTTTCAGATCGTCAGCACTATTGAGATGGGCGAAGCGATTACGGCTTCCGCGATCGTCTCGAATGGAAGCTTGTATATTCGTTCGTACGAAGCCCTCTACGCGATTAAGAACCAGTAGGTCGCTCCGCGAGTGCCGACCCTTAGAACGCCAAAACAAGGTTGGTGGGGGACAAGCCCCCGACCAACCTGAAAGGCCAGCCAGACCAACCTGAAAGGCCAGATCGCAGAACGGTACAGCTAAACGCCGTCTTTTTCCGGATGTACCCAGGGAGCTCGATAGGGACGCCGCAACATGGCCGTCGCTTGTTCGTCATTCACCACCACGTGTTTGTTGGGATCCCAGGTCAACGACCGCCCTAATTCCATCGACATGTTTGCGAGGATACATGCGGCGGTTGAAATGTGCCCTTGTTCGATATCCGCGACGGGCTTCGATCGGTCTGTGATGGACTTCAAGAAATCCAGCATATGCACTCGAATCGCCGGTGCAACATGTTGTTCAAGATCTTTTTCGGTCTTGTCCTCTGGATACTGCTCGAGTTCCATGACTACGTCTCTGTGAATAGGCTTGGCACTTCCGCCCCTCGGCGTAAAGTCGTATCGCTGAACACTCATCCTGAGCGTACCATTTTCGCCGAAGAGAGTTGCCCCCCATGGGTAATCCTTGTCCGGCGCATCGCCCCAAGTGCGGTGTGTCCATACAACATTCAGTTCAGGAAACTCAAACGTAGCGGTTTGCGTATCTGGGATGTTGGCTTTGGATTTCTTATCCATGAAGATACCACCATGAGAGGACACCTTGGTCGGCCATCCCAAGTCCATGATCCAGCGGACCATATCGAGCATGTGAATGCACATATCGCCAACGATTCCGTTGCCGTACTCTTTGAAGGCTCGCCAGGAACGAGGGTGGCATAGCCGATTGTAAGGCCGCATTGGGGCTGGCCCGGTCCACATATCATAGTCGAGCGTAGTTGGAGGGGTTTCATCGGCCGGGTTGTCTTTGGTTCGCATGTGGTAATAACAATAAATCTCAGCGTGAGAGATCTTGCCTAACAATCCTGGCTCGAGAATCTGCTTCTTTGCTTCCATCAAGTGCGGGGTGCTGCGACGCTGCGTGCCGACTTGGACAACGCGATTGTATTTTCTAGCAGCCGCCAACATGGCTTGGCCCTCGACAATGTCGACGCTGATCGGCTTTTGAACGTAGACATCTGCCCCCGACTTGACCGCTTCTATCATGGGCAGCGCGTGCCAATGGTCCGGAGTTGCGATCAGTACGATATCGAGATCTTTTTCGGCCAGCATCTTTCGGTAATCGCCATAAACGCGTGGCCGTTTAGAGCTTTTTTGTTTCGCTTGAACCATATCCGCGGCGTCCGAAACCATTTTGCTGTCGACATCGCAAAGCGATACCACATCAACGGGTGCAACTTGAAGAAGACGAAACAGGTCACATTTGCCATACCAACCGGTTCCGATGACACCCACCCGCTTCGTCGGTGCGTCGACCAGGGCGGCGATAGTCGGCTGATAGTTTGCTAAAGCGAAACTGCTCGCTGCGAGCGAAGTGGAGAGGAAATCGCGACGATCCATTAGTGAAACCTTTGAGAATTGGTGTTAGGGTGAGTTGTTCGCTTATCGATTCAGTATACTGTCAATGATCATTCCGGTCTCGCATATCCCCCGCTCCGTGTATACTCCCGTAAGTCGTCCAATCTCGACCTCTCGCAGCTTCTTTCTAGAATCATGATGGAATTGGGTTATCTTCAGCGGTTGACGCTGCAACTTACGGTGGGTGCTGCCATGTTGCCCGATTCCATTCGAGATTCGCATGCCAAGTTTGTAATGTCTCAGCAGCGGAGCGACGGCGGCTGGTCTGGACGTGACGGCGACAGCGACAGCGACCTATATTATTCGGGCTTCGCCCTGCGGTCACTCGCCATTTTAGGATTGCTTACAGGCGAAGTAGCGGATGCGGCGAGCCGGTTCTTGTTGTCCCGAACCGGACAACATGAGTCGGTAATCGATTTGCTTTCGCTTGTGTATGGGGCGGCGTTGATTGAAGCCTCAACGGAAAAGAACCCTCTTGACGGCATTGCGGTCGATTGGCAGAGTCGCGTTACCAACTTGCTAACGTCACTCCGGCAGCCGGATGGCGGCTTTGCCAGGACGGCCCAAGCGTCTATAGGGAGCACGTACCAAACCTTTTTGGTGGCAATTTGTTTGGAATTGATGGGACATCCGCTGCCATTCGATGACCCAAGCGTAAAGTTTCTGCTTTCGCAGCGGCGGGATGACGGGGGGTTTCTAGAGGTCCGAGTCGCCAAACGCTCGGGCACGAATCCAACCGCGGCCGCAATCGGGGCATTGCGAACACTCCATGCATTGTCGGAAAGCGTGGCAAAGGACGCGGCGGAATTCATTTCAGAACTGCAGAGCGATGAAGGTGGTTTTCAAGCAAACACCAGGATGCCGCTGCCCGACTTGCTGAGCACTTTTACGAGTTGCGTTACCTTGTGGGATGCGGATTCGCTCGAAAAAATCGATACCAAATGCGCTTGGCGATACGGACTTAGTATGGCCCGGGCGGATGGAGGATTTGCTGGCTTTGAACTCGATCCGGCCGAAGACGTTGAGTACACGTTTTACGGGTTGGGGCTGCTCAGTTTGCTTGCCCCGTGGCAAATTGACTAACTAGCTGACGGATGACGCGCGAACCGGCGGGAATTGCCATGGTCCATTCTCCTGTGAGTTGCCACGCTTTTTGCCCTTTCGTAAAAGCGTGGAAAATGTACACTTTTGGCTGAATACTATGGATTTTGCCGCTCAGCCGCTAGGTGCCACGTTGGTACTGGCACTCGCTGGGCGATTTTTGTTTCCTTTTAGGCTGCGTTTTGGGAAATCTGAAACGCACAACGCTGGGTGGAGTATGGAACTAACCAAACTACGCAATATTGGCATCAGTGCTCACATTGACTCGGGCAAGACAACACTCAGCGAGCGAGTTCTGTTTTACGCAGGCCGAATCTACAAAATCGAAGAAGTCAAAGGCGATGGCGACGGCGCCACCATGGATTATATGGAACTGGAAAAGGAACGTGGAATCACGATCACCAGCGCGGCGACGCAACTCCAGTGGAAAGACCACGTCATCAACCTAATCGACACCCCTGGCCACGTCGACTTCACCATTGAAGTAGAGCGGTCGCTTCGAGTCCTCGACGGTGCGGTCCTGGTACTTTGTTCCGTCGGCGGCGTGCAAAGCCAGTCGTTGACCGTCGATCGACAAATGCGTCGATACGGCGTACCGCGTTTGGCGTTCATCAACAAGATGGACCGAACAGGAGCCGATGCGTATCGCGTCGCACAGCAAGTCCGCGACAAACTCAACGCAGATGCGATCATGATGCAAATTCCGATTGGAGCTGGCGAAACGTTCGAGGGCGTTATCGACTTGGTCGCAATGCGAGCATCTTTTTTCGATGGCAAAGACGGCGAAATCGTTCGCGAAGAAGAGATCCCCGCTGCCCTGCTCGGCAAAGCAAAAGAAATGCGTCAGAAGATGCTTGAATCGTTGTCGATGTACAGCGACGAAATGATGGAATTGCTGCTGAGCGAGGAAGAAGTTCCATCGGATTTGGTCTACAAGGTTTGTAAGGAAGCGACTCAGCAACTGCGAATGACCCCTGTTTTCGTCGGTAGCGCATACAAAAACAAAGGTGTGCAGTTGTTGCTGGATGCCGTTCTTCGTTATTTGCCAAGTCCGCTCGAGCGAGAAATCAAAGCGAGAAAAGTCGGCGACGAATCGGTCAAGTTGGACCTCAAACCCGACAGAGATTTGCCATTCGTCGGGATGGCTTTTAAGATCGTCGAGGATCCATTCGGTCAGCTCACTTTCATGCGGGTCTATCAAGGCAAAATCAACAAAGGCGAAATGTACATCAACCAGCGTACCAGCAAGAAAGAGCGATTCAGCCGAATCGTTCGCATGCATGCGGACAAACGGGAAGAAGTCGATACCGCCGAAGCGGGCGATATTGTCGCCATCATGGGAATCGACTGTGCAAGTGGTGAGTCTTATAGCAACACTCGCGATTACTGTACGCTCGAAAGTATGTTTATTCCTCAAACTGTAATCAAGGTCGCAGTCACGCCGGCTAGTCGAGCAGATGCAGACAAGATGAGCAAAGCCCTAAATCGGTTCCGCAAAGAAGATCCAACCTTCCAAGTCTACAACGACGAAGAAACAAGCGAAACGATCATCTGCGGGATGGGTGAATTGCATTTGGAAATCTACGTAGAACGCATGCGACGCGAGTACAAGGTCGAAGTGACCGTGGGTGCTCCGAAGGTAAGTTACCGCGAAACTCCGGGTGCTGAAAAAGAATTCAACTACAAGCACCGAAAGCAGACGGGTGGTTCCGGTCAATATGCACACATCGTGGGCAAGTTGACACCGATCAACCCGGAAGGGGAAGTGACGTTTGAATTCGAAGACAGTGTTACCGGCGGTCGTATCCCAAAGCAGTTTATTCCACCTGTGGAAAAGGGGTTCCGGGATTCACTTCTCAAGGGACCGCTTGCCGAATTCCCTGTCGTGGGAGTTAAGATGGAACTGATGGACGGTAGCTATCACGACGTGGACTCTAGCGAACGCGCGTTTTATATCGCAGCTTGCGATTGCTTCCGCGAAACGATGCGAGCGGCAAACCCAGTGTTGCTTGAACCGATCATGAAGTGCGATATCGAATGCCCTGAGAACGACCAAGGACCTGTAGTGGGGGACATCATTTCTCGACGCGGTTTGGTTACACAGACCGATGCGCGGGACCGGGTGTCGTACATCAGTGCAGAAGTTCCATTGGCAAACACGTTCGGTTATGCAACCGACCTTCGAAGCATGACCAAAGGGCAAGGTACCTTTTCGATGGAACTAGCCAAGTATTCGCCAGTACCTCGAAGTCTTCAGGACGACATCATCTCGGAACGCAAGAAACAACTCGCTGCTAGAGCGTAGTTTTTACATTCCGAAATTTAAGAATAGCCCAACGCAGAAAGGCACTCACCTTGTAAATTTTGAGCCGCAATGCGCTCGCATGAGGGCTGGATTTCAGGTGATTACTTGACTTCCGGCCCGCACATTCGCACGTTGCGGCTCAAAGGGAGTGACATTTGGCTAGCGACCATCGGCTGATCATAAATTGCCGCGTGAATAATCCAGGCTAGCGTCCGGTTCGCTGGAGATTTTATTCAAAGTGGATTAGAGTTATGAACTCATGGTCAATCAGACGGTCTTTTAAAATGCGTCGATCCCGCCAATGTCCGATGTTACTCTTTTATTTTCGAAAATCGCCGAAGGTGATCGGTTGGCTGTCGAGGAACTTTGGCAACTCGTCTATGACGAATTAAGGGGGATTGCCGCAGCAAAGCTTTCTCAAGAAGGGCCAGGACACATGTTGCAGGCGACCGCGCTGGTTCACGAATCTTATCTGCGGCTGGTCGGTCCTGGAGGTAGCCAAGCTTCATGGATCAATCGCGGGCACTTCTTCGCTGCGGCAGCGGAATCGATGCGGCGGATCCTGGTGGATGCCGCACGCAGGAAAGCGACTCGGAAACGGGGAGGTGATGCACGGCGGTGTTGTCTCGACGAGGTAGCGGTTCTTGTTTTGACTGATGAGCGTGCGAACGACGATCTGCTGGCTTTGGACGATTCGTTGACGTTGCTCGAGTAAGAAGACCCTATCAAGGCACGGCTGGTTGAGCTCCGATACTTTGCTGGTCTGACCAACGAGGAGGCGGCCCAGTCGCTTGGTATTTCGACTGCAACCGCTAAGCGATATTGGGTTTACGCTCGCGCGTGGCTCTTCGGAAAGATCACCGGTCAATGACCTTTCCTCAATAATTCGCGGTGCGCTTGAGCCTTTGAAAGCCAGTTTCACGCATGGAGTAGTGTTGAGTTCCACGCTCGACGAGTTGAGCGTCAAACTCAAGTTTTCGGGTTGCGATGCTCGGAACCATCACGCGGAGCGTGATGAGTACTATGAAAAGTACCCATCACACTCCGCGTGATGTTGGCCCCCCCTAATTTTTGACTCTAACACTCCAGTAGTACCCACCGTTGAAGAACCTGCCATGCCCCTGCGATCGGCGAATATCGAGACCATACTGTTTGAGGCGATCGAAATTGGCGACGATCAAGCCCGTCGTGCCTACATCGTAGAGGTGTGTGGTAGCAATGCCGAATTGCGCCGTGAGGTTGAGCAACTCATCGTTAACCATTACCAAGCCGGCGACTTTCTCAATCGGCCTTTAGCACCATTGATGCCTCTCGATTCCGAAGCCGAAGCTCTGGGCACCTGGATTGGACCCTACAAGCTGATCGAACAAATTGGCGAAGGGGGCATGGGGACGGTCTACATGGCTGAGCAACGGCAACCGGTCCGGCGCCAAGTGGCACTTAAAATCATCAAGCCGGGCATGGATAGCAAGCAGGTAGTGGCTCGCTTCGAGCTAGAGCGGCAGGCCTTGGCCATGATGGATCACCCTAATATCGCAAAAGTTTTTGACGGTGGAAGTACAGTCAAGAACCGACCCTACTTCGTCATGGAACTAGTACGCGGCGTGCCGATCACGGCCTACTGTGATCAGCACAAGTTGAGTATCCCTGAGCGTCTCGAACTATTCATCACGGTTTGCCACGCGGTGCAGCATGCCCATCAGAAAGGGATTATTCATCGCGATCTCAAGCCGACCAATATTCTAGTTGAATTGCACGACGTGGTGTCTGTGCCCAAGGTGATCGACTTCGGAATCGCCAAGGCCACAGCGGGACAGTTGTCGGAGGGTACGTTAGTCACCGGCTTCGCACAATTCGTCGGCACGCCGATGTACATGTCTCCGGAGCAGTTGGAACTGTCCGGCCTGGATGTCGACACGCGCAGCGACGTGTATTCGTTGGGGGTTTTGTTGTACGAACTGCTGGTAGGGCGTACCCCCTTCGACTGGGAGCGATTGAAGCAGTTCAACTACGACGACATGCGGCGGATCCTTCGCGAAGAAGAGCCGCCTCGACCCAGCCAGCGACTAAGTACGCTCGCGGCCGAGGCCCGTTCGACCGTTTCTGAGCAACGAAAGCTGGACAAACGGCAGATGAGACACCATTTGCGAGGTGAACTTGATTGGATCGTGGTCCGCGCATTGGAAAAGGACCGTTCCCGCAGATACGGCTCGGTCGCCGCCCTAGCCGAAGACATCCGGCGTTATCTGCGCAACGAACCCGTGGAGGCGGGTCCACCCTCGGCTGTCTATCGC
>JAYVPJ010000007.1:0-10484 GCA_043757445.1 Pirellula sp. | reverse complement strand
AGGTTCGATTCCTGCCTCCGGTGCTGTGGCCGTCCTGTATTGGTTCAGGAACTTGGCTGTGAACCAAGTTTATGTCGGTTCAATTCCGATCGGTCACCCTGTGAATGGAAGACATCCGGCCGGATGAGGGCGCTGTCTTGAAAACAGCTGGCGTTAACGCGCTTCGGGGTTCGAGTCCCTGGTCTTCCGCCTTTTTGTAATAGTCCTGTGGCCCAGCGGCGAAGGCAACTGGTTTACACCCAGTCGATCGACGGTTCGAGTCCGTCCAGGACTACTGAAATATGCTTTAGGCTTTAGCAGTTTAGGATGTAGGTCAATACATGATGCCAGTCCGCGTGGCGCGGGTCGTGCCTGCAAAGCACGTTACTTTGAGTTCGACTCTCAATGGCATCTCTTCCTACAGCCTACAGTCTAAAAGGCTCCAGCCTATCTTTGGCCCATCGGTCCAGCCAGGAGTGGACGCTGGCCTGTCACGGCGGAGAACACCGGTTCAAATCCGGTATGGGTCGCTTTTTCAAAAACGGTGTGGTACGCCATCGGCTGAGCGGCTTGTCTTAGGAACAAGTGTTTGCGGGTTCGAATCCCACCGGCGCGACTTTGATGCAGATCATCGCGCCGTAGCTCAGCCTGGATAGAGCGCCGTAAATCCTCTGACACATAACTTCGTCGATCGTTTTTTCGTACAACGATTGACTGCCGAGTTGGAGTACATGGCTTAGCAGGTTCGATCCCCGCCCGGCCCGCGCGTATCAACAACACGGGCCGGATCTCTGGTCACAACTTCGTCAAGTGTTTTTTACTTTTCCGATGAACCAAAGAACCCTTGAGAGGTTCCTGTAACTGTCGTTTCCAAACCCCTTTTAACGGACACCGTCCATGGACTAAGCATGAGCACTATCGCAGCAACCATCGATTCCTACAGAACTCATGTCGGATTGAGCCCAACGCTTCAGCGCCCAACATTGGTGCTGAGCCGTAACTGGCAGCCGATCAATGTGGCGACCGTTGCACGCGCATTAATCATGCTGTGGAATGATTCGGCTAAGATCGTTGACCCAGTCGACTACCAGTTGTATGACTGGAGCGATTGGAGCCGATTGGCTCCGGATCGCAACGAGCCGTTCATCCAGTCGGTACGCCAGCGTATCCGCATCCCGGAGGTGATCGCATTGACCAAATTCGATGCGATGCCAACGCAATCGGTAACATTCAGCCGAAGAAATGTATTCAAGCGTGACAAGATGTGTTGCCAATACTGTGGAAAGCAGCCTGGCACCGAAGAGCTCACGTTGAGTCACCCTAGAATAGATGTCGTACTCGTCCGTGTAGACTATCGATCCAAGGGCAATCGTAGCTCGCAATATCGGTTCGATCGTGGCTTGCTGCACATTTGCAAGCATTTGAATCACTACCTCGCCCGACCTCTGAATCATTCCGAAAATTGGAGGCTTCTCTTTCTCCAAGGTGCCTCGTCCTCGATCCCCTTTTAAACGTCTGCGACGCCCTTCTCGTTCTTTTTTTTGACTGCCTCTGGATTCCCCTTGTGTCCTGCAAAAATATAGACTTCATCGCATTCGACCTCACCCGTAAGAGTCACTTCTGGTTCTTTCGCGAGAATGCCATTTCGAAGCAAAGTTGCCATCTCATGGGCGCTGTCCGGGTCCAACTCGAGTTCCTTGGCGATCTGAGAATTCGACAGATTGAGCCCCATAAAGTAGAGGCACAAAATCCACGCTCGGAGTGGTTGATGGTGGCCCGCAAAAATGGTCCCGGTGAGATCGTCGAACTCGCGTTGGCAGTCACCGCATCGATATCGCTGTCGCTCCTTCTGCGTTTCGTCAAAACCACGCTTAGTAACATTGCTGGAGTCACAAGACGTACACCGAACCCCCTTGATCCAGCGCATCCGTCGCACTTCTTCAAAGCATTTCCGATCGTCCATCAAAAGCAGAAGTGTCAGCGCCATCCTTGGCATCCATCGAGAAAACGGTATGCGAATAACCCAAAACCATGGGTTCATTCGATTTCGCTATAATACCTGAGTTCAGCCAAACCAAATAGACCTCCCCGGAACGCCGTATGAGCCTTTTAAAAGTGGAGTACGTCACATGTTGTATTTCGCGCCGGTTATTCCTACGGATGAGCAAAACGTGGAACTTTCCGAACTTACATCACTTGTTAAACTCCTCGAAGAATCTCGACCGGGAATGCTCGCGATGATCGAGCGCCGTACGGATGACAGAATCCGCAGTCGGCGTAGTGCCGAAGACATTTATCAGGATGCGTGCGTTAAAGCTCAGGCTCGCTGGCATGGATTCCACGGAAATGGCATTAGTGAGCGGACTTGGCTTTACCGAATTGTTCTGGATTGCCTAGGCGATGACCGAGATTACCACTTGAGGATCAAGCGAGATTCAAGGACTGAAGAAGGATATCCGGACAGTTCGTCGTTGCAGCTGGTCGGAGGGTTGAATGACCACAATCCAGGGCCGCGAACGGAAGCTCAACTTCGCGAAGAGGCCGAACGAAGGCGAGAACATGTTGCAAGAGTGCTTTCCCTGCTAAATCAATCTCAACGGGAGATATTGTGCATGACTTTCTACGACGAACTTTCATATCGGGAAATTGCTGAAATATTGGAAGTGACTGAGGAAACCGCTCGTCAACGCAAATGCCGCTCCCTCATCGAGTTTCGCGATCAATGGAAGCAATTGTTTGGATCAACCGGAACGGAATCATGATCGAATCATCCTCCGATGACCTTCGTAAAAAAACGCTTATGGATTTTGTAATGCGATTCGACACAGAGGATCCAAAAGAGTTGCTCGACACTTACGTTGCCGATTTTCCTCAATGGGAATCGGATTTCCGAGGTCTCGTGGAAACGACCAATTATTTAGTCGCTTCTGGCATGGAGGAGCGACCGCCACCAATCTTGCCGGACTTCGAGTATTTAGGCGTAGTCGGGCGTGGCGGGATGGGAGTCGTTTATAAGTCGAAGCAAATCTCGCTCAATCGGACTGTGGCACTCAAGCTTTGCCATGGAACTATAAGACCGGAATTCCAATTACGTTTTGAGCGCGAACAGCAGACGCTAGCAATCTTACATCAGAGCCACATAGTGCCAATACATACGGCCGGACATGTGGGCGATTGGAAATACTTCGCTATGAAGTTCATTGAAGGCGCTTCGCTCCATCAGGTGGTGCGCACAGCTCTTTCCTATTCCGTTTCGTCAAATTCACTACATACTCCGACACTAAAAGAACTTTCAAAACTACATGTCGAATCGCAAGCTATCCATTTGCAAAGTTCCTCCACCGTTGTTTCTGCGAATCGGTTGACGGATCCAATCAAGCTGTCTCTAGACTATCTAAAGTCCGTCGCTTACGGACTGGCTGACGTCGCCGACGCGTTGCAGCACGCGCACAGTGCGAATATCCTTCACCGGGACGTCAAGCCGTCTAACATAATGGTCGACGAGTCGGGCGAGTGTTGGTTGGTCGACTTCGGATTGTCACGAAAGAGATTCATTGTTGAGCCGAGACAACTTATTTCGCCATTGATTGGTAACGAATCTATCGGGGACGATCATTCCATTGCCACCGATGGAACTAGTCAAACCAACGACTCTATCGGGACCGAGTGTTACATTTCGGCGGAGCAATACGACGGAAAGTGTGACGAACGCTCTGATATCTATAGCTTCGGTGTAACTCTATACGAAGTTCTCTCTCTAAGACGCGCGTTCGAGGAGAAGGCGTGGAAAGCTGCGATGGATTCGAAGGAATTCCCCGAACCTATTCCGTTGGAAAAGTTAGTCCCAGCGATCCCAAAAGACTTGGCCGCGATTTGTCGAAAGGCGATGCATTTGAATTCGGCTGACAGGTACGCAACTGCAGGTGAGGTGGCCGCTGACCTGCGTAGTTGGTTGGCGGGAGAACCGACTCGAGCCAATCCTGCAGGTTACCCGCGTCGGTTTCGACTTTGGGCGCTACGAAACAAAGTCTTAGCTGTAGCTATTATTTCCATGTCGATTGCGTTGATTCTTTTTTCAGTATTTGCTGGCCTTTGGGGCCGTTCCGAGAATGCTAGGGCGGTCGCAGCGGAACAGTTGGCTGAACGCCGGGAGCTCGACGTTTTGCTGCAGGGCTTACGTCCGCTGCACAGATCCTTGCTTATAGATGGTTGGCGCGAACACTCGCTGGGATTAATCAATAAAGCCGTCATCAAGGCTCGCACTACAACACAAGTGGCAAGTCTTCGCGACCATGCTGTCGCTATTCTGTCGGGCATGGATGTGATCACGCTTAGGAATGTCGTTTGCGACTCTTCCTCCGTTGCGTTCGATGCGAGCGGCAAGCAATTGCTGATCGGTGGCTGGACCGATCAGACCGGCAATTCCGCGCAACGTGCAACGATCTGGCAATTGGATTCGATGAAGGACAGCCGACCGATTGGCCGTTTCGATAGTGGTCCCGTAGCCTTTCAACCCAACGGCACGCCAGTTCAATTAACCTGGAAAAACGCCCAAACACTCGTTCTCTGGAACGTCGCTCAAGATCGCGAAATCTACAGCTGGAATATTGAGGAAAAATTCGAACATAAAACACATGCTAACTCTCGCATCGCACCAACGGTCCTATCAACTGACGGGCGTTTATCCGCGATCGCTGTCCAAGAAACAGAGGGCGAAGGAAGAGTTCTCGTTTGGAATAATGACAGCGGCAAACTCCAGCACTCACTCAATTGTACCGCAACCGCTATAGCTTTCTCTCGCGATGGTTCGATGTTGGCAACTGGCAACAGCAATGGAGTTGTCTCGATTTGGTCGATGCTAGCGGGAACTCAAGAATCTGTATTCAAAAACAACGACCATAGTGTTTATTGCCTCGATTTTTCGCACGACTCGAAGCTCATCGATGATGGCGGCATGCTTCTCCCATCAGGTCGCATCGTTATCGGCGATGCCGGCTCCCTAGCGACTATTCGCGACCTGACTACCCGCGAACCGGTGTGTCAACTGCGAGGGTCGGAACACTGGGTGCTGACGGCTGCATTTAGCCCTAGAGACAATCTGATCGCAACCGGCGGCTTAGCAAACGTGACACTCTGGAACAGCCACACGGGTCAAATGCTTGCCAAATTTGCAGCTGGCGCTGTCACTACGGATTTAGAGTTTTCTCCCGACGGATCGCGACTTGCCGCGACTAGCGAAACCACATTCTGGAATGGGCGCACTTGTTTGTGGGAGTTGGAAAACGGTCGAGGCGTGTCTGAGTTCCATGGTTTGGAAGCCCGCGTTATACAAGCAGTTTTATCGCCTGACGAAACCCTGCTAGCGGCTCTGGCACACAACTTTGAAATCGCTTTGTGGAACCGAGCCGAAGAAAAATTCCTGTTTCGTTGGATCGTGCCACAAGCGGACTACGTGGATAATACTCAAATAGGATTCAGCCTTGATGGAACAAGACTCTACTATTCGGGCCAACAAGAGTTTATGTCGTGGGACACTGTTTCTGGCGCCTTGGTCTCAGCACAAGTCCGTGTAAACCCGGCACTTGCGAACAAGTTGGCATTTCCACCATCGGGAGAAGTTTTATCGCTCCGTGTGGAAACACTAAACGGCAAGCAACTACCTGACAACCATTTCGGTCGCGAAACGGATCCCCGCGCATTTCGTGTCTATCACTTAAATGGCGACGATCCGTCAAAGCCGGTTCATTCGTTGTCTTTTTCGGATCAAGGAGAAGCCGATCCGCGAACCGATTTCGTCTGCGCGGACCCTTCGCCGGATGGCACGGTGTTCGTCATCGACGCATATCTCACTCCGATCGGTGCAACCCGCAAAGATGGCGAACGATTTATAAAAGCGTTTGATGCCTTAACCGGTCACGAGGTGAATTCGATTCGCTGCGACTGTGAACGGCCGCATCGCGCGTACTCATTTATCAAATCCTCTCGCGACGAATCTGGGAGAATTCTAGGAATCTTGACTAAAGATGAGGGCAAGTTTATTCATGTCCAACTACCACGCGGTGAGATTATTCATTCTGCGATGGCAATTCAAACTACCATCGACTCTTGGAATTTGGGATTCGTGATGAACTCGACCGAAACGTTGGCCATTAAGGGTTCGGCGATCATGAAGTGCCTTTCAGGCGGGCGCATCGCAGCCACGCTTACTGGTGTCGATATACAGCAATGGCATGGCTTCAGCCAATCGGGAGCATATTGGATTGACTCCACGACTACTGGCACAGTGCGTGTCATCGACTATCCCCGGATCCGCCGCGAACTAACGCAGCTCGGCCTCGGCTGGTAAACCGTGCCCTCTCGGATGAACGTCTCCAAACACACGTCAATGATTTCAATTTCACGACGGGATGCGATTACTTTTTTCCAATAGCTTTTTTTAGCGTCATTTTACGTCACACTCCCCACGCTCGCGCCGTGTGAACTATTGAGGTGAATTTGTGACTACTGGCTCGAACTTCTGACACATCGTGTCTATGCAGGCCGTGGGACACTTTCCAAGTAGGCGATACAACTTTGAATCGGAGTGAAGAAAATGCGAAATGTGTTCGTCGGATTGTTCGTAGCAGCGGAGCGCACAAAGTCACTTTTTGTACCACGTCGTAGGATTGCCGACTCTTGTTTTGAGCCCTGCAGAGCCTCGCTGCGGCGATTACTTGTGGAAAACCTGGAAAATCGGCATCTACTAGCATATTCCTTTGCGAGCTTCGACGTTCCCGGTGCGACCGAAACCCATGCCGCCGGAATCAACGACGCTGGTCGGATCGTGGGGTATTACGTGACAAGTGGGGTTGGGCATGGATTTTTGAAGACAGGCACGAGCTATACAACATTGGACGCAAATTCTCTAAACGCTAGAAGTACATACGCATATGGGCAGAATAATGCAGGCGATGTTGTTGGATTTTATGCGCATGTAGACGATACGACCTATCGTCAACACGGGTTCTTGTTAGAACGTGGCGGCGCGTTCTCGGATATTTTGGTGCCGGGTGCGAGCGACGAAAGCGGGAATGGAATTAATAACAATGGACAAATTGTGGGGCAAATTACATTGCCAAACCTAAGCGGTGGAATGACTTCTAATCGAGGCTTTGTCAAAACAGGCAGCGCGTTCGAAATAATCCATGCCGACTCCATTGGTGCTTCAAGAGTGACTTTCGCTCTGGGAATCAACGATGCCGCCGATGTTGTAGGATGGTATGTGGACGCCTCTGAAACCATCCATGGATTTCTCAAAAACAGTGCAGGATACTCGATAATTGAGTTCCCAGGGATCTTAAGCGGCACATCGCCACAAGGCATCAATTCATCAGGCATAATCGTCGGATATTATCCGGACTCGTCCGGTAGCCTCCACGGTTTTGTGAAGAGTAGTAGTGGTTTCGAGACCGTCGATTACCCTTCGGCAACGTTTACGACGATTCTTGGCATCAATTCTTCAGGCCAGATCGTAGGGATGTATCGAGACATAGCTGGTCAATATCATAGTTTCCAAGCTAATCCAACCGTTGCTACCCCAACGGCCAACGCTGGCGGGCCGTACCTTATTGCCGAAGGCAGTCCATTGTCGCTCAACGCGTCTGGCTCCTACTCCCCCTACCCGATGACCTACACCTGGGACGTTAACGGAGATGGAGTGTTCGGCGATGCCAGTGGCATCAGTCCAACTCTGACTTGGGCTCAACTTCAGGTTCTTGGCATCAACGATGGGCCTCGAACGGTTCCAAACGTACGCGTGCGCGTCGATGACGGTCACGCTCAAATCGTAGATTCCCTGGTAACGACGTTAACCGTCAACAACGTAGCGCCAATAGTCAGCCTCGTCGGTTCGCCAAATGGAGTCCGCGGCCAAATGCGGATGTTTTCCTTTGGGGCGTCCGATTCTCCGGCGGACCAAATTGCTGGATTTACTTACTTGGTCAACTGGGGTGACAATTCATCTGCCCAATCGGTTTTCCCGATTGCAAATAATGGCTCAGGCGTTCCTGTAGATCACGTATACGCTGCGAGCGGAACTTATACCGTTACATTGACGGCTACGGATAAGGATGGACTGACCAGCCTTCCGATCATAAAAACCATCACGATCACCTCCAGCGCCCTTCAGGACGATCCCCTCGCACCTGGGCAAAAAATGCTCGTCATTGGCGGCAGCGTGGGGAACGATACGATCCGTATCTCCGTCGACGATGATCACCATGACTCACAGGATGACGATGCACAATTTGTCAACATTCGCGTCAATGAGCATGACGAGGCTCATCACAAGGTTCGTGGAACTTATGCCTTGCCGGTTAGCCGTGTTGTGGTTTACGCGCAAGCTGGTGACGATGATGTGAAAATGGATGACGATTCGACGATACCAGCGTGGCTCTATGGCGGCGATGGCGACGACCGGCTCAAAGGGGGTGCGGGTAATGACGTGCTGCTGGGCGGAGCAGGCGCAGACTTGCTCGCTGGCAACGACGGGCGCGATTTGATGATCGGTGGGACTGGCTCCGATAGAATCATCGGCAATGCCGGCGATGATATCTTGATAGCCGGCACGACTAATTTCGACGCTAGCGACCTAGCGCTTGACTCGATCATGAAAGAGTGGAAGCGGACCGATTCAATTTTTGCCACGCGCGTGAATCGCCTCAAGAATGGGGGCGGATTGAATCTAGGTTATGTACTAACCGACCTCACCGTGCACGATGATCATGCCGAAGACATGCTCACAGGCTGCGAGGGAAATGACTGGTTCCTCTTCAACAACGATGGCGACGGCGGCGTTAAGGATAAGGTTACCGATTTGTCGACCTTTGAGGCGACCCATGCATTGGACATCGATTGGTTGAGACTCTAGCATTAGTACCAATCCACGTCTGGATACGGTTCGATGTTCACAATTCTATTTTCGGTATAAAGTTGCTTTCGGCGGCCTAAAAAAGAAGCGTCGATCCGCGTGCGGTTTGTGACGTCTACGCCTCATCGAATCCAACTATGCCTGATTATCTAGCGTCAGTTGGGGGAGAATTGTTGCTGCGTTCGATACGGATTCGTGAGCTTCTTGATCGATTTGCCATCCCTGCGTCCATTGCGAACCGCGTCGCAACCGATGACAGAAATTAACGGGGGATCGATGCCAATGTAGTTATGGTTTATGATTTTTGAATAGCGGCACCACATTTGCATCATTACGCATAGGAATCGCGTGACCAAACGTGTCACGTTGTCATGCCAGAATTTGCAATTGGGTCTGATTTCAGGTTTCTATCGATAGTCACAAGGAATTGTCAAAAATGTTTACCCGCTGTTTGTTCGCGCTATGTTTGCTAGGATCGATCGGTTTCGGTACCAGTGCTCGCGCTCAATCGGATGACAATCGAGACAGACAACGATTACCGAATTCGCAGGTGTACTTCAGTATCGGTGGCCACAGCGGTGACAGAACCACCTTCCGCGATGCATCTGGTCGGACGCAAGGCTCGGCTAGCCAGTCAGGAAGTAGAACCACATTCCGCGATAGCTCAGGACGGACTATTGGATCGGCCGATACTTCTGGGAACCGAACAATAGTTCGTGACGCCAGTGGTAGAACCATTGAAACAGCGAGTACTAATCGCGAGCACACAACGTTTCGATCGTCTAGTGGCAGCAGCTTGGGTTCTGCGAGTCAGTCAGGGAATCAGACGACATTTCGAGATGCCAGTGGTCGTTCGACCGGATCTGCTAGCGACAGTGGGAATCGAACAACCTTTCGGGATGGCTCGGGGCGGGCGACGGGATCAGCTAGTAGTAATCGGCGATAGGGTTAAAGTGACCGTCACTAGAATTCTCTTCGTGTTTTGGCAAATGCCGTAGCCTGCCGTCGAACTCAGTCGTCAAGGTCTTCGTTTGACTCGCCAATTGCGTCCTGCACGAAATCAAAGTCGGCGTCGGTCATGCGGATGGATTCGTTGTACTGGAGAGCTTCGGGCTCGGCAATGTATTCGACAGTTCCATGAAGCTCGGTAACGGCTTGTCGGATTTCGCCGATTGAAAGGCGAAAGAATTCTTTGCGAAAGTTCACTTTGTTGAGGCGTTGCTTTGAAAAACGATTGTGCAATTGCGATTCTAGCGTGGGCGCGTTTTGGCAACCGATAATCATGTAAACGTCGAAAGGAAAGGGCACCGATGCATCCCCTAGCTCTCTTACCCGGTCCAATGGGTCGAGTCGTCGCGTCATGCCGATTTTGAACACTTCATTCCCAAAGCTTCCGATGTTGGAAATTACATAAACATTGCCCGCCCGGGTTTGCTGGGCCATAGAAAGCGCACGCTGTATGGACGCCATGAACGCAACCGATGTGAGTTTCGTTTTTTGGTTCTTAGGGGAATTTAGTGGGTCGAAATGTTGGGAAACAGGTCTAGCTTTCCGCAGAAAAAGAGAATGCGTGTTCTGTAGTTTTCAAAGTTGCTGA
>JAYVPJ010000006.1:0-36612 GCA_043757445.1 Pirellula sp. | reverse complement strand
CTGGAAGAGCCAATAGTTTTTTCATTCTCATTCTCCCTTGAACGTTTGCAAAACCACGCAGGACACTAGTATCAGACGGGACGATGCTTTGCGGCTCGCCACTCCGTTGTTGTTCGGTTAGTAGTTTCGTGTCTCCAAGAGTCCGGCTAAACCGTAAAGGGCTGCCAACAAATATGCTCTGGTCGATCCCGTCCATGGACGCCCTCGCATCGCGATTTCCCCTCACGTCTAGTTGCGGCTCTACGTGATTGATTTCTGCGTGCTCGGAGCGACTCGTCCGCTTGAACTCATTTCGAGGGCGTTCTTGACGAGACCGGAGCAACCAGCCCCTGGGTGGAACTGGACTCTTATTGCTAGGAAACTACTTCCCGACAGGCGACTTAGATCGACTGGTCAAGAAGCATGGACCAGGAAAATTGAACAGGTGGGGTAATTTACATCGGTTGCCCCCGAACGATCTAGGAGGTCTAACGACTGTAACGATTGGTCGGTGAATACAGCATCCATTCAAGCTCGACTGCTACCGCCACCCACTCAAAAAACCGATAGCATTGCCAAAGAGGGAAACGCAGGAATGGCGACGTGTTCTTGGGAGCGTAGTGGCTACCTGGGCTGTGCGGCAAATAGCAGTTTCAGTGTTTTCTAAATAATATTCCCACTCAACTTTTGATCCAAATTGCGATGAGTGCGATGACGGGTGATTGCTAGCAAGCCTAATGCAGTGTGGCACTCCCAGAGGCTGTGATTTTAGAGTACCAATCACGCTCCGCGTGATTTTCGCAGCTCAAAAACCTTTAGTTTTTAGAGGCAACATCACGCGGAGCGTGATGGGTACTTTTTCAGATTCAAAAAAATCACAGTCTCTCAGAGTGAAAGCGATGGGCGTGTGAATTGCAGCAAAGGTTTCTAGCTATTCACACGCCCCTTGTTCCTCAGAGCGTGCCACACAAGTCGAATTCCTTTGAACTGATTGAGCTGAAAGCGGGACGACCTCCAAGCCAGCGGGAGTTCAGCCCCATCATCCAAGTTGATCTAGCAGCTTGTCGAAGGCAATAGAAAGTTTTTCGTCGGTATCGTAATTGCCTTGAGCTATCGCTTCCCGGAGGCTAGCCACTTTATCTGCTCGAAACACTTCGCTGGAGGCTTGCGTGTTGACAGAGCCTAAGGCCTCTGGTGACAGATCTAGTTGATCGACGGGCGATTGAATGCTTTTATCAGGAGTGGCAGTCGGATTCGGGGCATTGCTGCGCTCTGAGGTTCGAGCTGCGTCAACTCCAGAGACGGAAAAATTGCCGGAAATTTGCATAAGTTGTCTTCTTCCCTGTTTGAAAAGGACTCTTGGCCCGATCGAATGATCGAAACTTACATGGACTGCTACCGTGCTGACAAGACGAGAATCATTTTCTCGTGCTCGATCCCTTTTTCCAACGCAGTCCGTGTCGCAGAAAAGACCTTCCGAATTCATCAGGTCAAGGCGACTTTGCGAAGACGCTGCTTTCGAGCGAAAGCATACCTGTTTATCGGATGGCCCATCCAACCAGATCAACGAATCCTATCCTCTTCCTTGTGTGACGAATAGCCAAACAGCAATGTCTAAGGCGATTCTACTGGCTGGCAACAAAAGGACTATTGTCCGTCCTTCGCAGTTAAGCAACTGATGTTCCGAATCAAAGCAAGCGACGTGCCACAACTCAAATTCCATCTGCCAACTGCAATAAAAATGAATTATAGACAGCACGATTGCAACCCAACAAGTCAAATCTTTGCGTTCGTTGATTGCCATCATTAACAATAGCGTTTGGATGGGTAGCCTAAATTACAAACACACGGACCTTTTTTCAAGTAACTTCAAAATCCGATTTCAAAAAGTCATAATCGCGATTGACCCAAGTGGATGGTCGCGTCTATCTTACCGACGTCGCAGCGATGAGCTTCGACACTCATCATTAGTTCAATCGAAATCTGATCTTTTACTTACCAATTCATCTGGATCCACTTTGTCGGATTTGCGTCGGGTCAGGAAGCAATTGACTTTCCAGGACGTAAATCACTCCATTGCATCAGCACACGGATGTGCTGCTGCATGGCGGAATTCAACGTGGATTCATGCGGGCAATGCACACGGATGCTGCCATTGCTCGCTCGAAACACTGCTCCCGGAAATGTAGCTCTTGTCCTCAGCCCCCCTAGGACTCGTTCACTTCCGGGAGCTTTTTTTTTCTATGCGAAACCCCTTCTCGCTCGCCGATTGCATTCGTCTGCAGTTCCGCTGCAGTTCCGCGTCGAAAAAGATTGCATTTGACAACCAGGTAAGGTAAAACTTGGAATTAGTCATCTGCGGCTCATGCAATCATTTGCCGCTAATTCTCTTTTCTCTCTTAGTTCCTAGGAGTTTTACGATGCGCAGTTTTTTGGTGAGACGAAGTGCTTTTACTCTTGTTGAGCTTTTGGTTGTCATTGCCATCATCGGCATTTTAGTTGGCCTACTTCTGCCTGCGGTTCAGTCCGCCCGTGAAGCAGCTCGTCGGATGCAGTGTTCAAATAATCTGAAACAACTTGGATTGGCATTGCACAACTATCACGACACATTTCGAACATTTCCAATCAATTATTCGATGTCCGCTGCTGGCCCCGGAGGAGCTTCGGGGAACTCCGGCAGCAACAATTCGAGACAGTGTTCTTGGCTTGGAATGATACTGCCGCAAATCGAACAGTCGGCACTATACAGCTCGATTGATTGGAATCTTGGACTGAAGACGTCTAGCGGAACACCCACCGCGAATGTTGCTATCGCTCAGCGAACATTGCCTGCCTTCCAATGTCCATCCGATGGTTCTGGCAATCAAGGACGGTACGGTAATCGCGAATGGCTTGGACGATGGCCGGTTGCGACGTTTGGTGAGTTTGGCGGAACGAATTACAAGGGCTGTGTCGGGTCCGATTGGAATTGGGGACTCTTCGCAAATCCATTGGGCGGCCTACCCAACGGACTGGATGGAGGGAATGGAATCTTCGTCAGAGACGAAAGAGTTCGTCCCGACAACCCAAAGGATATTCGTAAGATGAGTTCCATTACCGACGGCTTGTCAAATACGTACGCAATCGGTGAGGCGCTACCTGAGTTGTGTTCGCATACCTTTTGGTATGGCATGAACGCTTCCCTAGCGAATTCAGCAGCTCCACTCAATAATTATTTGAAAGTCTATAACAGAACCAATCCGAAAGATCCGAATTACTTCGGCAATCAAAGTACCTTCGCCCCTTATTGGGATTGGGAAAACAACTATGCATATGCCAGTCGGCATACGGGTGGAGGGCAGTTTACCATGGGTGATGGATCTGTAAGATTTGTTTCAGAGAATATCGACCTTATTGCCTATCGATCGACAGGTAGCATGAACGGCGGCGAAGTCGTAAGCTCGGACCAATATTAGTCAGTTCGGTCAGTCAATAATTACCGTCGTTTCTTTGATTCCATTACGGAGCGTTGTCTATGGTGTGTTCGAATTGCATTAGCGTATTTCGAGGGCAAACGATTATTGCCGTTATGGCTTTGTTCCTTTCCGGATGTTCCGACGGAGGACCAAAATTGGAGCCTTTGTCTGGTAAAGTCCTTCGTGACGGAAAACCAATGTCCAATGTTACTGTGGCAATGGTTCCGATTTCATCTGGTCTGGCGGCGATGGGTAATTCGGACCAGTCCGGAAATATTCAAATGCAAACGAACGGAAAAAATGGCGCTATGGTTGGCAAGTACAAGGTGGGTGTTACCGAGCCGATGCGGCCAATGACTCCCGCTGCCATCGCATCGGGCTCTCCCCCTCCAGTTAGTTTCGATCCAAAGTTCGAATCACCACAAACCAGCGGAATTGAATACGAAGTTATTGCGGGCGGAGGCAAATTTGAGTTTACCGTAAAGAACAAATAGTTCACTGCCACGAAGTCAGGCGACTGGCAGCTTCGAATCGCTAGCCTATCCGTTTGGGGCTTGCCGAGAGCCGGCCGTTAGTACGCCAAAACAAGGTTGGTGGGGGACAAGCCCCCGACCAACCTGAAAGGCCAGCGAACCGTTATCGATCGGACTGCCCAGGCTTTGGTCAGTAACTCAAGAATACAAGGCAAGACGAATGTTGCCGGATTGCGATTCATTTCGGCGTGTTACTCATCGGCGGAAATACATGTTACGACTCGCTCCAAAAACTCTTCGAGTATTGCTGCTCCTGTTCGAATCGTGATTTCGATGTCGAGACTCCATAATTCGTACGGGCCAATCCTTGTCGCGTCAATCTTAGCAAGGTCTTTGCCTGTGCAAATGATGGCGTCGCATTCGATTTCCATGTCCTTCGCTTGCCTTTCCATCATCTGAATGTCCTCAGACAAAAAGTTGTGATGATCGGGAAAAGTAATGCTTGAGATAACGTTCGCACCACTACTACGCAGCGTTTGCAAAAAGCCGGAAGGATTTCCTAAACCGCAGATACCAAGAATATTTTTCCCACAAAGCCAGCCTATATCTTTGATTTCGCCATTAGAATTCCGGAGTCTTGTAGGCCTATGTTCTGACTCTATCCAAGCGGCTTTCGGATTGAATCGCTGAACCCTGGTTCGAATTTCGGCCAAACGTTGCGGATCCACTTGGTCGGCGCGCGTAGCCATGACGATGTGAGCCCGTCGCAACGTTCGGATTGGCTCACGCAGTAGCCCGCGTGGCAACAGATATCCGAATCCGAAGGGTTCTCGTGCATCCAGCAAAACAATTTCGAGATCGCGATGTATTTTTCGATGCTGAAAACCGTCGTCCAAAAGCAGCAATTGCATGCCAAGTTCTTCGGTGGCAATCACGGCGGACGCCAGTCTGTCCGGCTTTTGCAAATGCGGTACATCAGGGAGCAAAACCTCGAGTTCCTTGGCCTCGTCATTTCGCCCATCAGCCCCAGCTCCAAAGCCCCGCGACAGAACTCCAACTCGAATTTTCCGCTCCCGAAACCACCGCGCCAGCATCGCAACCGTTGGCGTCTTGCCTGTCCCACCCGCAGTTAAGTTACCGACTGAGACGACCGGAACGGATGCCTTCCGGACAGTTTTCCAACCTCGGTCATAGGCCATATTTCGGCACCAAATGACTGCCGTGTAAGGCTGGCTTAGGCACCACAAACCCGCCCGCATCAGGATTGAGCTGAGTGAATTGGAACGGCCTGACAATAATTCTTCAACGCGTCGCATGCACCGATTGTCGTATCAAAAAGTGGTCGTCCTGGGAAAGATTCTTTCTTCTCCGCTCAAAAACAATTTTTTCATCATATTCGATACACGAGTGCGGTACACGTGCCATTCCCCGTGAAATGCTTCGGGCACAGCGAAATGCATTCAAAATGATTGAGAAAGATGGTCTAGCATCGATCACAAGGAAAATCTAACTTCGCAATTGGCGGCTTCGAGCTCAATTTCACTACCCGCATCCACTCAAAAACCTTGGTCCCTACCATGAAAAAAGACTTTTGGAAACCGGCCACGTTCCTCGCTTGTGGGCTGACTCTTGTCTGGTTTGTTTCCTCGACCGCCACGCCCATTTGGAGCCAAGGGGAAGCAGGCCCTTTCGGGCAACAGTCGTTCCTATCCACCAATCGTGCACTCGCACCTGCTCAAGTCGCGTCGGCTGGGACGGCGATGATGGCCAGTGTGATCCTTGCTAACGGATTTCAACAGTTAGCGGTAGTCGACCACGCCAAAACGACCATTGCGGTCTATCATATCGATCCGGCTTCTGGCGACATACAACTTAAAAGTGTTCGTCGATTTGACGCTGATTTCCTGCTCGAAGAATTCAATTTGAGCGAACCAACCCCCAGCACGATTCGCAAGAATGTCCGATAGATTCGATGAAGCGCCCATCTCAAAACTCATTGGTTTTAACCTATTGCCAGCGACTGCAGATGACAATGAGGTGGGTCGGGCAATAGTCGAACTTGAAATAGATTCCCGTTTCAATAATCCCATGGGCAGAGTGCACGGAGGCATCCTCGCGGCCCTCTCAGATGCTGCGATGGGGATTGCTTTTGGTCGAACGCTTGAGTTGGATCAAGACTTTTCCACCATCGACTTGCATATCCATTTCATACGTCCCGTTCGCGGGAAAAAACTTATTGCAAAGGGGCAAATGATCCAGCGGGGGTTGCGAATCGGATTCATCGAATGTCGCATCACAGACGCCCGTACCACGAGATGGCTATAATAGGATTTCAACTGCCCTTCGCCTAATTGCATTAATTGCACCCTAACCGGCCAATTTTGCCTTCAAGATTTTAACTGCTTTTTCAAGCTGTGGATCGTCCTTTAGGCTGGGGTCCGTATTCTTGGTCTCTGCTTGAAGATCGGCTGGCTCTCGAGGTGTTTCGATCTTGGTTCTCGGTTCGACAATGCCGTTTGCAGTTGGATCCGCTCGCTTGCGAAATCGTTCGATCGATTTCATGAATGCAGCTTCATCCAACGTGACCTGACAACCGTCGTCAGGGGACACGCCCCAGATGTCATCAGGTTTTGCACTGGGTTTTCTATGTATCAACCGACCACTTGGCGGGTAGTAGTAAGCCGTCGTCAACCGCATGGCTGCCAAACCCGCGTCAAGTGGAATGACGTTTTGCACACTTCCCTTGCCGAATGATCTTTCCCCTACAATCGTAGCTCGGCAACGATCTTGTAGGCATCCTGCAACCACCTCGCTTGCACTTGCGGAATGTTCATTGATCAAAACGGCAATGGGCACGCTGTTCTTTATCTCGGTACCTTGTTTGGCCGTGTATAGCTGATCAACACGTTCGTCGCGTCCTCGCGTACTCACGATGATTCCATCGTCTAAGAACATATCGCAGATGTCTTTTGCTGCGATCAAAAGTCCGCCAGTGTTATCTCTCAGATCTAAGATGAGTCCTTGGCAGTTTTTTCGAACGCTAGCAAGTGCGGTTCTTAACTCCTCGGTCGTCTTTTCTCCAAAGAGCTCGAGCCGCATATACGCGATCCGCGGATCCTCCTCCATCGCGAATTCCCACGATCCATTCATACGACGACGATCTCCTAGTACCGACTCAACTTCGATCCTGGCCCGTACTATTCTGATTTGAATTCGTTCTGGCTCATTCGCTCTTTCAATGGTCAAGGTAACCGGCGTCCCTTCCTTCCCTCGAAGTTTTTTCGAAACTGACTCGACTTCCGAATTGGCAGAGGCAGCCCCGTCGATTTCAAGTAAGACATCACCTGGCTTGACTCCGGCCCGGTACGCTGGTGAATCAAACAGCGTCGCGACAATAGTTAGCCTCTCTCGTCTTGGTCGACCGTCAAGGCTAACTCCAAGACCACCAAATTCTTGTTCAAAAACAGCCTGGAATGGCTTTAAAGAATCGATGGGTATGTAGCTCGAATAAGGGTCCAATGACTCGATCATCCCTTTCATGGCTGCCTGATAAAGTTTCTCTTTGTCAGGTTTTTCGACATATTCTTGTTCAATAAGCTGCATGGCCAAAGCAAGATCACCAAGGTTCCTGTAGCGGTGAGCATTCCCGTAGCAAAAAACACTGCCGATCAAGACGACCATCAGAATTTTTAGATTCTTCGTTGTCACGGGAATTAGCCTGTGTTCTAAGCATACAAAGCGATTGAAAGGCGGCCGACGCTTAGAAATATACCAACACGCGACAGAATGAACAAATCGGTCAACTCAGTGCCAACGCCATGGTCTTTACCCACATCGTCTCTCCTTCATTTGTGCTCGGACTCAATGAAATGATGCCCGTTAACGGATTGTCCGGGCCGGCGAACAATTCCCCGACTATAGTTATGATGCGAGCGGCAGATTGAAAAGTACCGTAGGATGGGACTCATGTCCCGTCCGTTGGCTCGTTCGGGACAATGGTCCCAAACTACGACTGGTATCTCACAGCCTGCCGCTCGCCTAATGAAGGCTATACCTACCCAAACTTTTCATTCCAAAAACTATGCCTGCCTCAAGAGTCCTGCTTCTCCTACTGTTGGTTTTCGTTGATTTCTTCAGCAAATTGTCGGCTGATGAACCGCCCGCGCCCTCAGACACGCGTCAGGCCCAACCCGGACATTCCGTGCACGACGAAGCATTCAACGAGGGACCACGTCAAGCAGCCTATCTTATGAATGGCATGGGAAACGTCCATTGGGAAATTTCCACCAAGAATCCAATGGCCCAACGATTCTTCGATCAAGGGATCACACAACTGCATGGTTTTTGGTATTTCGAAGCCGAGCGATCATTCAGGCAAGCGGCTGCTTTCGACCAAGACTGCGCAATTTTCTACTGGGGTATGGCTCGAGCTAACATTGAAAACCCGTGGCGTTCGAAAGGCTTCATTGATCAAGCCATGAAGAAGATCGAAAAGGCCCCGGAAAAAGAAAAGCGACTCGTCGAAGCGTGGCACTCCCGGGTCAAGGACACAAAAACCATTGCCGAAGCTGACGACGATTCGAAACCAAAGACCCCTGCCGAGAAAAGAGAACTAGCCCAGGCCAAAAAGAAGGAAGTCGAAAAAGGACGGAAAGACCAGCAAGAACGCTTAAAGCAATATGTCAAGGACATTGAGGCGATAGCTTACGACTACCCCGATGACATTGAACTCAAAGCGATGTTGGTGTTGCAATATTGGCAAAACAATGGTTCCGGAATCGACATCCAAAGCCACTTCGCAATCAACGCTATCTTGAGCGACATCTTCCATTCAAATCCCAAACACCCTGCCCATCACTTTCGCATCCATCTCTGGGACTACAAAAAAGAAAAGTTGGCGATCGATGCTGCAGCCAAGTGCGGTCCAAGCGCCCCTGGCATCGCGCATATGTGGCATATGCCAGGCCATACTTACTCGCGATTGCATCGTTACGCCGATGCAGCGTGGCAACAGGAGGCCTCAGCCCGAGTAGACCATGCACATATGATGCGTGATCAAGTTATGCCCGATCAAATCCACAACTACGCGCACAACAATGAATGGCTCATTCGCGACTTCATGTTGATTGGGCGTGCTCGAGAAGCGGTCGAATTGGCAAAGAACATGATTGAGTTACCACGTCATCCCCAGTACAACGCACTGAACGGTCGTGGAAGCGCATCGCTCGGTCGGGAACGTCTCATCGGTGTCCTGACCAGCTATCGGCTTTGGCCACAGTTTATCGAACTTGCGAACTCGGTCTATCTAGAGCCCACCTCGGACGAACTTAAACAGGATGAAAGAAAAGCTTGGCTCGCCATCGCTTTTAGCCAAATTGGCGACGTTGTCCACTGCAAAAAGCTTCAAGTCGAAATGGCGGGCCTGCTTTCAGCACTTCAAATCAATGCGGTGGAAGGACGTGAGGCACTACGATTATTGACAGAAGCAGACACCCAAGACGCCAAAAAAACCGTTTCGAGGCCCCCTAAACTACTCGAACCATTCGAATGGAGTGAAGACCCCTTCGGCGAAGACGATGACCCCAGCATCCCGAAAATGCCCAGCAAGGAATTCGATGATTCGAAGACCAAAGATTGGACGGAAGATAGAAAAGAAAAAACGATTAGCCAGACCGAGCTTGAATTTCGAATTGCCAAGCTCAATCAGTTGAGCATCGCGGTGCAAGCCTACGTAGCCGCCAGTGAAAGTCAATTCAAAAAGGCCCTTGAACTTTCGCATCAGTGCCGTCCCATCATCAACTCGATGACACGTATGGAATGGCTATCTGAGGCCGGCTACACTGCGAAGGCCTTGGAGCGAATCAAGAAGCGAATCGAGGATGGTCCAGGCGAACTGCTTCCGCTCGCCATGGGTATTTGGATCGCAGGTCAGAACAAACTCCAGGACGGTGACGTCAAGTCGCTAGCAAAGAAATGGACCGAGTTGCTTTCTCCCATCGCAGCCATGGCTGATGCGGATATAGCATTGTTAGATCGTATCGTCCCTACCATCGCATCCATTGAAGAAAAAGAGAAATGGCGTCTACCCGCCGAAGCACCCAACGATGTAGGAGATCGACCATCGCTTGATTCTCTGGGACCGTTTCGATGGCAGCCTTCGTTGGCACCGGTATGGTCCGCTATGGACTCCGAGGGCGAAATGCGATCAACCAAGCAGTTTGCAAAGCGTCCGCTCGTGCTTATCTTTTACCTTGGTTTTGGCTGCCTTCACTGCGCCGAACAACTACGCGAGTTCGCGCCGCTAGTTGAGCAATTCCGGTCAGCTGGAATCGACGTTGCAGCCATCAGCACCGAGAACCTCTCTCAATTGCTAAGCGGGATAAAAAAGTACAATGCGGAAATGCGATTGCCTTTGATGGCCAACCCGGAAGCGGATATCTTTCGAGCCTTTCGCTGCTTTGATGATTTCGAAGGAGTTCCGCTGCACGGAACCTTTTTGATTGATACCAAAGGCCGGATCCGTTGGCAAGATATTGGCTACAAGCCCTTCATGGACCCCAAGTTCTTGCTCGACGAGGCAACGAGACTGATCAAGCTCTATCCAGAATGAGCCAGAGCGAAAAATGAAAACCATTCGTCTCCCATAGTTGGAGCTTGGGGACCAGCCATAGCAAGTGTATATTTACCTGATGGCGACACTGAAATCACCCTTTCGAGCGTCGTGCACCCGTTCAACCTGTAATTGCTGAGTGTATGTAATGTCGGAAACCATCATCTGCGTCGAGCTGCCACCTGTCACTAAAAGGCTTTATATCGAGACGGTCGGTTGCCAAATGAACGTTCTCGATAGCGAGATGGTGGTTGCCTCATTGCGCAAGTCAGGCTACGGAATTACCAAGAATGCGTCTGATGCGGATGCTATTTTGTTCAACACCTGCTCCGTTCGCGAACACGCCGAAGAAAAAGCTTACAGCAATCTTTTCCATTTAAAGCAACTCAAGCTAGCTAACCCGGAAAAGATCATCGGTGTCATGGGTTGCATGGCCCAAAAAGATCAAAGGGCGATTTTCGATCGTGTACCATTTGTCGATCTGGTGGTTGGCCCAGGTCAATTGCATCGAATACCCGAAATGATAGCAAACGCCCAAGCGGGTGAGAAACAACAGCTTGCGGTTAGCCTGTCGCGTCGAGATGGCAACGCTGAAGATATCAAACGGTCGCATGAAACCTTTGATCCGTTGCGCGACCCGGAAATGCGCCCAACTCCGTTTCAAGCTTACCTGCGTATTCAGATCGGTTGCGACAAGTTTTGCACTTATTGCATCGTGCCATTGACTCGCGGTCCTGAACAAGGGCGTGCACCGGACCAAATTATCGCGGAAGCTAGAGTGCTAGCAGAGCAAGGTTGCAAGGAGATTGTACTGCTAGGTCAGACCGTCAACTCGTACAGGCATACTCAGGGAGACAAGACGACTCGGCTCTCAGACTTGCTGCATTCGCTTCATTCAATCGATGGCATTGAGCGGATCAAGTTTGTTACCAACTACCCCAAAGACATGACTCGCGAGCTTCTAGAGACCGTACGTGACTTGCCAAAGTGCTCTCCCTACCTGCATGTGCCCGCACAAAGCGGCAGCGACAATGTACTCAAGAGGATGAAGCGAGGATACACGACAGCTGACTACTACGCGATGATGGATCGAATCAATGAGATCATTCCAAACGCGGCGGTCTCAAGTGACTTTATTGTGGGCTTCTGCGGCGAAACGGAGGATGAGTTTCAGATGACGATCGACATGGTCAAACGTTGTCGCTTCAAGAATAGCTTCATTTTCCAATACAGCGTCCGACCAGGGACCAAAGGCGCCGAGATTTACGAAGATGACATATCAGAAGAAATCAAGCATCGCAGAAACCAAGACTTACTAACGGTTCAAAATCAAATATGCCTTGAGGAAAACATGAAGTTCCTCGGTCAATCCGTTAAGATCCTGGTCGAGGGACCGAGCAAGTGGTCGGTGCGAAAAGGACAAACGGGTGAGCTCAGGCAAATGACGGGTCGAACGCATTGCGATCGCATCGTCGTCTGGGATGGCAATATGCGTCAAGCGGGACAAATCTTACCCGTGCACATAGACGATGTTTTTGCGTTCACCATGTTTGGAACAGTTGAGACCAAAGAGATAGTACCCGAACTGATTCAAATGCGCGTATAGCTAGCAATGCGGAACTGAAATAGAAGGGCGTCTCACCTTTAGACCGACCGATTCAAGGGAAATCGAAACGGGTGGCACGCTGTACAAATGGGAGCGCCAGCTCGTCGGAGAATCCCGCTGGCTTGGAGGTCGTAAGGCTTTCAGCTGGATTAATTCAAACGAATACGAACGGTGTGGCATGCTCTGAGGAACGAAGGGCTGTGATTTTTTCGAATCTGAAGAAAGTACCAATCACGCTCCGCGTGATGTTGCCTCAAAAACCAAAGGTTTTTGAACTGCGAAAATCACGCGGAGCGTGATTGATACTATAAAATCACAACCACTGGGCGTGCCACCCTGCATTAGGCTGCTACTTGCTGTTCGCTGTCACCGACACATTGTCCACATAGAATTCCGCATCCGACGACTTGCCAAACAGACCAGGGCTTCCAATTTTATTTGGTAGCAAGTCTTCTGCCTCGATTGTCCAGGCTTCCGGTTCCGCCTCACCTGTTTTCCAAACCTTTCCCTTCAAGACAGCTTTCCCCTCTTTGTTTTCACTTTGAAACTTCAATGTGTACCAGGTCTTGGCGTGCCATTCGAAGGGAATGGTTTTCGCAAAACGTTGTTCGAGCAAGGATACCCAGGAACGTATTTGAAGCTTTTGTGAGCCTTCGAGAGAAAGGGTATAGCGTTGGTTTACGACTCCCATGTCTGGCAAATTCGTGGTAGGGACTTTGTTCTTTTGATCCGTTGCGTAGACTTCCGCTTGTATTGTGTAATCGTGTTCGGTGGGCTTCCCCATGAACGCTTGGCTTCGGGTTCCTTTTGGAATGGTGCTGATTTTCACAAGCCCATTTCCACCGGTAGGCAGCTCAATGGGTTGATGTCGATAGGCGGCCCCAATCCAAAACAATGGGACTTTCTTATCTTCGAAATCGTATTTCCAGGGAAGTGCTGGTATGACGCGAGCTCTAGCGATACTTTTAAGTTCACCGGTAGTCGCAGTAACGAAGACTCCTGTTCCTGTGGTTTCTGATGGAGCGATGTAGGTCATGTCGGTAACAGTCCCACCCCCTTCGACCGAGATCGTTGCGTCTGTCAGATTGCGAAGGTATTGCCCCGCAGCGTTATAGGCTCGAACTTGAAGTTTCGCTTTTTGGCCTGAAGAAAGTAACATTTCGACAGGGCAGATTTGAATTTGTGCGATCGTCTTATCGCCAGAAACGGTCTCGGCCAATGGTTTTGGCATCGGTTCTGCGTTCACTTTCGCTTCTTTTGCACCGATGCAATAAAGAGCCTTGTTCGTTGGCAAGAACAATCGACCATTTGCGATTGCAAATGAACCGAAGACCTCGCCACCATCTTTCAATCGGGTCTGTCCCAATACTTCGAAACCGGTCTCGTTTGGCTTCAACGTCCATATTCTGCCAGTGTTCTCCCCGATATAGATTTTGCCTTCAGAAACAACTGGCGATCCGAAGATGATACGTCCAAGCTTTTGCTCGGTCTCGATTGCACCGGTTTTCGCGTTGATCCCAAACAACATTCCGCCATCTTCGGCGAAGTAAACGCGTTCCCCGACCTTGACAGGGGAGCTTCTTCCTATCGTCTTACTTGGAATTTTCCAAAGCAGTTTGTCTTCTGGAATATCACCCGTGGTATTTCCATCGAGCGCGAAAATCGCACCTAAAATCGTGCGATCTGATTCATTCTGTTCCCCGTGCCCGCAGTAGACAATACCGTTTTCGACCAGGGGTGTAGCATTGATTCCGCGGGGCGACGCTTGGTACTTCCAAATGACTTTACCGGTTCGAGGTTGAACGGCATAAACAGCGCCATCGGCAGCGCCTAAAACCATTGCGGCCTGACCATTCAAAACGGTGAAGATTGGTGTACTGTAGGTCGTATCCTCTGGTCGAGGTCGAGTGCTCATCGTCCAAATGGGTGCACCTGTCGACTTGTCCATGGCAAGGATCCGATGGGCAGGCACGGCGGTTTGATCCCATCCCGTCGTCACACCAGAAATGATCAACATGTCTTCAAAAATGGTTGGAAAATTGGTTCGGCCGCCATAGGTTGAAAGCATGCCATACTGCTCTAGCATGGATTTCTCCCAGAGAATTTTCCCCGACTTCCCCTCGAGGCATTGCAATACGCAGCCCACGCCTAACATGTAGACATTGTCTGTTTCTGCGTCACCCACGAGACTTGACCAACCGATGCGTTCCGACGGGGCATCGGACAAATAAATGTTGTGAATACTTTCCCAAATCAATTCGCCTGTTTCTGCATTTACACAAACAGTCTTTTCCGCTTCCTTCGTTGTTTCAGGGTCGGATCGACAAACGGTGTAGAGTCGTCCATTCATGACAATGGGAGTTGCGCGTGTCGCGAATGCTTCGTTCCTCCAAAGGAGATTTTCTCCATCCACTTTGAAGGCGTCTGGAAGTCCTTTTTCTAACGAGTGTCCGTTCTGCATTGGACCTCGCCAATGGGACCAATCCATTGGTTTTTCCTTGTTCCCCGTTAAACTTGCGTCTTTGGAATCGTCCGCCATAACCGCTCCACCGGCAAAGCACAAAGAGGTGAGGAACACGTTGGAGTGGAACAAAAATCGGCACGCCAGTCGAGCGGTTTTGGGTGTTAGGGTCATGATGACATTTTTTGGAAGGGGTGGGACGCAACTTGGATCGGACATCCAATATACCAAAAAGTCGACAGCTCGAAATCATGTTGACGAATGTGGACGAGCGAGTCCCTTCGCTCGTCTTGTTTTTACTCAATGTGGACGAGCGAGTCCCTTCGCTCGTCTTGTTTTCCAAACCTGAGCGAGAGACTCGCTCAGCCACATGAATTGTGGATCTAAAATCCGAGTCGGGACGGGAATCGCCGCGAGAAATTGCCCAATTTTCTTTTGCAGTCATTAGTGTTTCGTGGAACTGCTATTTGCGCACCAATCGAAAATTTCGTATTGTTGCGTTCGAATCCCCCAAATTAACATCCGTTAAATGAACAAGACTTCACAATGGCTCGCGTTTTTTGCATTGCAAACCAGAAAGGTGGCGTCGGCAAGACCACGACAGCTATTAATTTGGCATGGGCGATGGCCAAGTCATCAAACAAAACCCTGTTGGTCGATTTAGATCCCCAATGCAATGCCACCAGCGGACTTGGCCATCAGCCGACGGACCGTCATCCGCTCCTTGTGGAATCACCCATTCGAGAGAGCATTCTCAAAACCAAGCAATCGAATCTTTTCTTGATGCCCGGATGCCGTTCCTTTCAAGATGTAGATCGCCTCGAAAAAGGGGAGCTATCTCAAGGGGCATTGCTCAAACAACATTTAGAAGCAGGAATGGGAGGCTACGACGCCGTATTCATCGATTGCCCACCATCGCTTGGTGAACTAACGCAAGCTGCCTTGGCGTCGAGTTCCGAAGTCCTAATGCCCATTCAATGCGAATACTACGCCATGGAGGGCCTGACGCAAATGATTCATGTCATTCGGGACGTCATGCAAAAGCATCCCGGTCGGCTGACTTTCGGCGGTATCCTACTCACGATGTACGACCCTCGATTCGACCTGACGCAGGAAGTCGATAACGAAGTAAGAGAGTTTTTTGGTGATATTGTTTTTGATACTGTGATTCCTAGAGACATTGCAGTTAGCGAGGCACCCAGCTACGGGCAAAGTGTCTTAGCCTATTCGCCGCGGTCGCGTGGAACGCGGGCATATATTGAACTTTGTATGGAGGTATTGGAACGTGACTAAAGATCGAAGACTTGGACGCGGTTTGGCTGCTTTACTCGGAACCCAAATCGAGGAGGGCGCATCGGAAAATGCGACCCCTTCAGAAAATACTGACGGAAATGCCAATCGGGCTTCCGAACGGCAGATGTCGCAAGAAGACGCGATGAATCGGAGTGATGCGATTCGAACGCTCGCAAGCGAAGCGCATGATCGCATCAAGCCATCTCGAGCCAGTCATTCGCCGGTGACCATTCCAATGGAACCAAAGCAAACAACCATGGCATCCTCGACCGCGACGCTGGACATCGAAACAGGCCTGATCGACGCCAACCCATTTCAGCCTCGACGTCAATTCAATGCGTCCGAACTAGCGTCCCTTGCTGAATCGCTCAAAGAGCACAAACAACTCCAGCCAATCTTGGTTCGACGAGTTGGCGAGCGATTCCAATTGATCAGCGGTGAACGCCGATTGAGAGCGACCGTGTTGGCAGGTATTTCAATCATTCGGGCGGAGGTCCACGTTGCGGACGACCGACTCGTGGCTGAGCTTGCGATTATCGAGAACCTGCAGCGCAAGGACCTAAACGCAATCGAAAAGGCACTCTCGTTTAAGCGTTACATTGCCGAACATAAATGCACGCAAGATGAACTAGCGCAACGACTCAAGATCGATCGTAGCACCATCGCCAACATGATGCGACTTCTGGAACTGCCCGACTCGATAACCGATGCAGTTCAGCGAGATGAAGTCTCAGCAGGACACGCAAAAGCGCTGCTAAGCCTCGGTAGTATTCGCGAGCAAATCAGCTTCTTAAAAAAGATCCAAGACGAAGGTTGGAGCGTTCGCGAGACAGAATCTCGGGTGGCTGAAGCCATTGCGACTGCAGCCGCATCGGATGAAGGTTATCTTGGCGCATTGCCCCGACGAAAAGCGACCAAGTCGGATTTGCTTTCCGCCCTAGAAAACGAGATGAAAATGACTCTCGGTACACGCGTTGACATTAGCCAAACAAGTCGTGGCAGAGGACGAATTACGATTCACTTCACTAGCATCGAAGAATTTGATCGCTTGAAGCAAGTGCTAGCCAACGAATCGAAAAGAAGGGCTGCATAGCTAGCTTTTATGACCGGTGAACTACCTCTGCATTGGATTGTTTGGACATGCGTGGTTCTAATTACCATGCGATGCCTAATTGCGATGGCGACCTTGCTTCGCGATAGGTTGCAAGGGTTGTTGGTAGCGCACGTCAAGAAGCAGCAGATTGAATCCATGAAGCGGCAAAGAATAATGGAGCTTCGCGAAAAGATCCGAGCCAAAAAAGCAGCATCCGAAATCGTTGATGTCAAAGAAAAGCGGGCTGCGTAGGCAAGACCAATTTTTCGAACTCGTCAACTGCTTGGAAGATCCCGCGCGTTCTATTCATGCTCGCTGCTACAACTTTGCACCGCGTCCTAATTTTCTCTGAGTCGATTATGTTCGTAAGCTTGCGTGCTAAGGCTTTCGGACAGAATTTCCTAGGCATAAGACAGTCTCCAAGGCCCTGTTCCACGATTCGCATAGCGTTATCAAATTGATCATGAGCTTGAGGGCGAATCAATTGAGGGATTCCAGCAGCCATAGCTTGCGCTGCGGAACCAATACCGCCATGATGCACCAAGGCCAAACAGCGAGGTAACAATAGGCTCAGTGGAACAAACGGGACGTGTAGAATTGTTTTCGGTAAAGGCTGCGGAATGTGTTCGGAAAACCGCGAAAGGAGTATAGCCCGTTGACCAATAAGGTCACACGCTTTTGAAGCGATTTGAAAGAACTCTTTTCCAAAGATGTTGGCTGAGCCAGGCGTAAACGCAATGGGTGCGGAACCTTCGTTGAGAAATGATTCAAGTGCCTCGGATAGCTCGGAGGGTATTTGGACGTGGTCCCCATGCCGCTCGTCCCAAAGTGGGAAGTCAACTTGAGCAAATGGTCTGGGCCAGTCTGTTTGCGGTGGACAAAACCATTCCGGGAATAAGCAGACGATTTGCTTTTTTGAATGCCACCATTCGACGACATGTTTTACGGGCTCCAACCCTAACTCTGTCCGAAATGCGTTCAGACTTGGTAACACAACCGGGTCGACCACGATTCGCTGCGCCAATTTAAACATTCGATCTTGGAACCAATTCGGTCCAAAAAGACCAGGCATCCTTGGCGGCTTCCATTTGCTCCAAAGCATTACAGGTTGCAAGTGAACCGAAACGACGGCGACGCCAAGCTTGTCTTGTGCGATGAGCGCTCCAAACCCAAAGCAGTTCGACAAAACAGTGGTTGGACGTTTCGCCGATTCACGCGCTGCGATTTCGAATTGCGGACGAACGATGGGCGCAATCATTTTGCGATACAAGTATGGAAAGGATCGGAATGGATGCCAAAGTTCGGGGCTTTGTATTCCCGCGTAAAAAGTGGCTTCCGAACCTAACTCGACAAAATCAAGATCGAATCGTTTGGCTAGGCCAGCAAAATAACCATTTGTCGATAGCGTGACCTCGTGACCTCGTCGCTGCAATTCCAGCGCCAATCCGACAAACGGATGAACATCTCCAGCGCTTCCAAGCGGCATAACTAAGTAGTGCATGTATTGTCAGTGCGTTGGTAGCCTCGGGATTTAGTTCAATAGTATAACGTAGTCTAACCCGGTTTAACCCCGTCCGGCACTCGCGAATCGCACCGTTCCCCACGACTTTTGCCCGCTTCCGACGGGCAAAGCCGTGGGGAACGGGAGTTGGGACGCCCAATTGTAGAACGCCAAAACGCAGCCGTCGGGGGCAAGCGTCGAACGGATGGGCTTGCGATATTGTCTAACTCTAGTGTTGTTCGGAACAAAAAAGACTTGATATAAATGAGAAAGAAATATCGAAACTGCTAATTGTCGCACAGCCCACCTTGAGCCGTAGGCGATGGCCGCAATAGGCCCTCATGGGCGTTTCGAAGTTGTGGTTTTCTAGTTATCAGAACCAAATCGGACGCAACGAAAGCTCTCGGCAATGCCAACTCTCGAGATACCACCGTGTAGAGAATTCGATTGCTTGTTTTCTCAAATCGCATTTCCGAGATAACTCCCATTCCTGGTTCGTTCTCTTGAAAATGAGAAAGTATTTCGACGCGGTCTCCCACGGAAAGACCTTCGTCCTCGACGCGTCGCCACATCGATGGTTTAACTCGCACAGAATGTTCGCCGTATTGCAATCGATAAAAAGTTCCGTCGAAACTATGTCGCCGGAAAACCCGTGTGCTTGGAATCCACTTCTCGACGAGCGAAACATCATCCGGATGGATCCAATCGACGCCATCGCATGGCCAGACAAGATATGCTCCGCAGTCTGGCATTTCAGGCCAAATCGTCATCGGGTTACTCCTGCTTCATAACGAACATAGGTTCATTACCTTGAAGGAAGCAATCCTTGGCTGCACAGCCGACGTGTACCTGCTATCCGCAGATTGCGTTCTTAGTATACTTCAATTGTCTTGACCGTTCCTGCACCCTGCGTGCTCGCGCCTTCGAGACAGCGCCAAGCAGCCTGAATGAGCTGATCGATCTTAAAGGACCTAGATGGAGCGTTCACCATGGCAACGCCTGCAACAAGTGGCTGTGCAGAGGCCGTAGCCAGCGTCGAATCGACACTGGTGTCGTTGAACTTAGCAAAGGATTCACGTATCCATTGCGTCAGTTCTGTACGGTCAACATCTTGGAAAACCAACGTCAACTCGCCATCGTCAGATATAAATCCACGCACATTCGTGGCTTCACCATGAGTATCCATATACTCAATGAATGCGGATTGCCAATTTTGCATTGCGATGCTTGAGGCAGAAACGTTCGCGCCCAATTTCTTGACAACAATCAGGGAAAGGGTTCCTTGTTCGTTTCGAATCTGCTGCAGCAATTGGTCCAAGTTCGAACTTAGTTGTGGATCACGCGAAGAACGAATTTCGACGAAGCGATGATCCTTGTTAAGCTTCGATTTTGCATTCGACTTCGTTGTTGCCAAATCGTGAGAGTCCAAACTTTTTTCAACGGGCGAACCGACCGACTTCTCAGCACTTGAGGAACTGCAGACTCGCTCCGTGGCACTACAATTTGAGTTGTCTAGCCCGACTTCTTGAGCCAACGATCGTAAAACGCGTTGCCAATGTTCCAAAAGCTTTTCCCAAGCTATGACGCCTACGGAAAGGGCAGCAGGAATTGTGATTTGAGCCCGCTGACTGCATAGTTGTCCAGCCAGCATCCACCATGCGCTATGTTTTTCAGCAGTCAGTATTGTCATAGCCGAGAATCTGGTCGAACTCTTTTCGATTTCGCTCGATTTCGCAGCGACCTCTCGCCAAAAAACGTTGGCCATATTTGGCAGCGCAATGCGAAACGATTGCGCAATCGACTCAAATGGATCGTGCGTCAACCGACTGCTTTCGACCAACCATTTAGCCAGCTCATTGTCCGAGGTTAGCCGATCTAGTTCGAGGATCATGCAGGATGATCGAACCAACGAAAAAGTGTCGACAATCCCAGTGCCTGCTCTCCCCTGCCCCGCTGCTAAATAAAGTGGCATTAGGGCTTTGAGAATTATTCTCAGGGTTAGCGATGTTCCTAGTACGGATTCCGCCCGATAAAGCCATCGCAGGGAAGCAGCCAAGCCGCAGCCAACAGCCAAGTCGCGATCGACCGAGACCACACCAGCCATAGGCTCGTTCGTTTTCGATGCATGGAGTAGTTCTTCCATCAATGAAACAAGCGGATCGCTTGATCCTTGCGACAGACGGGAAGTGTGTGGGGGAAAGAGTTGACGAAACACGTCCCCCGGGATCTCGGCCATTCTGGCTGCCAGCCTGGCAATGGATTCAGAACGCATTTCCATCGAATCCTGCTTTTCGATTACACAGTTGGGAGCGGAAACAGGAACACTGGCGGAATTCAGAGTAAGCATAGGGCTGTCTTAACGAAACGAAACGAAAAATCGGTTCGCAAAATCTAGCTCGACTTCCGTTGCACCGCAGGCTGGAATGCGAAAGGAATGTTCGTCAGAATGTTTAGCCCCTGGTCGACTCTGACGATTAAAGTGATCGTACGATCGTTTGCAGTGATTTCAGACCGTGGTTGGCGGTTAAGCGACGGTCGGCAAGATGACACGAACGGTTGTTCCTCGACCCAATCTACTCTCGATTTCCAATCGGCCATCGAGTCCCTCAACAATGGTCTTCACAATGTTCAATCCCAGGCCGGTTCCTCGGGGGTTTGTCGCCGGATCTCGACCTGAGTCACTGCGGAAGAATCGCCGAGCTACGCGAGCTAAATCTTGATCGGAAATGCCAATGCCCGTATCCGTAACTCGCAAAGTGCATTCCTTGCTTGCGGATCGAGTGAGTTCAATTTCAACCCTGCCGTTCTCAAGCGTGTACTTTATCGCATTATCGATTAGGTTGTGCAAAACAATTCTCAGGTGTTCCTTGTTCGCCAAGACCGTCGCCGAAGCTAACGAGTCAAATTGCAGTACTAGATTCCTCGCCGTCGCGAGTGCTTCAAAGAAATCACTCGACTCTCGAATCATTTCGTCCCAGCGAACTTCACTGCGTTTTGATTTTAGGCCCAGCGCATTGGCTTCGCTTAAGAGCAGTAGTTGCTGAACCAATTTGTTTAGGAATTCGCATTCGTTGAGGACGCTGGACAACATTTCGGATAATTTCCCGTCAGGTAAACGCCCTAGAACAACCTCGACATTGCTCGTGATCGCGGCCAAAGGACTTCGAAGTTGATGTGCCGAATTGGCAATCCAATCTTCGTTGGCTTGAAGCTGCGACCTCACTCGTGCGAGCAGCGAGTTGACCGTCCCTGCGAAACTGTCCAATTCATCCCCACTCCCGCGCAGTCCAAGCGATTGCGATCGGTCTGTGACCGAAAGCTTAGCTGCCTGCGTTGTCAAATCGGTGAGTGGATTGAGCAACTGAGCAGAAAGGGCTAGCGATACGATTGGGCCAAGAATCACTACGATGAGGAATATCCAAAGCAACAATCGATCGAGCTGCGACAGTGAGTCTTCGACTAATTCCAATGAGCAGCCCACCTGAACCCAACCGCTCGGTATGCTCTTGTTCAGCGAACTGGAATGGTAGAACGGCCTGTTGAGAAAACGATATTTGCCAAGTTCTTGAAGATCCGCATTCCCGTCTGGCCCCGCATGCATCGAGTCAGGAACACTGATGGATTCCCAAGATAGATTCTTCTTGTCATCGAAGACCCGAAGAAACCAATGGTGCAACTCATGTGTGGCGGCATGTCGATTCCAAACTTGGGCTCGCTCGGGCCCAATCGTTCCAACAAAGGACTCCAACTGCTCCACGAACTCTTGGGCGTCATCTTGCAAATCCAAATTGGTTCTATTGACCAGCAAAATAGAAGCGACATTCCGAAATGCCAAACCGACCGCCAATGCCGTCGTCAGAATAAACAGCGTTAAGATTACAGCCGTGCGAATGCGAAACGAATATTTCCCCCAGTACCGCATCCGCGTTTGCCCAAGCAAGTTTTCGGATTCGGATTCCGACTTGTCTTTCCAGTCAAGCATTGCTTGGTTTCCTACCGTGGTTTGATTTGGGCGAAATTGGACCGAGATTTTCTTCGAATGCATCAGTCTGAATGTGAGATGCCCTCCCTGCTATTGAGGATTTCCGACCGAATCAACGTCCGTTTGCTCTGGCCGAGACGTAGGATCCGACTCGGAAAGCATGTAACCTCGTCCTCTGATCGTATGGATTAACGACTGTTCAAAACCGCGATTCAATTTGCTTCGCAATCGATTGATATGTACTTCAATGACATTGGTCTCTCCCTCCCATGTCGTTTCCCAAAGTTGATGGCAAAGCATCTTTCTTGTAAGCACTTGATTTTCGTGCCTGATAAAGAGTTCAATCAACGATGTCTCCGTCGGCGACAATTTGAGTTCCTTGCCGTCGCGAAAAACACGACGAGTGGTCAAATCCAATAGCAGTGGTCCGAACGTGAGCGTACTACCCTCGATGCGATGGTTGCGCCGGGTGATCGCTGTAATCCGAGCCATCAATTCCAACATTTCAAATGGTTTTACAAGATAGTCGTCTGCTCCCTCGTTCAATCCAGCCACTCGATTCTCAAGCGAACCCAGTGCGGTTAAAATCAAAACAGGAGTGGGGTCGCGCTGAGCACGAATAGATTTAAGAACGTCTAAGCCATTTTCCCCCGACAGCATCAAGTCCAATACGACCGCATCGGGCCTACGATCTCGAATAGCTTGAATCGCTGATGCAATGGTCGACACTATTTCGCATTTGATACCCTGATCTGCCATGCCTTCCAAGATCGCATTGGACAAACTGGGATCATCTTCTACCAATAGTATGTTAATGGCCATAGGCTAACCAACGGAGTGGTTTACTTTCTTGGTCGTGTGTCCAACGGTGACGGTGACAGATTGTAAAAGCGCGGCGGCAAAGCCAATCAAATCTCGTCGATCTTTTGTATGGTTCAACATCGGTTGGAAATCATGTGAAGCCTCGGCAAGTTCCAGCAAAGACGGAGCAATACCAAATGGTCGCATGCCACGTGGCATTTTTTTGATTAAAAACTGCATCGCCTCAGCGGGTCTTCCAACCCTGGTAAGCAAGTCTGCGTACGTTTCGATAGCAACCGTGCCATGCTCTTGCGGATCGAGAGACTCCGCTTTTTGCAAAAACAATTTTAACGCCGCGTCAACATGCTCCCCCAACAACGCTCGAAACATTCCCAATGACATTGGATATAGATCCGCGAATGGTTCTTCGCTCGGATAATGGTACTGCGAATGAAGCTGACGACCGTATTGTGCGAGGTCGACTGCGAGCCGCAATTGACGCTCGTCGTCTAATATTCTTGCAAAACGGACCGTCGAGGATAAATGGCTGGTATCCAAGTGATAAGTTCCATCACGGAGCAATGCAGGGCGGGTCGCCAAGAGCGACTCAAGGGACGACGCGGCATGCACGTCGCTAGTAGCATCACATTTTTCTCGTCGTAATAGATCCGATTTCACACTCGACAACAATTCCGCGTGAACATGATCGACTAAGGTACCAACGGCGGCTTGCTGGTCGGCTCTGCCTCGCATCGAAACCGCCGTGTCAAGCATCGTAATAGTATTGCAAGTTCCACGCATTTCAAGGGACAGTTTAGTGCCCCGACCGATGTCGATCGCTTCATGTACCAACAGGCCAAGCACTGCGTCTAAATTTTCCTGTGTCACGGGGACTTCCAGCATCGCGTCTGCCGTTGCTTTACGATCCCCTACCGCTCGCATGTACATCCAACCCTCTTGCAGATTCCCTTTTCGAATCAAGGCGGTACCTACCTCAGTGCATGCACCGAGAAGCTTTTTGTCTAACTGGTCCTGAAGTTCAGGCGACATGGCCTCCTGTTGCGTCGAATCGTGTGCTCCCGTCAAGTCGGTATGGACTGCAGGCAACCCAAGCTCAATTCGGTGCAGCATCTTCAGCGCTTCGAATAGCTCCGGATATCTCGACTCCCGTCGCATTTCGTCGACAAGCAACGCTGCGCCCCTCAGAGCGCCTTGTTCGTGAATCGTCGCTTGGAGTGATTCGAATAGGTCAGTTTGTTTCAATTTGAATTGTCTGTATGTAGAGGGTAAGAGTCTGTACCAATCAAGCCCATCCGGTCTGGGCTTGCCACCGACGGATGCGTTTTGGCGTTCTACAATTGGGCGTCCCAACTCCCGTCCCCCTCGGCTTTGCCCGCCGGAAACGGGCAACGCCGAGGGGAACGGTGCGATTCGAAAGTGTCGACCGTTAGTTCGCCAAAACAAGGTTGGTGGGGACAAGCCCCCGACCAACCTGAATGGCCAAACTGACCAACCTGCAAGGCCAGATCCCAGAACGGAACAAAACTCGCGTCAACGCATTTTTAACCAATTGCTTTTTGTCGGGGTACATGCCTTAGTGCTTCGTTTCAACTTGATTATAGAGTAGTGGATCTTGCGAACGATCCTCCGCTCAAAAGGATCTTTAGCAAGATCCATTGCTTTCTTCGGCTATCAAATGCTACAACATTGCTAAAGGATTTCGAGGTTGCTCAAGAGTGCCACGCGTCACGCCTACACGGTTCTCGGCCCGTAGCGACTTCCAAACCGTTGGGCCATCGATTCTCCCAGCGAGTAGGTCGGTGTAAAGACCTAATATACGAGTCGTTTCCTTTGCAGGCGCGTCCCGAAGCAATTCAATGCGAAAATGTTCAACGCCCATGCGTATCAACTTCGGGGCCGCCTCGGCCCCGCTTTGAGCATGACCATTGTAAAGTGTATTTCTACAGCCGATATCCGCATGAAGCACATGCTCGACCCCCAATCGGTCCCTCAATTTGACCTCATGCCGATCGCACGGGCGGCCACAATTGGACTTGTTTGTTCCTGGTGACATTACCGTGCAGAACACGCAATGCTCCATATGAAACATGGGCATATGCTGATGAATGACCACTTCCAACCACGACTTCGGTAACCCCTGAACTAGCTCCGTTAGCTGGTCGCGATTCAAATCATACGAGGCGGTGATGCGTCTAAGGCCTCGCGAAATCAACCACTCCGCGGTCAACGGATTCGTCACATTAAGTGAGAAGTCGCCGACTGCATTGATTTCATGCTCTCGTGCAAAGTCCAATGCGGCCAGATTGCGTACCAACCAGCCATCCGCCCCGTGCTTTGCTAGTGCCTTGAACAAACCCTGCTCGCCCGGTTTTTGAATTCGAAGCGTTGCGATATAAATCACTGCCCCAGTGCCATGGGCGGCAGTCACCGCGTCGCGGTATTCACGAATGTCCTGAAACTCAGCGTAAATGCTCTTCTGACCATGATCCAGCACATGTTTCAATTGTTGCATGGAGCGAACCAGAACATGCAATCGCCCTGCCTCGCCCGCAATCACAGGCGCATGTTCAAGACTTGCCAACATGCGATTCGAAATGCCCGTTTCTGCAATCGACCGCTTGGGAACTTGAGTGCGAACGCGATCTAAGTCGGCGACCATGTTCTTGCGCAGCTCACCCAACACACTGAGCGGGACCATTGGGTTACCACTAATGGTCGCTTGCAATGCATCCAGTTCGTATGGCGTATTGCCCAATCGCGACATCTGTTGCCGAAGATCTTGTTCTGTCGTCGCATGCTTTCTAGCTTCGGCTGGTATGTGATCCGATTTGAGCGTGATGGTGCCTTCGGTATTAGATCCTTTGGACCATTTCACCTCGGCTTCGATCGGCATCCCTACTTGAATGCGAAAGACCATTTCGATCGGGATTTTTTTAACGAACAGTTCGGAAGCAAAACTCGCCCTCAATCGTTTGCTCAATTGTGGCGAATCGGTATGCCAAATGGTTTGCCCCGTTTTGATCTCGAAGTTTTTAAAAAGACCATTTTGAAATGCAAGTTCTACGCGGCCGGTCGATGGCAAGTCGGTTGCGTCGCCATTCACCAATACCTGAAAGATTCTGCCGCCGATTTCAGTGCCGGAGATCCGGTCACCTTGCAACACGATGCCGTCACCCTTGATCAAGGGTGCATCGAGATCGACCAGTAGTTTTTCGCCGCGCAAAGCGAGCACTTTACCCACACGGACCCCTTGCTTAGCACTTGTGATTCCTGGCACCAACCTCTTGTGATCGCAACCCTCGAGCCAACCTGGCGTGAATCCTCGAGAGAAACTCATCTCCATTTCACGTTTGGTCTGGCTGCTCCATTGAATTTCTTTTCCCGCCACCGCTGCATCGATCGCCTTACGGTAATGGCCGACAATGTTGGCGACATAGTCTGGGGTCTTTAGTCTGCCCTCGATTTTCAAGGAACATACACCTGCATCGATCAAATCTGGTATGTGAGCATAACCAGCCAAATCTTGAGGCGATAGCAAATAACGATTGTCACCTAAGTCGCGATGCTCGCCATCGCAAATGAGATCGTAATTGAGTCGACAGGCCTGTGCACATTGCCCTCGGTTGGCACTGCGACCACCTAAAGACTCACTGGTCAAACATTGGCCACTATACGAGACACACAATGCCCCGTGCACAAAACATTCCACAGGCATGCTCGTGGCTGCCGTGACCTTGCGGATCTCATCAATGGACAATTCTCTCGCCAAAACCACGCGATCGACCTGCAATGATTCGATCGCTCGGATCGTTTCAGCCGAGACCATGGTCATTTGAGTGCTGGCGTGGACACTGAGCTCGGGACATATTTCATGAATCAGTCGTACGGCCCCTAGATCCTGAACTAGAACTGCGTCGACGCCAGCTGCAGCGATCTCGGCCACGTGCATTTCGAACTGAGCGAGTTCGTCGGTGAATATCAACGTATTGAGCGTTACATATCCAACCAATCCTCGCCGGTGCAGCAATTGCATAAGGCCAGGGAGATCTTCTAGAGAAAAATTGACAGCGCGTGCGCGGGCATTGAATCCCGATTCGAGACCGAAATAAACGGCGTCCGCGCCGTTCTCGACAGCTGCATGAATGCATTCCCAGTTTCCTGCCGGGGCTAGCAGCTCGGGCGCCAGCCTCGCGGAGGAGGATTGTTTTGTCATTTCAATGATCTTGTTAGGGGTAGCGATAAGGTTAGAGATAAGGTTAGAGATAAGGAGTTAGACAATATTGCTATCCCATCCGTTCGGGGCTTGCCCCCGACGGATGCGTTTTGGCGTCCTATAATGGGCGTCCCAACTCCCGTTCCCCTCGGCATTGCCCGCCGGAGGCGGGCAAAACTCGCATCAATGCATTTTTCCCCGTTAGCTTGTCGCACAGCCCAGGCAGAGCCCGTGAACGAGAGAACAAGTCGCATGACATGAGAGTACCGGTCGCATGACATGAAAAGTATCGTACTAGTCCAGTTTAGCTTGGATTGCAAATATCGTCGAGTCAACCCACAGCTAGCGTTTCGGTGGTTCGGATTCGCGAACGCTGGTACCATGTTCGGGGTGAAGGACCAGCAATGAGAATCGTTGCGTTGCATCCAAGTCTCTCGTGCTCAAGGAGGTGTAATCGAATTGCCCTCGCAAATCGGTGTACCCATCCTTGTAGAACTTGACCGCGCCCGAGTTGTCTTTTGCATAGACCTTTACATAAGCTCCCTCCAGCGGTTGAAGCCCCTGTTTGGTTAAGATCTGCAAGCGGCCCATACTGGGAGAGTGGTTGACGATCAGCGAGTTTGCATACAACACAAGATTTTTCATCAGCCCACCACCAGAGACTTCAATCACCAAGTTCTTGTTCTTGAGCGATGGCGGCACCACTAAACTCACGTCCTTGAGTAAACTGGACTTTTCAACTCTCATCACGTTAGCCAAGTTCGGCTCAATCATTCTAAGCCGACCTCCGTCCTGCTGAGCAAACGGACTACGACTGAAGAGCAACTCCACATCCATTAGGTAGTACTTCACTTCGATGGTGTCCAAATTGCGATGACGCAATACGATCTTTTCCCCATCTTGGATCAAGTCCAACACGGGTAGACTGGCCGACTCGTTGATGTTTTGTTGCTCGCGAGCTCCCGATAGTAGTCGATTCGCAGGATCGGTCTTCCAGTCTTCATTCTTTGCAATGTCTGCGGTCTTGCCCGCTTGAATGGCTTTGCGTTCTGCGACCTGCGATTGCACTTGACCAAACCAATCTCGCCAGCGTGGATTCGGATAGTTGATGTACTTTTGCGAGCGGCTGTCCGCTTCTTCGTATTTGCCTTGAATCATGTCTAGGTAGGCGGCAAAGTAGTCGTGCTGCAATTTGCTTTCCATAGCCGACGGATCGATCTTGGCGAAATGAGCGATCGCCTCCTCAATTCGATTTTGAAGCAACATATAGTAAACAATTGCAAGTCGCTGTTCTAACTCGATCGTCTTTTGATGAGCCAGGATACCCATCATGCGTTCGTATTGCACAGCAAGTTCATCGTTAAGTATGACCCGTTTCGGACCAAGCTGGTGCATGCGAGCAACAACCAACGGTCGGAAATCCAAATGCTCGAATTGCAAGCGTTCGACCGGTTCAATCTTCATAAGCTCCATTTCGAATAGCGGCCCAACTCGAACAACAACCGGCGCAAAGCTCTCGAGGAATTCACGCAACCGAGGTGCATCATTGTGTTTAATCGAATACGCCCAAAGCGTTGGGTTATAGACCCCGTAGTCAGTGAGCCTCGCAAGACAGGCCTCAAAGAATTTGCGATTGGCCATTCGCCAGGCGATTGTGTCGAGGTTGATCTTGAACAAATTTGCATTCTTGAGATGCCCAAGGACTTGGTCGTCTGAGCCCCAGGATGCGACATAGGACCAAGATGTTTCGTCCAATGAATCAGGAACGTCAAGGACCTTGAGACTGGTCGACGGTGCCGCGATCGCGATCTTGTTGTTGATAGCAATCTGGGCACCATAGTGTGCGAAGGACCCGGATTGTGGAAAGTAGAACTTGGTATTGAGTTCCTGCGTAGCAAAGGGAGCCAAATCAAGCTTTTGGCCAGCCACTAACTTGGCGTTTTCGAGTGCGATAGCTCCCTGTGGAATCTGTTGCAACACGCTGACCCGAACGATCGACGCGCTTGGGTTGGTCAACACGACACGCAATCGATAGACCGTACCCTTGATGAGCGATTGCGCTTTGACGGGTTTAGCTTCTTCACCCGTGTCGCTTGCTAAGAAGATACTTTGACTAGCCAAAACAGTGGCTGGATCGGTGCTTTGCTCAATGGTCTGCAAACCTTGAACAAATGCAACCGAATCGCCGGTCGTAGCGGCAACTAAGCGACCCTGCTCGACACTGATGGTTGCTGGCCTCGACTCCAATGGCAAGCCCAGCACAGCGATCGCCAGGAGCGCCTCATGAATGTTGCTTGCGGCGAGCTCAATGTTCTTGGATAGGAAGCTTGCATCGCCGCCGTGGTTCAAGTAGTCGAGCCAAAATGCGTTGGGTCGCACCAATTCCATTTTTTGGTTTGCAGTGGGAAGACGGAAGTAATTGCTTTCCGCCCATTTGCGAGTGGACTCCAAAGATTCGTAGAGACGAGCAGGTCGGCTACTATCTCCCCTCCCATTGCCTCCCCGCTGCTTGGAAAGTGCTCGCCGAAGATCGACTCTACCAGCTTTGCTATCCGATTCCTTTTTTTCTTTGCCTAGTTCCTCGGACTCTAATGCATCCATAAAGAACGCGTCCGTCGGTTTGTCGCTTGCGCCATATCCTCCAGCCATTCGACCGGCCTCGTCCAATTGACGTCGCTCTAAGCTCAATGATAGGAGAGTCTCGACACCATTCATGTTGCTGTCGACATCGTGCAGGGCCGAGCTCATAAGTCCCTTCGCAAATCGAACCGACTGGGCAGCTGAGTCGACCGGGAGCGAACTGACCAAGTCGCCCATCCATCGCTTCGTACTGCCCGCCTGACTAGCGATTCGTTTGGCTAATAACACGCGTTCGACCGCGTTTAGCTGAGCGAGTTTCCAAGGTTGGCCGTATTTGGAAAGATCCAATTCTAAGACATAGTCGTCCATGAACTGCTTCTGCATTTTGTTGGCCAAATACGGACGCACGACCCGATCCAAGAATGGCTTGTCGTGAACCGACAAGAACAAGTGCAGTTCATGGCAAGCCAAGTCCGAATAATGCCGCTCCTTTTCGTCGTCCTTGAGGGTAGGCCAACGCGTGAGGCACTCAAATTTATCAAAAGCGGGATTGTTGTTGAGCAGCGTTCTATAAAGTTGAAACACATCCGGAATCGAACTGTAAATCTTGACTCGTGTCGATGCGGCGTCTCCAAGGTCATTCTTGTCCGCCATAGGCAAAACTCGGACGCTTTGAATTTCTGTTAATCGTTCGTTGTCTGCAAACGCGTTCGCCAAACGTCGATCCGTGAGACCACGTGGTTCGTTGAGCGGCAGATGGATCGTACGAAAGGTCGTACCGCTAGGATGAACGACGACCACGGTGACACACGTCAAGCCAGCCAAGGCTTTGCGTTCAATGGATAAGATGCCCTTTTCGTCGCATCGGCCATTGGTCAGCATGACGCAGCCACGTTTGAGGAATTCGTATTCGGGTGAGCGATCGGCTGCAACCCTTGATATCTCGTCTGCCAACCGATCGGCCGCGCTGGGCGCAGGCATCTTCGGTGCCATTGCAGCCATGGGGTCGCCAGTCGCTGCCGATTGCGATGTATTCTGCGTAACCGAAAGCTCCCACGGGTTCAAAATAGCACTTGGTTGCGGCAACAGACTGCCGAGGTATTTTTTCAGGAACTGCCGTTGAAGGACGTACTGGTATTCTTCGTCTAGTTTGAGCGAGTTGATGTAAAAGCTTGGAACTCGAGAGCGAGACATCGACAACATCGGAAACTCTGGCGCGGACAAGTTGAGTCCTTGGTTCCAGCGTGGTTCGTAGGCATCCGCCACAACATGGATCCTCGTAAAAGCATCGTGATGGCCGAGTTGTACCTGCAGCTTGTCATCAGTCAGTTTTACCTCGCTCACATGGACGGTGCGGACCCGGTTTGTTTCCAGTAGATGCGATTGACCGACGAGCACGTCACCTTGCTGCTCCCCTTTGACGACCGAAATTTGCATGGTGCGACCGGACCAGTGGTCCGTAAGTCGATAGGAGCCTGGCTCTAGTCCTTTGACTTTGACGAGTCCGCCTTCGATGGATACTTTTTCGAGGTGGCTAGCGGAGACCACTCCTCCCCGAAATTCAATGAGACTGATTCGAGGAAACGATTTGTCGTTAGGACCCAGTTTCTGAGGGCCTTGAGCTGCTCCATCGGACGAATGCCAAACGGCTTCGATGGGCTGTCCGCTGAGTGCATGGTATGTTGCCGGCCAAGTCGGTGACAACTTGGTAAGGAAGAAATCGCGGAAAACCATTGAGTCCGCCGATGCCTTGAACCGTTCGACGAACGTAAGCGGGCCTAAGTCGATTACGCCATTCTCGTTGGTCGCCAATCGAATATTGGTCGTTGGACCGATCCCAAACATCTTGAATTCCAACTGGACTGGAACACGCGTTGCGGGTTCACCGTTGCGGCCTCGCACTTCCAAGAAATTTCCTTTGTCGGTCTGAGTCAAAAAGAAATCACGAACATGCGATGTTTTTGCCATGCCGTTGATGGCAATCGAATGCGAAGCAGACACCGGAACTCGCGAGTCATTGCTGAGTTTGAGCACCTGACCACCAAGCGAGACGGCGATGCTTGCAAGGCGTTGGGGAACTAAAAAGGAATGCACCAATTCTCCATTGTCTGAAAGCTTGATGTTTGGAATCGTTTGGGTCGCGTCGATTCCATCCAAGTCCGTAGAAACAATCGTCAGTGTGGGCTTTTCGAGCTGAGCAAGTGAAACCAACTGGCCGTTGCACAACAAATTGGGACGAATGACAACGTTTGCCTTGGCACCGGCCAGTAGTGATTGGGGGTCCAACAGGAACCCGGCTTGCAGTTGGTAATTTTCGGAGTTGTGAACAAATATTTGCACCGAAGCGATTGCTCCTTCGATGAGGATCAGCGTTTCGGTCCTGACGTCGCTACCGAATGGGATAACGATATCGCCCATGTCGTCGGCTTCGAATTCGCGGCTTCCGAAAAGGGCTTTAGCGGCTGGAACATGTTTGCCATCTGCGTCGAAAACACGAAAAGTGTCGCCAGCTTCGGTCATGCGCTGCATTGCATGCAAATGCCCTTTGTGGATCAGCGTGCGACTTCGCTGGCCGCTGGCGAGGACATCGACGACCCATACGCCTCCACCGTCGAGCTCAGGCATTTCAAGGACCTCGCGATGTCGCAGGTCAGCCGGTTGAGCGTAGAAGATGCGTTTTTCTATGTTGGCGACCAAACCGTCTAAATCGAGGTTAGTGCCGATGGGTTGCTTTTGCTGCATCAGGATGTTGCGAGCATTGAGTCGATAGACCTTGACCAATAGCTCAGGTACATTCTTGACATCCAGGGTTAAGCGAACGGAGTCACTAGGTCGGTAGTAGGAAGGGTTGCCAATTGAAAACTTGACCTCGATGCGGGCTTGCAGTTCACGTTGCTCGTCCGGCGTGAGCTGAGCGTAGTACGTTTTTGCGTCACCGATGCCATAGAGTATTTTGGTGGACGCGAACACGCGCACCAAGTAGTCGCGATCGATTACAGTCGAAAAGGCATCGACATTTGCGTCGATCTTGAAAAAGTGTTCAAGATATCGATGTACTAGCGATGAGTCGTCACCGATCGCGTCAAGCAACGTTTCGCCTTTGTAGTTGCCGCCAAGATTGACTTGAGGGCGAGCGTTTTGGCGAGCGACGTATTCTCGATTGGAAAAAGGGCGCTTGCTTGGCAATTTGATATAGCGGAGAAATCGATCGCGATCCATATTTCCATCGCGTTCATCGAAATCAAGCCGATGATAAAGCACTGAAGCAATGAGGCTGTTTTGAGATTCAGGCAAACCGCTGACGAAGTTCTCGAGGGCTGTCAGGTGGTTGCGAAGAACTGCTCGATCCTCGAGGGGAGAATCATCGTCCGGGCGGATTCGGCGCAATCGAGCTTGAACAAAAGCGTTGGACTCGATCAATTTCGGTAGGCGTTTTTGAAGGTCAAGCAGTTGCTGAGTAGTCAATAGGTTGTGGATCGCAGCCCAGCCGAATCCTCTTGAGTCGGGCATGATGAGTTCTCGCTCGATGATCTCGAGCAATCCTGGTGAGTCAACTCGATCGATGCGCTCCAACCAACTGCGCATGGTAGCCGGTTGATCGAGATACGGAGCAAGATGAGCCAAAGCAACCCCTTCAACGGAGCTCAGGTTGTTTGCATACAATCGTAGAATGGTCGTCCAGTCGATGAGGTTTGAATCCAGTTTCGTTTGCAGCTCCGCAGCTTCGTCTTTACGGGGTGCGGCATGGTCGACGTTGATGCCGAAATTGGAGCGAATATGTTCGAGCGTTGCTTGCGAGTTGGTTTTGTATTCGAGAAGAAACTGGCGGGTTTGCATGCGTTGTGTTGGTTCGTTCAATCCGAACTTTGCGATCCAAGAGTCGAGATGTCCTCGAGCTTCGGCGACCTTCCCAACCGTTTGGCAGTGCAAGCAATGGAAATAAAAATAGGTATCTGTTCCCGGAATGAGCTCCGCCAGCGCTGCCTCTCGATTCTCGGCGAGTGCAAACCGTTCGCTAAATCCAATTTCCTGAGCGATTGCCATGGGGGGACCTAACAGACTAACGATCAAAACGCAAAGATAGATACCAATCGCGCGATTGAGAATGGACATGGTTTGTACTCGAAAATCGATAATGTTGTCATGGGAACTCGTCCTACGCTTGAATAGACGAATAGCCAGATGGCTGGTTCCTTGAAATGCGGCAACGGAAATAAAGAATAGCTCTAAAAAAAGTTGGGTTCGGTCAATTTTCCATTACACGGCTCAAATATGCCCGCCTATCGTAGCTCCATGCACATAACTGATTCCTTCACCCTCGGCCACAACGTCGGTTGGTTTGGCTCGGAGTTCTAATGTGCGACGATTCAAGTTATGTTGTGGTCGTTCTACGTCTTCGAGTCTCTCGAGGGCTCTCAGTACTGCGGGGGATAATGAGTTCACTACAAATATTGATTGCAACGCATCGCGATTACCTAAGCACCTGCACATAAGTTTCCGAACATTACTCATCGGATGCAACTTTATCCTAAATGCTCGACACAATTGAAGAAACGAACATGGATAGACAGGATTTACAGGATGATCGTCGATCCGACTTGCAGTTTGGAAAAATCACCGAGAAAATCATCGGTTGTGCGATCGCTCCGGAGCACCTGGCCCAGGTTGTTAACTACCTGAAGGCGACTGGAATCGAGGTCGGCCAACTGATCCATTTTGGCAATCCGAAACTAGAATACAAACGATTCACAAGACAAAAGTGAATCGATTGGTGAATTAAAAACATCCTGCACATCTTGTCTATCAATGTTCATTAGCACAGTGGGTTTGGGTGCTCGAGCAGCACAAGCTCGTCGTGGGCAAGCAAAGAACATTTCTGCATTCCAATGGCATATCTACAATTCGCAGCTACCCGCCGTAGCGTGCCCACTCGATCCCCATGAAAATACAAGCCAGGAACATAAAGATGGCCGAAAGGATCATCATCATCGTGTAAATGGAAATCGGATGCTTTGCGGCTGCCATACTATTTCAATCGATACTTAAGATAAGAATGAATTCAAGAAGAGGGACAATTGGGGAGGGACATTAGGGGCGCAATTAATTAATCTTGGCTGCAACCTTATCGCCTTTTTGGATAAACCCCTTACTAATCGAAATCTGACCAATGGCTTTGTCGTCTTCAATTCTCATGATCAAGATTTGACCTAGGTATTGACCAGCGCGATAAACTTCGAGCGTGTGACCAACGCGAAGTCCGTCATCGCGACCGACTGAAACAACCACTTGTTTGTTGCTGTTGATGGCTTGGATTTCGCCTTTCAAGTCTGCTGGCGGAACATCATCCCAGACTCGAATTCCGGCTTTCTTCAATGCTGATTCGGCGGTTTCCGCTCGAGCCTGATTGATTGTTGTGTCGTTTTGGAGACGAGCCTTTTCAGCTAGCAGATCCACTTCAACACTAAGCAGACCATTCAATTTGTCCGTCAACGCGATTACGCGATTACGTTGACCATTGCGGTCCGTAATGATTTTATCAATTTCAATCTTTATCGTTTCGTTCTGTTTGGTAATGGAAGCAACCCGGTCAATCGTTTCCGAAAGTTTTTGTGTTTGCTGGGTCAGCGTCGCGCCTTTTTGATTCAGCTCCGTATTCGCCTGTGCGAGTTGATCGCGAGCAAAATCAAGCTGAGTTTGCAGGGCGGCCAAAGCGGTCTTGCGGGACACTTGCTCCTGGGCCAAATTGTTCTTCAACTGCTCGATCATTTTCTTGAGTTGATCAACCGTTGTTTCCAAAACTTTAGATTGGGCCTGAAACGTTGCAACCTTTTTCTTGTGGTCTAGATGCGAAGAATTCGCAAACAACGAGACCAGGAAAAAGGCCAAGCTCAGAAGTAGGACTAATAGAGTAAAGATTTTGCCGAGGAGTGTCATTTGGCATCCGCTGGTTTGAAGCGACAGACTGGTTGAGCAGGCGAGCCCACCCAACCTAGTTGCCTAGGAAAAAGTGTCAACTCGGGTGAAAGGGAGACGGCAATTCACCAGCAAATGAGTATAGTTCGGCAAAATCTAGCCTGTCAACGAAAGCGGAAATTTTGACATGTTTGCTAACTCCCTTTCGTTGACGATAGGGATCCCGCATCCCGCCGAATTCGAAGTCGTCCCGCTTTTAGCTCGATCTATCTAATGGAATTCGATAGGTGTGGCACGCTCCAAGGCCGTAATTTTATGTGGACGAGTCGCTCTGCGACTCGCCAACCCGAATATTCATGCCCCTAAAGTGCTTTGTCCAGCTTGAAAATGAGAGTTGCTAGTCATACTTGCACGACGCGCCGCGTCGTGATTCCTGTGACGCGGAGCGTCGCACAACTAAGGATGGCCCCTTAAATTTAACGTGAAAAAAGCACGAGCTAGAGATACCCGTGCCCCTAGGAGGTCGTCCGGCTTATTGGCCAAGGTTTTCCCGAGTAAGTCACCCTCCCTCGGGGAGGGTCGGCCTTGGGCCGGGGAGGGTGACCCGAATTGTTCAATCGCTTCTTCCACT
>JAYVPJ010000005.1:0-36666 GCA_043757445.1 Pirellula sp. | reverse complement strand
TTCAGTTCGTTCACAACACTCGAAAACGAGGGAAAGCACTCCTCAACTCGCTCGTTGAGCGACTTTTGGTATGACCTCCCCGGAACACCGGATGAGCCACCCGAATATGGGAAGATCGAAGAGAACTCTGACTTTGAAAACGTAGTGCTATCAAGGGCTTACGAATCCAAGACCGGTCCGGTGCCGCCCCCTTCAGCTTGCGCCCGGCCCATTCAAGAATACGAATAATTCCGGTGCTAGCACCTCGAACAAGCAGTTACACCGAAGCGATCTCGAAAAAGCGAAGTGAACGAGAAAGTCGCACCAAGGGTTGTTCGAATGCGACGAGTGCAAGGATGCAAGGCAAAATGTTTTCGGTTATTCCGTTTCAAACACTCATTAAGAATTGCAGAAGTTCATGCCCCGCCGCCAACGGCGTAAATGAGGCCGAGTACGAGCCACAGCGCACCAAACGCCCAAACCGGAAGGAAGAACAAACTGCCACCACGGTGTGGCGTGAACCAGTGACCTTCTGCCGATTTGAATCGGTACGCCAAATCTAGTATTGCGATCAGCGGCCCGGCAATGATCATCATCGGCCCTTCGGCTGTTGTACCGATGATTTTACCGATTCCGAAAGCCAGAGCGAATCCGATGGCGGTAATGATGATCCCGGCATAGTTGAAAATGATCACGTTTGACTGCCCCCCTTTGTTATTTCCTTACTTTCGACCGCGGAACGCTGATCGTCACCGAGCACTCACCATTGAGGTCTCTATACTCAAATCGCCCGATCGAATACTTCGGTGCTCGGATTTGTTAAGCCGTTTTGCAACGCGTTCGTCTAGGCAACTCTTGGACTCCGTCCCGGGTACGACGATATCCTGTACGCGTCGTACCCATTCACGATCGAGCGTACTCCTAGATTGTAATGTATCCGCATTCACGCAAGGAGTGCAACTTTTTCAATATTTGCTCCACCTTAATCGTGTCCTTGAAATAGATCGCGGGATGATCGATATCATTCTCAATTTTTTCTTTCAACGATTGAGCAATCGCCAATAGTACCGGCTGATCGCGAAACAACTTGAGCACTTGCGCTTTGTAGCTCAGATACTCGGGCGTCCAAAAACCTACAATCTCCAACATCATTCGCAGGCCGTCTTGATGCACGAACACAAAATCAGGGAAGAACGCTGTCTGACCTCGATGTAGGATCTCCGTCTCACGCTCCAATCGCCAGCCGTCCCTTGATAGCTCCCCCCATTCTTTGGAAAACGATTCCTCGACACTCGAATCGAACTCCTTGGCAGCTACAACCCCACTGACCAATCCACACGCGTCATCCAATCGGAAGCGAATTGGCGGACGATGCGGCGAGGCACGAAGTATGGCTTCCATCGACCATCCACGGCAAGACAACAAGCCAGGTAGAAAACGTGCCATCGCAATGCCATATCGATGCGTACTACGCAAAACGGACGCGGGGCCATCAAACTCGAAGCGATAATGATCAGACCGTTTCGTGATCCGATGCATCAGCCGTGCCAACTTTGCATATCGCAGTATCTGCTTGAAATCACCCGTGGCCCGGACCGACATTTTGACAGCATCGAACATCACAACCTGCGTCTGCGCGACATTGTAACGTGACAGCAGTGCCAATGGATCCACATAGCCTGTGAAGTTCTTGAGTTCCTGATTCTCGATCAAGTCCGAGAAAAGCTTATCATGAAGTTCAGGCCAATCCATGCCATGTTCCATCGCAATGCGACGTTTGACCTCAAACTCTTGACTCTCGAAGAGCGCATCGCGCTCTACAACCAAAGGATGAAACTTGGTAGCCGCGCGAAACACAGATTGCCGTAGCTGCACAATCTTCCGGCGGTCCCCTTTCGAAAACTCCGATGCCTCGTCGAGCAATTTGCAAAAGGCCTCAATCCTTCGCCCAGGGCAATCTTTTTGTTCTATGAAAACACGATGAACTGCTTGATGTAGGGACCTCCGTGTCTGTCCGATGCCATCTCGGTAGATGGCGAGCATTTTGTCTGCGAAACCGATATACGCTGCATCGGACTTGCGACTCAAGCGGTCTGGGACGAGTTCACCATTCTCAAACGTTGCGATTGCGAGTTCCCGCGTAAGCATCACTTTTCCTTCGTTGCCGAGAACGCCCCGTCTCGTTCGTGTCCTTTGCGACTACCTCGTAAAGTATAGCTCGTTCGCTTCCGCGGCGTCGAAGGATGCGGCCCAGTCGCTGTTTGGCTTGCCGAGTCGACGCCAAGCCACCGATAACTACGGCAATCTTCACCGCCGGCAAGTCGACACCTTCGTCCAGTACCTGATTGGCCACAATCGCTGGGTAAACCCCCTCCCTCAATCCATCAAGGTAATCGATTCTTTCCGATTTGCCACAATGGTTTAGCAAACATGGAATAAGGAATCGACGGGACACGTCGCGGGCCATAGCGTTAGAACCAGCGAAAATAATCATGGGTGTTCCATGGTGCAATCGGAACAGGTCTTCGAGGACTCTCAACTTATCTTCAGCGCGATCCTCTATCGATTTTTTTTCTCGATAAGCCCGCATGATGATGCCCGCTTGTCCGCTGCTCTGCGTTTCCGCACAGAGCGTTTTCCAAGTGAAGTTGGAGTCCTCTTGCCTCCGTTCGTAGACGTAGCTCGAGACCACTTCCGACAATTGGTCGTAGCGAAATCGCTCCCTCTCGCTCAGATGGACCGGGACTCGATAAACGTCGAAGTCAGCTAACGATCCACCTCGAACTTGATTGATCTCGAGTCGGTAAACCAACGGGCCAATCAGTTGATCGAGTTTGGTATGTTGACCATCGCTACGTTCCAGCGTTGCGGTTAGCCCCAATCGCATGGGTGCGCAGCTCATTCTCGCGGCATCGCTGCGAATGGGGCCAGGCAAATGGTGGCACTCGTCAAAGATGATCAGTTGAAATCGGTTTCCCAATTTCGGCATATGAATGCAAGCGCTATCGAAAGTTGTCACCGAGACTGGTTTGACGTTGAAGGAGTTGTCTCCGATGACCCCTGCGTCGTATCCCAGACCTTGAAGGATGCGTTTGTGCCATTGATACATCAGGTCGCGTATGGGGGCTACGACGAGCGTACTGCATCCTTGGTCCGCCATGATGCGCAGGGCGACTTCGGTTTTGCCCGTTCCCGTCGGCATCACAATGACGCCTCGGCGAGATGGTGACCAAGCTTTCACTGCGTCTATTTGCTCGGAGCGGAGTTCGGGCAAGTTTACGTTGGACCAGACAACGGACTGCCATTGCGGAACACGATCGACGGTCCCGAACGAATTCCCCGCGAGTATTCCATGGATTTGGGGGTAATGAATAGCGTTGGTTCGCCACGCATTGGATCGTTCGTCCCACGTCCACGTTTCATCGCCGAAGACACGCGTCACGGCTTGCCGTGACCAATGGTCCAAGACCAACGTGCCCTCCACGAAATCAAGGAATGCTTGATTGAGGACTATACTTCGTTTCGATTGTGGGTATTCCAAGGGTTGCATGGATGATTTAAGGCCTAGGTCACTGTTTCTGAGAGTAACTTTGCACTGCGAATACTTTAGCGGCATGGCAGTGTCGCTCTGCGACACTGAATTGCAATTTATTGCAATGAAATAACGAGTCGCGGAACAACGTCGGCTACCAATAGTCCCTAATTATGAAGTCTCTTCATGCAGATTAATTTGCCTTTGAGCGTGATTGAGTCGCGAGTACGTGCCGCCAAGTTCGATCAACTGGTCATGGTTTCCAACCTCGGTGATTCGCCCCTTCTCAAGTACGATAATGCGATTGGCTTTGCGAAGCGTGCTGATTCGGTGTGCGATCGCGATGGTCGTCCGTCCTTGAACAAGCACATCGAGCGCTTCTTGGATCTCGCGTTCCGTCTCGGTGTCGACCGCCGACGTCGCCTCGTCTAATATCAAAATGCGTGGATCGGTGAGCAAGGCTCTCGCGATCGAGATGCGTTGACGCTCGCCACCGGAAAGCGATTGCCCACGTTCGCCTACGAGTGAGTCGTATCCATCGGTCAATCGCAAAATGAAGTCGTGTGCTTTGGCCGCTCTCGCCGCGGCGACCACCTGCTCGCGGGTCGCTTCGGGACGCCCATAAGCAATATTCTCGGCAATCGATCCAAAGAACAAAAAGGGCTCTTGCAAAACGATGCCGATATTGCTTCGGTATTCTGTGATAGGGAACGATCGAATGTCGATTCCGTCAACAAGGATCGAACCGCCGCTAACGTCGTAAAAGCGACATACCAAATTCACAAGCGTACTTTTTCCGGCGCCGCTCGGGCCTACCAAGCCAATCATTTCGCCCGGTTGAATGTCAAGGCTGACATGGTGAATGACTTGTCGCGAGCCATATCGAAAGGTTAAATCGTTGAGCGTGATTCGGCCTTGGACCCGTCCGGGTCGAACTGGTTTTTGAGGCTCGGAAACGCTAGGAACGCGATCGAGGATCTCGAAAATACGATTGGTCGCGGCTGCTGTGCGCTGCGCATTGGCGAGTAGCCGACTCATGTCGTCGAGACGACCGTAAAGCGTGCCGATGCGATTCACAAAGAGGAGTAGTACTCCGATGGTAATTGCTCCACGCGAAACCTGGTAAGCGCTGAAACCCCATACAAACAGCAGCCCAATATCGGTGAGGAGCGTAATGATTGGTGAGAATGCAGCCCACAATCGATTCACACGATTGTTTGCGCCTAGAACATGGTCGTTGCTTAGCTTGAAACGATCGACCTCCCGATTCTCTTGAGCAAACGCTTTTACTACACGGATGCCGGGAATGGTGTCAGCCAATACGTTAACCATCTCAGCCCAAGCTGCACTACCTCTCGCAAAACCCATTCGGATCTTGCCTTGAACGCGAGAAACGGCCCATGCAATGAAGGGAAACGGCAGAAGCCCGACGAGTGCAAGCATCGGATCAAACCAGAACAATACGGCGGCGGTAAAACCTATCATCAAAATGTCGGTTGCAAAGTCGACCAAGCTAATGGAAAGGAAATCGCAGATGCGTTGAGTGTCGCTGCTAATGCGAGAGATTAGATCTCCCGTTCGTTTTCCACCAAAGAATTCCAGCGACAGTTTTTGAAGATGGGAATAGGTCGCATTGCGTAGGTCCGCGCTTACCTGCTCGCTTATCGACGCAAGCGCATAGGTCTTCGCCCACGCTAGAGCCCAGCTGAGCAGCGCGGACAAAAGTAAACCTCCGAGCAACCAAGGAACGAGACGGAATTCCGCAAGAGTGCCAGCGACCTCCGATGCGGCCTTTCCCGCGGCTTCGATCACTGTAGTGCTCTGGGCCTCAGTCAAGACATTATTCGGAGCATTTACTATCGCCTCTTTTGTTTCCTCCGCCAGCTTCACGGACGATTCTCTGGCTGCAATATGTGGTTCAAGTACCCGATCTACCAGAATGGCTGTTAAGACTGGGGGCAAGAACGTTGCCGCCGTGCTTAGCAACGTTAACGCAAAGCCGACGAAAATCATCGCAGCTCGGGGTTTGGCAAAACGTGTCAATCGCCAAAGCGATCGATTGGTATCCGGAGCAGCCGCCGGTTCGCAGTTGCTACATACCATTTGCCCGACCAACATCGATCCGCCACAAGATGGGCAAATCGAAGCCGAAATCTCAGTTTCCTTTGATTTGCCCGCCTTCAGCAGTTTCAGCTTAGTCGACAACAAGGCGGCTGAACTCGTGTTGCCTGCGGTGAATCGCCATGCCGCAAGGATCTTTTTTTCGCCGAGAAGTTCAAGAATTCCGAGGCCAGCTCGATCCAATTTTTTGATTTCCCGAATGTCGTCCAATTCCCAACGTAACCAAGGCGACGTAGATTCACCTTTTGCCGTTGGCTGCCTCGCAATAACTCCAAGATTGGTTAGGACCACGAAGCCACTGCCAAATCGCAATTTTGTATCGAGGTTGGGTTCAAACCAAGTTATCACTTCCTCGTTTGGCCGGAGCTGCGCGTCTAACTCCCTCTGGAAATTAGGCGGGATAGCAGCTGAAGAGTTGGCGATCAAAGAAGCGGCGGTAGAAGTTAAAACGTTCACGAATGGATTGGATTGGGACTTGAGCCGAGGAGAAAACAGTATTGTAGCATGGCCCCGTGGGCCGTGTGCAAACGAAGCTTGTTCCCACACAGGTCATGTACACTATCCGGATGGCAACGCTGCGAAGTATTTTTTTAATGAAATAATTGTTGGTTGCCAGCTTTGCACGACGCAGCCGTACCCAGCAGGTGCGACCAGGCGGTAGGTCGCACCTGCCGGGTGCGACTTTGCGCTGTGTAGACTGCGATCGAACACGGGGCGAAACAATTCAGTAGAATGATAGCCATCACTTGACGGCGGTATTGGGCTTGGCGTTTAGTACATTGGAAAAGGAGACCAGATCTTGGCTCGCGATATACTTTTTATGCTCAAAGATGATTTCCCTGATGGACCAGGTCTACCTTATTTCTGCCCTGATTGCGCTATGATCACAGGCGCGCTGAGTTATTTCCCAAAACTGAAGTACTCACTTGATATTCGTTACACCGACTTTCCCTCCCCTCGTTCAGAGATCGTTGGGCTGATCGGCAAGGACAATCAAAACTGTCCGGTTCTGATCTTAGACAAAGCCCCTCCTATGGACGCACTCGGATACCTCACTGGCCAAACGGATGGCCGATGTTTTATTTCTGGTGCGAAAGCGATTGCGACGTATTGGTCGCACGTTTATGGTGTCTCTCGCCCGCACTAAGGCGAGAGGCAGACAGAGACGGGCGTGGAATTGAAGTCCAATGCAATTGACACTTCACACGCCCTTCGTTCCTCAGTGCGTGCCACCCAATTTACAGGTAAATTTCAATATTCCCCTCGCCTAAGCAACCTACAAAGACGCCATGAGCACTCCGGACGAGCAACCACAAACTGGATTCTTGTTCGACCTTTCGCCGTCGATCGACTTGTCTAAAAACGCCGTCGATGACGATCGAGAACCGCTTGACTATGTCGACGAAAGCGATACTGCCGATTGGCTACCGCCGATTCGTTCGGTATCTGACGAGGATCGCGAGTCGTTTATCAAACTCGCGTTGGTCAATGGAGTTGGCCCCCGTTTGATAGCAGGACTTATCGATCACTTTGGTTCGGCAGTCGATGTCCTCAAAGCAACGCTGTCGCAATTGGGTCAAGTGCCACGAATCGGTCCTAAGTTATCCTCATTCATTCGAGACTCTCGCACGAGCGATCTGGCCGATCGCGTTTTCGAACATTGCCACGAGCATAGCGTCAAAATCATCTTAGCCGGAGATGCTCAATTCCCCAGATTGTTGGCGGAGTTGCCGGACCCCCCGGTAATGCTATTTGTTCGCGGAACATTTCACCAGAACGACCAGCTCTCGATTGCCATGGTGGGGACTCGCCATTGCACGAACTATGGATGTACGATGGCCGAACGCCTTTCCAAATCGTTGGCCAGATATGGGATCACTATCGTTAGCGGCTTGGCCCGAGGAATTGACGCCATATGCCACCGTGGGGCCATCGAGTCCAACGGCAGAACGATTGCAGTTCTCGGTAGTAGCGTCACGGACATCTACCCGCCCGAGCATAAGGAGCTTGCAGAACAAGTTGTCGAGCACGGCGTTTTAATAAGCGAAACACATCCCTTTTCAAAACCCAAGGCGGGCGTTTTTCCACAACGCAATCGCCTCATTAGCGGCTTGAGCTTGGGTACGATTGTAGTCGAAGCCGCAGATCGATCTGGTTCACTCATTACCGCGAGGCATGCTGGCGAGCAAGGTCGCGATCTCTTTGCCGTACCTGGTCCGGCGACGTCTCGCATGTCGAGAGGCTGCAATCAGCTTATTCGGGACGGGGCCATCTTAATACAGGATGCTGAGGACGTTATCGAACACTTAGGGCCTTTGGTTGATAAGGCAGCGCTGGGCGATGGCAATGTGGTTCATCATCCGACGGAATTGCAACTCAATGAAATTGAAAATGCCGTGTTGCAAGCCATCGATAGTATGCCTACTGATGTCGATCAAGTGATATCGGTATCGAAACTACCCGTGCCTCGTGTGTTGAGTACCTTGAGCGTCCTCGAAATGCGAGGGCTCATCAAACGTCTATCGGGCAGAACTGTCGTGAGACGATAGCTTACGCGCAAACGAAAGAGCAATCACCGGTACATGACGAAATTTGGGGTTATTGGAACAGGGGCATTGGGCGGTTTCTATGGCGGGCTGCTCGCGCGTGCGGGGAGCGATGTTCATTTTTTAGCCCGATCCGATGCCGAGTACATACGTTCTCACGGTCTACGCATCGAAAGCAAAATGGGCGATTTCCATCTGCCTGCTGTGAACGTGTATGCAGGCGTCAACCACATGCCCAAATGCGATTGCATCCTGTTGGCTCTGAAGAGCACGAAGAATCATCTGTTGCCAGAGTTGCTTCCCGCTTTGTTGCATGACGATTCGATCGTACTGGTTTTGCAAAATGGGTTGCACGTCGAGCAAGTGGCAAGAGAAGTTGCTGGTCCGGGGCGCGTGGCGGGCGGCTGCTGTTTTCTGTGTTCCAACAAGGTCGGACCAGGACATATACGGCATCTTGACTATGGGAGGATTTTGATGGGGCCGTATCGTGGTCTCGACGATTCCGAAGCTGGGCCGTCGATGGAACGGTTACTGTTGATTCAACAACAAATGACTTCGGCTGGCATCGATTGCAATACAACGGAATCTCTCACGTTAGCTCGCTGGCGCAAACTGATGTGGAATATTCCTTTCAATGGCCTGTCGGTGATTCTGAACGCTAGTACGAAACGCATCATGCAGTCACCGGATTCGCGAGCATTGGCCGAGTCCATTATTCGCGAAGTGCGTCAGACCGCTTGCGATTGCGGCCACACCATAGAACCGGCATTTGTACAGTCCATGATGGATGATACCGACGAGATGGTTCCGTATGACAGCAGCATGCGACTTGATTTCTTGGCCGGTCGGCCGATCGAGGTAGAGGCCATTTACGGAAATGCACTGCGAGCTGCCGAGCGAGCCAGCGTCCAATCACCGATCATGCGGGTCATGTATCACCAACTGAAATTTTTAGCGGAACATCGCATTTAGGTCAGCCAGTCCTCTGGCTGACAGCCTTCACGTGGGACAGCCGGACCTGCGTGAAACCAACATAGAAACGATTCGGCAGAACTGCCGGGAAATTGTCGACGCTCACTTGTTTCGTGCCGTCAAACCAGTCTGGACCGTGTATATTAATTAATTGGTTCCGGTTTGTAAAACAACCAAATCGACTTCAATTTTTCTAAGAAACAATCCTACATCGACAAAGGTTTTTTAACATGGGCGGCGTAATAATCGGTTTGGTGGTCATGGGCACGGTGGTGCTTTTGTTTTTCTTTTACGTAGTCTCGCTCTACAACAACTTAATATCGTTAAAAAACCGATTTGCGAATGCGTTTGCCCAAATCGATGTTCAGCTGAAACGGCGTTACGAGTTGATTCCTAACTTAGTCGAGACCGCTAAGGGGTATATGAAGCATGAGAAAGAAACGCTCGACGCCGTGATTCGGGCTCGCAACACTGCTTTTTCCGCAGGACAGCAAGCCGCTGCTAACCCTGGCGATCCGAATGCGATCCAAAACCTTTCGACAGCCGAAGTGGCATTGGCAGGCTCACTCACCAAGTTTATCGGTTTGGCCGAAGCCTATCCGGATCTTAAAGCAAATCAGAACATGTTGGCACTGCAAGAAGAGCTGACCAGCACCGAAAACAAGGTTTCGTTCGCGAGGCAGTCGTTCAATGATGCAGTGGCTTCGTACAACATTGCTTGCGAAAGTTTCCCTGGTAATTTGGTGGCAGGCTTTGGTCGTTTTGTGCCTGCTAAAATGTTTGAAATCACAGCTCCGGCGGAGCGTGAAGCGGTCAAGGTCCAGTTTTAATCAGGACATTACGCCGTGGATTTTTTCGAGCATCAAGATCGAGCCCGTCGTAACAGCAGGCTCATGTTTATTTATTTTGGGGTGACGGTAGTATTGGTCATCGCGTCGGTCTATTTCGCCTTGATCGCTATCCTTGCTTGGGCGACTCGTGGCTCAGAGAATTCGGTGCATATACTCGATTGGAATCCGCAACTGCTAGCAAGCGTTGTGGGTGCAATTACCATCTTGATAACGACCGGCAGCATTTACAAAATGTGGATGCTAGGCAGTGGCGGCGAACATGTGGCTGTCTCGCTTGGCGGAAGCAAGGTCCCGGCCAATTCGAGGGTGCTCGAGGAGCGAATCTTGCTCAACGTTGTGGAGGAGATGGCCTTGGCTGCCGGAACTCCAGTCCCGCCCGTATACCTTCTTGACAAGGAACTGGGAATCAACGCCTTCGCGGCGGGCACAACGCCACAAAACGCAGTCATTGGCATCACCCGGGGAGCTATTCAAACGTTAAGCCGCGACGAGCTGCAGGGTGTTATCGCTCATGAATTTAGTCACATCTTAAACGGTGATATGAAGTTGAATTTGAGGCTTATTGGATTGTTGCATGGAATTTTGGTGATCGCGTTGCTTGGATATCTCTTGCTCCGCATCCTGATCGAGTTGCCCAGGCGATCCTCCAATAGTGACGACGACGGAAAAGGCGCCATCGGCTTAATCGCGGCTCTATTTTTGGTTGGAGGGGCGATGGTGACCATCGGTTACATCGGAGTTTTTTTTGCAAACATGATCAAAGCTGCTGTTTCACGACAACGCGAGTTTTTAGCGGATGCTTCGGCGGTTCAATTTACTCGCAATCCGAGCGGCATTGCCGATGCACTTAAAAAGATCGGCGGCTGGTCGAAACATGCCAAGCTACAATCGGCCCGCGCGACCGAAGCCAGTCATATGTTTTTTGGCAATGGTGTCGCTTCACTGATATTCGCGACCCATCCGCCGCTTGAGGTACGAGTCAAACGCATCGAGCCTCGATTCAATGGCCAATTCCCATCCACCGAGGAAGTAACGCACTCGCTTTCCGAGTTGATTGACCCACGCTCACTGTCGATGCAACTGGCGGCCCTCAATACATCACACCGATCGGCATTGTCCGGCGCGGACGAATTGGAAGCCAATCCCCAAAGGGCTACCGATAGAATTGGTGAGCCAACGCCCGAGCACATCGAACACGTGCATGGACTAATCGATCAGTTGGAATCGCGGATCGCGGAAGATGTACGCGATCCTCTGGGTGCGGTAGCCATCATCTATGCTTTGCTGCTAGCGCCTGAAGGAGACAGTACGCGCGACGTGCAGTGGCGGGAACTCGAGAATTCGTGCGATCCTCGAGCGTTAGCCGAACTGAAGCGTGTACTGGCGAGCGTTGACCAATTGGCTGTTGAGCAGCGGTTGCCAATTGTCTGCTTGGCATTGCCTGCTTTGCATCAAATGTCTCCTCCTCAAATCAATACTTTCCGTTTGACGGTTCGGAAACTGATTGAAGCGGACCGGAAATGGACTTTGTTCGAGTTTGCGGTTCAGCGATTCATCACGAAACGCTTGGTCCAAAGGTTGAGTCCACGCCAAATCAAGGGGCTACCTCCGCCAAATTCAATTGCAATGAAAAAGTCATTCCAAGTCGTGCTGTCGGCGCTAGCTTATGCCGGAGGGAAAACAAGCGAGCCGAAGATCGCGTTTGGAACGGGGCTTGAAGTAGTCGCATCGATGATGGGTTCGATGGAGTTGCTTCCAAAGGAGGAGTGCACTTTGCGAGACTTGAATGCGGCACTCGACTCGCTTGAATTTGCAGCGTCGAAAATCCATCGGCTCATATTGGAGGCTTTTGCAAAATGCATTGCAGCCGATCAGCAGGTAACATTGAATGAAACAGAATTATTGCGAGTCATCTCAGACGCTCTCGGGTGTCCAATGCCCCCCATCATTTCGAAGTGAACACAGCCCGCCGCACTGGCCTGCAGCGCAACACGCTTCAATAAATAGCCAAGCAGAATTACAATGAAAATTCGATTCAAAAATTGCATCTCTTTGTTCTTCTTTTCGCTCGTGCTGACCGTCACAGTATCGTCTACCTTGGCTCAGCTCGAAGGGACGGCTCAGCTCGGAGGGACAGCCAGCGACACCAACTCCAGGGTCAAAGATGCGGTCGTTGCCTTTGTCGAAGCGGACATGGCCGATTCGCCTCCCTCGCCAACAGAATCGCCAACAGAAGAAGCAGATCTAGGTTCGCATGGATTCGCTCAGTCGGGCGACGTGCGTATCCATTACGTCACAAAGGGCGAGGGGCCATTGGTAGTCATGATTCATGGCTTTCCAGACTACTGGTATACATGGCGCAAACAGATGCCAGCGCTATCGCAAAATTTCCAGGTCGTTGCGATCGATCAGCGTGGCTACAACCAAAGCGATCAACCGACGGGTGTTGAAGACTATGCAATGCAGAAGCTCGTTGGTGATGTTGAAAACGTCATCAAGCACTTCAAGCGAGAGCAGGCTATCGTCATCGGTCACGACTGGGGTGGAATGGTGGCTTGGCAATTTGCTATGACTCATCCAAAGATGACGGAGCGGTTGGTGATTCTCAATTTGCCTCATCCGAACGGGTTGCGTCGAGAACTGGCAAACAACCCTGAACAACAGAAGAACAGCGCTTATGCAAGATTCTTTCAGACAGCAGCGGCTGCATCGATGTTGAAAGCAGAAACCTTGTTGGTATGTTTGTTTCTGCCTCTCGCCTTAGAACGCCAAAACCAGGTTGGTGGGGGACAAGCCCTTGATAAGCCTGAAAGGTCAGTCCGAAGAAGCTGAAAGGCCGGCCCAACTGACTTGAAAGGCCAGATCGGAGAACGGAACAAAACTCGCCTCACCGCATTTTTCACCAATTGCTATTTGTCGCGCTGCCCGGGCTCCACGTCTCCGCCTCCGTTGACATGGGATTTGGCGAGGTTGCCTTCCTAAGGCTACTAGCCGTCGCCTGCGGCTCGGGGTTAAACGATTTATTGGATGAGCTCAGTAAGGGCGACCTACGGAACTGCCTTTGGAATTTGCATTCGCCATCGCATCACGCAAACATAGAGACCCACTAGGGTTAACAGAAAAAGCAATCCGGCAACGATCTCACGAGGATTCTCAATTCTCTTTTACTCGAAATTTACTGGCCGCGTAGTGGATGCTAACATCTTAGGTCGCACCGAGATCTAGTGGGAAAATTGGTCGGCGGACATGGTTATACGCAAAACTCTTCAGATTCGAGGAGCATGGCCCAGGCGTATCGACCCAATACTGTCTCTGCGCGATCGGGTCATAAGCCTTGCGATGAGCCACGGCGGCTTTGACGACGATGATCGAAAAGCGCTCTGGGGCCAATCCGACATGTCGCCATTGTCCGAGATCCATGGGCGGTGTTCGATTGCTGTTCAGTAGGATAGTCACACCACGGTGTAAAACGATTGCGCAAGGGCCCATGTCAAAGTGGTCGCCAGCAATACTTGCTAGATGGCATTGTTTGTCTTCGAGTTCGAAGTAACCGTCACAGCAACGCACTAACTTACACGCAAACCGCATAGTAGCTTGGTGCGGTTGACTATCACAGTCACCTAACTCCAGTTGGACGATATCCCCGGAGCAATGATCGCTCAGTTGCAAAACGGCTTGAGGCGCCCATAGGCAGATCGCTGCATTGTCAAACTCATATTCGACAAGTGCTTGAAGCAACGCCGTACTATTGCCAGGCGCGCCCGCGCCAATGTTGTCGGAGTGTTCAACGAGAACGGTCAGGCCGCTAAGTTGTTGCGCAATACGCAGTCGTTGCAAGCGATCAAAGACCTGAGGTACCGACTCCTCCGCAGACGAGGATTCGCTAAGGTGTTGGGTGGCCAATAATGCGAGTTGGTCCAACGCGTTCATGGATTCATCGTTGTCACCTTCGGTAACGATGGAAAAACTAAGTCCGGTGTCGGGAGTGTCGGCATAGGCGAAGCCAGCATTGATATTGATCGCCCAAAAATTAGAATACAGTTGTTCTAAACGCCGCGCCAACTCCAGCAATCGCTTCATAGGTTGAGCCTGGCTAGCGGTGGCCGTTGGTGGCAAGATGATTGGCACTTGCTTCAACACTTGCCGAGGTCGAACTTGTCGCGAAAGCGAACGCGACAGAAGTGACGCTGCTCGGACGGCCGACTCACGAGCATCGGTATGAGGATTTTCGCGATAGCCGACGAGACAATCAGCGTTGGTTGCCATCGCTTGGCTGAAATTTGCATGTAGGTCATAGACGCCAAAGATAGGAAGTGCTTCTGCTCTGGGAATCTCTCGAATTCTACGCAGTAGCTCACCTTCGACGTCGAGTTGATCCGAGCCAACAAAAGCACCGTGGAGAATCAAGTAGATTGCGTCGACACCCTCGGATAGTTTCGGCAACGCGAGCTCATGAAACCGACTCCAATATCTCTCCAAGACGTCCGCTGCTACCATGGGACCAGGGACTGCTTTGGCGAACAAGGTCGGTACAACTTCCCAGTCTTGTTGTTTGGCATACTCGAGCAAGCCGCCCAAAGGTGATGAATCGCCAATCGCGTCGAGCATTTCCGATTCCTCGCGGACTTGGAATGCATTCCATGGGGTGGAACCACGCATCAAGCTATGGGTTTCATGAAACAGTCCGGCAACCATGACTCGAAACGAAGTGGATGACATTATTTTGGTCTTGAAGTTTTTTGTACGGTAGCTGTCGATCGCATCAAACATTAAGATCCGAGACTTGAGAGCGTTCAGTCAGTTTGGTCGAACGAGGCCCTTTACTCGAACGGTCTTTCATGAACTCTTTCACATCGTTATGACATGAAAATGAAACCGCAGGTTCGCCTCGGTGATGCGGACCTACTTTGCTATCGATTCCATCTCGGTCTTGTACGACTCAAGCAATTTCAAAGTCGCGGGATGGTTGTTCTGACGCAGCCAAGTCTCGTACGAAATGATCTGCTTGCCTCCAGACAAAGGCTTTTTCCAAACCAGTCCGTCCCCTTGAATGTTGACAATAATGTTGCCTTCCGACGGCCTGGCCCGCATGGCGATCTCAAGTTTCTCCTTTGTGAAGGTCAAAAAAGTATAGTCGTCTGCACGAATTCCAGAGCCTTTGATCGTCCAACCCAAAGCTAACAACTCCTTGCTATATCGATCTGCGACATCCGTCATGGGTGTTTTATCGACTTGAACATCAATGGTCATTGCATTGGAATCGTATTTGGCCGATTTAGATGCGTTCAAAATCGGAAAATCAGCGGCTTCAATACTCGCACCAACAGACTTCGTATCTTTGGCCGGTTTAGGCTTTAATAATTGCCAAGACGAGTCTTCCAATCGATCGCCGACACGAACCAAAGTATTACCACTCGGCTGCCCTACCAAGCCAACGAGCACGTCTTGTTGCCCGCGTCTACAAGTCAGCCAAACTTGCTGTTCTTTGTCGTTTCGTATCGCAGCGTGAACCAACCATCCGTCGGCATTCATGGATTTGTTATAAAATTCGAGTGCTTGGTCCAATGACAAAGAAGTTGTCGCCACAAGATAGGGTTGTATGTGTCCATCGAACTCAATGAACCCGCAGTCATTGGGAATTGGCAAGGCATGATTCACCGAGGATACCGACTCTTGGATGTGGAAGCTCGTAGGATCGGCCGGGAATTTACGAATCGAAATTCGCAGTACAGTACCATTTCGCAAGAAGTCCATGTAGCGGACGTCGACTTCTTCATTGTGGCTTGTATGAAGTTTCGAATAAGCGGTCCAACCCGCTTCGTGCAACTTCTTGAGCAGTGTTGTTTCGATTTGCAACATGTCTGCTTTCGTTTGATACATGACCGTGTTTGCACTCGAGTAACCATCCGTGATAGGTGCTCCATCAAACTTCGGAAGCCACCGAAGGTCGAAGTTGCCGATATTATGAAGACCAATATTCGTCTTAGTCTCTCCGACGCCCGCAAAACTTGCGGTGAGCATGAATCCATTTTTAGTGTACTCGATGCTCCCTGGAGACAATGCCGCCGACGGCAAAGAGGATTCGGTCCATCCGGCTCGCAGCAAGTGATATTGGTAGAACATTTTCGCTTCATCAATCGCTGCGTGAGCCGTATAGTCGATGCGCGTTGGCTCAACCATCATCGGTTTGTCACCTGCCAGCCGCGGAAAGCACCTGAGGTCGATCGCTTGTAGCCATTGTTCCGACGAGGCTGGTTCTTTGGCCGCACTGTCAGGCAACGCAATTGCCGGATCGATGGGGCGGAGTCCAAGGGGCTCACCGGAGTTGGCCGTCCCCCATATTCGGGTCCAGCCGTTGGCGGTGGATATCAAAATGACATTGGTTTCTGGCAACCAACATAGGCCAACGATGGGCCAGCCAACGACGTCAATAACCTGTACGATTCTCTGTGTTGCGAAGTCCCATAGTCGGATGTTCGAGCCATTGGCGGTGATCAGTGACTTTCCATCCGGAGAGAAGTCGACCAGTTCGTTCATCGCAATGTTCGTAAAACTGTGGCTCGCTTTCTTAGACCCTGCGATATCCCAAAACTGTAGGTTGTCTTTTTCGCCAAAGGCAAACCATTTACCATCCTTGGTACGAGCTAGCGTAGATTGGTATCGACCGGGCGAAAGTGTCTGCTCCAATTTCCCAGTCGACGTATTCCAGACGGTTGTCGTTTCCGCGGCCGCGGCGAGTTGCCCAAGGCCGACGTATTCAATGTTCTTTAAGCCATTGGAATTAATCTTGAATTGGTTCTTTTTTTCCAACGTGCTCGATAGACAGACTGCGACCTCAACGTCGTAACTGATCATGGCGACTTCCTGGCCATCTGGTGAGATTGCAATCTGCGTGATACCGGTCGGAAAAATCTTTTTGGAATGAACAAGTTTCCGATCGCCCAGGCTCCAGACCCTCACGAAACCATCCGAGTCACCAGCGGCAAACCATTTCCCATTTGGAGCTACAGCCAGTGATTTGATCGATAACTCTTTACCGGAATTGGTGGCTGTAGTTTCAAGAAAAACATGTTCTGGCTCAGCCGCCCCAAGGGACCAAAGCGTCACTTGGTTGCCGGCCAACAGAAATGATTTACCATCTGGAAGTCCTGCTAATTTTTCGACGAATCCTGTTTTGCTACAATCGCGAAACGCCAATAATTGCAGTGGTTCGAATTCCGTCTGCGTCCAGCGGGCTAGTTGGTCTGCTGTTGGCTGTGCGAGTTTTTGCTTCGGCGCAACGTCTTGTTTTTCAACAACGGGAGGATTCGCAGCCATTGCGTCCGATTTCGGCAACGATGTTCCGTTGCTCTGGTTACTCGACGATTCAACGATATGCGAGACAGCGGTCGATGGTGGTGTGGGTTTTGCACCATTCGGGCCGCAACCAAAAGCCATCGCGGAGAGAACGAGGGCAGCAATACGAATGTTTCGAGTCTGAATCTGCATCGATTTTCCGGTTAGGTTGGGACGAGTAAACATAATTGAATTGCAACAAGCTTTGAGTTCATTTCGCTGCCGCATTATAACTACCCACACTCGCTCACGCCGATCGGTCCTGTGGAATTTCAAAGCAGAATTTGCAAGTAGCGATGTGCCAGCTCCAAAGATAGAAAGCGTATCCGTTCTTCCGGCACCGCCGTCGAACTCCAATCCTTTCGGAAGATTTACCGCCGCACCGACAAAATGATCTGCATGGCAAGTATCATTTGATGGGCGGTATTGCTTCCAAAAAAACATGGCTTATTCGCGTCCAAACTATCTGGGGCTGGCCCAGCCACTTGCGTCGATCCCCGCAGAAGCACTTGCGATGTCTTCTCCCGGTCCACCATCCAGTCGCAATGACAGAGCGTTCCCTGATTCGCGAAGATTGTTTACTTTCAGGTTGAGAGAATCGTTCCCTTCACCTCCAAGTATCGACATACGGACGCTGCCATCGAGCGACGGTGATTTGATGGTAGGTTCCATGGTTAGCTTGACGCGAATGTCGTCGTTGCCACGTCCGCCAGCGAATACCATGTCGAGTGTCCCTTGAGGCAACACGCAAGGAGTGATATCACCTAGGAATCGGTCATTGCCATCGCCACCGTCCAGCAGAATTCGGGCGCGACTCGTTGTAACGAGGGCTGGTACAAAGCCTGCTTCGCTGCGGGTTTGCGATAGCGCCAAGAGACTCAGTAGATCGTCTCCCCCGCCACCTTCCAGAATCATGTCCAATCCGCCCTTCACCGAAACTCTATCAAACATGGACATTACTGTGTCGTTTCCGGTTTGCCCCTGAGCTTCGACACGGACTGATGCCTGTAGAACGACATTTCGCATAACGCTTTCGAAGCTGTCGCTGCCCGCACCGCCATCGAACCGCACATCGACCGATTCAACTAGTACTGCAGGCACGAGCGCTGCTTCGCCACTGCTGATCAAGAAATGGAATTCGTCGTCGCCGGCCCCACCCACGACTGCAATACGGTCTGACGGTGGAGCGTGATACGCCGCTGCCGATTTCGGCATTGAAGATGTCGTCTCCCGAACCCAATCGTGCGTCTACATCGATTGGACGAAGGTTTGGATCAACAAGGGTTCTGAGATTGACAACATCGTCTCCTCCCTCGGTTGACAACGTAATTTTGCGTATGCCGCTGAATGTCTGAAGGCGGCCATGATCTGCAGTAACATGGACCCCGCTTTGATCTTGTACAATATCGATTTGGTTATCGCTTCGATCTCCTGTAATCATTAGTGAATGCCCGCCATCGCCGAGTCCGATGTCGACATTGAAGCAGCGTCGATCCTCTAACCGTTCGAAACGCTTGAGCGAGCGAAGTGTATTGCGTTTGATACCAGACATCATAAAACCTTTTTTTACCGAGACAATCAGAATTGGAATGGCAATCGTTTCGAACCACGCATTGACCAAGTTGTCAAATGCGTCCTTTCGAACAATCCATAACCACTTATTCCCAACCGAGCCGACAGCCCCTCAAAAAAGTTCCTTATCTTGATATGGTCGGCAAAGGCATCGATCATAAGCCGGGCTGAACCGCACGCTAGCGCGTTGCGGCTGATTAGCCGAAGGGCGCTAGCCCACGGTTTGCGGCCCAAGTTGTGATCGACGCCCAACTCAGCACCGGCGGAGATTCGCTGCTACCTGGTGATGGTGAACAAGTATTCGTTCTGAAATCGTCGCTTCGACTGGAGGTGTCAGAAAAGAATGAGGGGTTCGAAGGCCATTTGGGCATATCATGAATAGTCGAATAAGTGTGTAACCTTTGTGTTTCGCAAGTTCAATGCATGGCTCGATAACAGCTAGACTGAGGGGGAGTACATACTACACATTACGCGGATCCCCGATACGAAGGTCATACCGATGTCCACCGGTTCTGTTACTCAATGGCTTCAAGATTTGAAAGATGGTGACGAAAGCTCGGCTCAGTTGTTGTGGGGACGTTACTTTGACCGACTTACGTTGCTTGCGAGGAAGCGTATCGGCAACATCACAAGGCTGGCGACCGATGGCGAAGACGTTGCACTTAGCGCGTTTCGTAGTCTTTGCACCGGGGTAGGTGACGGTCGGTTCGCCGATTTGGCTGATCGTGAGAGTCTATGGAAGTTGCTGGTAACAATTGCTGTTCGCAAGGCCCAGCGGGCAATCCGCGATGAGTTTAGGCAGAAGCGGGGTGGAGGTGTCACACTGGGCGAGTCGGCTCTCATGTCGCGTGACGATGTCGCGGCGGGCGTACACGGCTTAGAAAAGGTACTGGGCAACGAACCGACGCCTGAGTTCGCGGCCCAAGTAGCCGAGGAATGGCACGATTTGTTGAATCGACTAAATGATGAGGAATTAAAAACAATTGCAATTTGGAAAATGGAAGGTCTGACGTCAAAAGAAATTGCGCTACGATTGGGCAAGGCGTTGGCAACAGTGGAGCGGCGTTTGAAACTGATTCGTACGGTGTGGACGGAATCGAACCAAGAGGAAAACCAATGACGTCACATTTTGCAAACGCTCCGTTGTCCTCTGTTCAATTGAGTCGCATTGACGATTTGTGCAATCGGTTCGAGGCAGCTTACCAAGAGGGAGCGACGCCAGCCGTCGAAGAATACCTTACGGAAGTTGAGAAACCGCTTCGGTTGGCGTTGCTCAAAGAGTTGGTGCAGATCGACTCGCATTATACATGGCACCGGAATAAGCGAGTGGCAACCTTGGGCAACTTGGTCCCGCTGCCGACATTCACGGCTTGGGTGCGATTCTTTATGAGATGCTATCGGGTCAGCCTGCCTTTCGAGGAACGAGCATTTTAGAAACACTCGAACTGGTGCGAACAAAAGATCCGGTATCGCCTCGAAGATTGCGCCGCAGCGTACCTCGCGACTTGGAAACGATCTGTTTGAAATGCCTTCGAAAGAACCCAGACGAACGTTATTTATCAGCGAGTTTATTGTCCGCCGAATTGGGACGTTTTTTGAGGCAAGAGCCGATTATGGCCAGGCCGATCGGGAGGCTTGAACAGATCAACCGATGGTGTCGGCGAAATCCACGTGAGGCCGTGTTGGCTTCCCTCTTTGTGCTTGTGTCCGCAGCATGTTTTTTGGCCGTGCTGTGGGCTTGGCAAAAGACCGAGATTGCATTTGAGAGCGAAAAGACTCGAGCTGCGAACGAGAAACGCCAGAATGCGGAAGCCCAAAAGTCGGCTGCAGCTTCCAATCGTCGATTTGACAAAGCGGCTGCAAGCGCTGAGGAGTTGCTGCGAGTTAGTCAGCGTCTATTGAACCAGCCCAACATGGATATGCTCGGGAGAGAGACGTTTGAAAAAGCAATGAAGTTCAAGCAGTCATTGATTGAGGAGAGCAGCGGATCGGATAGGACAAGTCTTGAGATTGCGAAGGCTCTACGAGGGTTCGCGGTGACCCAACGAGAACTAGGGCTTTTCAATGAAGCCTCCGTGACTTTGCAACAAGCCGTCGCGGCGATTCAATCGCTCGATGAGAGCACTCGCAGTTCGGCGGGAGTACGCGTCGAATTCGAGAGATCGCTTTCGCTAAAAACTACCGCACCCGGCGTTGATTGGTACTTCCTGGCAATGCTGAGTCATGCAGAGGGTAAGTCAACTGAAGCATCGGAATACCTGGAAAAAGCCAAAGCATGGCGACTCGAGAAACGACCCAGCGACGAAGAGCTAAAAGGGTTCGAATCGGAGGCAGCCGACTTGATGGCGTCTGTCCCAGTGCGTCTTGCCAGATAGACTTATGCAAGTGAGAATGTCCCGAATCAAGGATTACTTTCCGTTCACGGCACTTACTTCAGATCGTGCTTTCAACTCCATCAGGATTAACTCAATGTTTTCCGGGTTCTTACATTCACGATTAGACGGCATACGGATGGTCAGCTGGCTGATAGCAACGCTTGGCTTGTTTGGAGGCTCGATGTGGGCTGAGTCCTACGGTTCGGACGGTCCGCGATTGATCGTGGTGGTTAGCGTCGATCAGTTTTGCCAGGACTATTTGATTCGCTTTCAGGACAACTTCTCAACCAATCCACAAGAGAGCGTGTTCAGATCGATCCTACAAAGCGGAGCTTGGTTTCCGAATTGCCATCATTCTCATGCGTTCACTTATACAGCTCCGGGCCACGCGGTTCAACTTACTGGCGCTTATCCAAGCACTAGCGGCGTGATCGAAAACCAATGGTTCGATCGCGCGACCGGAGTTTCACGTTATTGTGTTTCAGATCCAACTGTAGAGGTGATCGGTATGTCATCCGAGAGGCCGATGTCGCCTCGAGTTTTGCTTGTAGATACGGTCGGAGATTGTCTGAAGCTTGCGACCAATGGAAAGGCCAAGGTGATCGGCGTTGCGATTAAGGACCGAGCTGCCATCCTTATGTCGGGCCATCGCGCCAACGCCGCATATTGGCTCGAGAAAAACCAATGGGTCACTTCGTCGTATTACCGCAACGACTTGCCGGGCTATTTAAGAGTTTTAAATCAAGGCAACGCAATCGACCAGTATCGAGGAAGAACTTGGGAGCTCGCACTTCCAAAAGAGATGTATCACAACCAAGGAGAGGATGACAACGAATTTGAAAATCCTCCAGCTGGATTTTCTGCCTCTTTCCCCCATGCGCTGGCCAAGAAAGATGAATTGCCGCCTGAAAAGTTCGGTGAACAAGTTCTCTTCTCGCCGTTCGGGAACGAATACACATTGTTGGCCGCGCGTGAAATCATAGACAACGAGAAACTCGGCGCTGACGATATCCCAGATCTCCTTGCGATCAACTTTTCGTCAAATGATTATGTTGGACATGCGTTTGGGCCAATGAGTTTCGAAGTCGAGGACATGACGTACCGAACGGACCGACAGTTGGCCGTCTTCACGAAGTATCTGGATGAAAAGGTCGGTGTCGGCCGCTGGACGTTGGCAATCACTTCAGATCATGGCGTCGCACCGATTCCTGAATTGATTGCAAAGCAACCGCAATCAGGAATGCAGATACCAACTGCAAAGCGCAATCCGCTTGGCGATTTGAAGATCGTGAGAGAACGACTTGATGCAATGATTCGAAAAGAATTAGAACTCGGTTCGACTGGTACGCAGGAGCATTCCGAAAAAGTCATACTCGACTTAGATTCGAATCAGGTGTACTTAAATCATGAACATTCCAAAATGCGAGGGCAATTGTTGGTTGACGCCCAACGTATCGTTCGGGATTGGCTTCTTGCACAGCCGTATGTTGCGGGCGCTGCTACTCGAGAAGAGCTCCTTGGAGGTGGTAATGCTCGGCTGATGCAACAGTTGCGACTTAGCTTCCACCCTGGTCGTAGTGGAGATGTCTTGTTTGTCTATACTCCCTACTCGATTCCTGGGAGCACGGCTGCAAATGCTAAATCCAAGGGAACTACACATGGCAGCCCGTGGCATTACGATACTAACGTACCCCTCCTACTTTTGGGTAATGGCATAGTTCCTGGGCGATACGAACGTCGCGTTAGCCCGGCTCAACTCGCTCCGACCGTTTCTCGGCTCTTGGGGATCAATTCTCCTGGGGGATGCGTTGAGGCCGCCCTAGATGAGGCAATAATCGCTGTTTCGAAGTATTGATTGCATTCCCAAACTGCCTTTGTAATGGGTGGCTCTGTAGCCCAGTGGCTTTGTAGCCCAAAGGTTCGGAAAGTAAGCTCGCTTTCAGCTTTGCATAGATCGCCGGCTTGACACGCGCGAAGATATAAACGACTAATACAGCATGAATGCGGAAGTATTGCCGATTCGCGACAGGATACCCCCTAACTTCAGTTTGGACTGAGACTCTGAATGGCTAAGCACCCATCCTTCTGGAATCGTTTAAGTGTTTTTTCATGGTTGAGGTCAAAGCAGGAATCTCGCCCTCGAAAAGTACGCAAGCGTAATCGCGTCGCTAGGAGAGTTCCATTTGAATCGTTGGAAGAACGCGATTTGCTGACGGTGGTCGTGAATCTGACGACTACCAGCATTTTCCCAGATGTGCCAGCAATCATTATCCATGGTTCTGGCTTTGATCCTATCGTTTCGAATAACACAGTGGCCTTCAACGACGGGGCGACTGGAACGGTCACATCCGCAACGGACACAGAACTGACGGTCGAGTTTTCTACTCCCCCAATCGAGGCCGGGATTTTATCGGCTATCGTAACTACCGCTACCGAGAATAGCGGATCGGCGGTTCAAGTTGCCACCGTCGTGCCCGTCGTGACAACTAGTGCAGGAAATTTGCCCGCCAACGCGACAACGCTCACTATCGGCGGTTCGGGTTTTGACACTACCGCTGGCAACAACACGGTTGTACTCAGCAACGGAGCCGTTGGAACTGTAAGCGCCGCCACCGCGGACTTGCTAACAGTAACGCTATCAACTGGTCCAACGGATGCTGGAACGCTGACCGTAGTAGTCACGACCAACAGCGTTTCCAGCGGCGGGGCGGTCCAAGTAGCGACAGTCATTCCAGTGGTCACCAGTAGCACCGCATCGCTCGCCGCCGATGCAACGACGCTAACCATTGTGGGATTTGGCTTCAGTACGACAGCTGCTAACAACACAGTCGACTTCGATGGCAAAGCGGTTGGAACAGTGACATCGGCTACCGCAACCTCGCTCACCATATCCCTGTCAACACCTCCCAAAGTTGCCGGAATCTTGTTTGCCCTGGTTACGACCAATGGCATTCGCAATGCAGGGCCAGTTCAGGTAGCATCAGTAAAGCCCGTTGTTTCAAATGCAACATCCAATTTACTAGCCAACGCAACTACGTTGACGATCAACGGCTTTGGATTCGACAAAATCGCCGGAAACAATTCGGTTGTTTTTAATTATGGAGCGGTGGGAACGGTGACTGCTGCGACAGCCAACACGCTTAGTGTAACGTTCTCTACAAAGCCGATCAGTGCCGGTAGCTTAACTGTAGTGGTTACGTCAAACGGCGTAAGTAGTGGAACGGCAGTACAAGCAGCTACTGTCATTCCTGTCGTCACGAGCCGAACGATCAATTTAGCGGCCAATGCCGCCTCAGTTACGATCAGCGGTTTTGGCTTCGATACAACTGCTGGCAATAACACGCTGATCTTTAACAACAGCGCCGTTGGATCTGTAACTACCGCCACGGCCACCTCATTGATAGTGACCTTTTCCACCAAGCCTACATCGGCCGGAAGTCTAACGGCGGTTGTAACTACCAATAGCTCAAGTAGTGGGGCCGCAGTTCAGGTAGCAACGGTAACGCCGGTGGTCACCAGCAACACGTCCAACGTGGCAGCGAATGCGACTACTATCACCATGAACGGTTTTGGTTTTGATATCACTGCTGGAAACAATACGGTTGTCTTTAACAATGGCGCGGTTGGAACCGTCTCTACAGCGACCGCAAACCTGCTGACAGTAACTTTTTCGACGAAGCCAACTACGGCTGGAACTTTAACGGCAATCGTAACAACCAATAGCGTAGGAAGCGGAGCCGCCTCGCAGATAGCGACCGTTACGCCCGTTGTTACAAGCAGTACTACCAATCTTTCGGCCAACGCTAGTAACCTTAACATCCGAGGGTTCGGTTTTAGTGCCGTACTTGCGAACAATATCGTCATTTTTAACAACGGAGCCGTCGGATCGGTCACGGCAGCATCGCCCACATCGCTGACGATCAGCTTTTCGACCAAACCAACTACCGCCGGAAATTTGACAGCGGTCATGACGACCAACGGTGCGAACAGCGGCTCCGCTTTGCAGGTGGCGACGGTCATTCCCTATGTTACCAATGCGACCTCCAACTTGTCGGCGGATGCAACCACGCTGACGATCAATGGTTTTGGCTTCGATACAACTATCGGCAATAATACTGTTGTATTGAAGGGGGACGCAGTGGGCACCGTCACAACAGCGTCCGCAATTTCCTTGATCGTCACTTTAACCACTAGGCCCACAACGGCGGGCACCCTCACCGCGATTGTGACCACCAATGGTTTGTCCAACGGCTCGGCGGTCCAAGTTGCGACGGTGACACCGGTGGTAATCGGTACAACGTCCAACTTCGTGGCCGCCAATGCAAGTTTTCTTACGATAGATGGCTTTGGCTTCGCTACAACTCCTGGTAACAATCTCGTCACGTTTGATGATGGGGTGGTTCGTAGTGTTACGGCTGCAACCGCGTTTCAGCTGACTGTATCATTGACTGGCAACACGACTTCTGCTGGTGCGTTGTCGGCAGTTGTCTCGACCAATGGTATTGCCAGCGGATCGCCAATCCAAGTGGCTACTGTTATTCCGGTCGTAACCAGCAGCACAGCTAGTCTCGCAGCCAACGCCCGTACGTTGGTGATCCGGGGCTTTGGCTTCGATACGACCGCTGGTGACAATACTGTTTCCTTTAATGATGGAGCGGTTGGAATTGTGACGGCTGCTACCCCAACGTCCTTGAATGTTACATTCTCTACCGACCCAGTGGTGGCGGGAACGCTAACCGCTGTCGTCACCACTGACTTGCTTGATAGCGGCTCGGCCGTGCAGGTAGCTAATGTCACGCCGGTGGTGACATCGAATGCGTCAAGCATCATCGCGGCCAATGCAACTTCGGTTACGATCACTGGCTATGGATTTGACAGCACTATTGGAAACAACTCAGTCACGTTGGATGGTGGTGCGGTTGGTGCGATCACGGCATCGAGCCCTACATCACTGACCGTTTCTTTTTCGACAAAGCCAACCAAGGCAGGATTGCTTAGCGCGACAGTCACAACGAATACTCATAGCAGTGGATCGGTAGTGCCGGTGGCCGCAGTGGCGCCAGTGGTATTAGCGAACTCGGCTTCGATTCAGGCCGCGAATGCGAGTACTGTGGTCATAGTGGGGGTGGGGTTTGACACGACAGCTGCTAATAACACAGTTGTCTTTGAATCCGGTGCTGTGGGAACAGTCTCTACCGCGACGGCATCGGCCCTAACGGTCTCGCTAACTACCAAACCACCTGCCGGCAGTTTATATGCCGCCGTAACCACCAACGGCATAGGCAACGGTTCAACGGTTCAAGTCGCAACCGTTAGACCAATTGTCACCAGCAGCACTAACAGTTTCGCGGCAGATGCAGCCACCATCACGATCGCAGGGTTCGGTTTTGATACAACCGGCAGCAACAATACAGTTATCTTTAACAATGGTGCTGTCGGCACGGTGACCGCTGCGACATCCAACGAATTGACCGTTGCCTTCTCGGCCAAACCCATTTCGGCGGGTAACCTCACCGCGATTATTACCGCCAACGGTGTGAGCAGTGTCACGGCGATACAAGTAGGTACGGTTGTGCCAGTGGTCACGAGCGGCACCGCAATTCTTTTACCCAACGCGAGTAGTCTGACTATCGATGGATTCGGTTTTGATTCCATTGCGTCACGCAATACGGTTACCTTCAACAATGGTGCCATTGGCACCGTCACGGCTTCTAGCCCAACCTCATTAACGGTTGCATTCTCCAAAAAGCCAAGGACGGCCGGAAGCTTAACCGCGATCGTTACAACGAACAGCATCAGCAGCGGCTCTGTGGTTCAAGTCGCTTCGGTTGCGCCTCTCGTACTTCCAAATTCCAGTTATCAATTAGGGGCTAATGCGACTAGCCTGAGCATCAATGGCTTAGGCTTCGACACTATCGCAAGCAACAACACGGTTGCATTCGACAATGGTGCTGTTGGCACTGTCACAGCCGCAACCGAGACAAGTTTGTCCGTATCCATTTCGACACCACCGACAGCTGCGGGTAGATTGAATGCAATCGTCACAACGAATAGCTTGAGCAGTGGCTCGGCAGTTCAAGTTGCTGTATTCTCGCCGGTGGTAACTAGCAGCACGTCCGACTTGGCTGCCACCGCAACGGAACTGACCATCAATGGATTTGGGTTTGATGCAACGTTTGGAAACAACACCGTCGTCTTCAGCGATGGAGCTGTTGGAATGGTGACGGCTGCAACGGCAACGATGTTGACAGTTGCTTTTACGACATTGCCAGCCAACGCAGACATATTGATGGGGGTTGTTACCACAAACGGAGTGAGCAGCGGCGAGGCGGTGCAAGTTGCCACAGTCAAACCCTTGATAACCAGTAGCACAGCCAGCTTAAACGTCAATGCAACCAGCATTATTATCAATGGCTTTGGCTTCAGTACAAGCGTCGAGGACAATTCCGTAACGTTCAATAGCGGCGCCGTGGGCACCGTCACTGCAGCGACGACAACTGCGCTAACCGTGACGTTCTCGACCAACGCAACCTCTGTTGGCAATTTGACCGCAATCGTGACTACGAATACGCAATCGAGCGGATCTGCGGTGCAAGTCGCCAATGTCATCCCCGTAGTGTCAATCAACAGCGAACCATTGGCCGCAGATGCAAGCACATTGACTATCGATGGATTCGGATTCGATTCCATGGCCTCTAATAACTCGGTGTCGTTTAACAATGGCGCTATTGGTACGGTGACGACAGCGACCACCACCTCTTTGACGGTAACGTTTTCAACGAAGCCAAGTGCGGCGGGCAACTTGTCGGCAATGGTGACCACAAACAGCATCTCCAGCGGTGCCGCAGTTCAGGTCGCAACCGTAAAGCCCGTCGTGACCAGCAGCACTGAAAACTTGTCGGCTAATGCTGCTACACTTACGATAAATGGCTTTGGCTTCAGTACAACTGCCGGGAACAATACTGTCTTATTCGATAACGGTGCAGTTGGTACGGTGACAGCGGCGACAGCCACCGTATTGACGGTAACCTTCGGCATCAAACCAACCTCAGCTGGTAGTTTGACGGCTGTGGTTACAACCAATAGTTTGAGTAGCGGACCCGCGTTGCAAGTAGCAACCGTCACACCTTTGCCTACAACGAACACGTCAAGTTTAGCCGCCAATGCATCTTTGATTACGATCAGTGGCTTTGGGTTTGACACAACGGCTTCACGCAACACGATAGTCTTTAACAACAGCGCAGTTGGAGTTGTCTCAGCTGCAACGGCGACTTCGCTGACCGTTACGCTTACGACCAAGCCGCGGGCTGGCGGGAGCCTGACCGCAGTCACTACAACCAATGGTGTAAGCAGTGGTTCCGCAGTCCAGGTGGCAACGGTCATTCCCGTTGTCATTTCTAACTCTGCGTTCCAACTGAATGCCAATACATCGACATTAACGATTAATGGTTCCGGCTTTGATACGACAGCTGGCAACAACACGGTGACATTCAACAATGGAGCGGTTGGGACTGTATCGTCCTCAACGGCATCCGTTCTTACCGTGACGTTTTCCACCAAGCCAACATCTGCAGGGAGCTTGACAGCTATTGTCAATACGAATAACGCTAGCAGTGGATTGGCTGTTCAGGTTGCTACGGTTGCGCCCGTCGTTACCAACACCACGGCCAACCTTGCGGCTGATGCCTCGACGGTAACGATCAATGGTTTTGGTTTCAGTACGATTGCCGGTAACAACACCGTCGTTTTATCTAACGGTGCCGTGGGTACGGTGACGTCTGCAACAGCCAATGCGATCATCGTAACGTTTTCAACAAAGCCAATCTCCGTAGGGAACCTAACAGCGATACTTACTAGTAATTCCATTTTCACAGGTGCTGCCGTTCAAATCGCGACGGTAACTCCGGTGGTCACCAGTAGCACGTCAAGCCTGGCCATAAACGCATCGACGATGATCATCAGTGGCTTTGGCTTTGACACCACGGCTTCTCGCAACACAGTTGTGTTCAATAATGGAGCCATCGGAATTGTAACTACGGCGACGGTCAATAGCCTTACGGTTGCATTTGCAGTCAAGCCAGCGGCAGTGGGAAGCCTGACCGCAGTGGTTACGACAAGTTCGCTTTCGAGCGGTGCAGCCTTGCAGGTAGCCAACGTCATTGGAATTGCGACTAGTAGTACAGCCAATCGCGGTGCGGATGGTACGACATTGTCGATCAACGGCTTTGGATTCGATACTTTGGCGTCCAACAACGCGGTAATCTTTAGCGGTGGCGCCGTCGGCACCGTTACTGCGGCATCTGCGACAATGCTAACCGTGACCGTCTCAACTAAGCCCAGGGCTGGCAACCTCATGGCTACGGTCGTAATCAATGGTGTCAGCACAGGTTCACCCGTGCAAGTGGCTACGGTAAGGCCTGTTTTGACACGCAGCATCGCAAACCTTACCGCCAATGCGACCACCCTAACTATCAGCGGTTTTGGATTTGATACAACACCGGGCAACAATACTGTTGCATTCAACTTGGGGGCAGCTGGTACGGTGACCGCTGCGACCGCGACAACGCTAACAGTGATTTTCTCCACGAATGCTACATCCGTCGGCAGCCTAAGCGCGGTGGTTACAACGAATGGTGTAAGCAGCGGGACTGCATTGCAAATCGCGAAAGTAGTTCCGGTTGTGACAACCAGTATGGCCAACCTGGCTTTAACTTCGACGACCATGACAATCAATGGTTTTGGTTTCGACGCCACGCCTAACAGCAATACCGTGGTGTTTAACAATGACGCGGTTGGTACGGTGACCGCTGCGACCGCAACCGCGTTGACAGTCACTTTCTCGACTGCACCAACTGCGGGAAATTTGACGGCGGTTGTTACGAGAAATGGTGTAAGTAGCGGTATTGCCGTACAAGTTGCCTTGATGAAACCTGTCGTGACAGCCAGCACGACGATTTTGTCAGCCGACCTGACGACGCTATTGATCGCGGGCACTGGTTTCAGTACGACGGCGGGTAACAATGCTGTTGCATTTAACAACGGCGCGGTCGGTACCGTGAGTGCTGCGACATCCACATCACTCACGGTAACTTTCTCGACCAAGCCGATCGCTGGTCCGCTTACCGCGAGCGTAACTACGAACGGCGTAAGCAGCGATAACGCGACTCAGGTAGCTGCCATCAACCCTGTCGTGACAACCGGCGCTGTCAATCTTGCGATTAATGGCACCCGATTCGTGATAAGCGGATTCGGTTTTAGTCCAGTCATCGCGAACAACACCATTGTATTTAACGGTGGTGCTGTGGGAACTGTAACGGCTGCTACGGTTACTTCACTATCGATTTCGTTGTCCACCAAACCAACAGCCGCTGGCTTTTTAACTGCCGTGGTCACTACGAATGTGAGAACGAGCGGTACGGCGGTGCAGGTCGCGCAAGTCGTGGCTGCCATATCAGTACCCTCCGTAACCGCGAGCACGGCGGGACTAGCCGCCACTGCCGCAACCCTGACTATCGCTGGAACTGGCTTTAACACGACCGCAGCCAACAATATTGTTACCTTCAACAATGGTGCAATCGGAACGGTTTCTACGGCGACAGAGACCTCCCTGACCATAGTATTTTCCACCAAACCGAAAGCTGGAAACCTTACTGCGATCGTCTCGTCCAGTGGCGTACTAAATGGTGCTGCGGTGCAGGTCGCATCTGTCACGCCAGTGGTGATAGCCAGTAATGCCAATCAGGCCGCTGGCGCTGCCACGCTGACCATCAGTGGATTCGGATTCGACACAACACCTGGAAATAACTCGGTATCGCTAAGCAATGGAGCTGCTGGCAACGTCACGGCCGCCACGGCAACGACTCTTACGGTTTCGCTTTCTACTCGTCCAACGAGTGTTGGGGAATTGACGGCATCGGTAACCACCAATACAAAATCGAGTGGCCCAGCTTTACAAGTGGCTCGAGTAACGCCATCGGTTTCAAACAATGCAACGCCTATTGCCATCAACTCTTCAAGTCTCGCAATCGGAGGATTCGCATTTGATCCGATCGCAGCTAATAACACCGTTGTTTTTAATAACGGTGCAATTGGTACTGTCATCGCCGCAACAGCCACTTCGCTGACGGTGACGTTTGGAACTAAGCCAACCGCAGTTGGAAATTTGACGGCAGTTGTCACCACCAACTCAATCTCTAGCGGCGCCGCAATTCAAGTAGCCACGGTCAAGCCTTTTGTTATCAGCAGCACAAGTAATTTGGCCGCTAGCGAAGCAACAATAAACATCGATGGCGTTGGCTTCGATACGACTGCGACCAACAATTCCGTAGCGTTTAGTAGTGGTGCTGTTGGTACGGTGACTTCGGCAACCGCTACCGGTCTTACTGTAACATTCTCCACCAAACCGTCGGCCGGCAATTTGACTGCCATTGTGACGACGAACAGTGTTACGAGTGGTACAGTGACTCAGGTGGCAACAGTGAACCCTGTCGTGACAAGCAGTACAGCAAATCTACCAGCCAGCGCTTCAACGATCACGTTGAGCGGATTTGGATTTGATACGACACCTTCTCATCATACGGTAACGTTTAACAACGGTGCTGTTGGAACGGTGACTGCCTCTACCGCGACAATACTGACCGTGACGTTCTCTAGCAAACCACGATCAGCCGGTAGCTTGACGGCTGTGGTCGTATCTAACAGCATGAGCAGCGGGACAGCAGTTCAAACCGCTACAGTCATTCCCGTCGTGACAAGCAACTCGAGCAACCAGAACGTGAATGCGAATACCGTACTCATCAATGGCTTTGGCTTCGACCTCACTGCCGCCAACAACACTGTAGCTTTTAACAACGGCGCCGTCGGCATCGTCACAACGGCCGCAGCTACTTTGCTAACAGTAGCTTTCGCAACGAAACCCACGACGCTTGGAAACTTGACCGCGGTAATAACCACGAATTCGGTCAGCAGTGGAACTGCGGTTCAGGTTGCCACGGTCCGGTCGGTGGTCACATCCAGCACGGCGAATCTCCCATTGACTGCGAACACGATGACGATCAATGGATTTGGTTTCGATACGACGGCCGCCAACAACACGGTCGCATTCAATAACGGCGCCGTGGGTACTGTTTCATCCGCGACTGCGACGGCTCTGACGATTACATTCACGGCCAGACCAAGTGCTGGTACCTTGACCGCCGTGGTCACGGCCAACGGAGTGAACAACGGAAATGCCGTACCGGTAGCCACACTCGTTCCAGTGATAACCGTTAGCACCTTAAGTCAGGCCGCCAATTCCACGACGGTCACCATCGTGGGTTTAGGCTTTGACATTACAGCCTCTCGCAATACTGTTGTTTTTAATAATGGAGCCTTAGGAACTGTTACCAGTGCAACCGCAACATCGCTGACTGTTACCTTCACAACCAAGCCGAATTCAGCTGGTAGCCTAACCGCAGTTGTCACCGTCAATGGCATCGCAAGCGGGACCACGGCGCAGGTCGCTAGTGTAAACCCGGTAGTAACGGTAAGTACATCCAACTTAGCCATCAACGCTTTAAGCATTGTGATTAATGGATTCGGCTTTGACCCAATTGCTTCGCGAAATACGGTAGTGTTCAACAACGGCGCATTAGGCACGGTCACCGCGGCTACAGCTACATCGCTGACTGTTAACCTTGGCACCAAACCCAACGCCCTTGGCGGCTTAACCGCAGTCGTAACAACCAACTCGATCGCGAGCGGCACCGCGGTCCAGGTCGCTACGGTGATCCCTTCGGTAACAGTTAGTACCGCCGCCATTACTTCGGCTGCCACAACCATGACGATTCGTGGATTCGGGTTCAGTACCACGGCCGGCAATAACACCGTCGTGTTTAACAATGGTGCCGTAGGGACAGTCACGGCTGCAACTGCGACGACTTTGACGGTGACTTTTTCGACCAAACCAAGTGCCGGAAATCTAACGGCAGTGGTCACCGCGAATGGCGTTAGCAGCGGTCCGGCGATTCAAGTTGCAACGCTTGCACCGGCGGTAACTTTCAGTACGGCAAATTTGGCCACCACCGCAAACACGATTGCCATTGCCGGTACTGGCTTTGACACAACCGCTTCGCTTAATACGGTCGTATTTAACAATGGGGCGGTGGGCACAGTCACTTCAGCAACCGCAACATCGCTTAGCGTAACATTATCTACGAGGCCAACCGCCGGAAACTTGACAGCCGTAGTAACCACCAACGGAGTAAACAGTGGTTCAGCGATTCAGGTCGCTGCGGTCAAACCGCTAGTAACATCGAGCACGTCCAATCTCGCTCGCACTGCTTCCACGGTCCTGATAAACGGTTTTGGTTTCAACCCGGTAGCGGGCGGCAACACGGTGGTATTCAACAACGGAGCCGTCGGCACAGTTACCTCGGCCACTGCCACTGTTCTGATCGTTACTTTTTCGACTAAACCCGTGAGTACGGGAAGCCTAACTGCCGTGATCACAACGAGCGGAACTAGCAGTGGCACTGCAGTGCAAGTCGCGAACATGACATAATGGATCGAGCATCAGCTGGACCTCCGCAATGCCGATCTTACGTTATCGCCCAACGAATTGACTCAAGTAACGGAAACTCTGTGCCAATGACTCGTTGCGATTTTCGAGCGTTGTTTCGTAAGCGCGATCCTCTACCTCAACGCATACTGGCCCTTGATAGCCCGCATCGCCAAGGACCGAAAAGAACAGCCCCCAGTCGATTTCCCCAAGTCCTGGCAGCTTCGGCGAATGATACAGGTTTGGATGCGCAAATATTCCTACTTCGTTCAGCAAATGCCGATCGATGCGCACGTCTTTAGCGTGCACATGAAAAATCCGATCGATGAATTCCCGCATGGGTTTCAAATAATCCATGCATTGCCAAATCATGTGCGATGGATCGTAATTGAGTCCTAAGTTGGGACTACCTAGGTCGCTAAACAATCGTCGCCAGACTGCGGGGGACGATGCGATGTTCTTACCACCTGGCCATTCGTCCTTAGTAAACAACATTGGGCAATTTTCGATTCCAATCCGAACGCCACAACTCTCAGCCAAATCGACGATCGGCTTCCATGTGGTCATGAGTCTAGGCCAATTGTCGTCCACGCTTTTGGTGTAATCGCGTCCGATGAAAGTATTGACCTGCGTGAGTCCAAGCTTTGGAGCAGCGAGGATAACTTGCTTCAGATGTTCGACGCTTCGCTCTGCCTCCGCAGTGTCCGGTGAAAGGCAATTTGGATAGTAGCCAAGCCCGCTGATTTGAACTCCGGTTTTTTTAACAAGTGCATTGATGGATGAGACGGATGTGTCGTTAAGGCCCGTGACGTCGATGTGTGTGATACCCCCATAGCGTCTATCCGCTTTGCTCGGCGGCCAACACATGACCTCCACGTAGCGATATCCGATCGACGCTGCGACATCAAATACCTGTTCGAGAGAAAGATCGGGAAGAATCGCACTTACGAAACCAAGTTGCATCATGATCTTAAGCAATGGGGTTGAGGTTGAGAGTCCAGTTGGATTTTAATAAGCCTGAGGCGCTCGGAGGGATTCAAAAATACCGCAGACATGTCCCGCTGGATTATTCTGTTTCCAGGTTAAACTGCTGTCTGGCTCGGCTAAAGATGTACGCCAAAATAGCTCGTTGGACAACCGCTAATTCGATTGTCAAACGAAGTTTTTGCAGGGTCAATCGACTTCGCGTATTTTGAGAAAAAAGGGTCGCAACGAAAGTACAACCAGCGGTGCACCAGGACTGGATTTGAAGAACTAGCTGTTTTGCCATGATGCATCGCCACGTTCTTCTGTCTTCTGTTCGATCCAAGCTCATCGGACACTTTACCGAAGAATCGCGAGGTGTTGGCAATCATTTCCTGATGACAATGAGCGAATTGTCTGCCAATGGCCTGTTGGGTCTATATAGGTTCACGAACTCTACTTTGTAGTTTTTTGACTTGAAATAGGATCGGAATTTCACCATCGAATGGACTGCGACATCCTCAATTATATAGATCCCTGATTGTCGCAGCCTGGAATAAGAGTGCTCGAATAGACAAACGCCAGCTTCGAAAGTATGAAGCCCATCATCAATGATTAAATCAATCTCCGTCGAATGGATTGCCTTCCAGAGCATGTCAATTGAGTCTGGCGATGTTTGGTCAACGTAGAAGGTGGAAATTTTTTCTTCCTGAAAAAGAATATTCTTGTCAATGTCGGCCCCATAAATCTGGGCATTCGGAAAATATTCTCGCCATATTCGTAGCGAAGCACCTGGCTTGCCAAGGGTCCCCATGCTGCTTGGCACGTTTAAATTAGTTGTTCCTAAACCGCACTCTACGATATTCTTCATGTAGTGTCTGCAATGTCCAAATAGTCCCTCATAAAAATCTGCATAGTTGTGCGAGGGCCAAGGATAGGGATGCCCCGAGCTTACGATTTCTCCCTTGTCGGAGCCGTACTTATCACAAAGGGCACTTAATTCGCTTGCAAGATCTTTTTGATAAAACACATTGTATCTGTAGTCACAATTATCGCCTAACATACTATCACATGAAATATTCAGTGTTAGATCGCCAAAAAGCAGATGCAGATCGGACATGTATCAACTCCTCCATCTTAAAAGTAGTATGGTGCTTCGTTGCCGATGGGTGCAACCGAGGGATCGCTAGTTCCTTAGTGTCTTGACGAGGAATGCGGCTACCACATTTAATAGCGGCATCCTAGTAACTCACCAGATGCCAAACGGAAATCGTTTCGACAACGATCGATGGAAGCCGTTTCATCATTTCCAGCAAATTCGGTTGCAGTCGGATAACGACTCGGATCAGCTAGCCCGAGCAAGAAACGCGATTCCAAAATAGTTCGGTCGACCGAGGGCTTAGCTGCATCCGCTTGTTCGCGCAGTTCACGCTTCCATCCCGAAGGGCGAGCATGGACAAACGCAATGAAGCGATTACTCCTCAAACCTGTCAGAGACCATCTCCGACATTCAATCATGATAACGTCTCCGACATCAAAATGCACCTCGCAATCTAGTAGACATTCGTGTCATTCGTGCTATTCGTGGTCAACAGTCAGTCGAAATAAATCAGCGCTGATAGCAATCGTGACGTCGTTGCCAGAATTAAAGTTCGAGGATGCTTCTATCGACCAAGGCTGTCTGTACGCGCATCCCGACTCGCCTCAGCGAAAGAATCTATGTAAGTCCTGGGTTTGGGGTGGGAGCCATTCGAATAAAATCTGGCGACTCTGACCCGTGATCTTGCTCTGTGCTGAAACACAATGCGTCACAAAATTCCAACCCCAAACCCAAGGAACAACTAACATGAAAATTCTCGCTCTTGACCTCGGTAAGTTCAAT
>JAYVPJ010000004.1:0-10837 GCA_043757445.1 Pirellula sp. | reverse complement strand
CGGCGCTTCGCTCGGCCCTGGGCTGCCATTGTTTAAGCCCGTTGGGCTAAAAACGCAAGAACGCAACACAGCAAACAATCCAATCTGCTTCAGCATTCGTTAAGGCCTACGGGGAACAAAAGTCGCATAAGCATAATTTTTGCGAATTGCTATTTGTCGCACAGCCCACCCGAAGCCGCCGTCAAAGGCGTACTCCCAGGAATCGCAATCCCCATATCATTCATGAGCATTTTCATATCTTCCCAGGTTAGTTTCTTCGCATCTGGGGTTCGCAATAAATAGGCTGGATGATAGGTAACCATTACCTTTGCGCCTCGAAAAGCATGGAACTTGCCCCGCAATCGACCTACGCTTTCGGTGCTCCCAAGAACCGCTCGAACCGCAACGGATCCCCAGCAAACAACATACTCCGGCCTAATCGTTTCCAGTTGAGTCTCAAAGTAGGGACGGCAATTTTCGATTTCAACGACCGTCGGGGTTCGATTGTTGGGTGGTCGACATTTTAGAGCATTGACGATGTAAATCTCCGCCCGTTTCAATCCGCTGGCCACGAGAATTTTGTCCAGCAACTGCCCGGCCGCGCCAACAAAGGGCTCTCCGATCCGGTCTTCGTCGGCACCTGGCGCCTCCCCAAACATGACTACTCTGGCATTGATTGAGCCGACTCCAAAAACAGTGCGCTGCCTTCGACAGGCAATTTCCTCACATTTGCGACAAGCGACAACCTGGGAATTTAAAGAATCGAAAGCTCGAGCTCGGTCATGGATCTCCAAAAAAGGGGAAGCCCAATTGCCCACTACGGACCTTTCCAAATGGTTTGCCTGTATTGATTTCCCCTCAGCAATTGTCGATTTCGGTAACGCTTTTCCCTCTACTGTTCGACCTGGTTCTTTTCGAGTTGGCTCTTTAACCATGTCTGCCGAATTAACCATGTCTACCGAAGTGGCTTTCGGGACAGGCAACAGCTCGTTTGTGTTGAGGATGCTCGCAGCATTGGACTCCAGCCAAGACTCAGCGGTTTCAACCGATTGTGATTTGCACTTCGGCAGCTGCGAAATCCCACTTCGATGCCAGTGTTTCAGGAGTTGTTCACTGGCCGATTTCCACTGATTCAGCTGCATTGTTCGACCACCGTAACTGGAACCAAAATCCCGAGACATGCGGGTCCCGTGGACAATTTCACGACTCACCCAACTTGAAGGATGGCATATTGTTAGCCAAACCCTTGATTCTAGCAGGATGGGTGAATCTGAACACTCCCGCAAATCTACGCTTACGACTACCATACAGGTTGATTTACGTATTGCATTTTCTCGATTCCCCTTGTCTGTTCGATGCCAATTCCTCGCGTTGCCATTGTTGGCCGACCCAATGTCGGCAAAAGCTCCCTATTTAACTGGATTGCGGGCAGACGCCTTGCAATCGTTGAGGATACGGCCGGTGTTACACGCGACCGATTGACCACTCTGATTGAGCATCGCGGCCATCATTTTGAGTTGATCGACACCGGAGGCATGGGAATCATTGACGTCGACAACCTGACTGCGGACATTGAAGCTCAAATTGAGATCGCTATCGACGATGCCGACGTTTTGTTATTTGTTGTCGATTCGAGAGCGGGTCTCCTCCCGCTTGACCAAGAGGTTGCGGATCGGCTTCGCAAAATCAACAAACCTATTTTACTGGTTGCAAACAAGACAGATAGCCCGTCGTTGGATACGAACGCCGACGAATTTCACCAGTTAGGCCGAGGCTGGCTAATTCGCGTCAGCGTGCACCAAAATCGCAACAAAGATGAGTTGCTCGACTTAGTAGTGCAACGCATACCGCAGTTGGATGCAATGCCCGCAGAAGTCGAACCGCCGATGATGAAGCTGGCGATCGTAGGCAAACGCAACGTCGGTAAAAGCACCTTCGTCAATACGTTGGTCAAAGCCGAACGCATGATTGTCAGCCAAGTACCTGGCACGACCCGCGATTGCGTCGACGTCATGTTCGATTTAGATGGCCACAAATTCATGGCCATGGATACGCCAGGACTTCGACGAAACAAAAGCGTCAAGACCGATATCGACTGGTACGGAATGCACCGGGCTCAGCGTAGTATTCGCCGAGCAGATGTCGTGCTCATGTTCTTCGACTCGAAGCAGCAAATGAGCAAAGTCGATAAACAGCTCGCGCACTACATCGCGGACCAATACAAACCTTGTATTTTCGTTGTTAACAAGTGGGATTTGCTGGCTGGGCAGATGCCGACCGAACGATGGGTTCGCTATGTGCACGAAACATTCCCAACAATGGCTTACTGCCCGATCGGCTTCATTACAGGCCAAACTGGCAAGAACGTCAAAGCATTGTTAAACCACGCTCAAATGCTTTTCAAACAAGCCAACGAACGCATCTCAACGCATCAATTGAACAAATTGGTGAAGGTCGCGTTAGAGCGACACGAACCACCCATGTTTCAAATGAAGCGTCCGAAGATTTATTACGCTACCCAAATAACTAGCTTGCCCCCGACCATCATCTTAGTTTGCAACCAACCCCAAGGATTTTCCAAAACCTACCAACGGTATTTGCTCACGTTTCTCCGTGACCATTTGCCGTTTGGCGAGATCCCAATCAAACTCTATTTGCAGCCTCGAGCCCGCGACGATGATCGAGACGATTTGAACAAGGAACAGCGCCAAAAGCGGGCGGACAACGACGCGATGTCGGCCGCAGATGCTGGCGAAAGTCTTGATGGTGACCTTGAAGACCTCGTTGACGAAGACGATGAATTCGAAGTTGGTGAAAACTCGGAACTTGAATTTGAGTACAACGAGGAAGAGAAAGAAGATAAGTAGGGACAAATAGGGTGGCTCGACTGTACTAAATTCGACCCCCCATGGCGTTGAGGCTGTCTCACTTTCCCGGTCTTGAAACGCTGGCACGGAAATGAACTTCTTGATTTGTGTTGCTTCCACATGGCCGATTTGCTCCTTGCCAACTATGGCGACTATCTCAAGGGGGCCAAAGATCCAGACAACCTTTTCAAAGACTTTGAAAACCATGTATTGCATGTACGTGATGGGTGTACGTGATGGGTATTGGGGCGGAGCGGCAAAGACGGCTGAAAAATGGCTTGAGAAGTGCCTCCGAATGCTCTCAGCCAGTAATTGGAAGGAAGCGTCTTACGCGATTGGCGTACTAAGTCACTACTTCACTGATCCGTTTATGCCCCTCCATACGGCCCAGTCTCGGCGTGAAACCATCGTGCATCGGCCGTTGGAATGGAGTGTTTGTTGTTCCTATCGATCTATCTTTAAGCTGGCTTGCAACGACGCCTCGCTTGATTCGTTTCCAATTGAATCGTCAATTGCAATACCCAGTGCATCCCTCGGCATACCAACACTTCTGGCTGGCGTGCAAATGCCAATGAAGCGAATCGTGGCAGCCATGGATCGTGGCAGCACGATCGGCTAGAAATGCGGCGCGAGTTAACATCAACTGCAGCGCCGTCGGCTATCGGCCGACAACAGCCGAGCTGTCATCTATTGCCCGAGAGTGGAACATGTTACTATGATGAACTTTTTGGCACGTTTACTTGTCAACTGATTGTTTTTTTGCATTGCATCTCCTGTCGATCCAATTCCATGAACAAAACGCTTCATTCGCCATCCCCAACCGGCACGCCTATCGAGAGCGGACTCGTTTCAAGTGAACTAATGTCCGATCCGCGAGTCGGGCAAGCGAAGGAACTGCTTGCCGATGCGTTGAGGGACCACAGTTCGAGGATTAACGAGGTTCGGCCCGCCAAACCAGAACTGATATTGAAATATGAATCGGACCTAGCCCGACTTGCGGTCGCTCGTGGCGGTGCTCCCTACTTTCCGTACATGACCAGCGGCGTAGGAAATGGACCGTTTGTCGAATTGGGGGATGGCAGCGTCAAGCTAGACTTCATCGTCGGAATTGGCGTTCACGGATTGGGACATAGTCATTTGGCGATGCTTGAAGCGACTGTGGACGCGGGTCTTGAGGATACCGTTATGCAAGGCAACCTCCAACACAATTCGGCGTCGCTGGTAATGTGCGAACGATTGCTCGGACTGGCAAATCAATTGGGAGCGAAGCTGGATCATTGTTTGCTCAGCACGAGCGGAGCGATGGCGAATGAGAATTCATTGAAGATCGCGTTCCACAATCGATTCCCTGCTTCGCGCGTTATCTGCATGGACAATTGCTTTGCTGGACGAAGTCTAGCCCTAGCGCAATTGACGGATCGTCCCGCGTATCGGGCAGGGCTTCCCAAGACTCTTGACGTGGACTTTATACCCATGTTTCATCCGGCGGATCCTGAGGGAACAACACATGGTGCAATCGCAACGCTTAAGAAATTACTTGCCCGACACCCAGGAGAGTACGCCTGCCTATGGCTGGAGCTAGTCGCGGGCGAGGGAGGTTACTATCCAGGGACGAAACCCTACTTCGAAGAGCTTTGCAAGATTTGTCGCGATCATAAAGTGCTTGTAATTTTCGATGAAGTCCAAACGTTTTCGAGATTGAGCCAACCGTTTGCTTTCCAGCATTTTGGTCTCGACGCCTACGCAGACTTGGTAACTTTAGGCAAGATCACGCAGGTTTGCGCGACGTTATACGGCGAGGCACTAAAACCCAAGGGGCCAGTTTTGTCGCAAACCTTTACGGGCGCTACGGCTGCCATTCGCTGTGGGCTGGCTGTGTTGGACGAGCTCGAGTCCAAGCAGTGTTTTGGGCCGAATGGATGGAATGTTCGTCGTCACCAGTATTTCAAAAACAAGCTGGCGGAACTGGCCAAAAAGTATCTAGGAAAACTATGTGGTCCATTCGGCGAGGGGATGATGATCGCGTTCACGCCCGGAAAGGGTGGAGCGGATGAAGCAAAAGAGATGCTAATGAAACTATATCATTTGGGGCTCATGGGTTTTTTGGCGGGTAGCGATCCAAATCGGATTCGATTCCTGCCGCCACCTGGAGTTACAACGGAACAGCATATCGACCTGGCCTGTTCTATCATCGAGGGAGCGATACGGTAGCTGAGGCTGTAGATGAGGCTTTAGGCTTTAGACACCTGCCATTCGTCACTCGAAACCCTAATCTAGAGATTGCCAGTGCAAATCGAATCCAATCCGAGCAAAACCCAAGCCATCAATGAAAAGCGAGTGGCATTGATAACTGGAATTACCGGTCAGGATGGATCGTACCTTTCTGAACTGCTACTGGATAAAGGGTACATTGTCCATGGAATCGTACGCCGCAGTAGCTCGCTCGATCGTCATAGACTTCTTGAACAATACAACGATCCATCAATTTACGGAAAGCGACTTTTTCTGCACTATGCCGACTTGTCTGACACCACTTCCATTCGTCGGATCCTCGCAACAACTCAGCCTAACGAGTTCTACCATCTTGCTGGCCAATCGCACGTAGGTCTCAGTTTCGAGATCCCAGAAAGTACCTGCGAGCTTACGGCCATGGGAACCCTTCGAATCATGGAGATCCTACGCGATCAAACCAACAAGCCAAAGTTCCTGCATGCAAGCAGTCGGGAGATTTTTGGCACGCCCAAGGAAAGTCCACAAGACGAATCAACTCCGCTCAATCCCAATTCACCCTATGGTTGTGCGAAGTCCTTCGCAACGCAAATGGTTCGCATCTACCGTGAAGCTCATGGCCTATTTTTTTGCAATGCGATTTTGTACAACCACGAAAGCCCCCGCCGAGCTGAAAATTTCGTGACCAGAAAGATCTCTTTGGCTTCGGCCAGAATCAAGCTCGGACTCCAAACCAAACTGATACTAGGTTCGATCGATTCGGCCCGAGACTGGGGATATGCAAAAGAGTATGCTGCTGCCATGTGGATGATCTTGCAACATGAGACTCCCGACGACTACCTACTGGCGACAGGCACTAGTTATACCGTAAAAGAATTCATTCAAGCAGCCTTCGAACACGTCGGACTGGAATGGCAAAAGTATGTCGAGGTGGACTCACGATTCGTGCGTCCAGCAGACCCTGAACACTTGTTGGGTAATCCATCCAAAGCAAAACATGTTCTAGGCTGGGAGGCCAAAACCAAGATGCCTGAACTTGTTAAAATGATGGTTGATCATGATTTGAAAATACTGTCAAGCAATTAGGTTTCGGGAAACATTGAAAATCACTTCGGGGCTCTTTCGGGACCCTGCGTTCTTGTCAACGCCATGATGATGTCCAATGCTAAATTCTATTCCTTCTAAGTCGCAGACCGACCTGGACATGATTTTCGGTATGCGATCGATGCCATTAAGGTTCAAAAAGAACTTGGGTGGACACCTATGCAAAACCGAAAGTCGGGATTGATCAAGACCGTTCAATGGTACCTCGATCACGAGGATTGGTGGCGACCACTGGTGGCGTAAGCTTCTAGCTTGCGATGAGTCACTGTCGGCAAGCTTGAAGCTTACCCCACTTTTTCGCCATGACTGAGCCTTAGCAAGCCAACTCTGCCCCCCACCCGACGCTTACGCTGTGGATGCATGTGCACTATCGATCGAAGATTTTCTTGATTGCGTAAACGGTGGCAGCCCGCCCAGCTCTAGCGATAGAGGTCGTTAACGGGATTTCTTTTGGGCAAACCGCAACGCAGTTTTGAGCGTTTCCACATGCCTGTATTCCGCCTGGAGAAGTCAACGCTTCCATGCGTTCGCTGGCCATGTTTTTGCCGACGGGATGGGAATTGAATAGCATGGCCTGAGAAATTGCATGCGCGCCGACGAACCCAACATCGAAGGCTGCGTTTTTTCTAGCAGCGTACTCTTCTTCGGATTCTCCAGGCTGCCTTTGGATTTCGATCTTCGTGTATTGAGGGCAAGCGTCCAAGCAGCAGCCGCAACTCATGCATTGACTCAATGGATAATTTTGCTCCTGCTCTTCTCTCGCGATGCGAGGCCCGGCTCCCATGTCGTAATATCCATCCACCGGTACCCACGCCTTCACGCGTTCCAATGCACGAAACACTCTGGAACGGTCGATGACTAGATCTCGAACCACCGGAAACTTGGTCATGGGTCGAAGCTCGATTTCGTTCGAATCATCTTCGAGCAAACGGTCCACCAAAGCACTGCAGCTTTGTCGTACACGACCATTGATGACCATAGTGCATGAACCGCATACTTCCTCGAGGCAACCGCAATCCCACGCAACGGGTGCAACCTTTTTGCCGTCGCTGGTTTTTGCTTGAGCTGCGACTTTTTGCAATACACTGATCACGTTCATATCAGGTTCGTAGCTGACTTGATGCCGTTCCCAATAGCCTGGTAGTCCTGGCCCGTCTTGGCGAAGGATTCGCACGTTTACCTTCGAAGGGCGGCGTTTTGCTGTGGCTTCGTTTCCTGTTGCAGTCATGGGAACTATTTGAGATTGAGATTGAGTTTGTAAATTTGGAATTGATAGTCAAAAATGCGAAGAGCGTGGGTGAGCTAGGTCGCGCCTGCAAGCTGCTTCTTTCCTGATTCAGAGGCTTTGGCGGCAGTCCGCTCTTTCCATACTTGCTCGATAACCTCTGCGCCGACTAAACCGTAAAGTCGTGGCCGCGGAGCGAGTAGTCGCGTATCGATGTCTTCATAGGTAACATCCGGTTCCTTTCCATTCCAAGTGCAAATCGTTGACTTGAGGAACTTCTTATTGTTCGCTTCAAAGGCATCGCACCATTCTTCCGCTTCTGCACGTTTCTCGATCGGATCGGTCGCACTCAAGCTGGGCATACAGTAGGCCGGCTTGAAGTGAGCTCCACGGCTTTCGTCGCGTTGCAAAGCACCTTTGAGAATGCATTTCGCGACGGGGAACATGTCCTGAACGGCCTTGGTAAAGATGACGTTTTGGTTCGTCCAACTGCCGGTATCGGAAAGTCCGCATTGGGCGGCACGCTCGCTCAGTTGACATACCTTGTCGTAGGATTCGGTAAGTTGCTTGTTTTCACGGACCACTGTTGCGGCTCGAGTCATGACGTCCCCCAACTCCTGATGAATGAGGTAGGGGTTTTCATCCCCGGATGTATTGGAAAGGAGCTTCTTATGTCGAGCCTCTTGGGCTACGATAGCCTTGTCATAAATGCTCTTTGGCAAGTCGCTTGCAGCTTTGTTTCCCTTCATCCAGCTGACGATCCCGGGTCCTATGAATAGACCGCTAAAAATGCAGCTCAGAAGTGAGTTCGCACCCAATCGGTTTGCGCCATGATATTGATAATCGCATTCGCCAATGGCATAAAGACCGGGGACTGTAGTCGATTGGTTCTTGGGCGAACCCGGCAGTAGCCCTCCGTCCGCATTGGCCTCGTAATTCACCCAAAGGCCGCCCATGCTGTAGTGGACAGCGGGAAAGATTTTCATAGGTTCTTCGCGTGGATCTACACCTTGGAACTTTTCGTAAATCTCAAGGATTCCGCCGAGCTTGCGATCTAGTTCTGCCCGCGGAATGTGCGTTAGGTCCAGATACACACTCATTCGCGATGGATCAACGGATAGACCTTCATTCACGCAAATATTAAAAATCTCGCGAGTAGCGATGTCGCGAGGCACCAGGTTTCCATACTTCGGGAATCGCTCTTCCAGGAAATAGTACCGTTCCGCTTCCGGAATTTCCTTAGGGTAACGGGGGTCGTTGGCCTTGCGAGGCACCCAGACTCTTCCGCCTTCGCCACGAGCGGATTCGCTCATCAATCGCAGTTTATCCGCGCCAGGAATAGCCGTCGGATGCACTTGAATGAACTCTGGGTTTCCCATCTTCGCACCGATCTGAAAACATCTGCTGGCTGCACTCCCTGTGCAGAAAACAGACATCGTAGATCGACCGTATATGAGACCATTACCACCCGTGGCAACCACGACTGCATCCGCAGGGAAAGCCCGAATCTGCATGCTGACCATGTCCTGTGCAGTCGCTCCAATGCAGCGTCCGTTGTCGTCCAATATCGGACCCAGGAAATCCCAAAATTCATACTTCTTCACAAGCCCTTCGCTTTCACGACGTCGAACCTGTTCATCTAGCGCATAAAGTAGTTGTTGCCCTGTGGTAGCTCCGGCAAAAGCCGTACGTTTGTAAAGCGTTCCACCGAATCGACGCCGATCAATGAAGCCCTCCGGTGTTCGATTGAATGTCACACCCAATCGATCCATCAGATCGATTACCTTCGGAGCCCAATAAGCCATTTCTTTTACGGGAGGTTGATTCTGCAGAAAGTCGCCTCCGTAGATGGTGTCGTCAAAATGCTTCCATTCGTCGTCACCATCCTGGCGTGTCATATCGCTGACGCTGTTGATTCCACCCTGAGCGCAAACACTATGTGATCTCTTCACGGGTGTTAGGCTAAGCAAATCTACAGCAATGCCTAGTTCCGCCAGCTTCATGGTTGCAGCCAAGCCTGCCAACCCGCCGCCAACCACCAATACTCGATTACTACCCATCTGGTTCTACCAATCGCAAAATGCGTGTTCAGTTACGTTCTACCGACTTTAAAAGCGAGACGTCTATTTCACAGGTTCAGGCTTTATCTCGTCCTGAGCATGTCCTCCGGAACGCTTGTGGTCGTCCGGAGTAATCGTATGTGCCCGAATTCTCGCATCGTACATTTCATTCTCAGTTTGGACTGCTTCATCGACCTTGGTGGTTTTCGCTGCGACCAACGAACTTAGGCCTGCCGCCCCTATGAAAAGACCAAAAAGAGTGCACGCGATACTCGCGCGGTGTTGCGACTTGGGTGTTAGCCACACCCCCCACGTAATTCCGGCCGTCCAGATCCCATTCGCCAAATGAAAAGTACAAGCCAATACGCCGATTGCATAAAAGATGGGCCAAATGAAACCGCTCAAAGCCATCGCCAATGAACTCGCTGCGTTGTACGGCCGAAAATTGGCCATGCCTAAGGGTCCCGCAATGTTCTTCAACCACCAATCGTTTTGAAACCAACCATGCAGATGGAAAACGTGTGTAAAAATGAACACGATCGCAATATAAGCCGTAATTCTTTGCCAAGTGTAGCGTCGATTTCCTGCCAAGCGATATTGCTGCAAGTTGGCCTTTGCATTTCGTGAAATCCAAACGCCTGCTACCGCATGAAAAAGGATCGGCAGAAAAATAAAAGTCCATTCGATCAGGGGTAAAAGTGGCAAGCTGTGAATGGTAAATACATTGTTTTGAAAGACGGATGCGCCGCCGATCAAACTCGCGTTCGTCAGCAGATGTACACACATGTATGCCCCGACGGGAACTAAACCGCTTAGGGAATGCAACCGTCGAATTAGAAAATCGTGGCGAAGAAGAAAAGATTGCGAAGGAGCCAGTGAAGAAGGCGAACTCATACAGAAATTTCTTGGTCGATCGGCGAGTTATGTGAACGGTGGAATAAGGGCGAAAGGCCTGCCTCGCCACCTTTAACTGTAGAAGATATCCCAGTTTTAACTGGGAACCAAGGGCTATCAAGGTGCCGGAGGCTATTAAGGTAAATCGGCGTACCAATTCCTACTGCTTTTTCCAGAATAAAAATGGGGGTAATAAAGATAGATGCACGGCGCTCCGTGTCGTGATTCTTGCGACGCGGAGCGTCGCACTACTAATGGTCAGCTTAGAAATTCAAGGAACGCGGTAGGCCTGCAACATCGTTACGATCGTCATGGTCGATCCCTCTAAGAGGTCGTCAGCTTAGTCGCCCTCCCTCTGGGAGGGTCTCGCGAAGCGAAGCGAGGGGAGGGTGAAGTGGAAGAAGCGATTGAACAATTCGGGTCACCCTCCCCGGCCCAAGGCCGACCCTCCCCGAGGGAGGGTGACTTACTCGGGAAAA
>JAYVPJ010000003.1:0-10851 GCA_043757445.1 Pirellula sp. | reverse complement strand
CGCCCTCATCGGGGCATCTCGCAAGAGAAACTGCCCCTCTATCTCGCCTTTTTTCAGTTCGTTCACAACACTCGAAAACGAGGGAAAGCACTCCTCAACTCGCTCGTTGAGCGACTTTTGGTATGACCTCCCCGGAACACCGGATGAGCTACTCTGGATTGCTTGGATGTGATTACCCCAAACTCCTTCGCCCAGCGACAAGGCGGTATCAAATTCGTATCTGAGCACCAATTCAGAAAAGTCCGAATCCGGCGAACGTCATTCCCGACGGTAACGGGTGACCGGCGTTCTACCGCATGGCCTTTTACGCCACCACGGATAGCCGTCGTCCGCTCAACAGGCGAGAACAGCTCTTGTTTGATTCTGGCGTAGTCAAGCGGCTCAAGACTTTCCGGCTTACATTTGCTACCAACAATCTCAATTAGGCGGTCAATGGACTTCCGACAGTCATCTAGACTCCGTTGGGTTATTTCGTGCGACGACACCCGGACGACACCCGCCGCATGGTACAGATTGGCCAATTCTGCCAAAGTCGGCTTGCCATCGTTCTTCGGAACTGGCCTCCCCGCCAACAAATAGTCTTTCTCATCGACCCACCGGACCAACGCGGCATCTAGTTCGGTCCCGAAGTAATGCTGTTTCCCTTTGATTTTCTTGGTCCATTGGCCATTTTTGTGAAGGAATAATGGACAGTCTTTTGGCTTCTTTTGCATCGCAGATACTCCGCTTGAGGATAGGGTTTTGACCCTCATATCCTATCCTGCGGGTGTCGTAACGGGTGTCGTACCCTGTCGTACCCTTTGAAAAACAGTAGCGAAGACTGGACTTGAACCAGCGACCCACGGCTTATGAAGCCGTTGCTCTAACCAACTGAGCTACTTCGCCAAATAACTGTTGACCTATGTTTTGCGAGACCTAAAGATAGCAATCAGAAAACACAGTCCAAATCCCCTCCCAAATTAACTCTCAACCCACGTTAAAATCAGTGCAGGGTCAAGAAGAATATGGAGAACCGAAGTATATCGGACCACGCTGGGCAACACCAGAGGTTGCTTTTGAAGTTTGAAAACGGTCCGCAAGCATTGCTTCGTTGGAATCGTCAAACTGCTTTGACTCGCAGTTCCTTGACCAAGTAGATCATTTGACCGATGTGGTGATGAAAGTGAACCGAACATCTCAGGTACATACTGAAGCGATCCGGTACATCGTCAGCACCGACGGCCCTGTATTCTCTCACCCAATCCTCGGCCTTTTGGCGATTGATGGAATCCACTACTAAAGCGATGCTTTCATCCAATTTGACTAGGATCTCGAGTTTGTGCCCCAATTGTACGTCCTTAAACTCGAGTTCCCGGTCTCTCACATATCCAGTGTTCTCGATTTGCGAACCAATGTAGTAGTTCAAATTGCCAGTCAAGTGAAGGACCAGATTGCCAAAACTATTCCCGTACGAATAGGGCTTGGTCCAAAATTGCTCCTCGGATAGCTGATCGGCTAGCGTATGGACTCGTTGGCCGAAGTCTTGAAAGTAGTGGGCAAACCCAAGTGCGATCGTTGTGGAAAGTTGGTGCATTGAGGTGCATGCGTTTTTTCGTAGCGTTTCATTCTTACATGACGGTATTCAGCGGACTCGCTTCAGCCGACATCACGGCGCGGACCGACGGGCCAGACTCTGCTCTTTCCATTTTGTAATTCGATTGGTCCGAAACTCCTCCGATTTGGGTGGGAGTATAAGTGTTTCCTCTCGAAAACCCAGTAGTGGATGGGACTGAATTTGAGGAAAGACAGAAGCGTAGTCATCCCCGGCCAAGTGCATCGAAACAAGCAATGCGATATCTCGAAATTCGGCCGTGAAGAGCTCTGCGGGAGCTAACGGATTTCCGATCCCCTGATTCTGAAAAGCAATATATTCAGTCCTGTCGTCTAAAAACTTTTCAACCAATGGAAGGTCAGTTGCGCTCCCGTATCGATAGATGGCTTGCATCGACCTAACTAAAGCGAATGAATCGGTCTTGGTTTCATTGGATTCCAGCAACCTCAAGGCAATTTCCCGGGCTTGCGGATAGTCGCATTGAAGAAATAGCAATAAGCAATCGAGCTGCCTTTCTTCAAGCCTTTTTGACCATCCTGACATAAGGCGTTCAAGCGACTTCCTCGCTTGGGGATCTAACATGAATTGGGAGAAGGGCGAGGTTCTGAATGTTCCGACACTTAGCCTTTCCAAACTTCGATCGGTCAGATCGTCGGCTACGTTCAAGCAATACAGCATGGCTAAAGCATCCGGTATTTCGTAACCGATAAGTTCCGATAACTTTTGACTGATGGTTGCGGCAATCTCACGAGCCTTGTCGAGTGATTCTTTCTTGGTCTTCAGCGCGTTAAAAACCAATTCCGGGTATTTGTCTAAAAGCTTTAAGAAGAGCACTTTTGCGTTTCGACTTGTACCGCTGAACCGTGAAAAACTCTTCCAGCCATCGAAAGCCGAGGCTTCATTTGGGTTGGCAGAACGCAAGAAAACTCGGATTTGCTTTTCTTTCCGATCGCTTTTTAGTTTGGCGATCACACCACTTAGTCTTACGTATGCTTCAAGATCCTCTTTGGATAGTCGCTTAAATACTAGTTCGAGTTCGGGCAGCATTTTTTCATCCGAACGAGAGAGTTCGTCCATGGCGGACTCTCGGATAGCAAACTCGGCACTCCCTAATCGTGAAACCAAACCTGATACGGAGTCGGCCCCAACTAAAATCGGCATATCTTGCCCAGAGCAGTAAGGATGAAAAAAGGAAGCCAAGAAAAGGAACAACAACAAACAACTGGCATGAGCTATGGACTGTCCGACGACACACATGGAGCGGCTACCGTTTTCCCAAAATGCAAATGCAAAAATCCGACGCTGTTTGCATTTTAACAACTTGTTTGAGATGGCGACTCAAAGTCCGAGAAAAACTCCTTGATCAAGCCGCCATTTGAAGCTAGACTTTGATTAGTTCAGGGATTTGCGGCCGCTTGCAGCCTAACTGCTAAATAGCCACTGATGTTCCAGAGCTTCCCAGAAGCCGTGTACAAGGCCAGAAGCCGTGCACAACCATCGCTTCCGATCCGGATGCTTTCTAACTTCAGCGACCACGATCTACCTCGTTAGACGACCCACTTGTCGGATGACAAAGAGTAGGCTGCTCACAGTCGCAATTCTGAAGTCTTCCATCATTGTTCCTTTAGACTCAATTTGGATATGGAAAACGCAACCATCGTGGATAAGCACTCGAAAGCGTCGCATCCTAGCGCAAAAAAACCAACCGAAGTCGCGGCCCAGCGGGCCGGTTTGAGCACTACGAGCGTCCACGCCGGTGAAGCTCGACGCAAGCCGAGCGATGCAATTACCGACTCCATTTGTTGCAGTAGCACTTTTACGTTTGAGTCGACACAAAGCATCATCGATTATATCCAGCAGAAGCAAGATCGAGAGGAGTACGGTCGTTACGGAAACCCAAACGAAAAGGTCGTCGAACGCAAATTGGCAGTGCTGGATTCGGCGGAAGAAGCGATTATCTATTCCAGTGGGATGGCCGCTATCGTGGGACTGTTGTTGACAAAACTCGGCTCGGGTGACGAAATCGTCATCTTCGACGAGTGCTACCATCGCAGTCGCGAGTTCTGTTCGAAACACTTATCGCGGTTCGGCATTGTTACGCATCAAATTGAGATGGGGGATTTTTCAGCGATGGATGCGGCTATAAATCGGCGTACAAAATTGTTGATTAGCGAGTCACCGACCAATCCGCATTTAAGTGTCATTGACTTGGAACGTTTCGTAGCGTTGGGCAAATCAAAAAACGTTGAAACGCTCATCGATGCAACTTTGGCAACTCCGTATAACATTCGACCTATCGAATACGGAGTCGATTACGTTTGGCACTCCGCCACCAAATATATGGGTGGTCACAACGACTTGCTGGCAGGTGTCATTTGCGGATCAAGAGACAAACTGGATGATGTCCGCAAGTTGCGTGGCATTTTGGGTGGAATCAATTCACCACACAACATGTATTTGCTCGAACGAGGGCTAAAGACCTTCGCGCTTCGCATGCAGCGTCACAACGAAAATGGACAGCGGATAGCCGAGTTTCTCGATAGTCATTCGCGCGTAGAGAAAGTCTATTATCCAGGATTGACAACACATCCCAGCCACGAGATTGCCAAGCGAACCATGAAGGGATTCGGCGGCCTGATCACATTCCTTGTTCGCAATGCGGATTGGAAGCAAACGGCTGCCGTGATTGACGCGTGTACGATACCGAAAATCGCACCCAGTCTAGGTGGAGTCGAATCGCTAATCGAACAACCGTTCGTAATGAGTTACTTCGACTATACACCAGAGGAGCGAAAGTATTTTGGGATTGATGACAACATGATCCGCATGTCCTGTGGAATTGAGGATTCAGAAGACTTAATCGCCGATTTGAAACAGGCGTTGGGAGCATGAAATTTCGAACGCGTGCAATCCATGTGGGCAATGAACCGGATCCGGCAACTGGGGCGGTGGTCACACCCATTCATTTGGCGACAACGTTCATTCAACCTGGGGCTGGTGTTTGGGGGCAATTCGATTACTCTCGAAGCGGGTCACCGACCCGCTCGGCAGTTGAGCGAACGTTGGCCAATTTGGAGGGTGCGGCGGGTGCTTTGGCTTTTTCCTCAGGCATGGCCGCAACTCATTGCGCGACGATGCTGCACAAAAGCGGGGACCACATCGTAGCTGGCTGTGATATCTATGGCGGTACTTATCGGCTTCTCCACAAAATCTGCAATCGAAGTGGAATCGACGTTACGCTTGTTCCCGCCGACGATGCGGAGCAGGTTCAAGGGGCCATGAGGCCCAATACCAAAATGGTCTGGATCGAGAGTATCGGCAATCCTTTGATGACTGTTCCGGACATTCCCGCCATCGCAGAGATTGCGCATCGCGGTGGAGCTTTGCTCGGGGTGGACAGTACTTTTGCGCCACCTGCGATCTTACGCCCGCTTGAATTGGGAGCCGACATCGTAATGCACTCGGGCACGAAATACCTGGGTGGTCACAGCGATTGTTTGGCAGGCGTGTTAGCAGCAAGAGACCTTGCTCTCCACAAAGAACTCTACTTTATCCAAAACGCGACAGGTGGCGTCCTTGGAGCACTCGAATGCTTTCTTTTGCAACGGGGAATCAAAACACTTGAATTGCGGATGCGCGAGCAATGCAAATCGGCGCTCAGCATCGCGCAGTGGCTCGAACGTCAACCTCAGGTTACGCGTGTGCTTTATCCTGGATTGGCAAGCCACGTCAATCATGAGCGGGCCAAAAAATTCATGGGTGATCAGTTTGGCGCGATGATTTCATTTGAAATTGACGGCGATTTTGCAATGACCAAAGTCGTTTGTCAGTCGACCGAGTTGTTTGGTTTGGCCGTAAGTCTTGGGGCAGTAGAGTCGCTAATTGGTCAGCCCGCCTCGATGTCGCACGCGAGTTACGATGCAGCGGCCAAAGCCAAGTTTGGAATCACGGATTCCCTGATTCGAATTTCCGTAGGCCTTGAAGATCCCGATGATTTAATCTCGGACTTGGACCAAGCGATTTGTGCGTCCGGACTTGGCCGACTCAGCAAACCCGATACAATTTAGTTCTATGTGAAAGAATAATTTACAGAGATTGAGCGGAATGGCGAAAGTCACCGGAATGAAAACTACGGGCGGCTAGTGCCAAATGTCACTCACTTTGTGTCGCAAACTCACTGTGAGCCGCAACGCGTTAGCGTGCGGGCCGGAAGTCAAGTAATCAAGTGAGTGCCATCGGGCTAGGGCCTTGCAGCTCACGACCAAGCCTAATTCTAAGCTGCAACGCAGCACTAGCGTCAAACTCTCCGAACCCTCCTCAAAGCGGTGCAACGCATGAAAAGCCTTTACAGTTCCTTTCTAAACTTCCTAAGCGTTTGTGCTATCGGCTGTTTAGCCCTCGTTTCCTACCAAATTTCCAACGAAGTCGCCTACTCAAACGAAGTCAACATGCAGATTGAATCAACCCCATTTGGCAAAACTGCTGATGGCCAAAGCGTTACGCTCTACACGCTGACAAATGCAAGCGGAAATACAGTTCAAATGATTGACTATGGAGCGATCGTCGTTTCTGTCAACGTTCCCGATCGCAGCGGAAAAAAGACCAATGTAACTGCAGGCTTTTCTACGATCGATGGTTATCTTGCACGTCACCCATATTTTGGGTCGACGGTCGGACGATTTTGCAATCGAATCGCCAAGGGTAATTTTTCCATCGATGGCACGACCTATAAACTCGCTGTCAACAATGGTCCCAACCATCTTCATGGCGGCATAGTTGGCTTCGACAAACTCATGTGGAAGGCGGCAGAAATAAAGTCCGATTCGATTGTAGGATTGCGATTTTCCTTAATAAGCCCCGATGGTCAGGAAGGCTATCCAGGAAAGCTTTTGGTTACCGCCGAGTACCTTTGGGACAACGAAAACAGGCTGACAATCCACTTTACTGCGACGACCGACAAAGCGACCCACGTGAATCTTACTAATCACGCCTATTTCAATTTGTCAGGTGCTGGCGCCGGAACGATTTACAAACATGAGTTGACGCTTGCTTGCAACAATTATTTACCAGTGGATGAAAACATGATCCCGCTTGGCCAGATTGCTTCGGTTAAAAATACTTCGCTTGACTTTACGACCAAACGATTGATTGGCGAGAGAATAACAGAACTCAAGTCGACCAACGGCTACGATCATTGTTTCGTGGTAGATAGCTCTGCTGGCAAGCTTCGGTTGGCCGCAAACGTATCCGACCCGGCGAGCGGACGAACGATGGAGGTTTTCACCACTCAGCCTGGAATCCAGCTTTACACCGGCAATTTCTTGTCTGGCGGGGCGGACAATGCAGGATTTAAGCAACATGAAGCATTCTGTTTGGAGACCCAACATTTCCCTGATTCGCCAAACCAATCTGTCTTCCCGTCGACACTGGTCAAGCCAGGTCGGGCACTTGACGAAACCACCGTCTACAAGTTTGGGGTGAGTAAATAGGCTACCGATTGATCGCAGTTTTCTTTTTATTTCCGGCGGAAATGGTGTACGTTTGACGCGTATTTGGCTAGATTAGAAAGACACGCACACTCGCTGGTTTTCGAACGCTCGTAGAAACAGTTGCGAACGCATCTACGAACGCCTTTTCCAAGCCGCCCGGAAAACGATAGTTGAGTTGTCTATATGGCTCATTCATACCCCAAAAACTCTTCCGCCAAAACCCGTGCTCGCACTCGTAGAAAACTTCGTTTTGATGTGCTCGAGGACAGACGTCTTCTGGCTGGTATCGATGTATTCGTTTTTGATGATTTGAATGGTTCTGGGGTATTCGACGCGGGCAAGGATGGATCGCTCTCGGATCGAGCTGTGTACATTGATTTGAACGACGACGGCAACTTCAACGCTTCCGAGCCGTGGACAACTAGCGATAATAACGGCGTTGCCAAATTTCCAAATCTCGAATCGGGCGAGTACTCGGTGCGTTTGCTTGGCAGCAATAAATCGGTCTTGCAAACGTTTCCAACACTGCCCGCTGATCATGGAAGTTGGGTGGATGGAAATGTTTCCAAAGTGCTGGGCATCGACTCCAGCGGATTAACTTGGGGCATTTCCGGCAATGCAATTTCATTGACAAACGTTTCTTCAGGTCAAACAGTCAAGTCCGTTCGATTTGGAACATCGGCGGTCATAGACGCGCTGCTTGAACCCACGTCGAGCGAAGACGACTTTACAGGCTATGTCCTCACACGCAGTCCAGATCAGTTGCAAATTCTTTGGCAAGTATCGACTGCAGGCTATGGAACCAAACGAGCGATAAGTTTAGACGTAGCTTCGGCTACTCGACTCATTTCGATAGGCGATCATGTATTGGTTTTGTCTGGCGGGAGTTCACAAGAAATTGCAATGCTCGATTCTTCCAATGTTGGAAAGGGAGCATCGCTTAAAAGTATCGGAGTAGAGGGACTGTCGAATGCGACCGTGAAAGCCACTGGCTCGAATGGCTTCTTGGTTCTGGAAGCGGGAGAAACCTCAAATCGTCTTTCTTTTTATCAGCTTAATGATGGAATGGGTCAGCTTGTTGGTAGTCGCTCGTTTGAATCGACGATAGTTTCGTGGGATGTTTCGGCCGACGGAATGAACATTGCTGTTTCTACCGCAAACGAATTCTTGATTGTGAGCCCCCGGGCAGGTTTGCCGACGAAGGCAATTCTTGAAGGCGCCATTGGGCCAGTTGTGTTTGAGCCGACTAAGAATCTTTTGTTAACTGGATCGGTGGATAACCCATCAAAGCTCACGGGCTGGAGTGTATCGGATTGGGCTAGAAATCTGACGATTACCATTGCAAACGGAAGAACCCTAGCTGCACCGAGCACATCGCTCCATTTAGATGCATTGGGAATTCGTTTGGTCGCCTCTCAAAATGGGTCGTTGTACCAACAGAGCATTTCGACGGCTGCTGCGGCTATGACGACTGTTTCCGGCAGCGAGACTAGCATGCTAAAAATTGGAGTAAGGTCCACTGGCGTCAATCTTAAACCTGAGCTTAAAAAATTAGACGCAATGGTTGTGGATGAAGATGGGCGAGTCAACTTCGATGCTGCCGGAATACAATCGAAAGCTTCGGATCCGGATGGCGATAGACTATTGTTTCTTGTCCGATCGGGTCCAACGTTAGGGCAGGTAAATTGGAATTCGGATGCGTCTGGAATTTACCGGCCTTCGGCAAATGCGAATGGTCAAGACTCCATCACGATACAAGCGTACGATGGTCGCGATTGGTCCATGATCCGTGAGTTGCCAATCGTAATCAATCCGATTTATGACGCTCCGAGCTCGTTAGAATTTTCAATCGATTCGATAGCAGAGAATCAACCCGTTTTGTCTGCGCTGGCAACGATTCTGGTGGCTGGCCCTGAGGAAGACGCCGTTTATGAGTATTCGATCAACGATTCCAGGTTTAGCGTGAATGGAGGAGTTCTGCGGCTCGTAAATGGTTCCATCAATTTTGAAGAAGAGCCTGTGATCGTATTGGCAGTTACCGCTTTTGATCGTTTTCATCCTGGCGATTCGATTTCCCGGACGCTGACGCTTCGAATTCAAGATGTGAATGATGCACCAACAGGTATTTCTTCCGCCAGCAACTTTACAGTCCCTGAACTGAGTGGTGACTTGGTATTAGGACGTGTCAGCGTCATCGATCAGGATGCGAACGAAGACTATACTTGGTCGGTAAGCGATAGCCGATTTGAAATCCAGGGCGGAATGCTTCGACTGGTCAAGGGCCAATCGCTCGACTTCGAAAAAGAACCTTCCCTCACACTAGTATTGCGAGGGCGCGATTCCACTGGTCAATTTGAAATTGCAAAAAATGTGACTGTGACGGTCACCGATCAAGATGATCAACCAACTGGACTCGTTCTAAATAGCACCGCGAACATTGCCGAAAATCAAACCGATGTCGTTATTGGTCGAGTCTCAGTGCTCGACGCTGACGTTGGAGAAGTCTATGCGTTTAGTGTTAATGATGGTCGGTTTGAAGTCGTTCGAAGTGAGATCCGGCTCAAGCCAGGTTCAACTGTGAGCTACGTTGAGCCCGGTTTTCTGAATCTAACAGTAACTGCAACCTCACTGCGTTCGGGCATCCGAGTCACTGGCAATCTGCACTTGAATATCATAAAAGATCCAACGCCTCACCATAATGATACGAACCCATACGATGTGGATGGCGATGGATTTCTAACTCCCCTCGATCCGCTGATTATCATCAACTACATCAACAATAACGGTATAGGGCCAATCGAAGAACCGGGTGAGGGTGAGAGTGCGCTACCGGATCTTGACGTGGACGGTGACGGCGAGGTAACTCCACTTGATATCTTGATCCTAATCAACAGGTTGAACCGAGGGGACGATGAAGATTTCCATTCCGTGGGAGACTTCACGAATAGTCCGATAAGTGGAGAGGGTGAGGGATTGGGATCGGCACTGACAGGTTCGATGCCAATAAATACAATTCATGCCTTTGCTACGACTGCCGCACAAGTAACGAATGCACAGATAAAGAGTGCACAGATGAGTAGCGGCCAAAACGACGCTTCATTAGCAAGCTATCTTGCGGACCTTTCTGAAGAAGTTGGCCCACGAAAACTGCGCCGAAGGTAGTAAAGTAGATCCGAGCTGTTTCCTCGTTCCCAAGCTCCAGCTTGGGAACGCACACGCTGGAAGCTCCGCTTACCGGACCATGACCACCACAGAATGTTCGTATCTGTCGTAGTGCGGAAGGTGCCATGAGATAGTGCGGTGGGAACCCAGGTGCCAGGTCTTGATTTGAATGGCTGGGTTTGTCTCTATTTGGATGTCCGAGTTAGGGATGAAAGAAAGGGGCTTTGCGCCCCCTCTTTGAGTTGGTATTACCGTGGCTTGTTTAGCAGTGGTGCCAGTAGCGCAACTGCGCTCTTGAACTCTAGCTCCCATGTTTCCATCGTGAAGTCGATTGGATTCCAATTCTCTTCACAGCGAAAGCCGGCCTAGGTTCGTTCGTTCATTCACCGCCGTCAACGTCTCTCTACATCGCGGGCATTGAAACACCAGCCGACCGTCTCGGAGCTTGTGCACCCATTTTAACCGAGCGAGTAGGTCTCGCCACTCTATCTCATTCCGCAACCGACGTATTTGTCAGTGGGCGCTTTAAAAGGGGCCACTTATGAGCGCTTCAAAAGGGGCCATTTGTTGATTGTTTGACTGCCACCTATGACTTGGCCCCTTTTGATG
>JAYVPJ010000002.1:0-37623 GCA_043757445.1 Pirellula sp. | reverse complement strand
TGAAAAATCCTTCACGACAATCTTTCGCTGCTAGCATTTACTTAGGCAAGTCCTCTGCGATAATAATCGGCGAATTCTCATGCGATGGCCCTGGGGGTAGAGTAATGGAAGTAAGTCGGGTAAGAAATCTAAGAACGCATTTGCCAGCCTTTGATATTTTCGCACATGTGCGAAGTGCAGTGGCTGCGCAGGAGATTGCTCGCAAAAACGCGTTCGCTTCTATAGCGTCCAACTTTCTGTTGCCAAAAGCAGCTATTTCCATTCCAAAGATTTCGCCATTTGCTTTGCCAAACATTGAGCTATCAGTTGCGAATGCAATAACCAGGAGCTTACGCCTTGGAAGGGCATGGGAGCTCGCAGTTGCAAGGGCTTTTCCGCATTCGGGAATCGAACTGCGAGTTTCATTAGATTTTAACAAGTTGCTGGAAGACAAACTCCGGTCGGTACAATCAATTGCTAATATCGTCAATTTAGTGATTCCTCATACCCAACTTAAGCTGGCAAACAATCATCTTCGATTGCCAACTTCTGCTTCGATACAATCCATGAATTTGGGACGCAGGACGTTCAAATCAGTTCCGGACGTATTGCAGTCTGTCATTGCAGTTCGCGAATCAATTAAGTCATCGCTCGAACGCGTATTGATCCATAACGGACGTAACGGCGACCCTTTCTCCCGCGTGTTCACTAATCTGGACGCGCTTAGAACTCGGCTTGATAGCCTGCAACTTGGCAAATTAGAGCTCATTCAAAACGACTTACAGCTAAAGGATGCTGCATTCGCGGCATTCGACATGGAGGACTACGAAGTCGCAATAGAGACGGTCATTGGTGGCATCCTACATCAAGATCCGTCGTTGCAGCCTTCAATCGAAGATTTGTTGAATCGACTGATTGATTGGACGGAGAAGCAAGATGAATCAGCCATTAAAAGAAGGATGGTCGACTTGCTCATCAACCTTTCAGCAAGCTTGATTTGGTTCATTGCTGCAACTGTAGTTGCTACTTATTTTGAGCGAGAAGTTACGACGAAAACCGAGTCTCAGGTTAGAATCAAGGAACTCAAAAGGGCGCTAGTTTCCATCACTCCAGCACACAGCAACATACGAATCGCAGTTCGGACAGCGACTCTGCGAAGTGCCCCGAAGAAAAGCTCCGCAATTATCGGTTACATTAATCAAGGATCGATCGTTTTCGTTGTTCAAAAGATCAAGAAGCTGACTCAAGTCGAATGGATGGATCCGTCTTCCGGACAATTGTTGTCGGGGTGGATCTCATCAAAATACTTGGCAGCAAACAAGCAATAGGAAACGTCCTTTATCATGATCGAAAAAAGTGTCCCGACACGTTTCTGATATTAGATGAGCAGGCCAACGGTCGGTCTGTCACTATCCAAACCGATAACGCCTTATCCGGACATGTCAGCAATTGAAATGTCGGCTACAGGAAATCATTGCTATCGGCACAAACTAAGCAAAAGCGATTTGCCAGATTCAAGATTCAATGCATTTCTAACAAAGCTATCCCGAAGAACGTCCTCCGGAAGGAACCCATCGTATTTTCGGAGCTGCTGATTTGGTTCCTGATCAGCGAGGTCGTTTGACGACAAATTGTTCTCGATTGCCAATAGGAGCTTTCGCCGGATCTCAATTGAAGGTCCTTGAAACTCTATCGCAACGTTTCGGTCGATTGCTGCGATGCCTACAGAGCGAGCAATTAATTCAATAGTTCTCTGCGTTCGTGACCCGGCCCACGAAAACAATAGCGAACTATTGTGCGAGAGCTCATGCCAATGATTTGCTCCCAGTTGTGCAGATGCTGCAGAGTTCCTCGCTTCTTCAAGCCAACCCAAAGCACCTTTATTGAGATATGCGAACGAACGAGTCTCGAAGAGTACCTCACGCATTTTTTGTCGTACTTTGTCGTGAATAGCTCCACCGGAAGGAACAAAACTTGCTGGCTTCCTCCCTCTTGCAATTACAACATTGACAACGCTCGTGCGTAAACGAACGTCAACGATCTGCCAACGTCTGCCTGCTAGCAACAAGTGATCACTAACGGCTGGTGGATTAAGAGCTGATATGCTTCCAATGGTCTTTCCCGAATGAACTACATTTAACTCCTTACCCGATTGAAAGGCACTGTAGAATTCGTAGGACTTGACGATCCGCTCTCCCTCAATCCCAAGAATAAGATCTCCTTCAGTCATTTGTTCGACTAGCTGCTTTTGTCCCAAACTCCAGAGTATCGATACAAATTGCGTTTTGTTGAAACTGCGAAACGCACCGCGTCCAATGAGTCTTGTAAATAACTCGTTCGCGTTCACGCCTCCAGTTTCCTTTAGGACACTTAATATCTGTTGCACGAACGTGCTGGGATCAAAGCATTCATGCTCTGGGGGTTCGAGCCACTTCTCAAGCATCAGTTCGGTCAAGGCAACGGCTTGCAATAGCTCGATGTGAAGGCGATCAAGCAAGCTTGCATCCTTCTTTTTGGTTGGCAGTTCGTCAATGAAAATTCGTATTTCAGATGCATCATCGCCTCTACGACCACTTCGCCCCAGACGCTGAATCAACGAACTAACTGACCAGGGAGCGCCAAGCTGCCCTACAGCCTGCACATCTCCAATATCAATTCCAAGTTCAAGCGTGGAAGAGCAGAGTGTCGTAAAAGGAATCGGTCCCCTCATCATTTCTTCTGTATACTCCCGGACTTCCTTGCTTACGGAACCGTGATGCACGAGAAATGATTGTGGAGTTCCGTTAAGGCTGCATCGTTCGTTTAACGCGTCAGCAAAATACTCGACATCATTTTTCCTGTTGGCAAAGACCAACCCTTTTCTGCCCCCAAAGCAAGCCATTAGGTCGTCAACAACTGCACTGTTGTCGATTGTTTCCTCCTCGCCATCGTTTGCAACCTCTACCGTATCAGCAACCTCACTCGGATATCCGTAGATCTTCAAGCGAATCGTTTTCGCCTCGACTGGACTGGAAATTATCTCGACGTTTTCGGTCTTGCCTGGCCGTAACCATTCCGCATATTGGCTCGACCATTCACCCAATGTTGCGGAAAGAGCAAAAATGCGGAAAGGCTTATCAATCTTTTGCTCGAGACGCGACAGCAGACTTCGTAGTTGTGTACCACGTTCTCGTCCCACGAATGCATGCAGCTCATCGATCACAACAAAATCCAGAGAGCAAAAAAGTCTGGCTAAAGCGTTTGATCGGTTTATGAAAATTGACTCGAGCGACTCTGGCGTTGTGAGTAGGATACCGCTTGGATTTTCAACAAGCTTCGCCTTTGGGCTTTGCCCCACATCACCATGCCATCGATGGACAGAAATCTCAGCGTATTCACAAAGTTCTTCGAGTCGACGAAATTGGTCGTTGATGAGTGCCTTTAGCGGGCTGACATAAAGTGCCTTCACTGACTTTCCGCGAAACTCACTCAGCCTCGAAATAATTGGAAGGAACGCAGCCTCTGTTTTCCCAGATGCCGTGGACGCAGAGATGATCAGGTCTTTTTCTGTGTGTAGGACTGCACGAATTGCATCCGATTGAATAGGCCGCAGCTCGCTCCAGCCCATGCGATACAGGCAATGTTGAATTGGTTCTGAAAGAAGTTCGAATGCTTTTGTCGTCATCACATTTTGAATTCAATTAGATCGTCCGTATCGACAACGTCAGCACTATCCATTGGGTCTTGTTCCGCTTTACCTGGCACAACATCTGCGGTGAGGAGTTCCTTCCAAGTCTTATCTGGGTTTTGTTCTAAAATTCGCAGTAGACCAACAAACGCTTTGATCGTTTCTCGTGGTGTTTGAAAATAAGCTGCTCCGATTCTGTTGTGGCAATACTCCAGAAATATCTGGATCCCTTCGTCCGAGATCTTTTCGTTTTCTGCACTGCCTCCTGCATGAACTCTCCTGAGATTGCATAGCAAAACAAAGCAATCCTCGGGAGTGAGGTTTTCGAGTCGAATCACGGGCGAGGAGAAGTCTTTGAGTCCATCTTTTGCAAACGCATTTGATGCAATCCGAGTAGCAAGTGCTTCGTAGCTGAATAGACCTCGTCGCCTATCCTCGATACAATCCGGGGTTCCGGCGAAAAGGAATCCAACTCCCATCGCTCGTCCGCCCAGACAATCGTTAATGATCCGTAAGATCGCTTCGTAGTTGTTGTTCCTGGCTGTAGCATTTGCTAGTCGGTGTGACAAAACGACTAACTCGTCGATGCTTACGACGAGACCGGCGTAACCAGCGATTTTGCAAAACGCTGCAAACAGTTTGATATAGTCGTACCAAGATTCGTCATCGATGATGTTTCGAACACCAAGCTCTTGGCGAGCTTCGGTTTTGGTCGAATACTCACCACGCAGCCACCTCAAGGCCGAGTCTTGTAAAGACTGATTATTCGAGAGGAATCCCTCATAGTACTTGGTAAGTACCATACTGAAGTCAAATCCTGCGACAAAATCCTGTAATGGTCGAAGCGCTTTGCCAAATGCATCTTTTACGTCATTGTCGCTTCCACCTTTGGAACGGATTGAGTGATCAATGTCACTTGCCCATCGTTCCACCAGATTTGCCAAAGCTCCTCCCTCTGGCTTGGAGCGAGTGCATAGATTTCGCATTAACTCAGTGTATAAGGCCCGCCCCTTTCCACCCGAGCCGTGAAGCCGTCGGTCTGTCGTGATGTCAGCTTCGATCACGACAAATCGCCGTTGCAGCGCAACGCTCCTAACTAAGTGGAGAAAAAAAGTTTTGCCACTTCCGTACCGTCCGACAATGAAACGAACGGTTGCTCCATCGTCTTCAATCTGTTCGAGATCCTTAATCAATGCTTCGACTTCGTCGAGCCTGCCAACTTGAATGTGTTGTAGCCCGATTGCCGGAACGACTCCAGCGGCGAGCGAACGCAAAATAGTCTCTCGTTCGCGCGAAGTAATCTTCGCCATGTTTACTTGCTTTCCAATAGATGTAAATGCACGATATAGTCGCCGTCAGCTTCCTCGATGAGCCAATCATCCAGTTCGTCAGTCGACCAATCGTTGATCGCCTCGCATGCAGCACCAAGCATCAAACCATGTTGCCGTGCAATCTCTGCTATTTCAACTTGCTTCCAATTTCCTTTCGTAACGATCGAGCGACAGAATTCTCGATACCTTTCCGGAACTCCAGAACTCCAGGAAATATTTTCGGTATTCTCAGTCCGCTTATTAGGGTCTTGTGTGGGCAGCCTATCCTTTTCGACCACTGTAATTGCATCATCCGTTGATTGTCTTCCGTCGGTATTGGTGACTTGCGATTCCCTATCCATGCCATGCGTGACATCCTCTTCTGCTTCATCCGTGTTTACCAGTGCACTTTGCAACAAGTCTTGGACACGGCGAGTCTCTTCATGAATTGCCCTGATTCGATCTAAGTTGAGAACGGGAGCTTCTTGTTTTGCAGGTGTTGGTTCAGGTTTTGCGAAAAGACTTACTCGATCGACACGCAGAAGGAAATCGACGCAGATATTCCAAACTGCCGAAATTGAACCAAATAGTTTATGATTCGGATCGAAAACCGGGATCGTCGCATTTGCAATTTGAGGGAGCGATCCGGAAGAGCCCTTAAGCGTAGCGCTCGCCGTGCGATAGTTAATCAGTCCGTCGTTTTTTTCCGATGGAATTTCAATTCCATTGGGGTGCTCGCTTTGCAATCGCTGAAAGAACAAGTCTCGGAATTTGTCTTGATGACGTTTCCATACAATGCTTTTAACTGATCGTTGGTCCCTCTCTGCAATTTTTAGCACGAGTTCACTCGCCAAAGGTGTCTTTTGTCCTAAATGATATGCTAGGCAGAATTGCAGGATTGGCTCTGACCATCGTTTTGTTTTCGCAATGCTGTTTACGAGCTGCTCGTCGGATACACCCTCTCTTCCTGCGGTCAAGAACACAGTCAACCACAACAGTGTTGTCGCGTACGAGTTAAATGAATTTGATTTCGTGTATATGGAGAGCAATCGCAGGAGCTCGTCGATCACTACTAAATGATCCTCTCCATCGACAAGTATTCGTCGTTCTAGTCCATAAAAGAATATGAAGACGTATCCCAGTTCCACAGCAGGGTCAAGGCGACCGCCATGAAGCCAGTCCAAATACGCTCCTCGCTGCTCGGGTGTACAGTTATGGTAGGCGGGCCAGTACGGAAGATGCGTTATGCTGTCCGTTTTTTTGGATGTGGGTAATGGCAGCTCGATTAAGGATGCGTCCTCTAACTGTGCAAATTTCTTTCCTGTCGCATAGACAAGCGAAGATTCGATTGGCCCTCGTCCCAAATCAACGATCTGATTTAGGCCATAGAATACGATTGCATTCTTAGGCGGACGAAAGTCCTGCTTGCTTTTTCCCAAGCCATTGGAAAGCACTGAGCCGTTCACCTTGCGGAAATTTGTCGCCGCGATTTGTTCCGAGGCTTGGCCGCTCGCGCTCTTAGTTTGAACAATCGTTGTATCTTCAGGGAGGGCTGGCTTTCTAATCGGCTTTGAGGGTTTCACAATCGATGCGACTGGAACTTGATGGGGTACGGCAGGAACGATTGCTTCATTGGTGCAAGCAGGACATCTATAAACTTGTTCCGATTGAATAGGACTGAAACCAAGGCTTTTCCCGCAGGACCTGCAGGTAATTTCGCAACTCAATTGAGGCGGTAGTTGTACGACTTCGACTTTGGCCGAGCCAGGTCTGGGCTCATCGAACAATCCCTTTACTTTAATGGCCTCATGCCACATCCCCTTTCCTTCGATCTTCACGGTATGCTCAGGCCTTAGTTCTCCTGAAACAGCCAATTGCCTAAGCTGCTTGTCGTCAAAGCTTCCAATTTGTTTACCGTCCATTCTCACGTACCAGCGGCGCGGCGCCGGTACCGCAACTTGGGCCCGATCTAAAAATAGGCCCTTCACTTTTTCCGCGGAAACCCATTTGTTAGCAGGGTCTTGGCGAACAAGATGGGTAGGCAAAAGCAACTCCTTTTTTGCAAGTGACCGAAGACCATCAGGATCTAAAGGGCCAATCTCTTTGCCATTTATTAAACAGTACCAAGGTTTGCTCATTGCGGACGCCCAAAAACCATCATCGAGTTCGTCTTGTTTCGATCATGAATGATAGTTCCCAGGATTACTCCTGCCAGCAATTCGTTTCGCCACACAGATTGAGATGTATTGAAAGCGATTCCTTCGGTGTTTTGTAAGGAATTGGCCCTGGCAGGGTAGCAGATCACGTGTCGGCTTTTTGAGATGATTCATTTTGATCACTTGGATTTGCAACGGACGGCAAGTTCGTGTATCGGGGACGAAGCTCCATGATATCAACGGCCCACTTTTCACGGAGTGTTCACCAAATATCTTGCTTCAAAAATCAACGAACTTCACTTGTTATCGAGCAAGCTGCAGAATGATCGTCTGGATTTCTCTAAAATCGCTTGCGCTTCGGAGGGAGAATGTCGAGTATCACCATGGACAGGGAGTTTTTCGGTACGTCATGTTTGAATCGCTGGAACGAAACTTTAGCCTAATCGTTGCGTTCATTTTACCGGGATTTCTGTTCCTGTTTGGTGCCGTTTGCCTCGCCATCTATTCGAGCGCGGATTTGTTGAACCAGTTACGACCAATTCGACAAGTTGGCGGCTTCCTTTTCTTTTTGCTAGCTGCAACCGCGTGCGGCATGATCTTAAGTGCCATACGATGGGCAATTCTCGACACTCTTCACTACCTGACGGGATTGAGATCCCCGAAACTTGATTTTGGTAAATTAGAAGGCAGGTCGGCAAGCTTCATGTTGGTCGTTGAAAACAACTACCGGTACTATCTTTTTTATGGCAACTCGCTCGTGGCGATGATTGCATTGCTATTGGCCGCGTGGTTCGAAGAGGTGCCGATAGCAACGCGTTGGCTCGTGTTCGTTTTCGGACTTCTCGCAGTGCTATTCGTTGCATCGCGAGACTCACTACGCCGGTTCTACACCCGAACTTCGCAGATAATGGGTAGTCCAACGGAGCCCATACGCAAATCCAAACGCAAAAGTCGTCGATAGTGGCCTGATATTTACATAGCGGTTTGAGATTGGGCCAGTTTCGCAGAGTGGTTGTCCTCGCGGTTGCTTTTTAGCGTGACGTCCGAGTAATTGTTTCTGCTCTCTTACACAGTTCGCTCAATGAAATGTCGAGTGATTTTGCAATACGCTCTGCAACATCGACGCTAATCGTGACCTTACCTCGCTCGATCGAACTCGCGTAGGTACGGTGAACGCCAGCCAAGGATGCCATCGCTTCCTGTGACAAACCGACTTCTAGTCGACGTTGCTTAATAGCCGCGGCCATTCTTTCTTCGATCGTTTTCATCCCAAAATTATGGAGCAGGCGGTCAGGGTCAGACTTGGTTTTCGGTTTTCAGCAGGATATACTCTGAGTTTCCTTTATTCAATTTGGAGTCGATCAATGCCCAGACCACCCCGTGTTGAATTCTCAAATGCAATTTGCCATCTATGCAAATTGGTACGCAAAACGCCATCAACGAACGGGCCATTTATTTCAAGGACGCTACAAAGCCTTCCTGGTCGAGGATACGAGTTACTACTGGAATCTAAGTCGTTACATTCACCTGAATCCCTGAGAGCGATAGGATGTGATCAGATTCTTTCGGTCGTTGCGAAATATCACGAGGTCGATCCGCAAGAATACGTCGGCTACCGAAGCGGTGCGGCTGGTCGCGAAATGGCAGACTACCTTTGTCGACAATGGACAGGTGTGTCACTGGCAAAACTGTGATCCGTATTTGGTCTCGAACATCCTGACAGCTCGTCGAATCTTGTGCGCCGTGCGAAACAGCGCGTCGAAGAATCCTTGGAATATCAAAAAAGCATGCTATTGCTCGAAACCAAACTTGGCCTGAAAACCGAAAACCAAGTCTGACCCATGCGCAGCTCGCCGATCGGCTACCATTCACCCAACACTTGCCCGTCATCGCGGGCCGCCAAGTTCCGCCAAGTGTTAATGTCAATGTTTTCGCTGATCGATTGCACCGAACCATCCATGAGAACGCTGTTGACGATACCCGTGTGGTAGCTACGCGAACCAACTGCAGCATAAGTCGCCACGAAGGCAGAATCTCCCTCCTCTTCGGATGTGTAATCGACATCGAAAAGCTTGCCGCTGCTCTGATATGGAACTTTCGTATTCGGTGCAAACGTAGCAGTGAACCCATCCTGATGGACGCGTCCTTCAACCCATTCTGTGTGCCCGTCATCCGATTCGAAATTGCTTCCTCCAAAGACGGCTATTTGCTTGGGGTCGGAGGGTAATGAAACTGGAGGCGACCCGCCTGTTTTCAAAATGGCTTGAAAAGCTTTTACCTCGCTGAACGCGAGAGTGTGACTCAAACCATCGGTAACTTGGCTAAAACGCATTCGACTATTGGGTACGAATACTCCGTTCCCGCCGATACGTTTTGAGGGATTGAACACGAGCCAAGTCCCCATGTTACCGCCGTAGTTCAAGGGGTATTGCTCTAGTCCATCCGCTCCACTGGGACGATCGTTGATTTCGCTAGCACATAGGAAAACGGGGATTCTAGTTTTTACGACCTGCGGTTGGACCTTGTATGTTCTTTGAAAGTCGATCAGATTTTGAAGGTTGGCCTGCTCCATGTAGGGCAGCAGGCGAGCTTGTGGGCCCCACTCGCCATATTCGCTACCGTCAAAATTGATGCAAAGCGATGGTGGAATGGATTTGAACGCTCCTTCGTAATTTTGCAAAGCCAATCCCAGCTGTTTGAGGTTGTTCTTGCACTGGACGCGTCGGGCAGCTTCACGTGCAGCCTGGACTGCCGGCAACAGCAAGCCTACGAGAACGCCTATGATAGCGATGACAACGAGCAGTTCGACAAGTGTAAACCCCGCTCTTCGTGTTGTGGGTGCTAAAATTGACAATTGATTTTCCTGACATGGAACGAAATTGGCTACCATCGCCGAAACGCACACAAGTGATACTGAGTCTCAATATCGCTTAAGATTGTAGTTGCGATTGCGACTGGCACAACCCCTACTGCGAAAACATGCCAATTTTGCACGATCAGGGATCGCAGTCCATGTTTGAAGTGATGGGAACGAAGGCCCTCTTGCGAAACAATCGCACCGCCGATAATCGAAAACCCGATTAGGCTGAATTCAACAGTTATTTGGCGAAGCTTCCGTTTTTTCTGCGAGCCAGGAGTTTTGTCTTTCTTAAAATGAGTCCGCTCAATAACGCGGCGATCGATACCAGAACACTTGGTTCTGGCACAGCTGTGATCGTGATGGAACCAAACGCTACCACCCCAGGAGTAGGTGAAAATACAACTGGTTTACCTGCCGCCAAGTTTCCGTTGGCGTATCCTGCCAAATTGAATAAACTCTGCAACGGCGTCGGCGGAATCTCTAGGACAATTGGCAATACCGTTCCAGTGGCTACGTCACTTGCGACGTTGACGCGAAGATCAAACAATCGGAGAGGAATCAGGCCAAGGGTAACGTTCGCGCCGCTTCCTGTAGGAATCGCATCGACATTCGCAAAAAAAATCGATGCAGGCCGATCGAAACCTGTATTGGAAAAGATGGCATTGGCGATAACCGGCGATCCATAGCTAAAGCCTAACGGCAGGTTGACATTCCCGTCACGGTTGAAGTCGATGGGCAAATTAAAGCCCGTCATGATATCTCCAGATGTACTGCTCGCGTACACGCCCACCCTTGCAGTTTGTCCAGCAAATACCGTTACGTTATCGGCCGTTAGGACAATATCGGCTCGAGTTCGGGAGAATGACATAAAGATACTAGCAATGGAAAAAAGCAGGGGCAAGCATCGCATGAATCTGGGCTTTCTTAGGGGGCAATGGTAGGTGGATCTTAAGTCCAATTCGGACTACGTCGGAAGTGTTTCGTGAATCAATTTGGCAGCCCGCGGGCAATCTTCATGCTACCCAATTGGCGAAGTGGATTTTTTGATTTCGATGTGGCCCGCAAGAGATCCTCGACGAGAGTATGCATCCAGTCGTTGATGGGCGAATTTTCATTACTTTGCAGATCGTTGTCACCTGCTAGCTCTGGCGTGGTGGGTGAATTTGCCAAACCGAATTTTGCGAAGAAGGCATCGTCTCCTTGTGTCCATTCGCTACGGATTGCCTGATCATGGAGGGTTGGTTCGTAAAGTTGACATAGAGTCGGATCTATCGAGTGAAACATCCCTTGTGCCTTGGTGGGTGCGAGCTTCACTTCTACTTTGATTGCGCTCTCTTCGCCTTCACCACCTGCACCCGAGTCTCTGTTCAGTGCATTGATCACTACCAATGCATCTAGCGGTGAGAGGTCGCCATCACCTGTTACGTCGAGGGACTCAACATAGGGACTGATCGTTATGTCCCCGCCGGCCCTATTGTTTAATGCGTTGATGACGACTAACGCATCCAGTGGCGTTACATTTCCATCTTTGTCGGTATCCATTGGCCGAGCCGTGTTCTGGCCAAAGCGTCCCGAGCCTAGGAAAATAATCGCATTTTGCTGCTCGCGTGAGAACTGGCTGTCGTCGGAGTTGATGAAGCTACTACCGTCCAAGTCAGCTCGTGCATCATAAGCAATACTGCCAAAACCAGGTAACGCAAAGCCATTTTGCAGATCGCGAACCTTTTGGGCGTCATTGCTATTGACCGTGCGCGTGCCACTTCCTCGCGTTTCTTCCGCCGAGTCACCCGGGAGTACGAACATGCGGAAACTGAAGTCTCCGCCAGGAACGCCATTGCCTGACCCATCCGTGGTCACGCCATCCTTCCACTCGCCATCCAGTTTATTGAGAGCTGAGTCCGACACGCCGAATGCGCCAATCTTCAAATCGGCGACCGCAGCTCCAAAGGCCTTGTCCAAGAAAAGAGTGGCCGTCAATCGAGCCGCATCGTAGGTGACTCGCGTGATCTTGGGAATCGCTTCAATCGGGTTGCTTAGGGCAATATAGCCAGGCGTAGCAACCAATTGGAAGTCACTGAGGTCGATCGATCCGGCTACGTCCTTGCTGAAAACAACGTGGAGACGATCGATGTTGACCCAAGGCAATGTTAGCAGCTGCTTGGTACCAGTGGATATTCGGTAACCAAGCTTCGATGGATCCGTGAAGCCACCGTCGACATAGTCACGGAACGTGTCGGCCCATTCAGAAGAATCGGCGATCACCGACAAGACTCGCGGGCCTGCGTTGGTTCCATTGATCGTGATACTCATTGAATCCGTATCGGTTTTTGGGCCGCCTAAACCGGTGTTCCCAAGGTCATTGCTGATCATGGTGAGGGTCGTCGTACCAAGGTAACCAGCCGGCGCTGCATACTTGAGACCACTCGCCAAAGCGGAATTGATGCTTGCTAGCGTGCCCGTAAGTTCCAATGGAGTTGACGATTCTCCGTTGCCAGTGAATGTCACATACGCGTTGCTCAGTAGAGACAACGTGCCTGTGCCTACGGTAAACGTGACTCGAATACTATTGATCGAGCCGGCATCGATATCGATGACGAACAGTGAATTGCCACCCACTTGTGAAAAGGTGATGGGTGTACTTGTTGTGATAACGGGCGCAGGCAAGTGATTTACTGGCGGGTCATTGATATTGGAAGGGTCGATGACTTGGATCGTCATCGTATCGATATCTGTCAATTCGCCCCCCGCACCCGAGTTGCCCTTGTCGTTACTGAGGATCGTTAACGTGGTGGTGCCCAAAAAGCCTGACGGGAGATAAATCAACCCGCCATTGATGGCCGCATCGATATCCAACAAAGATCCAATCATCACCAAAGGATCGCTGGCTGTTCCTTTGCCAGTGACCACGACTCGATTGATGCTGGTCAAAGTGAGCTGTCCGTCAGCAACGGACAAGCTTACGGTAAAGTCTGCCGCATTGCCTGCGTCAATGTCCGTTACGAAAATCCTGGTGCCTTGAGCTGTCGAGAATGGTAAGAACGCGTCGCGAGTGACAATCGAGCCCGGCAGATGATTGACCGGCGGAGTATTCGCCGGGCGCGTATCGTTGATCGTAATGCTAAGTTGGTCGGTGTCGGTAAGCGGACCACCTGTTCCCGTATTGCCGTTGTCGTTGCTAACAATGGTCAGAGCTGTTTTGCCTATGAAGTCAACCGGTGGTAAGAATTGAAGGCCACTTGCCAATGCGTTGTTGATATTCAATAGAGCGCCAGTCAACACGAGCGGGCTCGATGGCGAACCGTTGCCACTGAGTGTGATACCAATGGTCGGCCCTAGGGAAAGAGTACCTACGGGTACGCTGAGTCTAACGACAAAGTTATTGGCACTCCCCGCGTCGATATCGGTTACATACAGATTATTGCCGTTGGCCTGCGAGAGCAGCAACGGAATTTGATTGGATACGATCGGCGATGGCAAATGATTGACAGGAGCGTTGTTTTGGACAGGATTTGGGTCGACGATAGTAAAGCGGAGAGTGTTCGTGGCCGATTTTGGTCCACCCAATCCCGTATTTCCTCGATCATTGCTTTCCATCGTCAGCACATAGTTGCCAACAAAGGGAGCAGGTGGCAGGAACTGTAAGCCTTTGGCTAAGACTAAATTGATGTCGGTTTGAGTGCCCACAAGTTGCAGAGCACCGGTACCGTTACCAGTCACTGTGATCCCCGATGATTTGAAGAGCAGGAGTTCCCCAACGGGTACTTTCAAAGTCACGCTGAAATTGGTCGCGTCGCCAGCATCGATATCGCTTACGGCTAGTGAATTGCCATTCGATTCCGAGAAAACTACTGGCACAGCGCTCGTAGTAAAGTCAGGTGGGAGGAAGTTGACGGGTGGGTCGTTTAGCAGCGGGCTGCTGTCGGTAAAATTGATGGCCAGAGTGTCCGTATCGGATTTGGGTCCACCGGTTCCCGTATTGCCATTGTCATTGGAGACGATAGTAAGCGTCGTAGAACCAAGGCGACCCGGCAGGACTTGCAGACCCGTTTGGAGTCTCGCGTTAATGTTGAGCAAGCTACCTATCAATTTGAGAGGTGCCCCAGGCGTACCAATACCAATGACGGTCACATCGCGTCGATCGATAAGGGCGAGTCGGCCGTCTGCGACGCTCAAGCTCACTTCGAAATTATTAGCGAAACCAGCGTCGATATCCGTAACTGCGATCGCGTTGAAGTTTACCCCAGACAAAATCGCTGGCAATTGTCCAAACGTCACGCTCGGAGGCAGAACATTCACGGGCGGATCATTTTCGGGTTGCGAATCGAGGACAAGGATGCTGAGTTGGTCCGTGTCTGTTTTTGCTCCGCCTGCGCCTGTGTTTCCGCGGTCGTCGCTGAATATAGTGAGGATCGCATTTCCTTGAAAACCACCGGTCGGCACATAAAGCAGACCCTCCGCCAGTCGCTGATTGATGGTCTCAAGCGAACCGATGAGAAGCAGTGGCGAAAATAAACTGCCGACTCCGGAAATCGATAAACCTTGACGATTCGCCAGCGAGAGCGTTCCATCTGTTCCAACATGCAGTTGCACCAAGAAGTCATTGGCCGCACCGGCATCGATATCCGACACCAACAACGGACGACCATTGGCAGCGGACAAAACAATGGGTAACCGGTTCGTCACGATCGGAGCCGGGAGGTGATTTACCGGCGGATCATTGTTGGTTGTGTCCGCGTCAATAATGGTGATGCTCAGGAAATCAGTGTCTGTCAAGCTGCCACCGAGTCCCGTATTGCCACGGTCATCGCTCTTGATCGTGAGTTGGGTGGTTCCCAAGAAGCCATTCGGAAAGAATTGCACGCCCGCCGCCAGCACCGCATCGATGTTTGTTAGCGTTCCAGTAAGGGATATCGGTGATGATGGAGTTCCCAAGCCAGCGAAGTTTACGCTACGTGGATCCGATAGCACCAACATGCCGTTGGCAACACTCAAGGTCACGTTGAAATTGTTCGCGTTCCCTGCATCGATGTCGGTAACATGGAGCTGATTGCCGTTAGCGGACGAGAACACAACTGGCAACTGGCTGGTGACGACCGGTTGCGGTAAATGGTTAATCGGAGGGTCATTGAGAAGCGGATTGTCGTCGCGAACGGTGATTTTGAGCGTGTCCGTGTCCGACATGGGTCCACCCACGCCCGTGTTGCCAGCATCGTTGCTAACCATCAATAGGTTGGCGGTTCCCACGAAGCCCCCAGGTGGCAAGAACTCAAGACCGTCATTCAGAGCCGCGTTGATATCGAAAAGTTTGCCCATTAGCTTGAGCGGGTTAGCCGGTGTGCCATCTCCGCCCCCGTTCACGCCTGTCTTGCTGGCTAGCCTCAGCCAACCTACATCGACCTTGAGTGTCACGGAGAAGTCATTGGCATCACCCGCGTCGATATCACTCACCGAAAGCGAATTGCCATTCAATGCAGAAAGCCTTACGACAAGCTGACTGGTGACGACAGGAGCAGGCAGCGAGTTGACGGGAGGATCGTTTTCTAGTCGGTCAACTGTAATATCCACTGTGTCGCTATCTGTCTTCTCTCCTCCGGTTCCGGTGTTTCCCCGATCATTGCTGACCATAGATATCGTCGATGTAGACGAGCTTGCGGGCTGAAATACTAAGCCTTCATCGAGGCGGGAATTGATCGTTGATAGCTTTCCGATAATTACCAACGGATCGTCTGTTAAGCCGATCCCCGTCACCGTCAGATCAGTGGAATTCGACAAGAATAGAATGCCGTTGTTGGAACTCAATTGAACTTGGAAGTTGTTTGCATCGCCAGCATCGACATCGGAAACGGCAAGGCCATTTCGATTTGCTTTGGAAAGAAGGATTTGTACTCCCTGTGCAGTGAAAGGTGCTGGCAGATGATTGACGGGGGCGTCATTGATGGCCGGATTGGGATCGGTGATCGTAATGCTCAATGTGTCCGTATCAGTCAGTGGTCCACCAAGTCCGGAGTTGCCCGCGTCGTTACTGAGGATGGTCAACGAGGCTGTGCCCACGCCAAAGGCTGGTATGTAAACAAGCCCTGCGGCCAATGCATCGTTGATCGAGGACAGAGTTCCTGTCAAGGTCAGAGGCGTTGCAGAGGTGCCAACGCCGCTGACTGTTACGCCAATGCTTTTTACCAATGATATCGAACCCGATGTGACGCTTAACGAAACCGCGAAGTTGCCTGCGTTGCCAGCATCGATATCGCTAACATGTAGTTCGTTTCCGTTGGCTACTGAAAGGACGACAGAGGTATCGCTGGTTGTGATAGCTGGCGGCAAATGATTGACCGGCGCATCGTTGTTGGGATTGCTGTCAACAATGGTTATGTCGAGCGTGTCGGTATCGATGCCGACTCCTCCGAGTCCGGTATTCCCGTTATCGTTGCTTACAATGGTCAATGTAGTCTTGCCGAGGAAGCCGCCAGTTGGGATCACCAGCAAACCATTTGCTAAAGCGACATTGATGTCTTCCAGTCGACCAACAACGGTTAGCGGTGAATTCGCACTGCCGTTCCCTTGCACGGTTAATGCTGTAGCGTTTGGCAATCGCAGCCTGCCATTGGCGAGGCTAAGAGTCACCAGAAAAATGCTGTCCGACTTTGCATCAATGTCCGTTACATACAACCGATTGCGGTTGGCCGACGACAAAACAAACGGCACGCTGTTTGTTGTGACAGGCAGCGGCAAATGATTGACGGGCGGATTGTTGTTGGGACTGGTGTCAACAACCGTCAGGTCGAGGGTATCGGTGTCCGTTAAAAAGCCACCTAAGCCGCTGTTGCCCCGATCATTGCTCACAATCGTCAGCTTCGTGGTTCCCAAAAATCCAACGGGTGGCAAAAAATTAAGACCGGTAGCCAAGGCATTGTTGATGTTTTCCAAAGTCCCGGTCAGCACGAGCGGAGTAGCGGACGAACCGACCCCTGCGACCGAGATTCCCGACTCATTCACTAGAAACAACGTACCGATGGGAACGCTGAGGGTCACTTGAAAGTTATTGGCGTTTCCAGCATCAATATCGGTTACGAATAAGTTGTTGCCATTGGAATAGGATAGCAGCAACGGAAGTTGGTTCGAAGTCACGGGTGCGGGCAGACGATTCACCGGCGGATCGTTGAAAGCCGGGTTGATGTCAACGATGGTGATGCTCAGCGTATCGGTATCGACCAGTTCGCCGCCAGTTCCGGAATTGCCACGGTCGTTGCTAACCACGGTCAGTCTGGTCGTACCTAGAAAACCACCGCGAGGGACAAATGTCAAACCATTTGCTAACGCAGCGTCGATATCGGAGAGTTTGCCAACGACTTCCAATGGAGACGCTAAACTGCCGTTCCCTTGTATCGCGAGCCCGTTGACGTTGTTCAAGAACAACGTTCCATCAACGACACTCAAGGTAACCTTAAAGTTAGTCGCTTCGCCGGCGTCGATGTCGGTTACGGCGATCATGTTGCCGTTTGTTTCAGAAAGAACAACAGGCAGAACGCTCGTCGTAAAATTCGGCGGCAGATGATTGACAGGCGGATCGTTGACCAACACTTGTTCGTCGCGAATCGTGATACTGAGTACATCACGGTCTTGTTTGGGGCCGCCACTGCCGGTATTTCCCAAGTCGTTGCTGACAATCGCTATGGAAGTTTGCCCGGTGAAGCCTCCAAACGGTACAAACCTCAGTCCCGACAAAAGGGCGGAGTTGATTTGCTGAAGCTGGCCGGTGAGTTTCAACGGACTGGCGATCGTGCCCGCACCTCGAATAACCAATCCATTGGAATCTAACAAAGTTAAACGACCGTTGGCGCTGGTCAGAGTCACTTCGACGATGCCGTTGCCAGCATCGATATCAGTCACGAAGAAGGCATTATTGTTGACCTGTGAGAAAACGATCGGCAATTGGCTGGTAACTACCGGCGGCGGCAGATGATTCACTGGTGCATCGTTCTCAGGGCCATTGGAATCCACAATCGTAATATTTAGCGTATCGGTATCCGTCTTGGCGCCCCCTGTTCCGGTGTTCCCATTATCATTGCTGATCATGGTCAGAACTGTCGTACCGGTCGTACTGCCAGGGAGAAACTGCAACCCGTTGGCGAGTGCGCTATTGATATTGGCCAAGGTGCCTCTGAGCCCAAGCGGTGAACTAGTACTTCCATTCCCGGATATGGCAGCAATTCCGGCGGTGTTCAATAGGACTAGATTGCCACTGTTGACCCTAAGCGAAACAAAGAAGTTGTTTGCGGAGCCCGCATCCACGTCGGTGACGAATAGGTTGTTGCCATTGGCAGCCGAAAACAACACAGGAACACTGATAGTCGTTACTGGTGCGGGTAGTTGATTGATGGGAGGGTTGTTAACGGGATTGCTGTCAACAATCGTAATGCTGAGCGTGTCAGTGTCGGTCTTTGGACCGCCCTCGCCAGTGTTGCCCGCGTCATTGCTGATGATGGTCAGAATGGTCATACCCAGAAAGTTGTCAAAGGGCGGCAGGAAACGCACACCCGCGTCTAGCGCCGTATTGATGTTAGTTCGAGTACCTGTGATGGTCAGTGGTCGGCTCGATGAACCATTGCCTATCGCGGTGACACCAATGGGATTGTCAAGTCTTAGAGTCCCTTGGGGAACGGAAAGTGTCACTGAAAAATTGTCGGCATTGTTATCATCCAAGTCGGTTACGAACAGCCGGTTGCCATTGGCTAGTGAAAGGACCACAGGCACTTGGTCGGTGACGATGGGCGGGGGCAAGAAATTGATGGGTGGATCATTGGCTGTGTTTTGATCGACGATGCGGATGCTGAGAATGTCGGTGTCGGACTTGGCGCCACCACTGCCTGTGTTACCAGCATCGTTGCTGGTGATTGTCAGTGGAATCAAGCCAAGGAACTCCACTGGGGCTGTGAGAATCAAACCAGATGCGAGCGCTACGTTGATATTGGAAAGTGTCCCAGTCAGTACCAGCGCTGTGCTCGTGCCAGAAAGTGTGATTCCATTCTGACTTGCCAGATTCAAGCTGCCGACCGGCACACTGAGGGTTACGGTGAAGTTGGCAGCATTGCGTGCGTCTGGGTCCGCCACTGCCAGTTTATTATTGTTGGCTTGCGACATGACGATCGTCGTCGCGTTCGTGGATATCGGGGACGGAAGGATGTTGATTGGTGGGTTGTTGATTGCGCAACCAACATCGATGGAATAGAACCGATCATCAAGCCCAATTTCGTCGCCATAGCGAACGAGCAGAGTTACCTTTCCGGTGAATCCAGGCAGTGGCGTATACCTGAAGCCGCTTCTCAAGGCTGCATCGACCGACGTCGCTCCACGGAGGATGATCAATGGGTTGCTTGGCGAACCATTTCCAGTTGCTGGTAAAGCCGGATCGTTAAACGCAAGAGTTCCGTTGGCGATCGGCGATGTTGTAGTGCCAGTAAAAACGGATAGCCGCAAGGAAACGTTGGTCGTATTGATGTCGTCGTAGGCCAAAATACGGAAACGATTTCCGGTCGCTTCGGAAAAGACGATTGGCGACTCGCTTGAGCAAGTTGGTGGAGGAACTAACAAAATCGGAAACACGCCGGGGCGCCGGTCGATGATTTCGATATTGACGAAATCCAGCGGCGAAAATGATCCGCTTGTCAGGATTCCCTTGCCTTGTTCGACGCTAGCTTGATCCAGCGGCGGGTGCGAAAAATCGCTTGTGGCAATGAGTTTATCACCAGGGTAAGTCGGGTAGGCAGGCAATCCGCCGAACACCTTCACAGAATTGCCGGCTGGAAGATTTTGACCGACCGTATCGAACACATCAATATCGTCTCCGCCGATGAGCTGAATCGATTGCGCGACAATGCGATTTTCGATTTTGATCGTCCCGCCGAACGCATCGGGGTCCCCTGCTGCTGGATCGGTTGCAATGGTCACCATTTGCTGCGCATTGATCGTGTCACCGACCGCAACAAACACATCATCGCCGGCTGTCAGAACTAGATTGCGAGCAAGGATGGATCCGGACTCGGTAAACTCGTTGCCAAAGAGCGAGACGATGCGGCCCAGCTTGAGGTTGTTGTTTCTCGTTGCATCATCGCGTACTGTGAGATAAACATCGGGACGAGTGCTGCTATCCGTGCCAGCGACATCGTAAACAAATAATTCATTCGCCGTTTCAGTGATACGAATGGCGCCATTGGAATGCGCGATTAAAAAGCCACGGGACATGATTGCGAGTGGCTCAGTTTGTACACCAGTATCAATTTCCAGGTCATTATTGGGCTGGCCGATTCCGTCACTACCCACTGCTGCGACCTTGGCCAAAAGGGTAATGTCATTGCCGATTACATCCGCCGCGAAATCGTTAGCTGCATCAAAGATGCCACCGTGTTGCGTTACAAGTGTCACGGACCGTTGTTCCGACTTGATAAGGCCCACGTTCAAATAGTCGTCGTCCAGTCCGTCAAGGTCGTCGACTTCGGTTAAGAAGATTTCGCCGTAGGCATTTGCGTTGACAAGTCCGCTTCTTGGCGAAGAAGAGTCAATATCGAACGATTTCGATGCGTCGCCAATCTCACCTAAGTTCAATTGGCCATTGCCTTGACCTTTAGCGATGAGTGTTACGTTAACACCGATGGCATCCGGTTGAGTGTCTCGACCGAAATCATAGAGTGAGCCGAGCAGTGCAGTAAGTGACACGTCACCGTCGGTCGACTGCACTTGACCAATTGCCATATCGCCCGCTGCTTCCGACAACCGAATGAATCCGTTCGTCTTTGCATCGATCGCGCCTTGCGTCACGAAAGGAAGGTTCGTTTGGCTCACGATATTAACGCGAGACGAGACAGGATCGTCTTTGTAGATATTGATTGATTTGCCGGCCTGGACGAAACCAAGCGAGTACGTAACGTCGATAGAAGTATTGCCGGTCCCAAAAATGGATACAGGCAGGCCCGTCGAATTCGCGGAGCTCACGCGGAAGTGATCTGTTACAGGAGTTGTCCTTGGCGAAGTCGCTGGCGAAGTGGGAGCGGGAGCACTCGCGGGCTCGGTCACGCGGTTGGTTTCGAAGACTTGGATTCCAAGGTTAGTTGACGAGGGTACGGTACGCTGCAGCAGTCCACCCAGGAGCATGATGTCCGCTCGATTGAATGCGTCGAACACACTATCTAACGAATCTGATGTCGATACAAAACCCGAGGACGGAGCTCCTCGTTGAAGAGCCTGGAGGCCAACGTTAATATCGTTTCTGGCTGAGACCAAGAGTCGGGCCGGCCGTCCAGTGCTTTCCACAATATCGACAGGGATACGATCCTTGCCGTTTGGGGTAGTACCTCCAGCATCCGTAAAGGCGTCTATCTCAAGGCGATTGGTGCGGACAACGCCCTGCCGTTGACGGAAATTTTGGCTGTAGATGCCACCACCTGATGTGGATAGCTTCGTAATGCCGATGGGGTTGTCAATCAAACCTGTTAATAGGATGCCGATTCCTTGAGCTGGCGCCGGATCAAGGTTCTGAATGTCGATGGTGGTCGCTATAAAGGTCTGCGCGACGTCGAACTCCAGGGATACTCGAGGCACGTCGAGCGTTACCTTGGGTTCGATGCCTGAACTCGATTGATTTACCGCGCTCAAGTTTCCGACCACCAAAGTATGTTTTCCAGTCTTGATATTGATGCCTGGCAAATTGCCTTGGAAAGTGAATGTAGCCTGATTTCCTGCTACCGAACCACTTCCTTCGAACAAGACCTGTCCAGGACCAGAATTGGTAACCCCGGTTACAACAACGCGATTAGTTGCTGTATCGACGGTTGCGCCAATGTTAACCTGCTTGATGATTTGGCCAGCGGCATCCACGATCAACTCCGGACTAACTCCGAAAATGTTCACGTCGGAGTTCCAGGTTGTGGATCCATCGGCGTCAACAAACAAGGCGAGACGCGATATGGAGGGTCTTGAAACCAAGGTCGTGGTCGGAGCGCGAGGACCTGCTAGAACGACCGCTTCCGCGTCACCCACCACTTTACTCGTGACGTTGGTAGCCCCCAATTTACGAGACCCTTGCGGCGGTATGATGGCCACCGCCAGCGAGTAATCATTTCTTGCAATGTTGGGGCTGGCAGGATGATGAGCTTGAATGTCCACCCCTTGTTTGCCTACGATCCGCGTTTGGTTAGAGGCTCCGGCCGCGTTGGCTTCGATAAGTACTTGCGCCGTAGCATCTACGTTCGCGCTCGCGTCTGCAAAGGCAGTGGCCACACCGAAGAAGACCGGGCTATAGGCTGTAGCCGTCGCGCGAGCCGTCGCGTCCGCTCGGCCAATTGTGGCGTTCAAGTCAACCTCTTGCGCCTCGATAACCGCACCTTTGCCAATCTTGACTGTGGCTGGCGAGTCGATGTCCACACCGCGATCATCGTTGGTGTTGTCCGAATCCGCAAAGGCTCCAAGTGCTACGGCATAGGTTTCGGCGCTGCTCGTGCCATTGAAATTAGACGTCGAAAGCACCGATACCAAACCGCCGGAAGTGACGCGAGCGCCCTCGCCAATCGTGGATCTCGTATCTGCGTTCAACCGCGATGTTGTTTCCGCCACTTTGACTGCAAAAGCACCACCACCGACTGACTTGGCGACCGCCGCAGTCGAATGGTCCGAATCGGACTGGATTACCACGTTGCCCCCTGCGACAATCACAGTGCCCGCAGCCACGCTTGCTTCGGTTGGCGCGGATGTCATCAAGGTATCAGCGTGCGCCTCACCGATCGAAGCGATTCCACCACCACCCGTATCGCCTTTGCTGCTGACCGAGCTTTTCGACATTGAAATGACGGCGACGTTACCTTTGGCATTTACTTGAGTGGCATCAATGTGCGCTTTGACCGAGGGGATGGTATTTAGCACGGCCGACGGAACCGCAATATCAATCGCGCCGCCCGAACCACCAACCGCATCCGAAGATGATTTGCCATCGCCCGGTGCGGCCGCTGCGACTGCGCCAAGTAAGTGATGATCGCCACCAGCTGGCTGGCCCGTTAAATCAATGCGAAGCGATTGAGATTTCTCACCCGCGCGCAGGTCGATTCCTAACGTTCCCAGACGATAGTTTCCACCCCGTGTCGTGACGTCTATCGTATTTGACAAAATACCATCACGTCGAGTGATCGGGATCGATTCGCTAATGCCGAGATCGATCGCCACACCTCCACGCGTTGATGCCAACTGAAAGACGTGCTGCGAAGCGGATTTCACGTAGTATGTCTGGCCATCGCTTAGGCCATGAATGTCTCGACTAAGTCGATGGATCTGTTGTTGGTTGCCCGTCGGATTAAGTTGCATTGGAGTGACAGCTACGGCCAAGATATCATCTGCTGGATCTGCATTGCCTGAATCGTCAAAGTCGCGGCCAACGGATTCGAAGTACGACTTTGCGAGTTGAATTTGGTTGGCATCCAGCTTGATCACGTAGTAGGTGCTGCCGCTGACCAAGCCACCGATCGGACTGTCGCTGGAGTATGTTACCGCATCACCGCTTGCAAATTTATGCCCAGGGACAAAGATGCGGTTATTGTCAACGTGCTTAACAACTTGATTGCTATCGCGTTCGACATCTTTGATGGTTTGGGAAGCGCTGTTGGCGATGGTGACCGTGCGATCAACTAGTTTCGTATCAACACCTTCGGTCATAAATTGCGAGGATGCTTCGGAGCGATAGGTAACCGCTTGTCCCTCGACGAATCCATGGCCGATAATCGTAATCGAATCGCCGGCGGGTTCGAGATTGGTAGAGGCGTTGAACGACTGAAGCATTGCTCCCTCGCTGGTCATCGCTTCATTGAATGTTCTGGCCAGGCGAATCCGAGTCTTGTCAAGCGAGTCTAAGTTCGATGGATCGGTGTAGACGCCGCGCACATAGAGTACCGCTGTGGGTGCGACGAAAAGTGGGCTGCTGGACGGCAAAGTGGTTTGCCAGGGCTCCACGATTGAGAGAGATCCCTTCGCATCGTACCGCACAGCATCTCCAGGCTTGAATGCGTGGGGAGTAGAAAAGATGATCTGGTCCGTTAGTGGATCGACGCGTTGGGAATCGAACTCGTCCCCAAACTGCAACTTCTTACCTGGGTCGATCGCAATAACGTTGTAGGTACGGCCATCTTCGAGGCCAAAGCTAGGTGCACTGTTTGGAGCTTTGTATGTAAGCTCGTCTCCGCTTGCTACTCGGATGCCGAAATCAACGGTATCGCTGTTGATGTCGGAACTTTTGATCACATCGCTAGGTGCTGGCGTGGGTGAGGAGATCAGCTCCGATTTGACGGATACATTTCCGCTCGCATTCACGTTGGATCCAGCACCGATGTACGCATCCACCGTTGGATTGACAGTCGACTCTGCTCTGGCGACGCCAATTTGCAACACTCCGCCTCCCGACGAGTTAGAGAGCACGTCCCCTTCGGCGCGTCCAATCGCCCAGATGCTCACATTGCCTGATTGGACTAGAACGCCTCGGCCGAAATAGGCTAAAGATTGGGGTTCGACCACCAAGGTTGCTTTCGTACTGCCGATCGAAATCAGGCCTCCGGTAGCAGCTAGCATGTCTGCCGTACCGATCATTCCAAGTATCTCAGCTTTGACATCGATGGCACCTGAAGTGATGTTGGTGGCATCGCCGATGTAGGCGGCCGTAGTGCCTTTGATCGTACCGTTGGCCACAGCCGAAGCGATGGCCAATCCACCGCCGCCGCCAGCAATCTCTTTGGCGGACAAGTTGGAGGTGGACGTAGCGTGTACTTGCGTAGTTCCCAAGACGTTAAGATTGGCGACAAAACCCGTGTCCGCTTTGAGACCTAAATAAGCAAGAGTGTCCGAGTAGATACTACCATCGGAAGCCGTGGAGGATATTCCCGCTCCACCAATGCTAACGGAGAGCAAATCACTGGTCACGGTGTTGGTACTGTTGGCATCGACGGTCAAGTTGCCAGCGCCGTTAAGTTGAGCTCCGGCGACAAACGCCGTGGTGGTAGCTGCATCGACAACATCGTTTACTTTCTCGCCGATAGTCGCGACAGCTTCGAACGCAGTGACATTGAGAATACCTCCGCCACCACCTTCGGCTTTGGATATGGACTTCGATGTGGAGTCGGCTTTCAAATTCACATTGCCTGCACCCAAAATCTGAACCGACGCAGCGTCCCCGATCGATGCTTCGGTATCGGCCAATTGTTTTGCAGTTGCTTTGCCCCCGCTGCCGCCAGCGATGCCAACATTCGCTACCAGCAGATGAGCGTCCGCCCAATTGTCAGCGTTGGATAGAATACTAATCGAGTTGGCCAACAAGCCGGCCCGCCCAACATAGGCTTTCGTTGCACCGGAGGTAGTAGCGTTGGCCAGCAACGCGGTGACAGTTATACCACCACCCGAGCCACCTGGAGAATCCGCTGCTGCTTTGGATTTAGAATCCGCCATAACCTCAATCGCGCCCGTTGAGTTCGGACGACGATTGATATTGACGGCAGTGAAATTGCCGATGAATGCTTCTACTGGCCCAGACACCAGGGATGTCGCATTGCCACCTCCACCGCCCACGATGGCAACAGTACCTGCGACGACTTTGGACAAAGCAGTTCGCGCGCTCACGCCATCCTTGCCAAAGGCGTGCGCATTTATCTCTAAACCACCGGCGTTGACAGTTGAAGGCCCATTGATGAAGGCTTTGGTGTCTGCGCTGATGGTGGATTCTGCCAGGAGTGCCGTAATGCTCAATAGGCCTAGTCCGCCACCCTTGGCTTCCGCGTTGGTATAGGCTGTCGCTATTGCGTCAATCGACACGTCACCTTCTCTGGCCGTGAGCAGAGCGCCTGGTTTCACATAGGCTTCTGTATGACCTATGATTTCTGAAGTTGTTTTGCCCCCTTGTCCTGAGCCGCCGATGGAGATGTTGAGCGAGATGGCGGTTGCAAAGGATTCCACCTTGCCATTGGTTTCGGCCTTCAACGCGATATCGCCCGTCGTCGAAGTCACGTTGCTATTGCCAATGTATGCGTCCACTTTGTTGTTGATTGTGTTTTCACTCAGCGTAACGCTGGTGGAAAGCCCGACACCAATGCTAATGACAAAGCTGATGGCAGGTACATCCGCTTTGATTTTCGAATCATCAGTGGCCTTGATGACGATATTCCGCGAGGCTGTGACCGCTGCTCGATTGTCGATGTAAGCAGCGATGGTGTTTTCGACTTTATTATTCGATTGAGCACCGGCGCCAACCATGGCAAGCGAGAAGCCGGATGCCGGATTGGCGATTGCAATCGCACCCGCGACGCTTACCGACAGTGCATTCATTTGCGATTTCGAGTCCGCAGAAATCAAAACATCGCCTGATGACGAAATTTGCGTGGATGCTCCGTCGACATATGCGAGAATCGAGTTCTGGATCGTGTTGAATGAGAGTGCCGCCGAAACTCCAAATGCGCCGCTGAAGCCACTTGGCTGGGCCGAGACTGCCAAACTACCACCACCCGAGTCCGCCTTAATTTTGGAATCGTCGACTGCGGTTAGGACTACGGCGTTCGAGCCGAGCGTGGTAACCGAAGTGCCATTGCGAATAGAAGCTTCGATCGTATTGGTGATCGTATTGGTTGACTGAGCACCAGCTCCACTGCCAGACAGGCTGACACCTGATCCAGGATTGATGTTGATGCTCACGGCAACAGCAACGGTTATGGCATCTACCACGGATTTGGACGTGGCTGATACGACCACTTCGCTTCCTGAGTTTACCGTCGCGCTGTCGACGTAAGCCAGTACATCACTATCGATCACATTCTTGGCGATAGCGGCTCCAATGGCCGCAGAGCCACCTGAGTCAAGTTGTGCCGAAACGCTTCCCGAGATAGCAGTCGATTTGATAGTGGAAATATCTTCCGCGAGCACTCGCACATTCTTGCCGGAAGCAGAACGAATGATCGCAGCGCTAGATACATAGGCTTGTGTCGTACCATCGATCGTATTGCCCGAGCCCGTTCCTGCGCCAGCAAACTGCAGACCGAAGCCTGAACTCCCACCGGGGCGCAAGCCCAATGAACCGGCCCCAGCTATGGTCAATGCTTCGATGCTTGACTCGGACTTGGCGCTGACACTCACCGCCGCAACCGAATCCACCGTAGCACTGGAAACGAACGATTGAACGGTGTTGGTGATGTCGTTGATCGCGATCGAGACGCCGACAGAGAGATTGATGTTCGAACTGCCCTGGGAAATCCCCAACGCAAAAGCAACCGCGCCCGCGTCCGCTTTGATATGCGACTTATCACTAGACGCAATCGTTACGCCGCCAGAAACCGCTTTGACGGTAGTTGGTCCATTGTTTGGAATCAAATCTTGGATCGACGCTTCGACCTTATTCGAGATCTTGTTGCCAGAACCTGCTCCAGCGCCATTGAAACTAAAAGCAGATCCATCGGAGATGTTCACAGCACCCGCGCCGGCGATCGTAAACGCCAAAATTTCGGCAGTGGACGTCGACGATACAGAGACATCCTTTCCCGTGACAGTCGTATCAAGAATTGTTGCGATCAATTGATTTTCGATATCGTTCACTGCTGCTCCGATACCAATGGAACCTGACAGGCTATCCCCACCGCTCGAAAACACGTTGAGCACGATGCCGAAACCGCCTGCATCCGCTTTCACAAGTGAAGTGTCCAAGGCTAAAACGCCTACGGCTCCCTTAGCCAAAATCGCCGGATTGCTGTTCGTGGCGCCAACTCCTCGGATAACCGCCTTGGTCGTATTGCGAATGGTGTTTCCGGAACCAGCACCACTAAAGGAACCACCGTTGGTCAGTGCTCCACCGATAGTCAATGTATCGATGGTTGCATCCGAACTGGCTGTTAATAGCAGATCGCCGTCGGATTGAACGGTTGAGCCTACGACACTCGCTTCGACATTGGTCGTAACTTCGTTGATACCGACGGAGATTGCGAAACCTAGGTTGACGAAGTTGCCTGATGATGAGAGCGACAGGGCGAGAGCCACTGCACCTCCGTCTGCCGTAATCTTTGAAGTGTCCGTGGCGGTGATTTGAATATTGCCCGCATTGCGAGTGATGATTCCCCTCGCATTGATAGGATTGGTATCGATGATTGAGGCGATGGCACTGCCGTGAATAACATTCTTGGAACCTGCACCGGCGCCGGCAATGTTCAATACGCTTCCGCTGCCTCCGGACGATACGGAGCCCGCACCCGCGATAGTTAACGCGTCAATGGTTGGAGATAGCCGGGCATCGATCACGAGGTTTCCCGAAGCATCGATGGTAGAATTGTCAACCAACGACAAAACGTTCGATCCAATATCGTTGATGGCCACGGAGATACCAACCGAAACATTCGTAACACTGTTCGTAACACCCAGTGCGAGCGCGAGGGCCACGCCTCCACCGTCTGCATAAATGGTTGCGTTGTCGACCGCCGTGATCGACACGGCGGGCGTCACAGAAGTTCCGCCGGTCGCTTCCAAATTGGCGTCGCGAACGAATGCTTGAATCTGACGGATACTGAGGTCATTGATGGCAAAGGCACCGGCGCCAGCGATGTTGGTAGAACCTTTTGCGGTATTGACTGCGCCGCCGACAACGATCGCTCGCACCACAATCTCCGAAGTGGCGTCGATGGTTATGGTCTCAGCACGAATCGACGGATCATCGATGAACGCTCGAACAGTACTTGAAACGCGGTTATAAGCCACCGAAGCGCCCACGGCGGCGGTAATACCTCCTACGGGCGCTGGCGTTGTTGGATTGGGTTGGGGCTGGTTTTTCGTCGGTTCGTTTTTGGCCTCGGTCAGAAATGCGCCTGCAAAAGCCAGCGTGAAAATGTTCCCTTTCTCGTGGGCCTTGACGTTTATGGCCCCGCTCACGTTGACCGTCGGTATGGTTGAAAGAATTGCGTCCGAGTTGGGTGTGTCGGTACCTAAGTAAGCTAACGTAGTACGATCGACTAGGTTCACGCCAATGGCTGCTCCAATTCCGACTTTATTGCCAGCAACATAGCCACCCTCGATGCCATAAAGATTGACCGTATCGTTGGCCAGTACGTTGACATCACCTCCAGTAATCTTCGCAACATTACCTATTCTCGCGATCGTCTTCGAAATGATCGATGCGACTGTAACACTCGGGGACAGTCCGAACTCGGAAGCTTGTGAACCTGTTTGCGCGACAGCGATCCCGAGTACATCTTGATCCGCTTGGACGGTCAGTCCGCTGTTAGCACTGCCGGTATGAATCGAAGCGCCATCGGTCACTTCTGCGGTTGTGTTGTTCGTACCCACCGAAATCAAGATCGACGCGCCGATGGCACTTTGTCCTGAGGAACCAAACGGATTGATGATACTTTGAAAAAATGACTTTGGATCTCCGGATTCGAAGGCACCTTGCCCGGCTTCTAGGAGACCTGGCAGGCTTAGATTGAAGGCTGCATTGTGTCCGACATCCACCGTCTGAATCGTGGTCGTCGCTAGTACGTCTACCTTCTGTTGCACATTGCGAAAGCTTACATCTTGGTTAATGTTTGCCGCGCCGATGCGAGCAATTGACTCATTATCAAATAGGTTGACCGAGAGGCCGAGGCCAAGGACAAATTTGTCCGCTGCGTTGGAACCTGGATCGCCACCTATCGCGCTGACTTCGGAATTGAACAGGTTGGTGCTGGCACCAAGAGTGCCGTCTAGCAAGAAGGCCAAAGCGTCAAGACCTGATTCTTTAACCGTTTCCGCTGGATTGAAGAGAGAATCCGCGCTATCAATTTTCAGTGGATACTCAACTTTGGATGAAACGCTAATTCCGCCTTTCGCATTCAGAGTCGCACCGTCGGCTATGATCGCACGAGCATAGTTCCTGTTTTGACCGAAAGCAAAAGCAACTGAGATCTCAATGTCCTCGCGATTCTCTCCCGTGTCGGAGGCGTCTGCTGAGTCCAGACCATTGCGTGTCGCTTCGGAGATGGACCCAAGACCAATGTCCTCTTCGACTTCCGCCTCGATGTTGATGTCTTTGCCTGATCTCAGGACGGCTTGGCTACCGACTGTCGCGTTGACAGTGTGTTGAAATACGTTGATGGCGAATGTACCAGCAACCTCTACTGGCACTCCTGATTCAGTGGGGTCTTGCAATGGAAGACCCTTAGCGGGCGGTTGGTTGGGCGCGGGATTGGACGGTCGCGGAGGCGCTGTCTTCGGTACCTTGCTGCCGAATGCACTTCGCAGACTTTTTATGAGATCCTGTCCACGTGTCATGCCTACTAACAAGCTCTCGGCATTGGTGGGAGCGCTTAGAAGAACGTCCGACCAAGGTTGTTCGCCGTCGCTCAACTCGACGCCCGCTGATGCCGAATTCGTGGCCTTGAGCTTGGCAGTGATGCTAATTCCGGCGACGTCACTGGGGACCGCAAATGCGTGGTTGCCCGCGGACGTTGACGTAAGGTCGATTGAATCCGCCCGTTTCGCGGCTACCGAGGACTCCGACAGCAGAATGTGATCGGCGTCGACTTTGGTGACGTAGTAATAGAATCCATTCTCAAGGCCATCGATGGGTGCGTCGGGCAAGTCAGTGGTTCCCAGCAGATTGGGCTCATTCGGTTTGCTGGCAGCGAAGCTAAAGATCGAGCGTTGAAAGCGGCTATTAGGGTCGGTGTTGTAGACCAACAGATCGCCAGTCTGATAGCCGTGGCTCGGTACGGCAATGGAATAGTTTTCTTTATCCACTGCGGTCTTCGGCGAGAAAAGTTTCTTAGCGGACGTGAACGAGAAGCCGTGAACGCCTGCCCCCTGCTTGGAGAAGCGTACGAACTTAGTCGGATCGTTGGGATCTTTTAATAGAACTTTGCTTCCTTGAATCTCCAAGGTGTATTCTGTGCCTTGAGTAAGGTTGCCGACGGCAGTTGGTTCATCGGGCGTCGTTGCCAGCGAGAAGGTAGAAAATGGTCCGTTGGTTACGCGATTTGCTTCTCGTAGAATGAGAGTTCTTCCATCAGGGCTAAAGCCTTTGACGGTGTATTGACCGTCGTTGGCTTTCGCGTCTTTGAATTGAATTGTCTGACCGACATGCAAACCCAGAGCTTGCCAGTCCTTTCCGCCGTCCGTGCGGGTGATCCGATCACCCGAATTGTTTCGTTGGAAATTGGCCGTTATGTTTTTTTCCGAAACTGGCGAGTTGGGTCCGAGATACTTGACTTTGTTGCCTGAAACCAAGTCTGCGACATCCATGCCGCTCGTGGCTGGGCTGGCAATATCAATCGTTAGGTTGTTCGATGCATCTTTGGATACTGCGGACGATGGGAATTCCGTTAATAGCAGTCTCGAGAGCGAGTGCTGAGCGGTTGGAACAACCTGATCTGAATCCAGTTTCAGTGGTAGCGTTTTCGCTAAGCGGATTTTTTGAGTGCCGGAAAACGTGTTTCCCTGCGGAACATTTTCGACTTCGGATACATAGTAGCTTTCACCGTCGTTAAGCCCACCGATCGATGGATTACCATTGGCGCGATAAACCAACTGCTGCCAGGGAATGATCGCCTGATCGGCTGCGATGTTTTCTAGAGTGATCGTATCACCGGCTACATTGACGACGTCACTAGAAAGGAACTCAAAAGCCGTTGCTCCTTGAGGATTCTCTGCGATGATGGTCCCAAACACATCGTTGGTAATTGTTGCTTTATCGACAGATACACCTACGGCTAGACCAGCGACACCATCGCGAAACAGATGCGTCTGAGCTTCGGCCTCGGTATCAGCCTCTCCATTGGCCTTCACATTCACGCTGCCGTGAGCCGTGATGATTTGTGAGTCTTTGGCGAGCCTAACGGTTGACTCTTCGTTGGTCAGTGAGATTGCCAAAGAGATCGCGTAATCCACCGCGTCGCTATTGGAAAGTACGCCATTCCCGCTACCTCGCGAAACCACGCCAGAGCTCGAGGAAACGTCCGACACGACCGATACGTCCCCTTGGGCCGAAATCTTAGTCGCGCCATCTAACGCGATATTGGCTTTCGCAAGAGTTTCGCCGTAACCAATACTGATCAACAAAGGGGAGGTTGATCCGCCAATCGGGACTTTGCTATTCACGCCCACGGTCGTGAAGCTGGCATCTGAAGACGAGGTTGCCGATATGTCTACGCTTCCGCTGGATACGATTTCCGTGTCGGTAAGTGTGACATCGCCCGTGGCTTTTTGAATCTTCACTTGACCGGATAGCGGCAAAGCCAAACTGACAGCAACGTCCGAGATACTGCTTAACGTGGTGAACAATTGGCCGGCGATTTCATTCGCGTATTCACCGACATCGTCCCAACGGGTCTGCGTCTCGGACTCGACGCTCAGCGTTACATCGCCACCTCGGATCTTTGCGCCGGTGGCAGAGATGCTGGCCAGTCGATTCGTGACCAGAACAGGCGACAAGATATCGCCGATCACGGACTCGGCTGCAGTCGGTGTGTCTTGGGCCTTGACAGTGATGCTGCCTGCCTTGGCAGTCGTCGAGTTCCCAACCTCAGCCAACAGGGCGGAACCCGAACCGAGCACGATTGTCTTGCCAACGAAAGAGATGCTTCCCGCGTCGCTGAAGATCGTACCTGTCGCATCCACTTTTTGCGTTGAGAGAATTGCGTTTGCGAGCACGCTAATGCTATCTGCAGTAAACGTTAGATTTTGACCATGGGTGTTGAGATTGCCTTCGAAGGTAGCAGTGTCGATTCCCGATCCACCATTGAATTGAAGACTTCCCAAGAGGTTCAATTGCTCGAGATTTTTGTCGAGAAGGAGCGTGTCGTTCTGGGGAGAGCCCTTGATATCCACTTTGCCAGAAAAATCGGCTAGCGGGACTGAATGAAGGACGACCGACGCGTTGTTTGCGTTGACAAGTTGGATTTCTGTAAGCGCAGTGTTGACCTTGAGTCGTCCGCTGAACCCGAATAGGGCGGCGCTTTGGTCGTACAAAAAATCGCTCGCCAGGAGCATCCGATCCTCCAATCTTTCGATCCGAAAGAGCAACTTTCTTCGTAACGATGCACGTTTGCGAAGCCGCTGCCTTTCAAGGAATCGCATCGCGAAAACTTGAAGCCAGGATCTACGTTTCGAGTCTGTGCGCGTCATGAATTGCCGTCAATCGAGCTAGAAAATTACCGCCGATAAGATGAAATCGGCTACAGGCCATTAAGTAGTTGGCGACAACGGCGACAAATCTGCGCGCAATATTATCGAAAGATTTTATCTGGGATCCTACTAGACTCGGCCTCACCCCCCCCTCAGGGTGATTTAGGACCAGCTACTTCGAAGTATATTAGCAGCGTAGGAATTGGCGTCGATCGTAAGTCGGGCTGAACCGCACGCTAGCGCGTTGCGGCTGATTAGCCGAAGGGCGCTAGGCCACGGTTTGCGGCCCATGTTGTGATCGACGCCTAGGAATTGAACTTCTCTAGGAAACGCAATGCATAACATGGTCCAGACTGAACAACATTGGTTAGTCGCGGCCAAGGAGGGAGATCAGATAGCCTTACAGCGTCTTCTTTTGTCTCAAGCGGTTTTCGTTCTAGAACATATTTCGCAACGTTTACGTTCGTTTCGCAATTGCGAGTTGGATTCGGATGATTTGCTGCAGCAGAGCTTGATGGACGTTTGCAGAGACATACGCAGTTTTCAAGGGAGCACGTTGGTTCAGTTCCAGGCTTGGGCCAGGACCATCGCCGATCACACGGTTTCCGATACCATGCGACAGCTTTCGCGTGTTAAAAGTGGTGGGCGTTTTTATCAACAACATGTTGTGATGGCAGACTCAGCCCAGTCGCTTGTTGACATTCTCGATATTCAACCTGCGTTCACGCCATCGCCGAGCAGCTGTGTTCGAAAAGATGAAGCGATCGACGCAGTTCGAGTTGCCATAGGCAAACTTTCGATCGATTACCGAAAAGCGGTCGAGCTACGGTATTTGGATGGCCTCGGTCTGGACGAAGTGGCCGAGATTATGGGACGCAGTCCACGTGCGGTACAGGGGTTACTTGATCGGGCCCGTAAACTGTTGCGAGAGGAACTACTAACGACAAAGACGATCATATAGGCATGCAAATTAGTGACTCAAACCGTGAAAAGCAAATTCAATCGATTGTCGACGACTGCTTGGTGCGGCGCGCAAACGGTGAAAATCTCGCTGATGAGGAGATCATCGCCCGACACTCCAGCTTAATGCCTGAGTTAGCGGATCAGTTGCGATTCTTGCGGTTGGTGCAAATCGCAGCCCATCAAAGCTCGATAACATCGTCTGGGCTTAGATTGCGTTGCCCAGTCTGTCAGGCCCCGAATTTGTTGTCGCTCGACTCTGATTTGTCCCAATTCGAGTGCTCGGCATGCGGCAATCCATTTCGACTGGCCGACGAAGAAGGTGACGCAGGCATCTATCCTGCGCGCACGCTCGGCCATTTTCGGTTGTTAGAGAGGATTGGTGGAGGTGCATTTGGCAGCGTCTGGAAAGCGGAAGATACTAAATTGGATCGGATCGTGGCAATCAAGTTGCCATTGGGCACGCGCCTTTGCGACCAAAGCGTTTCGCGATTTGTACGCGAAGCTCAACTCGCCGCTCAAATGCGACACCCAAACATTGTTGCTGTGCACGAAGTCGGTTTTGAAGATGACTTGGTCTTCATCGTCAGTGACCTCATCGCGGGTGTTGACCTGCGCCAGTGGCTGTCTGCAAATCGCCCCAGTCAAGTCGAAGCAATTCGGATAGGCATGACACTTGCCGATGCATTGGCTTATGCGCACAGTCAAGGCGTCATTCATCGCGATGTGAAACCATCCAACATTTTGATCGATGGGCGAGGAACCGTTTTCATAACCGATTTCGGACTTGCCAAGGGGAAAACGGGTGAACTTACACTGACCATGGAAGGCAAGGTACTCGGCACCCCTGACTACATGCCACCCGAACAAGTGCGTGGCTTGGCAAGCGCTTCAGACCCGCGAGCGGATGTCTATTCTCTAGGTGTGGTCTTGTTTGAAATGCTGACGGGCGAGCGACCATTTCGAGGAGACACTCGCATGGTCTTGCATCAGGCACTGACTTGCGATCCGCCAAGTCTTAGACGACTCAATCCGGATATTCATCGGGATCTGGATACCATTTGTCTGAAATGTCTAGAGAAGGATCCGCGCCAAAGGTATCCGACTGCGACCGCGTTACGCGAGGAACTGGAACGCTATTCGCGAGGTTTGCCTGTCCATGCCCGACCGCTTGGTTCAGTCGCGCGAGCCTGGCGCTGGGGATGCCGAAACAAGCGGGTCGCATTGCTTGGGATGGGTTTGGTCACTTCGTTGCTCTCAATCGCGATCATATCAACCGCAGCCTCGTTGAACATCCGCTATTATCAACGTGAAGCGATCCGCGAAGCGTCGGAACTGGCATTGGATCGAGGACTTAGCTTGTGCGAAAAAGGGGAAGTCACAATTGGATTACTTTGGATAGCTCGAAGTCTTGAACTCTTCGGTGATCGTGACGTCAATCTTTCACGCGTGGGTCGCTCGAACCTGGCGGGTTGGAGTCCATTGCTAAGTCCTATAACTTCAAGCCTATCGCAAAAAATGCCGGTGACTTGCGTGGCTTTCTCCTCGAACGGACAACGCTTTGTTTGTGGCTCGGAAGATGGTTCTGTTCGACTTGGATCGTTCCAATCGCGCGTGATAAATTCGGAGGGTAGAGTCGGTGCATCGCGTCCGTCCGTCCTATCCGTTTTGCATGGTGGCCCAGTGACGGTCGTGGCTTTTAGTCCCGATGATCTGTTGGTCGCCACTGGCAGTGAAGACGGAATCGTGCAAATCTACAACGCAGACACCGGTAGACCAACAGTGCCTCCGATTCAACATACAGAAGGAATCACTTCCCTTGAATTTAGTCGCGACGGTAAGCAGTTTTTGTCAGGCTGCAAGGACACATTTGCCAGAACATGGGATGTATCGACAGGCAAACGTATTGGAGAGCCTCTACACCACGGAACGACCATTAAGGCTGCGAAATTCGTAAACTCCGATACTCAAATTGTTATTGTAGGAGGTACGCGGGCCGCACTTTGGAATGCGTCGAAGGGTGAGCGATGTAGCCCTATATGTGAGCACCCCACTGCAATCTCCGCCGCAAGCGTATCGGCCAATGGCCAACAACTGTTGACCGGTTGCTCGACCAATAGTGGCGGTGGAGAATCGCGAACATGGAACTTGGCAAATGGTAAACTAATCGATGAACCTCAGCAATTCACTTCTTTGGTCAGTTGTGTTGCACTTAGTCCTGACGGTCACTGGGCTTTGGCCGGTTGCCAATCAGGTGAAGTGCGATGGTGGAATCGGCATACTGGTAAGCAGATACGAAGTGATCTTTTGCACGATTACGAAGTGCGCTGCGCAGCTTTCAGTCCTGATAGTCAGCGCATTGCAACCGGTAGTTTCGATGGTACTGCGAGGCTGTGGAACGTGGCTGATGGACAGTCATTAGGCAGCGATTTACGGCACGACAATCATGTAGGGTGTTTGGCTTTTAGTCCAGAGGGAACTTCGATACTCACGGGCTCCCACGATGGTAAAAGCCGACTTTGGGACGTAAGTCGTAATGTGACTCAAGGTCGACTGCTCCAAGAGCAGGAAACGGGAAAAGACCAAGCAGAGTTTTCCATGCGGGTCCAATTCAGTCGCGATGGAAAACTGCTGCTAACCGGCAATCAATCAGGTTCGGCAAGCGTGTGGGAAAGCAGTACCGGACAGCCCCTTGGCAAACCGCTCAAGCATCCGGCCAGCATAACTGCGTTAGCGTTTTCTCTAGACAGGCAACGATTGGCGATTGGCTGCGCGGACGGTACTCTTTGTTTTTGGGAAACCGACAGTGGCATGCAAATTCATTCAGACAAACATGCTGGCGAGATCACCGAGATCGTTCCCAGTCCCGATGGACGATGGTGGTTGTCCGGAAGTCGGGATGGTCAGGCGCGATTATGGGACATGACCACAGGCAAAGAGTCCGGCACGCCATGGAACCATCCGGGTACTGTTTGGTTCGTTGGTTTCCGACGCGACGGTCAAGTCGCACTCACCAGTTGCGCGGACGGAGTGGTTCGATTGTGGGATGTAACCGATAGGAAACAACGGAATACTCAGATTCAACATCCGTACCCCGCATGGGAGGCATACTTCACTCGGGACGGAGAACACATAGTGACGGGCTGTGGACCATTCGCAGGCAGCTTTGGTCAAGCACAGGTTTGGGATGCCGAGACTGGATCGCCCAGAGGACCAGCCATGCATCATTTTGGTGCAGTTTCTAGCATGGCGATCAGCCCAGACGAAAAGCTGTTGGCAACGGCCAGTTTCGATCACTCGGTAAAGTTATGGGACATGAAAACCAGCCTGCAGGTTCGAGAACCGCTTATGCATCACGATCGAGTGTGGTCAGTTGTTTTCAGCCCAGATGGGCAAACGCTGCTAACCTCTAGCGATGACCAGACAGCACAAGTATGGGACGTAGCATCGGGTAAGCCGCTGGGGCCACTCATGAAGCACAATGCAAAAGTCCGCAACGCAGACTTCTGCGCGGACAACCATACTATTGCAACGGGGGCTTTCGAC
>JAYVPJ010000001.1:0-10948 GCA_043757445.1 Pirellula sp. | reverse complement strand
AACGAATCTTGTTCATTAAACAAAGGGACTACGATAGAAATCATTTATTCTAAGGGTGGGATAGATTGGAGAGATTCGCCTAATGCCAAGAGAGTATTATAACCAAAAAATACATACCGCCGGCTTCACGCCGGGGCTTCTGACCATCTTTCTAGAGGTCGTCCGGCTTATTGGCCAGGGTTTTCCCAAGTAAGTCACCCTCCCGCGGGGAGGGTCGGCCGTAGGCCGGGGAGGGTGAACCGAATTGTACAATCACTTCATCCATTTCACCCTCCCCTCCCCTCGCTTCGCGAGACCCTCCCAGAGGGCGGGTGACTAAGCTGGACGACCTCCTCGTGCCGAGCCTGCGGTATTCCGAGTGAGCCTGCGGAAAGTGAGAATTATTTTTTGGAACAAATGCGGCAGTTCTTGGACATCAAAAAGCCTTTTGCTGCCATCAACGGCGAATGCTACGGCGTAAACGGGCTTCGCTGCCTTTGGAAAGGCCGGAAATTATGAACGAAACGCAAGGGATACGTAAAGATTACGGTTAAGTTTCAGTGTGCTTTTTCCTTTTCTTCTGGTATCTTGACAGACTATGTCTTTTTTGGTTGGTCGTAGTTAACGACGATTGTTTTTGTATTTTCATATTTGGGAACGATTTTTATGTTACGCAAGAAAACTGGATTTACGCTTGTTGAATTATTGGTGGTCATTGCCATCATCGGGATTTTGGTTGGCCTGTTGCTGCCCGCAGTGCAAGCCGCTCGCGAAGCAGCGCGACGCATGCAGTGTTCGAACAATTTGAAGCAATTTGGGCTAGCGGCCCATAATTTCGAGAGTGCTTTCAAGTACTTCCCGCCGACCCAACATACCAAGGTTATCAACGCGGTCTCACCGCCTGTTACCGTCACCTCCGACGCGCCGTTGCAAGTTTATATGCTCCCTTTCTTCGAACAAGGGAACAAGTACAACTTGTTCGACCTAGATTACAACACCAACAGCGATGCTCCGATTCACTCGAGTATTCCAACCAAAACAGGGGCGAATGCGGCGGCTCGATTGGCCGACGTACCGTCGTTCCTTTGCCCATCGGATGGTTCCGACAACACCTACTTTCAGGCTGGACGGCAAAACTATCACGGTAGTACCGGTGGTTCGGATTTAAGAGGCGGAACGATCCTCGATGGGATGTTTGCAAAACCATATCCATCCGCAGGTGAAGTAATGAAGGGGCCAAAAATTTCGGAAGTAGTAGACGGCACAAGCAATACCGCCATGTTCTCAGAGGTCATGCGAGGAAAGAAGAATTGGAACGATATCAACCAGTGGGACAACACGACCGTATTCTTTGTAGGTACTGCGTATACGGCAGCTCAAAAACTGGACGGTCGAACCCTGCCAAGCTGCCTTCCCAACGGGCAGAGCACCACCGGAACTTGGATTCGATACACTGGCCATCAGTATTATCGTAGCTTGACTCCTAACATTGTTTATAGCCATACGCTGCCGCCAAACTGGAATCGCAAGAACACCAATCTCGCGGCTCAAAACTACAACTGCGGAGTAAGCTTTAACTCTCTCCACATGGCAGCCTCCAGCTATCACACCGGAGGTGCAACTGTTGGTCGTGCCGATGGCTCCGTCGCCTTTATTTCTGACAACGTTGATTTCGTTGCATGGCAAGCCCTTGGTAGCCGAGCCAACGGAGAAGTTGCTTCGATCGAATAACAAAATCGGGCGTTGATCGCAACATGGGCCGCAAACCGTGGGCTAGCGCCCTCCGCCTAATCAGCCGCGGGCGCGTTAGCGTCCGGTTAGGCCCGACTTTTGATCGACGCACAAAGTCGATCCAAAGCACACAAATGCTAAGCCACTTGCGTTTCGATGTAGGTGGCTTTTTTTGATGCGTTGTTTGTTACCCTTTTTTATGGCGATATCCTGCTATGAAGTCCATTCGCTGTTTCATGCTTATTCTTTTGGCTACCCAAATGCTTTTCGTTGCCGGTTGCTTTAGCACAACGAAAGTAGATCCGTTGGCGTCTACGTCCGGAACGCCCGCTGCCAGAGACGGTCTGCTCGACCTGTGCGATCTGTTGAAGGAAGTCAAAGGCGGAAAAGTACCTATGACGAATAATGACCTCGCCCAACACGACGCAATGCACCCCGCCGCCTTTGCGCTGGCAACCAACGGGACTATTGTTTACCTATTTGGAGCCGCGGTGAATCCGGCCGAAAAAGAACTGAAGCTTGTTGGAATGCAAAAGGATGCAGACAAGACGGGTGGTTGGGTTTTACTTAGCAATGGAGAAGTGAAGGATTTACCCGCATCCGAAGTGGCTGCACTGCCACCTGGCGGAAAGATGCCAAAGAAGTAGGACTGCAATGTCCGGCTGAGGACAGACGGACCGACGTGGGTCTGGGCTGCTATGTTAAGGCCCGGTGGGCTATCAAGCCCTAGCCCGTTGGGCTAAAAATGCAAGAACGCAACACAGCTCACAATTCAATCTACTCATCGTTCCGCCGCATTAAGGCCAATGCGGAACAAAAAGCACATAAACATAATTCTTGCGAATTGCTATTTGTCGCGCAGCCCAGGCTCCGCGGCTGACACCCAACGGCGTTCACTTTACTTGTAGCGGAACCACGCTAAAGCGCGTGCCTTCTAGCTTGCGCGGTTCCGTTCTATTTGATAGACTGATGGGCTTGGCCGGTACCGTGCAACATCTTTCATTGCCTTTCATTTTGGAGTAATCCTTTATGCGTAAATGCTTCAGCATTGCCATGAGCCTATTCATGGCCAGCACTCCGTTCGCCAAAGACACTCTGTTCGCCATAGACACTCTGTTCGCCAAAGACGCATACGAAAAAGTAGCGTCGGTCGAGGGAGTCACCGAATACCGTTACCCAAACGGCGCACGCGTATTGCTATTGCCCGACGCATCGCGACCAACGATTACCGTCAACATGACCGTCCTCGTCGGATCACGGCATGAAGGCTACGGCGAAGCCGGCATGGCGCACTTGCTCGAACATCTTGTGTTCAAAGGAACGCCTACTTTCCCTGAGGTGCCAAAAGCCTTGCGCGACCATGGCGCCAGTTTCAATGGCACGACCAATGTCGACCGCACAAACTACTTTGAAACGTTACCTGCCACCGATGAAAATTTAGACTTTGCCATTCATATGGAGTCCGATCGGTTGGTCAATAGCTACATCAAACGCGAAGACCTGATGTCCGAGTTCACAGTGGTTCGCAATGAATTTGAACGAGGCGAAAACAGTCCACAAGCTGTCCTTTCGCAACGCGTTCAAGCGGTCGCGTACGAATGGCACAACTATGGCAAAAGCACCATCGGCAACAGGTCCGATATCGAGCGCGTGCCAATCAATAACCTCCAAGATTTCTATCGCAAATACTATCAGCCCGATAATGTCGTATTCGTTGTCACAGGCAAGTTCGAGGAAGCCAAGGCCTTGGAGTACGCAACGAGATATCTTGGTTCGATTCCCAAACCAACAAGACGACTCGATGCGACCTACACCGAAGAGCCCCCTCAAGATGGCGAACGTTCCGTTGTGCTTCGTCGAGTTGGCAGCGTCGGGGCGATCAACGTTGTCTACCATATTCCTGCGGCAGCCCACCCCGATTGGGCACCGCTATCGGTATTAGCAAGCATCCTTTCGGAAGACAAAGTCGGCTTGCTCGAGCAAGTGCTTGTCGAAACCAGGCTCGCAACTAGCGCCGGTGCTTTTGCCGACAACTCGCATGATCCAGGGCTCTTTTCTTTTTCGACCGAGCCAGCAGAAGGCACGCTCGAAAAGGTCAACGATCTGCTGCTCAAGACCATCGATGATATCGAGAACGCAACATTCAAGTCCGAAGAAATCGAACGGGCTAAGATTCGTGCTAAACGCCGAACCGAACAAACTTTGTCGAATGCAGCATTTATGGCTCAAACGTTGAGCTCAGCCAGTGCTCTTGGTGATTGGCGTTTGTTCTTTTTGCAGAGGGATAGACTCGCTGCAGTTACGCCAGAAGAAGTCAATCGTGTTGCTAAGACATACTTCAAGAAGCATAACCGTACTGTTGGCATGTTCATTCCAGCGGACGCGCCTCAACGACTGACGGTGCCAGCAGTGACCTCGATCGTAGACATGGTCAAAGACTACAAAGGTGGAACGGCAGGTCTCGCGGGTGAATCGTTCGATCCGACCCCAGAAAACCTGGATGCTCGAACCAAGCGAATGGACGTCGACGGAATCAAGGTCGCGATGATTCCCAAGAAGAATCGTGGAGAGACGGTAGCCTTTTCCATGACGCTGCACTACGGCAATGAAGATTCGCTTAAGGGCATGAATACGGCAGCCGGAATGTTGCCAATGCTCATGATGACGGGAACAAAGAAAATGGACCGACAAGCGTTGCAGGAGAAGATGGATGCGCTAGGAGTTCAAATTTTTGCGGGAGGTGGTGCCGGCGGCCGCGGGCGTGGTGGCCGAGGCGGTGGAGGCGGTGGTGGATCGGCTGGCCAACTTGGTTTGACCGTTACAGCCAAGCGAGAATCACTCGTGGCGGGTATTGAATTGCTAGGCGAAGTCTTGAGGAGCCCTGCCTTTACCAACGATGAGTTCGAACAGATGAAGCTGAGGAATTCGACGCGCATGACGGAGATGCTTAACGACCCAGCCGCTCTCGCAGGGAACCAACTGGCTCGATCTCTTTCGCTCTATTCCAAAGGGGACGTGCGATATGTGCCGACGATGAGCGAAAGCATCGAAGATGTCAAAGCGGTCAGCTTGGAACAAGTCGTCGATATCTACAACAAACAACTCTCAGCGGGCACGGTTGAGATTGGGATCGTAGGTGACTTTGAACCCGAGAAAGTCGTTCCAGCCATTGAGAAAATTCTAAACAACTGGAAGTCTGGAACCAGTTATAAATCGATCGAGCGAACAGCCAAGACCGATGTGGTAGGCGCCAAAGACAACATTGTCACGCCGGACAAGGCCAACGCAGTTTTCTTGACCGGACTATCGTTCACCATGAACGATGAATCGCCATCGAGCATTCCACTGGAGATTGGCAACTTCATCCTTGGCGGAGGGACTTTGTCATCTCGGCTCGGTGATCGCATTCGACAAAAAGAAGGACTTTCCTATGGCGTCACTAGTTCTATCAGCATTCCATCGCGAGGTTCGGATGCGAGATTTACTATCAATGCGATTACGAATCCTGGCAATGTCGATGCGGTCGAAGTCGCGGCGATGGAGGAGCTAAAACGTTTTATCAAGGATGGACCGACCGAGTTGGAGATGACGGACTCGAAGAAAGCGTTCTTGGAGTCCCTGAAGATATCGCGATCTGCCGATCAATCGATCGCTGGTCAATTGAGTTCGAATTTGAATTTGGGGAGAACCTTTGCGTTTAATGCAGAGCAAGAAGCTCGAATCGCGAATTTGAAAGCCGAGGATGTTCGCGAAGCGTTCCAAAAGTTCATCGACCCGAAAAAACTAGTGATCCTTCGGGCTGGTGATTTTAAGTAGTCAACCGAGGAGTGATCGCTCGTGCCGATGACTCGCGTTTTCGTTTAACCCCGAGCCATAGGCGACGGCGTGGTTTTACTGCCGACAGCGGTTGTACTGCCGACGGCGTGGGGATACGGCCGTCGCCTGCGACTCGGGGCTAAACGACATTTACATAAACCACAAGGTACCTATTTATGCTGCGTCTCTCGCGTGTTGCCAAATTGATTTCGTGCATTTTTTGCTTGATGCTTTTTCCTATGGCCGGCTGTGATAAGTCGCCATCCAATCAGAACACACCGACTAGCGGAACCAAGGGGGGCAAGCTTCGAATCGCGGTGATACCCAAAGGTACGAGCCATCAGTTTTGGCGGTCGGTACACGCGGGCGCTGAAGCTGCTGCAAAAGAACAAGGCAACATAGAAGTTCTTTGGAAGGGGCCAGAGACAGAGGCCGATACCTCTGGCCAAATTGCAGTTGTAAAGAATTTTATTACCAATCGAGTGGATGGAATCGTGCTTGCCCCAAATCATTCGCAATCGTTGATGGACGTGGTCTCGGAAGCCAACGCAGAAAACATCCCTGTGGTCATTTTTGACAGCGGTCTGGGCAAGGGCCCTAAGATCGTAAGCTATGTCGCGACAGACAATCATCGAGGTGGGGTCTTGGCAGGCAAATGTTTAGCTGATGCGATTGGACATCAAGGCAAAGTGATCTTGCTGCGTTACAACCCAGGCAGCGAAAGCACCGAGCAACGTGAAGTTGGATTCTTGGAAGCGATGGCTGAAGAAAAAGGAATTGAGGTGCTTTCGTCGGACCAATATGCGGGCACCAAAACGGAAGAGGCCTTGGCTAAGGCCACGCAGTTGTTGAACAAATACCGAGACCAGGTGACCGGCATCTTTGCGGTATGTGAACCGAATTGCAATGGCGTGCTGGAGGCGCTCGCGCAAACGGGACTGGCCAGCAAAGTGAAGTTCGTCGCATTTGATCCTAGCGATACGTTGATCCGTGGCATGAGCGAAAATACGGTCGCTGGTATCATGTTGCAAGACCCGTTTGAAATGGGACGACAATCGGTTCTCGCGTTGGCAAAGCACCTTCGCAAAGAAGATGTCGAGCCAGTGATTTCGACGGGCGAGTATGTTGCAACGCCGGACAATCAGTCCAAGCCGCCCTACGATCGTTTGCTGCGTCCGGCTCAGCATGGGCAGTAGAGAGTACGTGTAGGTCAGCCTGTCCTCAGACTGACTCGCTGAGTTTGTTGTTTCAATGAACGTCCGGTTGAGGACAGCCGGACCTAAGCATGCGTGAAGAAGTATTTTGGCATAACATGTAGCCGACGTCGCTCCGCGACTCGGCAATTCAGTGTCGCGGAGTGACACTGCCACAACGATCGAATCAAAGCACTTCTGCCGTCGTGCTTACGTGAGTCACATGCAAGAAACTATCGACAAATCTTCTCCTTTGTTAGTCATGGAAAGAATTGCCAAACGCTTTGGCGCTACTCAAGCCCTGCGCGATGTGTCGCTCGAAGCATTCGGCGGCGAGACGCTCGCGTTGATTGGTGAAAACGGAGCGGGCAAGAGTACTCTGATGAAAATCCTCTCAGGTGCGCACTCACCCGATTCCGGATCCCTACTTTTGAATGCTAAGGCTTTTCATCCTACGCGGCCTGTCGACGCTAGACGAGCCGGAGTTGCCATGATTTATCAAGAGCTGAATCTGGCTCGCGATTTGTCGGTTGAAGACAATATCATGCTGGGATGCGAGCGAAGTCATTTTGGATTTGTGAGAACGAGTGAGCAACGAGACAAGGTGCGTCGCGCTTTAGCCCTTCTTGGGCACGCTGACTTGAATCCACAGCGCCAGGTTGGATCGTTGTCGATCGGAGTGCAGCAAGTTGTGGAGATCGCCAGAGCGTTGGTATCAGACGCGCGAGTCATGATCTTTGACGAGCCGACTAGTTCGTTGACACGACATGATGTGCAACATCTGTTTTTGGTCATCAAGCGATTGCAGGATCAGGGACTTGCCATCATCTACATCAGCCACTTTCTGGAGGAGATACGTGAAATCGCTTCGCGATACGTGGTGCTTCGGGATGGCGAAACAGCTGGCACGGGCTTGCTGTCCGACACGAGCGATGAGCAAATCGTATCTTCGATGGTAGGTCGTAGCGTCGGGAATCTTTTTCCTAAGGTGCCTCATGCGATGGGTGAGCCAATGTTAACAGTGGACCGACTAGCGGGACGCAAGGTGCCTAGCGGTGTCAACATTCAGTTGCGGAGTGGAGAGATTCTGGGACTATTTGGCTTGATCGGGGCGGGTCGAACGGAAACACTTCGATGTTTGTTTGGACTTGATCGCGTTGAGCGAGGGCGAGTCCAATTGAACGGCCGTTTTCCAGCTGCACGCCCCCAAGCCCGGATTGCGGCAGGGTTTGGCTTGGTTTCTGAAGATCGAAAAGGGGAAGGCTTGGCCCAGAAGCTTTCGATCGCTGACAATTTGACCCTCTCCGCCATCCACCGATACAGTGTTGGGGGGCTGTTGAGGCTAGCGCGTCGGCGGGTGGCAGTTAGCAAATGGATGTCGCGGTTGGCAATTAAGGCTCGAGGTCCGGAACAACCTATAGGTCAATTGTCCGGCGGAAATCAACAGAAGGTTGCCATCGCACGAGTACTTCACCAAGACGCCGGTGTTTTGCTTTTAGACGAGCCAACGCGGGGCATTGACGTCGGAACAAAAGCAGAGATTTACCGACTCATGGGGGAGCTTGCTAGTGAGGGCAAGAGTATCATCTTTGTTAGTTCGTACATGCCGGAACTGTTGGCAGTCTGCGATACCGTTGGGGTCATGTCTCGGGGGAAGCTTCGCGAGGTACGGCGGGCTTGCGATTGGACCGAGAGCGAAGTCCTGAGCGTAGCCGTAGCTACCGAAAGCGAGCAGAAGGAAACGGCGTGAGTTCACCACCTATTGAGACCTTTGAAAAAAAAGCTCCTTTGCTTTCGAGTTGGCAAATTTGGATGGAACGCCTTGGGCCACTCCTAGCGCTGGTTGTCGTCGTGGCGGGCTTTGCAATTGCGGACCAAGTTTGGGGCCAGGGGCGTTTTATCGAGATCCGCAATGCGCGTGTCATTTTGGTATTTACGGCACCCGTGGCAGTAGCGGCGTTGGGTATGACGTTGGTCATCATGACGGGCGGCATCGATTTGTCTGCTGGAACAGCGAGTATGCTTTGCGCGACCGTGCTAGCTTGTACATTGAATGCCGATTGCCCGGTATCTGTGTCGGTCCTTGCGGCCGTCGGAACAGGGGCAGCGTGTGGACTGTGCAATGGATTGTTAATCGGTGTCCTTCGCATTCCGCCTTTCATCGTGACGTTGGGTTCGATGACCATTTTTCTAGGGATTGCGAAGCACTTGGCAAACAGTTCGACGGTATTCGTCGATCGTCAGCGGATCCCGGAATGGCTTTCCAAATTTACGTCAACGGCACCACCACATTGGTATGGATGGTTGCCGAATATTCCAAGTGGCGTTTGGTTCGCGTTGACGATTTCGGTGGTCGTCGCGATTATTTTGTCATTAACCGTTTTTGGCCGGCATGTGCTTGCCGTTGGTTCAAACGAAGCGACTGCTCGGCTATGCGGAGTCAACGTGTTTGCGACGAAGGTGTACGTTTATGCGTTGGCGGGGATGTTATTTGGCATTGCAGGGCTTTACTCGTTTTCCTTGCTGAGAATGGCCAATCCCAGCGAAGGCATCGGCAAAGAGCTGAAGTTTATCGCGGCGGTTGTGATTGGCGGTGGCAGTCTGATTGGCGGACGCGGTTCGGTGCTTGGTACGTTAGCGGGAGCGACAATCATGGGGGTCATTTCGAGTGGCTGCGATCAATTGGGGGTTGCCAATGCGACGCAAGATATCATGATCGGGATTATCATTATCGCGGCGGTGTCGATCGATCAATTTCGCAACCGAAGACAAGAATAAAATTAGGCGTCGATCCTAAGTCGATGGGCAGTTGAAATCCTACCGTAGCCAACTCGTTGCACGGGCGTCTCGCCCGTCAAAACATGGGAGGGATGCCCATGCCACTTGGTATGTTTGATTCTGCCGCTCGCCTAAGTCGGGCTAAGCCGGACGCGAGCGCGCCCGCGGCTGATTAGCCAAATGGCGCTAGCCCACGGTCTTCGGCCCATGTTATGATCGACTCCTAAAATTGGCGCAAGTCGCAGAGCGACTCGCCCACAAAAAATCACAGCTTCCATGCGTGCCACTTGGGACGAAGCAAACTAAACACCAAACCGGAATCGTATCCATGCAATCCAACAACTCAACGAACGATCGTCCCTTGGTTAGCTTGGATCAATGGGAGGATGATCTACTTCGGCGTTATCCAGAGCCGACAACGGTTGCCGCGGCTTCGTTCCGTAATTACGCTGCCGAAGCTAGGCCAAGCGTCAACGAGTTTTATCGATTGAATCATCAATTCCAAACTCTCGACTTTGTGAAAAACAAACGCGAACAGTATCTCGCGCTCAACAAACGTCGAATGAGCATTTGGGACGCGATGGAGTACCTGAACACGCTCGTCGATGATAGCGATCCAGATATTGACTTGCCTCAGATCGAGCATTTGCTACAAACCGCCGAAGCCATTCGTAAAGCGGGTCGGCCGCGTTGGTACATTCTCACCGGCCTCATCCACGATCTGGGAAAGATTTTATGCTTGTGGGATGAACCGCAGTGGGCAGTCGTCGGCGATACCTTTCCGGTGGGTTGCCGCTACTCGGAAAGGATTGTTTTTTACGATGCCTTCCAAGCCAACGAGGATTTTCACAATACTCATTACCAAACCGAGTTAGGCATCTACGAATTGGGCTGCGGGCTCGATCAAGTCATGCTGTCTTGGGGGCACGATGAATATTTGTACCATGTGGTCAAGGACTATTTGCCTTTGCCAGGGTTGTACATGATTCGTTACCACTCTTGCTATCCGATTCACCGAGAGCATGCGTATGAACAGTTGTTGAACGATCGCGATCGGGAGATGTTTGTTTGGGTAAACGATTTCAATCAGTACGATCTGTATACGAAAAGGGACGAGAGGATGGACGTGACGGCCTTGAGACCATTCTATGAAGAGTTGATCGCGGAGTACTTTCCAAGTCAATTGGATTGGTAATTCGCCCGTCGGATGGGTAGCTCGCAGTAGGCTACGGCAGTACCTCGTTTAACCCCGAGCCGCAGGCGACGGCTGTACCTTGACGCAGTCCAAGGCGACCGGCATCTTGAATTCTAAGCACGTACGCATTGGTTTCGAACAAAACAAATGAACATAGATAAGCACTCGTGAAGAAGTATTTTGGCATAACATGTAGCCGACGTCGCTCCGCGACTCGGCAATTCAGTGTCGCGGAGCGACACTGCCACAACGATCG